>JBBEBA010000064.1:0-87879 GCA_040882575.1 Gemmatimonadota bacterium
AACGGTGCCACAAAGGCGGGAACGGCGGGCCCGCAGTTCCCGCAGTTCCCGCAGTCCCGCCACCGTTTCTCCGCTCCCCGCCGTTCCAGCCGTTCCCGCAATTCGCCCGTTTGCCACAGCCCGCCGCCCGCCGCATCTTCCCGCCGATGAAAATCGAAGAGACCTCGCTGCCGGGCGTGCTGCTGATCGGCACGGACCGGTTCGCCGATGACCGCGGCTGGTTCGCGGAGCTGTGGAACGCGGAGCGCTACCGCGCCGCAGGCATCGACACACTGTTCGTGCAGAGCAATGTCAGCCGGTCCGGACGCGGTGTGCTGCGCGGCATGCACTTCCAGCACCCGCGCGCGCAGGCCAAGCTGGTTACGGTGCTGCTCGGCCGCATCTTCGACGTCGCGGTGGACATCCGGCCCGGATCGGCGACGCGCGGGCGGTGGTTCGGGCAGGAGCTCTCGGCGGAGAACCGTCTGCAGTTGTACATTCCCGCCGGCTTCGCGCACGGCTTCCTCGTGCAGTCGGACGAGGCGCTGGTGCATTACGACTGCTCCGACGTCTACGACGCCGCGTCGGATGGCGCGCTGGCGTGGAACGACCCCGATGTCGGCATTGCCTGGCCGGAACCGCCGGCGACCGTATCGGCGAAGGACCGCCGCGCGCCGCGTCTGGCTGAACTGAACCTCTGAGGCATGGGCTCAATGCAGGTACCGCTGCTCGACCTTAAGACCCAGTATCGTTCGCTGAAGGAGGAGATCGACGCGGCCATGGCCGGCGTAATGGATTCCCAGCACTTCATCCTCGGCCCCGAGGTCGGCGCGCTCGAGGACGAGATCGCGGCGTATACGGGCGTCGCATACGGCGTCGGCATGTCGAGCGGTACCGACGCGCTGCTCGCCGCACTGATGGCACTGGAGATCGGGCCGGGCGATGAGGTCATCACCACGCCCTACACCTTCTTCGCGACGGTCGGCGTGATCGCGCGGCTCGGCGCGACGCCGGTGTTCGTCGACATCGACCCGGCCACGTTCAACATCGACGCAGCGCTCATCGCCAGCGCCATGACCGCCCGCACGAAGGCGATCATCCCGGTGCACCTGTATGGCCGGATGGCCGACATGGACGGGATCATGGCGACCGCGCGGGCACGCGGCGTGCCGGTCATCGAGGACGCCGCGCAGGCGATCGGCGCGTTCGACGGGCAGGGTCGGAAGGCGGGCGCCATAGGCGACATGGGCTGCTTCTCGTTCTTCCCCAGCAAGAACCTGGGCGGCTTCGGCGATGGCGGCATGACCGTCACGCAGGACGCCGACACCGCTCGCCGGCTGAAGATGCTGCGCATGCACGGCATGGAGCCGAAGTACCACCACGCGATCGTCGGCGGCAACTTCCGGCTGGACGCGCTGCAGGCGGCCGTGCTGCGCGTGAAGCTGCGCAGTCTCGACACGTGGACTGCCGCTCGCCGCCGCAACGCCGACCTCTACCGCGAGCTGTTCGCCGCGGCGGGGCTGACCGGCGGCGGTCTGGACGACGGCGCCGTCGTCCTGCCCGACGACACGCCCGGCCACATCTACAACCAGTTCGTGATCCGGACGTCGCACCGCGATGCCCTGCGCGCGCAGCTGGCTGCACGCGGCGTGGGCAGCGAGATCTACTATCCGGTGCCAATGCACAGGCTCGAGTGCTTCGCCGGTCTCGGCCACGGCGAGGGCGCGTTCCCTCATGCGGAGCAGGCGGCGCGCGAGACGCTCGCTCTGCCGATCTACCCCGAGCTGACGCACGCGCAGCTCGCGCATGTCGTCGCGAGCATCGCCGCGGTCGTCGTGCCGGCGCAACGGTGAAGGTCCTCCTGGTCGCGGGTGCGCGGCCGAACTTCATGAAGATCGCACCCGTGCTCGCGCAGCTCGACGCGCTCCAGGCCGCGGTGCTGCTGGCGAAGCTGCGGTACCTCGACGAGTGGACGGCGGGGCGCCGGCGGAACGCTGACGCGTACCGTGTGCTGTTCGCGTCCGCAGGCCTCGCCGGTGACTCGGTCGGGCAGGGCAGGGTGGTGCTGCCCGCGGACGTCCCGGGCCACATCTACACCAGTTCGTGATCCGCGTCGCTGACCGCGTCGTAAGGGCACGGATCTTTACACTGTGACTCTACCGGGGTACGTTTTCTGCGTCCGGCAGGGCCGCTGGAGCGCTCCGGACTGTCGGGGCGACAGTGAATCAGCAGGTACGGCGGGCGTTTCGAGTCCGCCTGCAGTGGAGGAACGTCTGTTCAAGCCGGGCTTGCAGTCTTGCCAGAGGAACCCATGATCGGCCGGGTCGGTCGACTGGTCATTGCCCTTCAGAGCCACCGCCGCGCCCTCGCCGTGCTCGTTTACGCGTGCATCACTGCACTGGCGTACGCGGGCGCGTTCCTGTTGCGTTTCGAGTTCGCCGTGCCGCCCGAGTACTCGGCCCTGTTCGCGGCGACGGTGCTGCCGCTGATCCTGATCCGAATGGCCGCGTTCCGCGTATTCCGTATAACGCGGGAGCGGTGGCGGTACGCCAGCACCGGCGACGCCGTCCGGCTGGCTGGAGGAACGCTGCTCGGCACCTTCGCATTCTACCTGCTGTTCGATGTGATCCTGCCGGCCGAATCAGCGGTGCCCCTATCGATCATCGGGATCGAGGGCGTGCTGACCTGCTTCGCGACCGCCGGCCTGTGGCTCGGCTACCGTCTGGCGTTCGAGCACATCCGCCGCAACGGTGGCTCGCACGAGCAGCGTCGCGTCATCATCATTGGCGCCGGCGACTCCGGCAACGTGCTGGCGCGGGAGATGCTGCGCGGCCGCACTGTGTACACTCCCGTCGGATTCGTCGATGACGATCCGGCCATGTGGGGCGCCATGGTGCAGGGCATCGACGTGATCGGTGCGACCGCGGACCTCGCCCGGATCGCCCGGCACGTTCATGCCGAGGAGCTGATCATCGCGGTGCCGTCCGCGTCGCCGGAGGACCTGCGCCGGATCGTCGCCATCTGCGAGGCGACCGCCCTGCCATACAAGGTGCTGCCCGGCATTGCCGAGGTGCTGGCCGGCGACGTCAGCCTGAACCAGCTGCGGGACGTGGAGATCGAGGACCTCCTCGGCCGCGATCCCATCGAGCTGGAGCTGCCGGAGCTGGCCAACGACCTGCACGGCGGCACGGTCCTCATCACAGGCGCAGCGGGCTCCATCGGCTCCGAGCTGTCGCGTCAGGTCGCGCTGCACGAGCCGGGTCGGCTGCTGCTGCTCGACCAGGCCGAGACCGAGCTCTTCTACCTCGAGCTCGAGCTGCGCGCGCGGCACCCGCGCCTGCACATCGAGCCGATCGTGGCGGACATTACGGATACGCCGGGCATCGAGCGCGTGTTCCGCACATACTCGCCGGACCGCGTGTTCCACGCTGCCGCATACAAGCACGTGCCGATGATGGAGTCGAACGCGCGCGAGGCCATTCGCAACAACGTCATTGGAACCTGGCGAGTCGCGGAAGCCGCCGGCCGCTACAATGTCGGCAAGTTCGTGCTCGTCAGCACCGACAAGGCGGTCCGTCCGAGCAATGTCATGGGCGCAACCAAACGGATGGCCGAGCTGATCATCCTCGATCTGCAGCACCGCTTCACTGGCACTACCTACGGTGCCGTCCGCTTCGGCAACGTGCTCGGCAGCAATGGCAGCGTGATCCCGATCTTCAAGCGTCAGCTGGCGAACGGCCTGCCGTTGACGGTCACGGATCCGGATACGACCCGCTATTTCATGACCATACCCGAGGCCGTGCAGCTCATCCTGCAGGCATCGTTGCTCGATCAGTTCCGCGGGCACATTGCCATGCTCGAGATGGGTGATCCCATCCGCATCAATGACCTCGCGCTCAACCTGCTGCGCCTGGCCGGTGTGAAAGACTGCAACGGCCGAATAGTCTACACCGGCCTGAGGCCTGGCGAGAAGCTGCACGAGGAGCTGAGCGCGCCGGATGAGCACGCGCAGCTCACGTCCATCCCCAAAGTCCGAGTGCTGAGCACGCCGCCGCTGCCGGCGCTCGCCGTCGCGGCGCAGGTCGAGGCGTGGGACGCAGCCCTGCGCGATGAGAACGACGAGGCACTGCTCGACGGCTTCTACGAGCTGTTCCCGCTGTTGAACAATGGTGCGCCGCGGCCCGCGACTACGCTGCACGGTCGCGCCACAACCCGGCCCATGCGCATCGGCGCCTGACCCGCAGCCAACTTGCTCGCAGCGCAGTATGACGCTGCGCAGAGATTAGACTGGAGTCACCTGCTGTATGAAGAAGGCGCTGATCACCGGCATTACCGGCCAGGACGGGTCGTACCTGGCCGAATTTCTGTGCGGGAAGGGGTACGAGGTCCACGGCGTGATACGCCGGGCCTCGCTGTTCAACACGGACCGGATCGACCATCTGTATGTCGATCCGCACTCGCCGGACGCCCGGCTGTTCCTGCACTACGGAGACCTCTCCGACGGCACCGTGCTGCGTCGCATCCTGGAGGCGGTCAAGCCGGACGAGGTCTATAACCTCGGCGCGCAGTCCCATGTCCGCGTTTCCTTCGACGAGCCGGAGTACACGGCGGACGTGGACGCGGTGGGCACGCTGCGGCTACTCGAGTGCGTGCGCGATTACGCACGCCGCATCGACCACGACGTGCGTTTCTACCAGGCCGGCTCATCGGAGATGTTCGGCGCAGCGCCGGCGCCGCAGGACGAGAATACTCCGTTCTACCCGCGCAGCCCGTACGCCGTCAGCAAGGTTGCCGCGCACTGGTACGCCATCAATTATCGCGAGGCGTACGACCTCTTCATCTGCAATGGCATCCTCTTCAACCACGAGTCGCCACGGCGCGGCGAGACGTTCGTCACGCGGAAGATCACGCGGGCCGTCGGTCGGATCAAGGCAGAACTCCAGGACAAGCTGTACCTCGGAAACCTCGACGCGCGCCGAGACTGGGGCTTTGCCGGGGACTTCGTCGAGGCGATGTGGCTGATGCTGCAGCAGGACGCGCCGGGCGACTATGTGGTTGCGACCGGCGAGAGCTACTCGGTGCGGGAATTCGTTGAGGCCGCGTTCGGCTATGCCGGACTCGACTGGGAGCAGCATGTCGAGTTCGATCCGCGCTACCTCCGCCCGACGGAGGTGGACGTGCTCCAGGGTGACGCCAGCCGCGCACGTGAGTTGCTCGGCTGGAAGCCGAAAATCGGCTTCCATGAGCTGGTCCGCATGATGGTCGATCACGACGTCGAGTTGGCGGCACAGGAGCATACGCTGCGCGCTGCCGGACACGCCGTATCGCTGCGCGGCGCGGCCGCGACGTGAGGCCGGCGGACCGCGTCTACGTGGCCGGGCATCGCGGCCTGGTCGGCTCCGCCACTGTGCGCAGACTCGAGGAGGAGGGCTTCGATCGGCTGCTGCTCAGGACGCGCGCCGAGCTGGACCTGACGGACGCCGCGGCAGTGGACCGATTCTTCGCGGATGAGCAGCCGCAGTACGTTTTCCTCGCCGCGGCGAAGGTCGGGGGCATCGTCGCCAACGACACGTACCCGGCGGATTTCATCCGGGACAACCTCGCGATCCAGCTCCACGTCATTGACGCCGCGCACCGCAATGGCGCGGACAAGCTGCTGTTCCTCGGCAGCTCGTGCGTCTACCCGAAGCACGCGCCGCAGCCGATGAAGGAGGAGCACCTCCTTACGGGCCTGCTCGAGCCGACCAACGAGGCGTACGCCATCGCCAAGATCGCCGGCATCAAGATGTGCGAGTCGTACCGCCGGCAGTACGGCTCCCGCTTCATCAGCGTGATGCCGACCAACCTTTACGGGCCGAACGACAACTTCAACCTCGAGACCAGCCATGTGCTGCCGGCACTGATTCGGCGGTTCCATGAGGCCAGGCAGGCCGGCGCACCCGCCGTCACGCTGTGGGGCACCGGCACGCCGCGCCGCGAGTTCCTGCATGTCGACGACCTCGCCGATGCATGCGTGCACCTCATGCGTACCTACGACGAGTCGGAGTTGATCAACGTCGGCTGGTGCCGTGACATCGCGATCCGCGAACTGGCCGAGGCGGTTGCGCGCGTGGTCGGCTATGAGGGCGAGCTGGATTGGGACGTGAGCCGGCCCGATGGCACGCCGCGGAAACTGCTCGACACGAGCCGGCTGACCGCGCTGGGATGGACACCGCGCATTGAACTGGAGGACGGAATCCGGCAGACATACGCCTGGTACCAGTCGAGTCTGGACAGATTGGCGCGCAACGGCCAGCCCACGACTGCGGCCGAACGCGCGCAGGCGTGAACCCGGGCATGACGCGCTCGCAGTCGCATCTCGGCCGGGGACTGGCCGGGCTGTGCCCGCTCTTGCGCTGGACCGGCCGCCTGGTGCTCGGACGGTTCCGGCTGGTCCGCATCCACGTCGCGTGCGCCGAGCCGCTGCGGCTCGATGCGCACAGCCGTGCCGCGGACCTCGGCCGCGCCATCGTCGCAGGCCTCCAGCGGCACGCCGTCACTACCACGTTCCACCTGCGCGCGTTCTGCCTCGACCACGCGCACCGCGGCATCGAGCCGGCCGCACTGCGCGCCGCGATCACGCGCATGCCGGCCGACGCCGCCGTCCGTGCGCATGTCGACCGGCACGGGTTCTGGTTCCCGCAGCCGCCGCTGCCCGATGGCGCCGTCACGGACGCGGTCGTCGACGCGCTGTTCGAGCCGATCCGTCGGGGATCATGACCGCGTCGCTGTGATAGTCCGTGCGCTCCGAGACCGACGCCGGGATCACACCGCAGTCCATCGTTCGCGAACTCGACGACGCTTTCCTGCGTGACATCCGCGATGCGTTCGAGCACCTGGCCGACGGAGGACTGCTGTACAGGGACGGCGACAGCTACCGCCGCGCTTCACCCGACCCCGTTTTCGTGCCCGGCGAGCAGCAAGTCGTGTGACGCCCGACCTTTACATGAATCAGCCGACGGATAACTTCATTTGCTTGCCCCGGGAATTCTTTATCGAATCGGACCATGCTGGTCGTCATGAGTCATTCCGCGTCCACCGCCGAGGTGGACCGGGTCATAGGAACCATCCGCGAGCTGGGCTACGACGCGCGCCCGGTACCGGGCAAGCAGCGCGTAGCCATCGGTCTGATCGGCAACGAGGGCAAGGTCGACAGCGCCCGCCTCGAGGCCCTGCCTGGTGTGCTTCAGGTCATCCACGTCACGCAGCCGTACAAGCAGGTCTCGCGCGAGTGGCGCGCCGAGCCGACCATCATCGAGCTGCCGAATGGCACGCGCATCGGCGGTGACGAAGTCGTGCTCATGGCCGGCCCGTGCTCGGTCGAGTCCGAGGAACAGATCATCGGCATCGCGCATCGGGCTCAAGGCCGCCGGCGCCACAGTCCTGCGTGGCGGCGCCTACAAGCCGCGCACCTCGCCGTATGCCTGGCAGGTGCTTGGCCTGCAGGGGCTCGAGCTGCTCGCTAAAGCCCGCGCTGAGACCGGGCTGGCAATCGTGACGGAAGCGCTCGAGACGGATACCGTCGATGCGGTTGCGGAATATACGGATATCATCCAGATTGGTGCCCGCAACATGCAGAACTACCCGCTGCTGCGCCGGGCGGGTAAGACCAACAAGCCGATCCTGCTCAAGCGCGGCATGTCCGCGACAATCAAGGAGCTGCTCCTCAGCGCGGAGTACATCCTGGCGGAGGGCAATGGCCAGGTCATTCTGTGCGAGCGGGGGATACGCTCGTTCGACGATCAGACTCGGAACCTGCTGGACCTCACGGCGATCCCGGTGGTGAAGGCGCTGTCGCACCTTCCGATCATAGCGGATCCATCGCACGGCACCGGGATCCGCGCGAAGGTCACACCCATGGCGCGCGCGGCCGTGGCGGCCGGCGCCGACGGGCTGATGATCGAGGTGCACCCGGATCCAGATCACGCGCTGTCGGATGGCGCGCAGAGTCTGTGGCCCGAGCAGTTCGAGGAGTTGGTTGGACAGGTGTCGCTGATCGCGGAGGCGATCGGCCGGCGGCTCGCCGCCGCTGCCGTGCGGGCCTGAGTCCGCAGCAGGCCCGTTTTAGCCCTCCCGATGCCGGGTGGGCTACCCGCCGCCCAAGGCAGTCGGGCGAGAGCACGCAGTTGCAGTATAGCAGACACGGTCGGACCGCCGGCGCCCACCGCGCCGGAAACTGCAGGAGATGGCCTATCGTGCCCAGCGCACGAAGGCGTGCATCCTGTAACTGACGGGCCCGACGGGTCGGATACCGTTCCCGACGACCGGAGGAGGCGGGTCGAAAAAGAGGAGCCAACATTTGAAAATACGTCTGCTGGATAGCACAAAGATACTGGCCGATCGCCGTTGGCGCGCATCGCTGGCAACAACCGGAGCCGCGGCATCTTCGAAGCTCGTAACAGCTTTGGCCGGGTTCCTGGTCGTCCGAATTACATTTGGCTATCTCGGCGTCGAGCTCTACGGTCTCTGGATGGCGCTGACGTCCGGTATTGCGCTCCTGACTTTCGCTGACGTGGGATTAGGGAATGGCCTGCTGAACCAGGTGGCGATCCAGAGCGCCGGACCCGATGCCTCAGCAAGGATTAGAGAGCTGGCTTCCAGCGCGCTCGCTTATCTGGCTGTAATTTCTGGTCTGCTCATCATCGTCGCGATCCCACTATCGGTCCTAGTGGATTGGCGCGCCGTGTTCAAATTGAGTTCCGGATCCATCGCAGAAGATGTCCCCGTGGTGGTCATGGTCTTGGTAGGGGCGGCCGCCATGCAGATGCTTTTCGGCGCCATTCGGAAACTGCAACTTGGATTGCAACGTGGCTACTGGGGGTATTGGTCAGTTGCTGCGGGTCAGGCATTAGCGGTAATCGGCGTGTGGGTAGCCGTAAGTATTGATGCCGGCCTTGTAGGAATTGTCATTGGTTATGTATCTGGCGGCCTGGCGGCTGCGCTTATCAACGCGCTCATCTTCTTTCTAGCGCGGCCGGATCTCGCATTCAGGCTCAAGTCGGTAAAATTGGCGCCGGGGCTCGCCCTTCTTTCGAGCGGAAGCACATATCTAATTCTCCAGGTTCTCGGGACCCTGAGCATCGCTACCGACGGGCTACTCATTGGAGCACTGATCGGCACGACGCACGTCGCCCAATATGCCGTTTTGCAAAAAATATTTACGTTGGGCTTGATTTCACAATATATAACGGCGCCGCTTTGGCCGGCCTTTACAGAGGCATGCGCCCGCGGCGATTATCGTTGGGCGTCAAGCAGTTTAAGAGCTTCGATGATTTTGGCGACCGCCTTGGCTGCAGGTTCTGGGCTAGTGCTCCTGTTCGCTGCGCCCTGGATCGTGGAGCATTGGCTCGCGCCCGGTTTGGTGATTAGCCCCCTTATGGTCTTGGGCTTTGCTGCTTGGACCATTGTCGCCGGCTATGGCGGAGCCTTGGCCCCATTCATGAACGGGGTGATGGCTCGGTCACACTTGCGAATTCTCACAGTGGCCGCTGCCGTAGCTATCGTGCTCAAATTGATTTTGATCCCGCGCTTTGGTGCCACGGCTGCGATCTGGTGCAGCGTCGTTGCTCATAGCGTGCTATATGCGATTCCTGCCGCGCGTACCGCGTTCGGTTATCTCCGGACTCAATCCGCCGCGCTTCCTCGAGGAGCATGATGAGGGACGGCCTGCAATATCTTCGTCGACGCCGTGGCGCGAAATGGGAGCGCCTGCAATCGGTAGAGCCGCAACCGATTTACGTGTGGTTAGACCGCACCCTGCGGGTGCGAATGATTCCAAGAGGAGACATCGCCCGGGTTATTTACCTCCTGCAGCCGTTTGTCTGGATTGGTAGAGGTTTCGAACAGTTACAGATTCGATATTTTGCTTCACTGCTCAGTGCACACAGTGTTGTATTGGATATCGGCGCAAACGCCGGTGTTTATAGCTTGGCCGCGAACCGGATAACGCACGGGCGAGCGCGAGTGGTCGCTGTCGAGCCGTCCTCGCATTCATTTGAACTACTCACGCGAAACATCGCCGCCAATGATGCCGCTGTGAAGCCGATTCGCAGCGCGGTTGCGGATCAACCGGGCACGGCGAAATTGGGCTTGCCGGCCGGCGTGCCTACCGGATTCGGCGACGCCTATTTGAGTCTCGCAGCCGCCGGTCCCGGCGAAGTCGTGGGTGTCGACACCATCGACCGCATCGTCATCAGTGAAGGCCTTGGCGAACTGGGCGTCATCAAGATCGATGTGGAGGGATGGCAGTTGCGGGCGCTGTTGGGTGCTCAGCAATGCTTGACTAGCGCCTCGGAGTGCACTGTCATTTTCGAAAACCCACCTGACGAACTCAACACCCACATTCCTGGATATAGTCAGGAGGAAACGTTCAGGCTGCTGCGGGAACTCGGATATTCTATTCTAAGGTGGGAAGGAAAGTCGCTCATTCCGTTTGGGGACAAAGTGTCGCCCAGTGGCGATTTCGTTGCAAGGAAAGGCAAGGGCAAGTGAATCAGTACATTGTGATTACGTCGATCCACGAGCCGTCAGATGCCGTGGCGAAGTGGGCGCGTCTCCCGAACTGGCGCGTGCTCGTCGTGGGAGACCGTAAGACGCCGTCCGATTGGAACTTCGATGGTGTTGAGTATCTTTCCCCCGAAGCCCAGCGCGAGCTGGTCCCAGGCCTCGCGGACGTCCTTCCCTGGAATACCTACATTCGAAAGAACATTGGATATGCCGTAGCAATCCGCCGAGGTGCCTCCGCGATTTTTGAAACGGATGATGACAATCTGCCGTATCCGGACGCACATTCAGTACTGCAGCGCGTGATTTCTGCCGAGGAGCGGCCTGCAGAGGTGAATGGTTCGACAGGGTGGTATAATGCATACGAGTACTTCGGTGCTCCCGGGGTGTGGCCGCGAGGCTACCCACTTGAGCGGATACATGAGAAGGCGAATCCTCCGGCTGTCGGAGGGGCTTCCGCACGTCCTCTAGTGTGGCAGTTCCTTGCGGATCGGGAGCCGGACGTCGATGCAATATTTCGTCTTACTCGCTCGCAAGAGGTACGGTTCGAGCCTGCCCCGTCGATTGTCCTCGGCTCTGGCACGTATTGCCCGTTCAATTCGCAGGCGACGCTATGGCTTCCCGATGCCTATCCGTTGATGTTTCTTCCTACAGGAGTGTCCGACCGGGTCACGGACATTCTTCGTGGATTCATGGTTCAGCGTGCCCTGTGGGCGGCTGGATCTTCAGTCGGGTTTTGCTCGCCGATCGTCTACCAGGAACGGAATGAGCATAATCTACTCCGCGATCTGGAAGATGAGATGCGATTGTACACACACGCTGAGTTGTGGCGAAATCGGCTCAATGCCGTGCTTTGTACGGGTTCGTTTACGCATGATATGAAGGCGATTCTCAGCAGCGTGTTGGGGGACGAAGTGGTTGACCACTACGCGAGATTTATCGCAGAAATCGAGAATGGCTTGTGATTCGATTCAATTATATAGTTACGATTCACAATGGCGAGGATAAGCTCGCGCAGGTGCTTCAGGGATTACGTCGTGTCGTGCGCAGCAGCAGCGCGATTTACACTGTACTCGACGGATGTACAGATGGCTCGGAGGCTGTCGTTGACGAACATGTCGCGGTTCTGAATGCGCCAGTCGTCAAGCTGTACGCACCGAACGTGCATGAGCTTCGTTCCATCAACATTGGCTTGCGTGCTGCGAATCAGGACGGCACTGCATACAACATCATTCTCCAGGACGACGTTGTATTGCAGGACCCGCAGTTCGAGGAGCACGTGGAATCGCTCTATCGTCAGATTCCGAATTTGGGCTACGTGTCTTTTCGGCTGGGAGCTCATCTTGCACCGGATGTGCTCACGGGCAGCAGTGCGACTCCGTATACGTCCTATATAGAGTCGCGGTACGGACACGGGCTCGCGTCTGCGGAACCCCTGGATCCAGGTTGGTTTGCCTTTCGCACGGTCCCGATTAAGAGCCCGGTCTGCTTGCCGAGCTATCTGCTCCGTACTATCGGCGGTTATGACGAACGACTCGCCCCCTATGGGCACGACGATCCCGAGCTGGCCATAAGAGCCATCCAGTCGGGATTCGTCAACGGCGTTTTTGCATTGCCATTTGAGTCGCCACTTGACTGGGGGGCGACTAGAAAGAAACCGGATCCCAACATGGAAAACATTGTCTCGAGAAATATGAACTATATTCGGGATTGGCATCGTGCGGAGATTGCCGAACTTGTGCGGAGCACTCCAGCGATAACGAAGATGCAGGTAATACCGTTTTCAGCGACGGAGTTGGCTTCGGTCGCCTTGCGCTGGGAACGGGCGCGCGCCGCCTATGATCAGTACCGCACTCGGCGGGAAGGTATCCGCAGTCGTCTCGTAAAGAGAGTGAGGCGTCTTCTTCATGTTTAGGCGACTGTTTCGCTCGGGCAGCAGGGTGACGAGCGGATGGACAGGTCGAGCGCCGAGCCTCGCCTCGCTAAGCGCGGAGCTGGATGGTGGATCAGCGGATGGAACGCATCGGTATATGCACTTCCATCGTTACTTCCACCAACGTGCCCCGAAGTGGCTACGTAGCCACCGGAGGTACTTTCGTTCCGATAATCGCGGATTTGGGGAAGATGCGTTCCACGCGATGTGGTTCGCGGTTCTATTCGATCGGCGGCCTAAGCGGCTCCTTGAAATCGGAGTCTATCGTGGGCAAATTTTGAGTCTTTGGGCTTTAATCGCACGGGAACTTGGCTATTCGACAGAAGTTGTCGGGGTTTCGCCGTTCAGCAGTGTCGGAGATAGGGTCTCCGTGTACAAATCGATCGACTATCAGAAGGACGTGCTTCAACATTTTGCGCATTGGAACCTCTCGTCGCCGACTCTGCACCGCACTCTTTCCACCGCTCCTGCGGCCGTGGATCTCATCAGAGGAGGAGAATGGGATATTGTTTATGTCGATGGAAATCACGACTATGACGTGGTCCGCGAAGACCTCAAGAATGCTGTAGCGGGACTGCGTCCGGGTGGGATCGTGGTTGCCGACGATGCTGCTCTGCGGTTGAAGTACAGCCCACCACCGTTCGCATTCCAAGGACATCCGGGGCCATCTGACGGAGTTCGAGACCTGTCGGAAGAGGGCGTCGTGAAGTTAGTCACATTCGTTGGACACAATGTTATCCTGTCGAAGAAATAGCCGGCCGTTCATGGAACCAAACAGGATTCATTTCGCGTATGCGACTCCACTGATCGGCGGATTTGCGCGCCGTGCAGCGGTGCGGCTCGCCCGGTCGGCCAGCCAGCTGGCGCCGCTGCCTGTCAGCCTGGCCCAAGTTCACGCAGACGATAGCCAATTGGCTTCGTGGCCCCGCAGCCAGCCGACGTCGGTGACAACCAACTTATATCGTGGGCTCAAAGAGCTTGCTCCGACGGTGCTATACGATTTTCGGCGGCGCGCGCGGATCGATGTTCGGGCCGACGAGATATTGCTGGGGCATCCTCATTTTCCCTTTCAGGCAGGGAAAAGTGGGGTTGTTGAGGAGTCAGTTCGAAGAGGGAGCGCTGAAGGGCCGGTTGTGTTGCTCTCGCCGTTGCATTGTGATGTAAGTGTACAGACGTGGCATATCAACGCTGATTATCTCCGGCACGTAGGTTCGCTTCTACCTCTGTCTGATGGCCTCCTGGCAGTAATGGGACGGTACTGGTGGGATCAGTGGGATTCCTCGCCATTCCATCACTGGAAGCCGAAAATGACTCGGCTGGATCTCGCCGTTGACAGTGCGCATTTCCCGCATCTCAAGAAGGAGTTTCGCGCCCCAGGACAGCGTCGCTACCTATTCATTGCACGCAGCGATGATGAACGCAAGGGCGCAGCTCTGTTCAGTCGAATCGCTCAACGCCTCGGCCCGGACAAGTGTGGCTGGATTGGCGCAGGACCGGATATTCCACACGTGAAGAGGATCAGCAACGTACGGCCCCTCACGCCGGCATTTATGCGGGCAGTCGCCGCGGAGTATGATGTGTTCGTAAGTACGGCGACTGCGGATCCCAACCCGACGACGATACTGGAGGCGTTGTCGTGGGGTTTTCCGGTGGCGTGCACGCCCCAGTCCGGATATTACGAGGATGACGTAATTACGAGTATATCCCAGGATACTGACGCAGCATTGGATGTGCTTCTTTCCTTTCAGCGGATGTCGGACACAGATCTTAAACACCGGTCACGGCTCGGGCGGTGCATAGTCGAGTCTGACTATACATGGGATCGCTTTCGGCAGACCGTTACAGGAGTGATCCAGGCGCTGTGACTTTGGCAACATTCGCAATCGCGGTTCCAAGCTATAATCAAGCACAGTTCCTGGATGAGTGTATCAGTTCCATCGCGTCGCAATCCTACCGCAATTTCTATCTTGCTGTTGGTGACGGGGGGAGCTCGGATGGTAGTGCGGCCATCATTGAGAAATGGAAGCATTTATTGCAGCAATGGTATTCGGAACCGGATGGCGGTCAGGCCGCAGCGGTTAACCGGCTTTGGCGCGCTTTGCCGGGTGAATGGTTAGCGTGGCTAAATTCCGATGATTATTATCTGCCAGGGGCTTTTCAGGCCGTAGCTGACTCCATAGCGCAACATCCTGAGGTGCGCCTCGTAGTGGGCAATTGTGCTATAGTTGACCGAGAGGGCAGGCAAACGGCTGTCAAGAACACCCATCGTTGTACCCTGCAGTACCTGCTTTCAGGCCGAAGTCTCCCTCAACCTGCGGTATTCTTTCACCGGTCGGTAATCGATAACATGCGGCCCTTGGACGAGTCGCTGCGCTATGCATTGGACTGGGAGTTGCTCGTAAGGTATGTGCAATCGTTGTCGGCGAATACGATATTGCGCCTGAACGTGACACTCGCCGCATCCCGCGAGTATGAAGGTACAAAGAGCTCAACAGGACTAGGGGAAAAGGCACAGGAGCGCCTCAAGGTAGTTGAGAATGCTCAATTGAGTGATGCCCTTCGTCGCAAGGCACGTGCCGGGGTCGGATACGTGTGGGCGTTGGACGAATGGAGGTATGGAAGTCGGGTCCGCGCCCTTGCAGTATTTTGGCGATTCAAGTGTTGGAATGCTGCCTTTCTGGTGTGGAGAATCCTGGCAAAACGCAAGTAGCATCGCTTGGGATCCGCTTTCCCTTGTCGCCGTTGGGGCGTAGGGCGGAGGAGCGACGGTAGCGGTTGGAGAGCGCTGGAGCGGAGAACCCGCCGCCTACTGCCGCGTATTTCGCACCGGCGTCTACCATCGGCTTCTAGAGCCGATCGACCATTCTCCGCCGGCTGGTACGAGGAGGGTCCACGTCGCAGGAACGCTCGGAGGGAGCCGGCGATACTCAACACACCGAAGTCTCGATAGAGGGAGGATTTAGGGTGCAGGCGCTGACGATAGATACTGACAGCAAGGGGAAGGCACCCACATTGGTGCGGTCCGGTGGCCTGTTTCGTCTGCCAATTGAGTTTGCTACAGTCTCGGCGCTCCTCCTGGTATTTTTCAATCTCGCCCCCCCCTTGTCGGGCGCGGGCGCTCGCCGGTTGGCGACTATATTCCTGCTTTTGGCGGGTGTAATGGTGGCCCTGTTCCTCGCAAACAAGCGAATACGAGTTCGCTCGTTCCCGACCATTATTTTTGCGTTATACCTGGCGTACATCGTTACCAACATTTTCGTGAACGGGCTTTTCACCGGATTGTCCCCGTTTACGCTCCGCGACTTCGCCGAGGTCGTGCGAGTGCTGGGGTTGGTGATTTTCTTCATCTGCGGCGCTGCGCTCGGATATCGTACGACTGACAAGGGGCTCACGATCTATTTCGTGCTCATTTCTACCATCCTTGGCGTGCTGATCGCGGAGTGGCTTTGGTTCGGCGGTAGGAGCGGCGTTCTCTCCAGTTTTTACGCGGATCGGGAGGGACGGTTCAGTGGATTGATGGCCTCTGTGAACTATTCGTGGGTTCCATTCGTGCTCACCGTGGGCTTGTTCGTTGTGGGCAGAACCTTACACTATTCTGGCAAGTGGTGGGGATACTGCGCAGTCCTGACGACAGGCTTCGCGCTTGTCCTTTCCGCGAGCCGAACCGGATTGATCGCGGCGCTGATTCTGTTGGTGGCGCTCGCCGCAGGACTTAGACTGAGCTACACGAGACGTGGCGGTGTGAAGACTCTAATCCGCCTGATACTACTGACGGCCGTCGGAGTTGGCACGCTCTACCTATATTCGCCGGAACAGCTGGGCCGCGCTTTCAGGGCTTACGCGGAACTTGGTGATGCTATCGCGGTCGGCGCTCTCACTGAGGTGGCGTCGTTTCAGATGCGTCTGGGCGTCTGGGCAGATGTCTGGGCTGAGGTTCAGGAGCGGCCGTTCTTCGGTTATGGACCGAACAAGAGCGGTGTCACGATCACCGATAATACGTACCTCATGACTCTCTACAGGTACGGCATGACCGGATTGCTGTTGGAGTTTGGAGTTTATTTTGGGTTTTTGGCAATGTGTGTCAAGCGATTGAAACATGAAGTGGTTATGGTGACACCAATAACTTATCTCGCATGCTTTTTGGCAGCTGGCACCACGAGTTCGGTCTTCTACGAATTGAAGACGCCTTACCTGCTGACATTGCTACTTGGAGCCGCAGTACGGAACGACCCACCAAGCCAACGTCGAACGGTAGCGAGTCCTGATGCCTGAGCGGCTGCTCTATACGTCGTTCGTCGACGTAAGCTTACCCTACGGGCCGGGAATCAACGAGCGCGCCTTCCTGGCCGATCTCCTTCCTCGCTACGGCAACAACCTGCATGCAGTGATCCCTATGCCGTCGCGCGGGATGCCCGTGGAGTTGCGCTCTCTTACAACCACATTCATCTCTAGGACTTCAGTCAGGAAATTGGCGGGCTGGTTGCAGGCGCGAACGACAGGTGCGGCGGTATTGCTGAGATCGATCCGCAGGTTCCACCCCGATCTGGTCGTAATCCGTGCCGGCGCATTTTCTTTTTCGCACGCCCTGATCGCGCGTGCTGGAATACCCTTCGTCCTAAAAACAGCCGGCGACTTGACTCATGAAGCATTTTATCAGCGCCGCATAGCGGGTCGGCTTCTGAAGAAGGTAGATCAGGGGATGCTTGACACTCTCTTGGAGAAGACCTTGGCCGTCGATGTCGTTAGCCACGCACACAAGGAAGCCATCGTGGGACGCTATCCGCATCTCGAGCAACGCGTCCACGTGATCGACAACGGTGTCGACCTCAACATGTTCGGCCGCGCGTCCGCAGCGGATTGTCGCCGGGCGCAGGGGTTTGCTGACGGGGATATTGTTCTGGGCTACGTCGGCAATTACCCAATGCGACGGGGAGGTAAGGAAGTCATAGCCGCTGTCGCCGCCCTGCGTTCTCGGATGCCTGTCAAAGGCCTCGTTGTAGGTGATGGCGGGGAAGCAGACGAATGCCGAAGGTTCGCTGAGGTCCTAGGTGTGGGCGACGCAGTCGTGGTTGCAGGAGAAGTTGAATACGCGAAAGTCCCCGAGTTCATGGCAGCGATGGATGTCGCTCTTTCGATCTTGCGGCCGAACGAGCGCCACGAATCGGAACAGAAGGTCCGGCAGTATCTCGCGTGTGGATTGTCCGTAGTGGGCACGGCGGGTAGCAACGACTTTCTGCGTGGTTACAGCTTCGCGCGGGTTGTTCAAACGGAGAATACGGAGGAAATCGTTGCTGCGGTCATTTCCTTGCTCGATCGGGGACAGGCCGGCCTCGCCGAGCTCCGATCACGGGCGCGGCGTTTCGCGGAATCGACGCTTTCGGTGTCGTCGAGAAACGACCATCGGCTCAGGGAATGGACTCGGGCGCTCGCATCGTCGACCGCGCCAGATGCAACGGTCGCTTTGACTGGAAGGACCGCTGAGGTAGACCGCTTGCTGGATTCGCTACAGATCGAAATCGAGCCCCCCCCCGAGCGGTGAACTGGGCGCCACCGATGACTGTCGAGCACGGCCTTCAAAGCGCGACGACACATGCTTGAACCATTGGTGGGGCTCTTGATTGTGGCGACGCTGGTGTTGTCCACCCTGCTGACGAGGTGGCTGAGGCTTTTCGCGCTGTCGCGCAAGCTCATCGATGTACCCAACTCGAGAAGTTCACATGTGGCACCCACCCCACGCGGAGGCGGAGGAGCGATCGTCCTCGCAACGCTCGCCGTGTTGCCGCTACTGGCTTGGCGTGAGGTACTGTCGCTCCATTCGCTTTGGGGGTTTCTCGGGGCCGGTCTGCTCGTGGCGACGATCGGATGGCTCGATGACCATAGGGATGTGCCCGCGCGTTGGCGCTTGTTGATCCACTTTGCCGCGGCGTCTTGGGCCCTGGCATGGCTTGATGTATTGCCACAGTTGCGGGTTCTTGGGACGACGTTTGATCTCGGTTTGGTCGGCGATGGCCTGCTGATTCTATATCTGGTGTGGCTCCTGAATCTGTACAACTTCATGGACGGAATAGACGGTATCGCCAGCATTGAAGCGATCACCGTGTGCCTTTGCGCTGCCGTTCTTTATCAGCTGTGGCCGGGGAGCGGTGACGGGTGGCTCGTAGCGGTAGTGCTGGCCGCGGCTGTGTGTGGCTTTATGTTTTGGAACTTCCCTCGTGCACGAATTTTCATGGGCGATGCGGGTAGCGGGTTCGTCGGTATAATGATGGGACTGCTCTCGCTGGAAGCGGCAGCTATTGCACCAGAATTGTTCTGGGGTTGGCTCATCCTTTTGGGCGCATTCGTGGTGGATGCCACTGTGACGCTCATACGCCGGCTGATGCGCGGCGAGCGAGTCCATCAGGCACATCGTACCCATGCCTATCAACACGCGGCGCGGCGGATCGGATCACACGTGCCAGTGTCGCTGGTCTTCGGCGGCGTGAATGTGATGTGGCTTCTGCCTGTGGCCGTGCTGGTCGTGCAGGGCTGGTTGGACGGCGCAGTGGGTGTCCTTTTGGCGTATGCTCCGCTCGTCTGGCTGGCGTTGAGGTACGATGCTGGACAGGTGGAGGAGGTGGGGCTGGGCGTCTCGTCAAAAGCCTGACGGGGTGGTTTACCTGTTTCCTGGGACTGATGAACAATCCGACACACGATGATCCCCGGTTTTCGACGGACGGGGACGAGGTTTCCATAGTCAACATCGCCAATGCGCTTCTCCGCAACTGAAGAGCCGTTGTCCTCCTGCCGGTGCTGCTCGCTTTGGTGGTGGGCGTGTGGAGCTTGGCCAGAGATCGCACTTACGCTGCGACTGCGTCCTTCACAGATAACCGAGGAACGGGGCGCTAGTGGCGCGGCGGCGCTGGGGGAGCAGTTTGGCGTGAGCCCGCCATGGAGGGACCGGCCGGAACCCGGACAGTGGCTGCGGCGCAGTGAGAAATCGGCCCCCTCTAATGACCGCTGACGTTTCCGTCGCAAGCTGGCAGTACCAACTGCGGAAGGTGTTGATGTTCCAGGCGTGGCTGCCGGATCAGATATGAGCTCCAGCCGTCTTCACACGCCGCACCTCGTCCTGGTCATTACGGAAGACTGGTATTTTTGGTCACATCGCAGAGCGCTTGCTCGCGGCGCCCTCGAGGACGGTTTCCAGGTCACTCTCGTATCGCGCTTCGCGGCACTGCGCGAACGGATCGAAGCGGAGAGCATTCGCACGGTGGACCTGCCCTTCGGCCGGCTGGGACGGAATCCATTCGCTGAAGGCGTCGCCGTAGGGCGGATGGTGGCCCTGTATCGTCGCCTCCGCCCCTCCGTGGTGCACCATGTCGCCATCAAACCCGTGCTCTACGGCTCTCTCGCAGCGCGCATTGTTGGGGTTCCTGGTGTAGTGAATGCAATCGCGGGACTCGGTTACGCGTTCACCGGAAGCACTCCCATTGCCCGGGTCATCCGCGGTGTAGCGACTACGGGGTATCGAGCTGCGCTCCGCGGTTCAAACGTGGTCACAATCTTCCAGAACGACGAGGATCGGAGCCACTTCGTCCGCGCACGGATGGTTCCGCCAGAACAGACTGCGCTAATCCGCGGCAGCGGCGTGGATCTCGTGAGGTTTCGACCAGTGGCACGTGAGCGTGACGTGCCGGTCCTTTTGTATGCGGGTCGGATGCTGTGGAGCAAGGGGATCGGCGAGATCGTCGAAGCCGCACGCCTCCTCCGGCGGGCAAACGTCCCATTTCGTTTGGAGTTGGCGGGCGATCCGGATGAAGCGAACCCGGAGTCCATTCCCGAAGACACCCTGAGGCGGTGGGAAGAGGAAGGCATTGTGCGGTGGCGCGGTCAGAAGGATGACATGGCTGCTGTGCTCTCCAGCGCGGACGTCGTCGTGCTCGCATCCCGAAGGGAAGGCGTCCCGAAGATCCTGCTCGAAGCGGCAGGGGCGGGGCTGCCCATTGTGGCCACGGACGTGCCCGGCTGTCGCGAGGTCGTGGAGCACGAACGCAATGGGCTCCTCGTCCCGCTAGACAATCGCGAAGCGCTCGCGGAGGCGCTCGGCCGCCTGCTCACCGATGTCGCGCTGCGACGACGCATGGGCGACGCGTCGCGGCGAAAGGCAGAAGCGGAGTTCGATGAGCGGCGAGTTGTCACCGAGACGCTCGCCCTCTACCGCCGTTTCATTCCGCCCGTCGGCGAGCACGCATGACGCGCGTCGCATTCGTGACGGGCGCCACGGGCGTGGTGGGACGTCCGCTCGTGCGGCTCCTGCTCGCGCGCGGATATACGGTTCGCACCCTGGCCCGTGATGTGCAAGATCCCCTGCTGCCCGATGGGGTGGAGCCGGTTCCAGGCGATCTGACAACGCCGGCCGCGCTCGATCGCGGAGCCGGTGGCGCCGATGTGATCTTCCACCTCGCCGCCCTGCTTCACATCAACAACCCGGACGCCGAACTAACTGCCCGTTACGAAGCCGTGAACGTCGAGGGCACGGCGCATCTCCTCGAAGCCGCCCGAGCGCACGCCACCGCCCGATTCGTCTTCTTGAGTACGATCAACGTCTACGGCTCGGGTCACGGCGCCGCTCCCTTCACGGAGTCGGAACTCCCTCGGCCGCAAACGCCTTACGCTCGAACCAAGGCGGCCGCCGAGCGGCTGGTGCTCGCGAATTCGGGGGGCACGGTGCTCCGGCTCGCGGCAGTCTATGGTCCCGGAATGCGCGGGAACTACCGAAACCTTGCGAAGCTGCTTGCGCGCGGTCTGCCCATCATGCCCGGCGACGGTCGCAACCGTCGAACGCTCGTGCATCGCGACGATGCAGCCAGCGCGGCACTCCTGGCGGCGGAACATCCAGCGGCCAAGGGCGGGGTGTTCAATGTGACGGACGGCGCCATCCATCGTTTCGACGAGATCGCGCGCGCAATTCAGGCGGCGGCCGGCCGTCGGGAAGGATTGTTCTACCTGCCGATTTCGAGCATTCGGCGCGGCCTCGGCTTTGTGCCCGGGCTCTCTGGCGTCCACGTCCTGCTGAACAAGCTCACGGAGGACATGGCCGTGGATGGCAACCGGATTACGGAGGAACTAGGATTTCGCGCGCGCTATGATCTCAGATCCGGCTGGCGTCACACTATCTCCTGTCTGACGCATGACTGAAGTCGAATTCACGGGCACCTATCGTCAGCAGTGAGATCCGGTGAATTGCCTGGCTCGCCCAGCGACGGGATCTCCCATGTCAACCATCCTCGTCACCGGCGGCGCGGGCTTCATCGGCTCCCCGCTGGTCCGTCTTCATCCTGCGCGATACCCACCCGGTCTACCGCGACGAGAGCGGCTGGTTCTCCGAGCTGTGAACCGCGAGCGTCTCGCCGCCGAAGCCGGTATCCATGTCGACTTCGTGCAGGACAACGCCGCCTGGGTCCCCCCCGCGTGCTTCGCGGCCTCCACTACCAGGGGCCGGTGCCGCAAGGGAAGCTGGTCAGCGTGCCGCTCGGCGAGGTGCTCGACGTCGCCGTCGATATCCGGCCGGCGTCCCCCACGCTCCGGCGCTGGATCGCAGTCGAGCTATCGGTCGAAAACCACCGCCAGCTCTGAATTTCCGGAGGGTTTCGCTTACGGCTACGCCGTACCCGGCGGCGGCGCCTCGTCACCTACAGTGCAGCGCGTGTGCCCGGGAGAATGATCGAGCGATCCGCTAGGATGATGAGGATATAGGCATCGAGTGGCCGATGGTCGAACCGGTGTTTTCGGCCAAGGATAGCCGGGGGGCCCTTGTCACAGGGATTTGACGGAGGAAGCTTTGCCCAGAGAGCCCCCGTTTCTGCCTTGACCCGACTTTCCGAGCGGCCCTAAGTTCAAGGCTCACCTTGTTCGCATTTCGAGTCCGGTCGCCGGCTACCCCCGCGCGCTCGGCGGAATCCTTCGGTTGGATGGCCTCAGACCTCTCCGACGCGCTCGTCTTCGCAATGTGGGCTGCACGCCGTGCGAGCGCCGCAGCCATGGCTCATTACGGCGCGGCCGTAGCCACCGCGAAAACAGCCGGCTCGCCGGTCACTGCGGCCGATCACGCGGCCAACGTCATCATCGTCGAGGCGATTCGCGAGACGTATCCCGCCGACGCCATCCTGTCCGAGTCTACGGCACCGAGGAGTTCATCGCCGGCAACGGCGAGTTCTTTGATCAGATCGGCTTGGCCATCGGCGGCGTGCCGACGCTCGGTGTCGTGTACATGCCGGACGGCGATCGCATGTACGCAGCAGCCCGAGGCTTGGGCGCGACCGTCGAAGTCGCCCACGAGAAGCAGGGGCTGCGCACCGACCGGAACCACTGGCCGCCGCGCATGGTCGGCTCACGCTCGCACGAGCTGATGCTGCGCATCCGCGACGCGCTCGTCGTGACCGACCTCGCGCCGAGCGGCTCGGTCGGGAGGTGGTACTCAGGGAAGCGGGCGGCGAGGTGGTCGACTGCCTCGGCGACCCGCTGCGCTACAAACAAGAATGAAGCCGCACTCTAAGTCGAACTGATTCCCAGTCAACAGGAATATCGATGTTCGATAGCAACGACCGCCGTCGGCGTGCACTCGTGACCGGAATAACGGGCCAGGACGGCTCCTACCTCGCCGAGTTTCTGCTCGACAAGGGCTACGAAGTACACGGCCTGATCCGACGCGCATCATCGTTCAACACCGATCGCATCGATCACCTGTATCAGGACCCTCACCTGCCGGACACGCGGCTGTTCCTGCACTACGGTGACCTCAGCGACGCCGCAGTCGTGCGCCGCGTCATCGAGCGCGTCGAGCCGGACGAGATCTACCATCTCGGCGCGCAGTCGCATGTGCAGGTCTCCTTCGAGGAGCCAGGCTACACCGCCGAAGTCGACGCGGTTGGTACGCTGCGCGTGCTCGAGGCAGTCCGCGACCTCTGCGGTCGCGGCGGCCACATCCGTCTTTACAACGCAGGGTCCTCCGAGATGTTCGGCGCTTCGGCGCCGCCGCAGAGCGAGGCCACGCCGTTCTACCCGCGCAGCCCCTATGCCGTCAGCAAAGTCGCCGCGCACTGGTACACGGTGAACTATCGCGAGGCGTACGGCCTCTTCCTCTGCAACGGAATTCTGTTCAACCATGAGTCGCCGCGCCGCGGCGAGACCTTCGTCACGCGAAAGATCACGCGCTCGGTCGGCCGCATTGCGCGGGGCCTCCAGGACAAGCTGTACCTTGGCAACCTGGACGCAAAGCGCGACTGGGGCTTCGCTGGCGCCTTCGTCGAGGCCATGTGGCTCATGCTCCAGCAGGACGAGCCGGACGACTACGTGGTCGCGACTGGCGAGGCCTACACCGTGCGCCAGGCGGTCGAAGCCGCCTTCGAGCACGCCGCCCTCGACTGGGAGAAGCACGTCGTCATCGATCCGCGCTACTTCCGTCCCACGGAGGTCGACTACCTGCTCGGCGACGCCAGCAAGGCGCGCGAGAAGCTCGGCTGGGAGCCGCGCGTCCGTTTCCCCGAGCTGATCCGCATGATGGTAGACGCAGATGTGGAGCTGGCTGCCCAGGAGGGCATGCTGAAGGACGCAGGCCATCGGTACCAAATCCGCGGAGCCGCTTCGCTGTGAAGCAGGGCGATCGTGTATATGTCGCTGGCCCACAGCCTTACCATTGTTGAGATAAAGTGAACGACACGATAGACCGTTATCCCGCTTATACGGCGGACGAGGACGAGATCTCGCTCGTCGAGATCGCCAATGTCATCCTCCGTAACTGGAGACTGATTGTCGTTCTGCCGTTGCTGATCGCGCTTGTGGTAGGCATATGGAGTTTGAGCGGTGACCGTTCATACGCCGCGTCCGCTTCTTTCATGTCGCAGGGGGGAGAAGGTCGAGGGACGGGTGGTGCCGCGGCTTTGGCGCAGCAGTTCGGTTTGAGCCTGGGCGCGGACCGACCCGGCGAATCGCCGCAGTTCTACGTGGACTTGCTGAAGAGCAGGACGGTCCTGCGCCAGGCGGCAGAGTCGGTGTACGAAATTCCCACCGACGCCGGACGGGTCTGGAGAGGCACTCTCGTTGAGTACTGGGAATTCGACCAGGATCTCGGTCCCGTCCCGCCGTGGCGTCGGGCAACAGAGTCCCTTGAAAAAAATATCTCCGCATCGGTTGGCCGGGAGACAGGAGTGATCCGATTGACGGTATCGACAGACCATCCCGTGCTATCCGAGAGGATTGCTGAGCGGCTGCTGGTGCTTCTGAATGAGTACAACCTGGAGGTACGTCAGACCCGGGCTCAGGAGGAAGGCCGGTTCATTGGCGGTCGGATCACTGAGGCACAGGCGGAGCTGCTGGCGGCGGAGGGCGCGCTGCAGGAGTTTCTGCAGCAGAATCGCGAATTTGGTAATTCTCCCGAGCTGGTGTTCGAGCACGAGCGGCTCCAGCGTCGTGTGATGATGAGGCAGGAAGTGTACACGTCGCTGCTGCGGTCTCAGGAACAGGCGCGCATTGATGCTGTGCGGGACGTCCCTCTGTTCACCGTAATCGATCACCCGGCCGGGACGGCGGAGCCTGAGGGCAGGGGCACCATCATGCGCGCCATGCTCGCCTTCATACTTGGCCTCATGCTGGCGGTTATCGCCGCATTCGTTCTGGAATTCGCCCGGCGCAGCCGCGAAACCGAGGATCCTCAATTGCGGGAGTTCCAGGGGCTCACCAGGCAGGCCTGGCACGATCTCCGGCACCCGCGCCAGTGGCTGAGGCAGCGGGAGGAAGAAGCTCCTGCGAGCGACCGTTGACTACCCCGCAGAGTCCGCTGCGGCGTTGCCACGGGTTGAACCTCCGGTTATCCATTTACAGTTGCGACTGATCTTCCCTGTGAATCAACGGCTATGATTTTCTCGTGCCTCTCTGCGCGTCACACCCGCTATCTCATCCTCTTGCTGCTGAGTGCGGTGGGGCTGTGGACGCCCGCACTGCTGTCCGCCCAGATATCGCAGCAGGACACAGCCCAACTGCGCCGGATGGCCGAGCAGCGGCTCGGAACGAGTGTGAGTCAGGAGGAGTTGCTCCGTCGTCTGCAAGCTTCCGGCATGACGCGCAGCCAGGTACAGGCCCGTCTGCAGCAGTTGGGCTACGATCCCCGACTAGCGGACGAATATTTCGACGCTCTCGACAGTGGCCGCGAGCTGGACCCCACCGGCACGCCGTCCGAGGAACTGGTCCAGGGGCTTCGCGGCATCGGCGTGCTGCTCAGGTCGCCGCTGGACACCCTGGGCATCATGCTGGATTCCATCCGTGCCGACTCCGCCGTCAGAGCGGCGGAGCGGAGCCGCATTTTCGGCAAGACGCTCTTCGCCCGCGCCACGGGGCAGTTCGAGCCGGTCATCACTGGTGCCGTTGGTCCGGACTATCGTATCGGCCCGGGCGACGAGATCTGGCTGATCCTTACCGGTGACGTGGAGCAGTCGTACCCTCTGGATGTGACCCGCGAGGGCTTCCTCATCATTCCGCAGGTCGGGCAGGTGCCGGTCAACGGTCTTACGATCGAGCAGCTGGAGGACCGGCTGTACACCTACCTGGGTCGTGCCTATTCCGGAGTCCGACGTGGTCCCGACGCCACGACCCGGTTTCAGGTATCCCTCGGCCAGCTCCGCACCAGCCACGTGTTCGTGGTAGGTGAGGTCGAGCGGCCGAGCGGTTACCAGATCAGCCCGATGGGGCGCGTGTTCAATGCACTGTACCAGGCTGGTGGGCCGAACGAGACGGGCAGCTTCCGGCGCATCCTGGTCCGCAGGAATGGACGTGTCGTTGGCGAGGTCGACCTGTACCCGTATCTGCTCGCCGGCGAGGAGGCGCAGGACATCCGGCTCGAGCAGGGCGACATGGTGTTCGTCCCCGTGGCCGAGACGCGGGTGACGCTCGAGGGTGAGGCCCGACGCACCGGCATCTACGAGCTGAAGCCCGGCGAGGGCCTGCGCGACGCGCTGTCGTTTGCCGGCGGTGTACGCCCCGAAGCGGTGCTCGAGCGGGTTCAGATCGACCGGATCCTGCCGCCACACCGGCGGGAGCCAGGCCGCGATCGGGAGCTCGTCGATGTGGACGTGTCGTCGCTGCTGATGCTGGATGCACCGGTCATTCCATTGAACGACGGCGACATCATCACCCTGTTCACCGTCTCCGAGGAGCGACGCAACCGCGTCGCCGTCACGGGCGGCGTGCGGCGGCCGGGCCAGTACGAGTACCGGCCGGGCATGACGCTGGCGGACCTGGTCGCCCGCGCGGATGGCCTGGACGAAGGAGCATATACGCACCGCGCCCTGGTGTACCGGTTGGAACAGGACCGCAGCCGCACGATGCTGCGGGCCTCGCTGGAGGGCGCGCAGCCGGCTGCGCTCGTGCTGGCGGATCGTGACTCGGTAGTGGTGTTGCGCGAAGACAGTCTGCGGCTGCCCAGCATGGTCACCATACAGGGTTACGTGCGCGATCCGGGTCAGTATCAGTTGGCAGCGAACATGAGTCTGCGTGATCTGGTCCTCGCCGCCGGTGGGTTCGCCGAGGGCGCAGACCCCACAGCTGCAGAAGTCGCCCGGACTGTCGATCCGATGAGCAGGACGGACCAGACTGCGGAGGTGGTGCAGGTGCCTCTCGCGGCGGACGCTGCTCTTCCGTTCGACGGCGTCCCACGCTGGCAGCCGGAGGCCGGGGAGTTCGTGCTCCTGCGCGGCGACCGCGTCTTCATCCGACGTGCCCCCGGCTATGAGGAAGCTCGAACTGTCGCGGTGACAGGTCAGGTGCTCCAACCGGGGCGGTACGAGCTGGGTACGCGCCAGGCCAGGATCTCCGATGTCATCCAGCGGGCCGGCGGTCTCACTGCCGAAGCATATCCTGACGGGTTCGCGATTTACAGGGATGGCCTGATCGTGGCCGGCAATCTCACGGCAGCGCTCGCAAACCCCACGGCGCCGGGTAACATTCTGCTGCTGGCGGGCGACAGCCTCCACATTCCGCGCTACGATGCGACCGTCAACGTGACAGGCGCGGTGTTGCTGCAGGCGAAAGTCCTGTACGACGATGATCGCTCCCTCGGTGATTATATCGACCGCGCCGGCGGGTATGCCGAGAACGCCGACCGCAACGGCGTGGTCGTGACGTATCCCAATGGTGAGCGCAAGGTTGTAAGGCGAACGGTCTGGTTGCGTCGGGTCCCGACGGTAGAGCCGGGCAGCACCATCTTCGTGCCGTCCCAGTCCGAGTCGGAACTGGAGGGCGTGAACTGGGGAGAGGTGATCGCCAGGTCGACGGCAGTGATCAGCGCTCTCGCGACCCTGTATATCGCCACCAGATGAGCCTTATCGACGCCCGCCCACTGCTACGCACTGAGAGACCCATGAAGGATTCCATGAGTACGCTCGATACCGTCCTGCGCCTCGTCGAAGGCGGCACTGCGACTGCCGGCGTGATCGGACTCGGCTATGTCGGCCTGCCGCTGGCCGCCGAGACCGCGCGCGCCGGATTCCGCACCCTCGGCTTCGACGTGTCCTCCAATGTCGTCGACGGCATCAATGCCGGCCGCAGCCACATCGGCGACATATCGAGCAAGTCCGTCAAGGGCTTCGTCGATGCGGGCCTGCTCGAGGCGACGACCGACGCGTCCCGCCTCGGCGAGTGCGACCTGATCTCGATCTGCGTGCCGACGCCGCTCAGCAAGACCAAGGACCCCGACCTGTCCCACGTGCTGTCCGCCGCGAACACCATCGCCGCCTCGCTGCGCGCCGGCCAGCTGATCATCCTCGAGAGCACCACGTTCCCCGGCACCACGCGCGACGTGCTGCTGCCCATCCTCGAGGCGACCGGGCTCCGCGCCGGCCACGACTTCTTCGTCTGCTTCAGCCCCGAGCGCGTCGACCCCGGCAACGCCGTCTGGACCACGCGCAACACGCCCAAGGTGCTGGGCGGCATCACCGACCACTGCATGACGGTCGGCGAGGCGTTCTACTCGCGCGTCTTCGACGTGATCGTGCCCGTCGAGAGCGCCGAGGCGGCGGAACTGGTCAAGGTCTACGAGAACACGTTCCGCATGATCAACATCGCGCTCGTCAACGAGCTCGCCCAGGTATGCGACCGGCTCGGCGTCGACGTCTGGAACGTGATCGACGCCGCCGGCACCAAGCCGTTCGGGTTCATGCGCTTCACGCCCGGGCCCGGCCTCGGCGGCCACTGCATTCCACTCGACCCGCACTACCTCGCCTGGAAGATGCGCACGCTCCAGTTCAAGACGCGCATGATCGACGTCGCCAGCGAGATCAATTCCGAGATGCCGCTGTTCGTCGTCCGCAAGGCCAATGACGTGCTGAACCAGCAGGGCCTCGCCCTCAGCGGCAGCCTCATCCTCGTGCTCGGCGTCGCCTACAAGAAGGACATCTCCGACCTGCGCGAGAGCCCGGCGCTCGACCTGATCCGCCTGCTCCAGGTGCAGGGCGCCGACATCGCGTTCCACGACCCGTACTGCGACGTCATCAGCGACGACGGCCACACGCCGCTCCAGGGCCTGCCCATGCACGGAGTGCCGCTGACGCAGGACGTGCTCGAGAATGCCGACCTCGTCCTGATCGCGACCGAGCACAGCACTGTCGATTACCAGTTCGTCGCCGACCACGCGTCGCTGATCCTCGACACGCGCGGCGCGACCCGCAACATCACCGGCAAGGCGCGCATCATCAGCCTGTCCGGTGCGTCGACCATGCCCGGCCAGCGCGGCGCGCGCGACCGCAGCTGGAAGAACATCGATATGAAGGTGCCGGGCGCCGTCTAGCAGCGATGGGCGCTCAACCGCGCGCTGCCCCGCACACTGACCGCACTGCCGGGTTTACAGGGGTGCCGCCAACCGATAATTTTACCGCTTGCTTCGGAGCCGCGTGAATGCGCGCGTTTCGTCGGTATTCTCCTTCGCCGATCGACACAGAATGCTCGTCGTAATGAGTCATGGCGCGTCCGCATCCGAGATCGGCCGCGTCGTGGACACGATCAGGGAGCTCGGCTACGAGGCGCGCCCGATCCCCGGCAAGGACCGCACGGCCATCGGCCTGGTCGGCAACGATGGGAACGTAGACAGCGGGCGGCTGGAAGCGCTGCCGGGCGTGCTCCAGGTCATCCATGTCACGCAGCCGTACAAGCAGGTCTCGCGCGAGTGGCGCGAGGAGCCGACGATCATCGAGCTGTTCAACGGCACCCGCATCGGCGGAGAAGACGTCGTGCTGATGGCCGGACCGTGCTCGGTCGAGTCGAAGGAGCAGATCCTCGGCATTGCGCACCGGCTGAAGGCCGCGGGCGCGACCGTGCTGCGCGGTGGCGCGTTCAAGCCGCGCACCTCGCCCTACGCGTGGCAGGGCCTCGGCATCGCGGGGCTCGAGCTGCTGTCGCTCGCCCGCGAGCAGACGGGCCTGGCTATCGTCACCGAAGCGCTGGAAACCGAAACGGTCGAGGCCGTCGCCGAGCATGCGGATATCATCCAGATCGGCGCGCGCAACATGCAGAACTACCCGCTGCTGCGGCGCGCGGGCAGGACGGGCAGGCCAGTGCTGCTGAAGCGGGGCATGGCCGCCACGATCAGGGAGCTGCTGCTCAGCGCCGAGTACATCCTGGCCGAGGGCAACCCGAACGTGATCCTGTGCGAGCGCGGCATCCGCTCGTTCGACGACCAGACGCGCAACCTGTTCGACCTGACCGCGATCCCGGTCGTGAAGGGGCTCTCGCACCTGCCCATCATCGCCGACCCGAGCCACGGCACGGGCGTGCGTGCGAAGGTGATCCCGATGGCCCGCGCGGCGATCGCGGCCGGCGGCGACGGCCTCATGATCGAAGTGCATCCGGACCCCGACCACGCCCGGTCCGATGGCGCGCAGAGCCTCTGGCCCGATCAGTTCGAGGAGCTCGTGGCGCAGGTCGGCCTGATCGCCGAGGCGATCGGCCGCCGACTCGCGCCGGTCGGGAAAATTGTCGCGAAGGAGCCGTTGACCCGCGTCTGACCATCCAAAGCGGGTCGGGCAGGTGGCAGTACGTCGGCGCAGAGACACTCGTGAGGAACTTGAAAGCGTACCCCATCTACCCATCCCCGCCGCACGCACGGGCATTGCTCGCGCTCGCTGACGCCGACGCTTGACCCGCTTGCCCAGCAGGGATCTCGACACCGCGCGCGAGGCGGCGCGCCTCGGCGGCGCCGCCGCCATGCAGTTCTACGGCTCCGCCACTGCCACGCTGAAGGCCGGCGGCTCTCCCGTCACAGCGGCCGACCACGCTTCCAGCGACGCCATCACAGCGCATCTGCGCGCTGCGTTTCCGGACGACGCGATCCTCTGCGAGGAGACCGCCGACGACCCGGCACGCCTCGTCGCCGAACGCCTCTGGATCGTCGATCCGCTCGATGGCACCAAGGAGTTCCTCGCGCAGAACGGCGAGTTCGCCGTCATGATCGGACTGGCCATCCGCGGCCGGCCCGTCGCCGGCGTGGTTTACCTCCCGGCGACCGACACCATGTTCTACGCCGCCGACGGCGCCGGCGCCTGGGTCGAACGGAACGGCGAGTCCGAACGCCTGGCCTGCTCCGCTCCGGGCGATGGCCTCCGCATCGTCACGTCGCGCTCCCATGCCGATGCGACTGTCGAGGCACTCTGCGCTTCACTGCCCATCACCGAGCGGCGGCCTTCAGGATCGGTCGGCATCAAGTGCTCCCTCATCGCGCGCGGCGAGGCCGACCTCTACGCACACCCCGTCCCCTACATGGGCGAGTGGGACACCTGCGCGCCCGAGGTCATACTGCGCGAGGCCGGCGGCAGCGTCACCGACTGCAACGGCCGCCCGCTCCGCTACAACAAGCCGGTCCCCACCCAGCCCGACGGCATCCTCGCCTGCGCGCCCGGCCTGCTCGCCCGCGTCCTGCCAGCGGTCGCCGCCTCCATACGGCGCCGTAAGGAAGCCCGCGCTTGACCTGGGAGGCGTGGTTCACGCTGGTGATTGCCGTCGGGACCGTCGTCCTGCTCGTGCGCGACCAGGTGGCGCCGGCGGTGGCAGTGCTGGGCGCGGACATGTCGCTCATGCTGGCCGGCGTGATCGACCCTGGTGCCGCGTTCGCCGGGTTTTCGAACCCGGCGCCTGTGACAGTGGCCGCACTGTTCGTGGTGGCGCGAGCGGTCGAGAAGACGGGAGCGCTCCAGCCGCTGGTCGCGGCGGCACTGGGCAACGGCAGAGGTCACGGCAACGAACCGGGCAGGCTGCGGCTTGCGCGGCTGCTGGCGCCGACGGCGGGCGCGTCCGCGTTTTTGAACAACACTCCGATCGTGGCAATGCTCGCGCCGCAGGTGGCGGACTGGGCGACGAAGCGCGGCATGTCGCCGTCGCGGCTGCTGATGCCGATCTCGTTCGCGACGATCCTGGGCGGCATGCTGACGGTCGTCGGCACGTCCACGAACCTCGTGGTGTCGGGGCTGCTGGAGCAGGCTGGTCTTGCGCCGATCGGCATGTTCGAGATCACGCGGGTCGGTTTCCCTGTCGCGGTCGTCGGCGTGGCGTTCCTCATCCTGTTCTCCGGGATGCTGCTGCCGGACAGGCGCACGGCGCGGCAGACGATGCAGGAGGAGTCGCGCGAGTACGTGATGCAGATGGTGGTTGCGCGGTCCGGTGCGCTGGACGGGCTGAGCGTCGAGGACGCGGGGCTGCGGCACCTGGAGGGCGTGTTCCTGGCGGAGGTCCGGCGGCGGGAGGAGGTCATCGCCCCGGCGGCACCCGAGACGGTGCTGCTCGGAGGTGACCAGCTCACGTTCGTCGGGCGCGTGGATGTGGTGCGCGACCTCCAGGGCATGCGCGGCCTCGTCTCCGCCGAGCGTAAGCACGAGCTGCACGGCGATGAGGGTGTGCACACGTTCTTCGAGGCCGTCGTCAGCGGCGCGTCCGCGCTGGTGGGCAAGACGCTCGCGGAGTCGGAGTTCCGCAGCCGGTTCCAGGCAGTCGTCATCGCGATCCACCGGGCCGGCTCGCGCGTGAATGCGAAGCTCGGCACCGTTCGCATCAAGGAGGGCGACACGCTGCTGCTGCTGGCCGACCGCGGCTTCCGCGAGCGCTGGCGCGACCGCAACGAGTTCCTGCTCGTTTCGCACCTCGGCGGCAGCCCGCCCGTCAGCACGCGCAAGGCACTGCTGGTCGGTCTGATCACGTTCGCGATCGTCGCCATTGCGGGCGCCGGCCTGCTGCCCATCCTGCACGCCTCGCTGCTCGGCGCGTTCGCGATGATCGGCTTTGGCGTGCTCACGCCCGGCGAGGCGCGCAACGCGCTGGACGCGGATGTGCTGGTCGTGATCGCCGCGTCGTTCGGCATCGGTGCCGCCATGGAGCAGTCAGGCCTCGCCGCCGGTCTCGGTGAGGGGATCGTCGGCGGCTTTGCGCAGTGGGGTCCGGTCGCAGTGCTGCTCGCCGTCGTGCTGGCCACCGTCGCACTGACGGAGCTGATCACGAACAACGCGGCCGCCGTGCTGGTCTTCCCGATCGCGATCAGCATCGCTGCTGAGCTCGGCCTGGACCCGCGCCCGTTCGCGATCGCGATCGCGATCGCCGCGTCCGCCTCGTTCCTCACGCCGATCGGCTACCAGACCAACACCATGGTCTACGGCCTTGGCGGCTATCGCTTCACGGACTTTGTCCGGCTCGGCTTTCCGCTCACGATCGCGGTGATTGCTGCGACAGTGCTCTTCGTTCCCGTGTTCTGGCCATTCTGATGACATCCTATTCGCGTACGCACCTCGCCCAGCTCGAGTCCGAGGCCATCTTCGTCATGCGCGAGGTGGCCGCGCAGTTCGAGCGGCCCGCGCTGCTGTTCTCCGGCGGCAAGGACTCGATCGTCCTCGTCCACCTCGCCCGCAAGGCGTTCTGGCCCGGTCGCATCCCGTTCCCGCTGATGCACATCGATACCGGCCACAACTTCGAGGAGACGATCGAGTTCCGCGACGCCATGGTGAAGGAGGTCGGCGCCGAGCTGATCGTGCGCTACGTGCAGGACTCGATCGACCAGGGCCGCGTCCAGGAGGAGCAGGGCCCGCACCCGAGCCGCAACGCGCTCCAGACGGTCACGCTGCTCGACGGCGTGCGCGAGCTCAGGATCGACGCCGCCATCGGCGGTGCCCGCCGCGACGAGGAAAAGGCCCGCGCCAAGGAGCGCTTCTTCTCGCACCGCGACACGTTCGGCCAGTGGGACCCGAAGAACCAGCGGCCGGAGCTCTGGAACATCTTCAACGGCCGCAAGAGCCCCGGCGAGCAGTTCCGCGTGTTCCCGCTCAGCAACTGGACCGAGCTCGACATCTGGCACTACATCCACCGCGAGAACATCGCGCTGCCGAACCTCTACTTCGCGCATCAGCGCCGCGTCGTCGAACGCGACGGCGTGCTGCTCGCCGACACGCCGTACATCACGCTCGCGGCCGGCGAGTTCTACGTCGAGAAGCTGGTCCGCTTCCGCACCATCGGCGACGCGACCTGCACCGGCGCCGTCGAGTCCGCCGCCTCGAGCCTCGAGGAGATCATCATCGAGATCGCGGCCACGCGCATGACCGAGCGCGGCGCCACCCGCGCCGACGATCAGCGCTCCGAGGCCGCCATGGAAGACCGCAAGCGTCAGGGGTATTTCTAGCATGTCTGAACAGCCAGTGCTCGACGCAGAGGCAGTCGCCCGTTCCGAAATGGCCGCGGAGACCGAGATGGACCTGCTCCGCTTCTCCACCGCGGGCAGCGTGGATGACGGCAAGAGCACGCTCATCGGGCGGCTGCTCTACGACACCAAGTCGATCTTCCAGGACCAGCTCGAGGCCGTCGAGAAAGCCAGCCGCAGGCTCGGCGATGGCGAGGTCAATCTCGCCCTGCTTACCGACGGTCTCCGCGCCGAGCGCGAGCAGAAGATCACGATCGACGTCGCCTACCGCTACTTCGCGACGCCCAAGCGCAAGTTCATCATTGCCGACACGCCCGGCCACATCCAGTACACGCGCAACATGGTGACCGGCGCGTCCACGGCCGAGCTCGCCATCGTGCTGATCGACGCGCGCAAGGGCGTCCTCACGCAGTCCAAGCGCCACGGCTTCATCGCGTCGCTGCTGCGTATCCCGCACATCGCCGTAGCCGTGAACAAGATGGACCTCGTCGACTACGACGAGGCGGTCTACGATCGCATCGTCGGCGAGTACCGCGAGTTCGCCGAAAAGCTCGACGTCAAGGATCTCACGTTCATCCCGATGTCCGCGCTCCGCGGCGACAACGTCGTCCATCGCAGCGACGCCATGCCGTGGTTCAGCGGACCCACGCTGCTCCACCACCTCGAGAATGTGAATGTCGGCGCGGACCGCAACCTGATCGATTTCCGGTTCCCCGTGCAGTACGTCATCCGGCCGCACCAGGATTTCCGCGGTTTCGCGGGCCGCGTCGTCTCCGGCACCGTCGAGCCCGGCCAGGAGGTCGCCATCCTGCCGTCCGGCCGCACCACCCGCATTCGCGAGATCTTCGCCGACCGCACATCCGTTCCTGCCGCCGCCGCCGAGGACTCCGTCGTCATCACGCTGACCGACGAGGTGGACGTCAGCCGCGGCGACATGATCGTGCGACGCATGAACGTGCCGACCGTCGGCACCCGCTTCGATGCGTATCTCTGCTGGATGGCCGAGGCACCGCTCGATCCCGCGGCCGACTACATCATCCAGCACACCACGCGAACGGTGAAGGCCCGCGTCAACGCCATCCGCTATCGCATCGACGTGGACACGCTGCACCGCGAGGACGCCGCGAGCCTCGAGCTGAACGACATCGCGCGCGTCGAGCTCGTCACTGCCGAACCCATTTTCTTCGACCCGTACCAGGTCAACATCGGCACGGGCAGCTTCATCGTCATCGACCCGTTCACCAACCGCACCGTCGGCGCAGGCATGATTCGCGGCACCGTCGCCGATCTCGAGGAGCAGAGCGCGCGATCCGGCGACGCCGTTCGCCGGACCTCGCCCAACGTCGTGTGGGAGGGCTGGAACATCCCGCGCGAGGAACGCGAGGCGCGCAACGGCCACAAGGCCGCCGTCGTCTGGCTCACCGGCCTCTCCGGCTCCGGCAAGACGACGATCGCGCGCGCCGTGGAGCGCCGGCTGTTCGAGGAGGGACGCCAGACCATGCTGCTGGACGGCGACATGCTGCGCCACGGCCTGAACGGCGACCTCGGCTTCAGTCCCGCCGACCGCAAGGAGAACATCCGCCGCGTCGGGGAAGTGGCGCGGTTGTTCTTCGAGCAGGGGTCGATCGTGCTGTGCGCGTTCGTGTCGCCCTACGCCGCTGATCGCGCCGCGGTACGCCGGCTGTTCCCGGACGGACGCTTCTTCGAGGTGCACGTGCACTGCGACGTGGAGACTCTCCGGCAGAGGGACACGAAGCAGTTGTATGCAGCAGCGGACCGAGGCTCGGTGAGCGGCCTTACGGGCGTCAGCTCGACATATGAGATACCGCCGGCGCCGGAGCTGCTCGTCGAGACGACGGAGATCGGAGTTAATGAAGCGGTGGCGGAAGTGCTGAAGCTTCTGGAGTCCGTAAACCTGGTACCTTGATGTGCCGGTACCGGCGTGCGGCGTCACGCCGAGTGCGAATCGGGTAGCCTTGCTGGTGCTCTGCAACGTCTTCGCTCGATCCGGTCCATCCCATCCCGCTATGGAGGCGCCGAGGCGGATTCAGTAAATTGCGGATCATGGACGACGAGATGCGCGCGGTTCTTCGAGAGATGCGGACCGAGTCGCAGGCCGCCTTCGGGCGCATCGACCGGTACTTCGAGCTGAATCAGCTCCAGATCGCAGCGCTGCGAACGGAGCTGCGAACGGAGCTGCGGGAAGGCCTCACTGGCCTGCGCATCGAGCTGGGCGATGAGATCCGGGGGTTGCGCAGCGAGCTGGGTGGTGAGATCCAGGGCCTCCGCAGTGAGCTGCGCAGCTTCCGGGATTGGACGGAGGCCAGCTTCGCGCGTGTCTGGGTCGAGCTCCGGGGACTGCGAGCCTGGGCAGAGCCGCAGTTCGCCAACGTTCGCGCGGATATCCAGCGGCTGGATGAGGAGCGTCGCTGGTGAAGGTGAGGAGCTGACCCCGGCAGGCCTCCAGATCGGCTCACCGATCCACTGAGCGCGTCTGATCCGACGCGGCCGGCGCGGTGCCAAGCTGCCGCACCAGCCGCTCAGCTCGTTGCGCGGCGCCATACGCCAGCAGCATTCCGCCCGCCAGCACTCCGCCGGTCACGACCCGGCGAGCCTCCCGCCCGATCGCCGGATGCCGCATCTGAAGCCGCGACACCCACCGCAGTCCCCCCGGCTCATCCAGCCTGGATTTCGTACACCCGCATCACCCACGAGCTCGCCAGCAGCGAGCTGGTCGTGCCGTTCGACTGAACTGCCGGCTGCTGTGGCGCGGCGGAAACGCAGTACCTCTGAGCGCCGCCCGCGGCGACCATCCGGCCGCGGCCCGGGCCGCTATGGAGACGCCGAAACGGACTCGTTAGATTGGGGTCATGGACGACGAGACGCGGGCTGCATTCACGGATATGCGCACGGATATGCGTACTGCCTTCGCGGAGCTGCGGGCGGAGATGCACACGGCCCTCGCAGACGCGCGGTCTGAGACACAGGCGGCCTTCGCAGACGCACGCGCGGAGAGACAGGCCGGCTTCGCAGACGCACGCGCGGAGAGACAGGCCGGCTTCGCGCGCGTCGACCATCTGTTCGAGTTGAGCCAGCAGCAGTTCGAGGAGTTTCGGGCCGAGACCCGCGCCGCTTCCGACGACTCGCGTCGCCAGCTCGCGGAAGTGCGCGGACGGGTCGACGTGATGGGCGAGCGCCTCGATAGACTGGAGCAGCGGCTCGGCCGGGTAGAAAATGCGCTGCTCGCGTTCACGGCCGAAGCGCGGGAACGCTTCATTGGAGCCGACGAGCAGCTTCGCACACTGACCGGTCGCGTGCAGCGATTCGAGCAGCGGGTCGAGGACCGGCTGGACACCATTTCGCAGGAGATCGTACTGCTGAGGGAACAGACGCAGCAGATCGACGCCCGCTCGCGCGGCGTCGAGGTAGGCGTTGGCGATCTGAACGGCCGCATCGATACGCTGGCCGAGGACATGCGCCAGCGCTTCCGGCTCATCAACGATCGTCTCGCCGCAGCGTGAGATGATCAGGGCATTCCGGCATCTCCCGATGCGGCGCAGCGCCGCAATCGCCGCAATCGCCGCGACCACAGCGTGCTCCAGTACGTCCGCGCCCGACGCTGCGGCCACCATGACCGCGGACGGCCTGCCGCCCGTACTGTTGACGGCGGATGCGGACCGCTGGCCGCACGACGCGTACGAGTTCACAGGCATGCAGCGCTCGGGCGACACGCTCACGGTCGCGATCCGCTTCGGCGGCGGCTGCCGGACTCACGAGTTCGCGCTGCTCGTCAGCCCTGCGTTCATGGAGTCGTACCCCGTGCAGATGAGCGGCAGCCTCGCGCACGACGCGCATGGCGACACCTGCCGCGCCATCGTCCACGATACGCTCCGCCTCGACCTGTCGCCGTTGCGACGGGCATACACAGCGGCGTACAGGACCGAGTCGGACACGCTCGTGCTCCACGTCGCCGGCTGGCCGTTGTCCGTCCGCTACGCCTTCTGACGACGTCATGAGCGGAACGCAGGCGATGACGGTGTCCCGCTGAGCTCGCGCCGCCGACCACCAGGGGAGCCGTGCCTGAACTGCGGCGATCCGACGCACGGCGCGTTCTGTCCCGCGTGCGGCCAGCGCAAGACGGACGTGCGCGTGTCGGTCCGCGCCATGCTCGCCGACGTGCTCGAGGATCAGCTCGCGCTGAACAGCACTCTGCCCCGCACGCTCGTGGCGCTGCTCTTTCGCCCCGGCCTGCTCACGCAGGAATACGTGCGCGGTCGCATCGTGCGCTACGTCGCGCCGTTCCGCCTCTACCTCGTCGCGAGCGTCGTATTCTTCCTGATCGCGTCGTTCGTCGGGTTCCAGGCGCTCGACCGCCTGCAGCTCCAGGGATCCCTGGAGCTCGACGCCTCGACGGACAGCTCCCGCGCGCTGCTCGAGGCGGAGCGTGCCGAGCTCGCGGCGACGGACACCACCGGAATGCCGCCGGCCGCGCGGATCGTCGTGCGCCAGACGCTGCGGCGGCTGGACGCCGCGCTCGCCGCCCTGCCCGACACGGCCGCGCTGCTCGACAGCGCATCGCTCGCGCGCGTGCAGGATCTGGCGGAGGAGGAGCTCGACCTCGCGCCGGGCACGCGGCAGCCGTGGGCGCGTGACATCCAGCTCGAGACTGGCACCGGCTGGCTGAATCGCGCCATGCAGCGGAAGCTCGAGGAAGTGGCGCACCTGCCGGCGCGCGATGCGGCGCGCGCAGTGATCCGGGACCTGCTGACCTACGCGCCCCACATGGTGTTCCTGCTCCTGCCCGTCTTCGCGTTTCTGCTCCAGATCCTCTACATCAGGCGCGGCCGGTACTACGCGGAGCATTTCGTCTTCGCACTGCACGTGCACGCGTTCACGTTCGTCATCATGACGCTCATCTTCGTGCTGCCGTGGGGGTGGCTCGATGCGGTGCTGTTCTGGTGGCTCGTCGCCTACGTGTGGCTCGCGCTGAAGCGTGTATACGTGCAGGGCTGGGTACGGACCACGCTCAAGTGGTGGTTGCTCGGCTGGCTCTACTTCTGGGTCTTCAGCTTCGGGCTCATTGCCCTCGGCGTGGCTACACTGGTGCTGACCTGACCGCATGTTCGCGCGCTGACGTGAACGGCCGGCCGGCGCACGGCGCGGATCCTGCCCATTACCCGCCCATGCCACGACGCCTGCTCTTCTCGATCCTTTCGGCGGCGACCGTCGTCGTCCTCATTGCGACGTTCCTCGGCCGCCGCGCGCAGCTCGACATCGTGCCCGCGCGCATGGTCGGCGACGCAACCGAGCAGTTGGAGGACATACCGCAGGACGACCTGCCCGCCCGCGCCCGCGCGTTTCTCGCGAGCGACCGTCCGTGGCGCGCGGCATACGCGATGCGGCGGTTCCGTGAGCTCGGCGGCGACCTGCCGGCCGATCTTCGCCTCCTCGCCGCGCGCGCCGAGGCCGGCTGGGGCGCCTGGCCCGAGGTGCTCGAGCTGCTCCAGAACGTGCAGTCGCTCGACACGCATGACAACGGCATCGGCCTCTACCTCCTCGGCCGCGCGCACGATGATGCCGGCGCGGCGGCGGACGCGGCATCCGCCTATGCGGCGTTCCTGGCGCTCGCGCCTGCCGCCGGCGAGCTCGAGACGGAGCGCGCGGCCGCGCGGCTGCGACTCGGCCTCTCGCTCGTGCGCAGCGGCCGTCGCGCCGACGCGCGGCCACACCTCCAGGCTGCATCGGCGCAGAGTGGAGAAGCGGCAGTCTGGATCGACCTGCTCGAGGCGGACGCGCTCGCGGCAACGGGCGACACGGCAGGCGTGCGCGAAGCCGTCGCCGCCCACGAGGACGGCCTGCCCGGACTGCGCGCCTGGCGCGCACGGATTCAGGCCGCACGCGCCGCCCGCGACATCGCAGGCGCACGCACGCTCGCAAACGCCGCACGCGTGTGGGCGTCCACCGACCAGACGCGCTCCGAGTTCTTCGTCACCGCAGCACGTCTCGCGATCGACATGGGCGATGTCGCCGCCGGCCGCAGCGCGCTGCGTGCAGCGATCGACCTCGACGCCGCCGGCCCTTACGCCCGCGAGGCGGCCGGGCTGCTCGCTGCCGGCGACGCAGCGCCGGCCGATGCGCTCGCCATCGCTCGCGTGCACAGTGCGCAGGGTCTGCACGTGCAGGCTGTGTCGGACTACGAGCGGTGGCTCGAGGCGAACACCGGCAACGTCGAGCAGCATGCGGCCGTGCTGATGGAATACGCGAACGCGCTCTTCTATGCCGGCGAGTATCGCCGCTCCATCGCCGCGCTCCAGCCGATCGCCTCCCGGTCCGAGGCGCGTCTGCTGATCGCGCGCGCCGAAGAGCACCGCGGCGACCATGACGAGGCGGTCCGCATCTACCTGTCGCTGCCCGGCAGCAACGCACTCTTCCTCGCCGCAGCCAGCCGCCACGACGAGGGAGACGTGCCCCGCGCCCGCGAGCTCTACCAGCGCGTCGTCGCGCAGTATCCGGGCACCGACCGCATGGGCCTCGCCATGATGCGTCTCGCCGGCATCGCGTTCGAGCAGGGCGACCATGCGGAGGCCGCGCGTATCTGGCAGCAGTACCGCTCGCGCTACCCGCGCGGCTCGCGCGCCGCCCAGGCCGCATACTGGCAGGGCCGGGCGCTCGAGGCTGCCGGCGATACCGGCGCGGCCGCCGTCCTCTTCCGCGCGGTGCGCGACGCGGAGCGCGATTCGTACTATGCACTGCTTGCCGGGAGGCGCATCGACGAGCCGTTCTGGCCGCTGCCCATGAGCAGTGCACCCGCGCCGGACGTCGCCGCCGCCGCACGGGTTGCAGGCTGGGTCCGCGGCGTGGATCTGCTGCGGGCGGCAGGCTTCGACGATGAGGCGTCGGCCGAGGCCGACCTCGTCGTGTCACGCGCCGGCAGCGACCGCGAGTCGCTGTACGCCCTCGCCGAAGCGCTCATCGAGCGCGGCTACAGCCAGCGCGCGATCCGGCTCGGGCTCCGCCTGCAGACTGCCGAACCGCCCGATCGACGGCTGCTCCGCATCATGTATCCGTTCCCGTACCGCACGCTGATCACGGAGGAAGCTCGCGACCGCGTCCTCGACCCGTTCATCGCGGCCGCTCTGATCCGGCAGGAGTCGATGTTCGAGGCGCGGATCACGTCGCACGTCGGTGCACGCGGACTGATGCAGATCATGCCGGCCACAGGCACCGAGCTCGCCGACGCCGCCGAAGTCGACCCATGGGACGCAGAGCTGCTCTATCACCCCGAGATAAACGTCCATCTCGGAACGCGCCTGCTCGCCGGCCACATGGAAGACTACGACGGCTCCCTGCCGTCCGTGTTCTCCGCCTACAACGCCGGACCGCACCGTGTCGAGTCGTGGAGCGAATACCCCGAGCACGGCCGCGACGAGCTCTTCACCGAGCGCATCCCGTACGCCGAAACGCGCAATTACGTCCGCATCCTCACCCGCAACATCGCCATATACCGCGGCCTGTACGGCGACGACCCCTCGTTCTGACCCGGCCCGCGCCCCCGCGCCCGCGCCGCCCTGACATTTCCTGACAGATCCCTGACAGCATCCTGACAGATCCCTGACATTCGCGGGTGGCACGCGCCGCCCTGCGGTACCATCTTCCATTGTGCTGCGCGACGTGACGCGGAGAACGACGGCTATCGAGGAGAATGCCGCAGATGGACGACAGTCGTGCACGCATGATCGTACCAGGCGTGGGCTCCATCCTCGTCGTGGATGATGATGCTGCGCTCCGCGGCACGCTCACGCGCGCGCTGACGCGCCTCGGGCATCACGTCATGACGTGTGCGAGCCTGCAGGCCGCGCTCGATGAGCTGGACCGCTCGACGTTCGATCTCGTCATCACCGACCTCCGCCTTCCCGAGGGCTCCGGCCTCGACCTGCTCGCCGGCGTGCGTCAACGCTGGCCGGATACGCGCACCATCCTCATGAGCGGCCTCGCCCAGACAGAGGACGCTGCCGTCGCGATCCAGCACGGCGTCAGTCATCTGCTGCTCAAGCCGTTCGATCTCGAGGAGCTCCAGTCGTGTGTGGACAAGGCGCTCGCGCAGGTACTTGACCGCTCCGACGGCCGCACCATGGCCGACGCCATGGCCGTTCAGCGCGACGCGCAGAGCCGCATGTGGGTGCTCCGCGCTGCGCATGCGCTCGCCGCCGCCGTCGAAGCCAAGGACGCGTACACCGCCGGTCATGCCGCCCGCGTCACCGCGTACTCCCTCGTCATTGCCGACTGCATGGGCTACGACGACGTCGCACGCCTCCAGCTCGCGACCGACCTACACGATGTCGGCAAGATCGGAGTACCCGACGCCGTGCTCAACAAGGCCGGCGCCCTGACGCCCGACGAGTTCGACGAGATCAAGCGGCATCCCGCGGCAGGCGAGCGGATACTCCGCCCGCTCATCGACGATACCGTCGTGCTAGGCGTCGTCCGTTCGCACCACGAGCGCTGGGACGGCCTCGGCTATCCCGACGGCCTGTCGGGCGAGATGATCCCGCGCGGCGCGCGCATCGTCGCCGCCGCCGACACGCTCGACGCCATGACCTCGGCCCGCGCCTACCGCGATGCGCTGCCCTGGGACATTGCCGTCTCCGAGATCCTGCGCTGCGGCGGGACGCAGTTCGACCCCGCCGTCATCGCAGCGTTCGCAGGCTCGCTGCCCGCCCTCGAACAGCTCTACCACGCCGCCGCCCTACACACGCGCTAGCTGGCCGTGCCCGATCGATGGGGCGCACTCCACGAACGTCGCCCACGCCTGACCCATGAAGCCTGAACGGCCGCCCACCCCCCGCCCCGGCTTGTTTCGCCGGTCTGTTCCCGGAACCCCACCAACATTTCTTGCGAACAGAGCCTGACAGCCGCGGAACCCCCTCCATGATGCCGGCGGCAGCACCAGAACCTGGCGCATCCAGCCATGCTCGCCGGTGACACTGCGTGCCCGAACCACTAAGTTGACGGATGGCCGAGCAACCCTCCCGCACCGCCCTCGCCCGCACCTGGCGTCCCCGCCTCTTCGCCGAAATGGCGACGCAGGAGCACGTCTCCGAGACGCTCCGCGCGGCCGTCGCCCGCGGCCGGACCGCGCACGCCTACCTGTTCTGCGGACCGCGCGGCGTCGGCAAGACCACGGCTGCCCGCGTGCTCGCCATGGCGCTGAACTGCCCCGACCGCACGGCCGAGGGCGAGCCATGCGGACAGTGCGACTCGTGCACGCGGATCTGGGCGGGCAGGATGTCGCTCGATGTGATCGAGATCGACGCCGCGTCGAATCGCGGTGTGGATGACGCGCGCGACCTGCGCGAGCGCGCGATGTACGCGCCGACCGACGAGCATCGCTACAAGATCTACATCATCGACGAAGCGCACATGCTCACGCGCGAGGCATGGAACGCGCTCCTCAAGATCCTCGAGGAACCGCCGCCCCGCGTCATCTTCATCTTCGCCACGACCGAGCCGCAGAAGATCCAGCAGACGGCTGCGCCGATCCTGTCGCGCTGCCAGCGGTTCGACTTCCGTCGCATCACGACCCAGGGCATCGTTGCGCGGCTGCGCACCGTGCTCGCAGGGGAGGGAATCGAGGCGGACGACGCAGCGCTCGTTCCGATCGCGCGCCGCGCAGAAGGCGGCATGCGCGACGCGCTGTCGCTGTTGGATCAGGTGCTCTCCTTCGCCGACGGCCGCGTCACCGGCGAAGACGTGCGCCGCGTGCTCGGCCTGGTCGGCGAGGAGCTGTACCTCGAGCTGTTCGACATCGTCGCCGACCGCCGCTACGCCGATGTCTTCCGCTTCGTGCAGCGCGTCATCGACGATGGCTTCGACCTGACCGAGTTCTACAAGGGCCTCGCCGATGCGCTGCGCGCGCTGCTCGTCGTCCGCCTCGGCGATCCCGACGCCGCCGATGTGCGCGACGACCTGAAGCAGGCGTACGCCGACGTCGCTGCCCGGTTCGGTCGCGGCGACCTGCTCCGCATGCTCTCGATGGTTGCCGAGCTCGACACCGAGGGCCGCCTCAGGAAGAGCGCCAATCCGCGCACCATGCTCGAGGCGCTGCTCCTGCGGTGGGCTTTCCTGGATTCCACCGTCGATCTCGAGGCGCTGCTGCGTGCCGCCGGAGGCGAGGCATCAGCCCCTTTAGCTGAACGCGCACCCCGCAACCCACAGCGCCCGCGTGCGCCCGGGCCCGCACCGCTCGTTCCGGCACCGGCGGCAGACGCGGCGGATCCCGTCAGGGCGGGGGATCCGGTGCGGGCGGCGGAGCAGGCCATCGCGGAAATGCTGTCGCAGATGCGCGCGCCACACGGTCTCGGCATCTTCCTGAAGAGTGCGCGCGTGACGGGCGCCACGGTGGACGCGATCGAGCTGGAGATGGCGGAGGGGCCGGGTCTCGAGCGTCTGTCCGGCGAGACGACGACCCGGGCGGCCGTGCAGGACGTGCTGAGCGAGCTGCTCGGCCGTCGCATCATGCTGAATGTCACCGGCGCGTCCGCAGCGCTGAACGGCGCATCATCGAACGGGCCGGCGCGCATCACCGATGCCGAAGCCGCCGCACCGGGCCGCGCCGCCGCCCGCGAGGACAACGACTCGCGCCGCCGCGCCGCGCCGCCTCAGCGCATCACGCCCGAGAGTGTGAAGCTGGAAAAGCTCGCCACGCTGTCGCGCGACGATGCGGTGCTCAGAGCGGCCGTCGAGACGTGGGACCTCGAGCTAATGGACTGACGGCGTCGCCGGCGCCCCACCCGCAGCCTCGACACGCTCCCCGGATCCGTCGTCCGCCGCACTGCCGGCGAACAGATCCACCGCTTCGAGCAGGTACCGCCGCGCACGCGCCGCGCTGTCACGCACCGTCCGCGGCAGCTCGGCTTTCCGCGCCACGTCCTCGAAGAATTTCGCCACCAGCCAGAGCCGCTTGACCTCCGTGTCCACCGCGTGCCCGAGCTCGACCAGCCCCGCAAAATCCACCGTCGGAGGCGTCTCCCCCAGCGTCTCCATCGTCACCGCCGGCGTGCGCGGGGCGCGCCCACGAGCACCCGCAACCGCACCCGCAACCGCACCCGCACCCGCACCCGCACCCGCACCCGCAACCGCACCCGCAACCGCACCCGCAGCGTCGCCCGCCGCACTCGCCCCCGTCAGAAACCCCTGCAGCTCACTTACCGGCACTCCCGTCTTCAGGGCCCGCGTCGCCCTGCTGCCGAAGCCTGCATGAAGCCGCGCGAACGTGTCGATGTTGCGCAGTGTCGCCATCGACGAGTTCACCTCGTACGCGCGCTTCACCGCCTGACCGCTCGAGAGCCCCGCCGCGCGCGCCAGCAGGGACCAGTTCCGGAACCGCTTGTCCACCGCCCAGAGATGCTCGATCTGATCCCGCAGCCGCGCATGCTGCTTCGGCTCCAGGTACTCTTTGCGCCGTTTCACCATGGAACGCTCCGGCTTTGCCGCCTGCGGCGGACGCTCCGCGACGTCGTCGATCCGGCTGCTGTCGATAGTGTCATGAGCCTGCGGTTCAGAGTGTGATTCGAACTTCTCGCGCAGCCGGCGCATCCGCTCCTCGCGCTGCCGCGTCAACTCCTCCTGCTTCTGCTGCAGAATGTCCGGCAGCGCACTGGCTTCCGCCTGCTGCGAGCGTTCCTGGGTCAGCTCGCGCAGGCGTTCCACGTCGATGCGTGCGCGTCGCGTCGTCGGCTTTGTCTGGCTGGCATTGTCGTGCATATCTCAATATATCCGGATTGACGATACTTCGCGATTGCGCTATTCTCCGATGGTGCCCCAGGAACCATTTGGGCGCGAGCTTACGAATCCCGTCAGGGCCCCGCAGGCAGCAGCGGTAAGTAATGCGAGCGTCGCGAGTGCAATTTCTGGGGCACCATTGCATCCGGGAGCCCTCAGATTCGCCGATGCTCCACCATGGTGCAGCGGTCCTGCACCACGTCGATACCGGCCTTCGCCAGACGCTCCGCCGCCTCGTCGTTGCGAATGCCCAGCTGCAGCCATACCGCTGACGGCTTCTTCGCAATGATATCATCCACGTGCGGTGGCACGTCCTTCGACCGGCGGAATACAACCACCAGATCCACTTCGCCCGGCACGCTCTCCACGGTCCGGTACACCGGCTGCCCCAGGATCTCCGTCACCTCGGGATAGTGGACCGGCACCGGAATCACTTCATAGCCGGCCCGCTGCAGGTACGCCGGCACGTAATGCGCCGGCGCACTGCTGTGGGATTCCGGTTTGATGCCCAGCACGGCGACCCGTTTCGAGCGACGGAGCACATCCGCTACCGCCTGATCACCCGTCAGGATGCGTCCGTTCGCCAAATGTACCTCAGTGGCAGGTGGCCGCGGTGATCTCGTACGCCGCCTCCGTGCTGTCGCCCTCCGCGACCGTCACCGTCGCCGGCGTCGCAGTCGCGACGAACGAGAGTGTGTCCCCGTTCGTGAACGTCGTGAACGGCAGGCTGCTCAGCGTGTACGTGCCCGGGAGCAGGTTCGCGACCCGGTAGCGCCCCGTCTCGTCCACGCCGGCCGAGAACGTATCGACGCCCGCCACTGCGATCGGGGTGAACAGCGTCACACTGCCGGCCGTTTCGCCGCATACCGGCACCGTCACGCCCGTTCCAGGCGTCACGTCACCCACGATCCGTCCGAACTGCACGCTCCGCGTTGTAGCTTTCAGCACCGGCCGCATGATCCACTGCCCGGACTGGCCTGCCTCATGGCCGAAGCTCTGGGCGACGTCGAAGTCGATCAGCACGGTCGAGTTGTCTGCCACAGTCACGCCGCCATTCATGAACTTGACCTTGAACCCGCTCTGGCTGCAGCTCGGGCAGTTCAGTACGCCCGATGACGTAGTGCCGGCCGGCAGCTCGGCGCCCGCCGTCGCGAACACGCGGCCGTCGTCCAGCCTCACGTACGCCTCGCCTACCACCAGGCGAAGTTCCGAGTACGTGCCCGCCGGCACGATCACGTCCTCCACCAGGTCCAGGATCTGACCGCCCGCCAGCTCCAGCAGGTTGATCAGCCCGCCCACCTCCGGCTCCAGCTCGATCCGGTTCGTCGTCGGGCCCGACCCCAACAGGATCACCTCGTCCACCTGGATCCATGCCTCGGCCAGGTCGCCCGGTGAGTCCGTCAGCTGAATGGTGAGTCGGCCCTCATCCGGCCCGCTGCTGCCATCGCAGGCGCCGAACGCCAGGATGCCGGCCAGGATCGGCAGGAAAAAAAGTCTGCTTCGCATGATACCTTCTGCGTGGAGAACGAGCCCTTCCGCTCGTCCCGTGCTGCCCTCGTCATCCCCCACGGACAACCTGACCATCTCCCCGGTTGCCCGGGCGAGACTCCGGCTTTGCGACCCCGCCTCACGACGAGTGTGCCCTGACAAGGCCCGCTTCCGACCGGATCGCTCCCGGCCGGCCTGCTCTGCTGTTCACGGATCGTGCCGCCAGCAGCGCGGCCCGGGCAGTGCCGCCTGCCGACACGAACGATATGACCGAAGGAAGTACCCCAGCCGCACCGGCACAGCACCACCCCCACCCCCTCCCCTCCCCCTCAACCTCAACCTCAACCCAACTCCTCGTCCACGCCTGACCCCGGATTCCCTCGACATGCCTCTCCACCGGCCCCGCCGTTCCCCCAGTTCCCCCGGTCCCCCATTCCGACCGATCCGCCCATTCCCCCGCCCCCCAATTCTGCGAATTTCCGGGTGCATGGCAACCCACAACCTGTTCGGCGCGTCGGCGGAGAGCCTGGCCGCCACCTTCCTCGAGGCCCGCGGCTGGTCCCTGCTCCACCGCAACTGGCGCTGGCGGAGCAGGGAAATCGACATCGTCGCGCGCCGCGGTCGCCTGGTCGCCTTCGTCGAGGTCCGTGCCCGGCGGTCGGCGGACCGCGGGCATCCGTTCGAAACGATCGGCCGCCGGAAGCGTCGGGATCTGGAGATCGCCGCCCGCGCCTGGATCGCGATCCACGGCGCGGCGGCCGATGAGTACCGTTTCGACGCCATCGCCGTGCTCGACGGTACCGGCACGGGAACCGCTTCCGCGGGCGCGCTCGTCGAGTACCTCGCGGATGCGTGGCGCGGGTAGTGAGCAGCGGCGGCGGATCGAACCCTGCCGCGTCCCGGGTGTACTGACCTGAGACGTATTCCGCCAGGGACTTGTACTTGCAATAGTACGGAGCGGGACCCATACTTCGGACTGAATCGATGACCAATTTTCAGCAGCTTTTCCAGCTGGGCCAGCAGGTTCAGGCCCGCCTCACGCAGCTCCAGACGGAACTGGGCAACCGCACGGTCACGTCCTCATCCGGTGGCGGAATGGTCACCGTCACGGCCGACGGCAAGGGCCGCGTGCGGCAGATCAGCATCGATCCCTCGGTCGTCGACCCCGGCGACGTCGAGATGCTGGAGGACCTCGTCATAGCGGCTCTCAACGAAGCGCAGCAGCGCGCGGAGCAGATCTACGAAGAGGAGATGAAGAAGGTCGCGGGCGGGTTCCCGCTGCCGTTCAATCTTCCCAATTTTCCGTGAGCGCGATCGACGAGCTGACGACGGAGTTTGCTCGTCTGCCCGGCATCGGGCGCAAGACGGCGCTCCGGCTCACCTACCATCTGCTCAAGCGTACGCCTGACGAGATGCGGCGGCTCGCGCGCGCCATCGATGTGGTCGCCGAGCGGGTGCGCGCCTGCTCGACCTGCGGCAACCTGACGGAGCAGGACCCCTGTTCCCTGTGCACCAGCCCGCGGCGGGATGCGACGGCGATCTGCGTCGTCGAAGAGGCGTCCGACATCTTGGCGATCGAGCGGACCGGCGAGTACGCGGGCCTCTATCACGTGCTCGGCGGCCGGCTTTCGCCGCTCGACGGTATCGGCCCCGATGAGCTCAACATACGGTCCCTGCTGCAGCGGATCGCCGGCGCGGCAATGGCCGAGATCATCGTCGCGACGAACCCGAGTGTGGAAGGCGAGGCCACCGCGTTGTACCTTCAACGCGTCATCCAGCCGCTGGGCGTCCGTGTCACGCGCCTCGCTCGCGGACTCTCCGTCGGCGGCGACCTCGAGTACGCCGACGGCGCGACCATTGCGCAGGCGTTCGCCGGCCGGCGCGAGTTGTGACGGGACAGCGGCAGTCTTGGAAGGGAAGCGGAAGATGCGGCGAAGCAGCATACTCAGGACGACGGGAATCGTGCTCATCAGCTTGGGTGCCGTGTCGGCGGTCGGCGCGCTGGTCGTGCGCGACCAGTTCAGCCGTCACCGCCGCAATCTCTTCAGCCCGCGCGCCCTGAAGCGGTTCGCCGCACTCGGCTACATCGCCGGTGTGCCGGCCACCGTCGAGCTGGTGCAGATGCTGCGCGACTACTGCACGTGGGAGCAGAACACGATCCTGCGCAAACGCTCGCAGCAGATCGTCGCGCGCATGGAGCGGCACCTCGAGCAGCAGGCGTTCCCCGCCGGTCCCGCCGGGATCGCTGGATGAAGTCAGACCACATGCTGGCGTTTCTGGGTGCCGATGACGTGCACCGTTTCGAGCAGATGCTCGACGCCTTCGTCACCGACACCGCCGCCCGCTGCGCTCTGCTCGTGGACCGGTCGGGTCGCCTGCTGTCGTCCCGGGGCAACACCGCCGACCTCGACGAGACGACCTTCGCGTCTCTCGCCTCCGCAGGCTTCGGCGCCAGCGCCCAGCTGGCGAAGCTGCTCGGTGAGCAGGAATTCGCGTCACTCTATCATCACGGCGCGGAACGTTCCATGTTTCTCGCCGACATCGCGGGCGCGGCGGTACTCGCCGTCCTCTTCGACACTCGCACGACTCTGGGAATGGTGCGTATCAAGACGAAGTCGCTGGTGCCGGCGTTCGCCGGCCTTTTTGCGCTCATGGCGGAGCGCGGTCCGTCGGGTCAGGTCGTGCAAATGGAGTCGGGTTGGGCAAGTGAAGTCGAATCCGAAATCGATCGCCTCTTCCAGGATCGGTAGCGGCGAACGATGTCGATGATCAACTACGCCAGTCGCGAGATCAACTGCAAGCTCGTCTACTACGGTCCGGGACTGGGCGGCAAGACCACGAACCTCGAGTACGTCTACAACAAGGTCAATCCGGAGACGCGCGGCAAGCTGATATCGCTGGCGACCGAGCAGGAGCGCACGCTATTCTTCGATTTCCTGCCCGTCGACCTCGGCAGCATCCGTGGCTTCAAGACGCGTTTCCACCTGTATACGGTGCCCGGTCAGGTCTACTACAACGCGTCGCGCCGCCTGATCCTGAAGGGCGTGGACGGTCTGGTGTTCGTCGCCGACTCGCAGGCCGAGCGGATGGACGCCAACATTGCGGCGCTGGAGAATCTGTATGAGAACCTCGCCGACTATGGCTATGATGCGTCGCAGCTGCCGATCGTGCTGCAGTGGAACAAGCGTGACCTGCCGAGCGCGGTTCCGGTCGATGAGCTGCGCCGTCAGCTGAACCCGATGGGGCTGCATGAGCACGAGGCCGTCGCCGTCAGCGGTGTGGGCGTTTTCGACACGCTGAAGGCGGTCAGCAAACTCGTCCTGAAGTCGCTGAGCTGAAGCGCATGCCGGTGCTTGCGCGCAGCACCCTGCCGAATGCGATCACGGTGGGCCGCATCCTGCTCGCTCCCATCGTCGGCATTCTCCTGTTCGTGCCGACCTTCACCGCGCGCATCATCGCCTGGCTGCTCTTCCTTGCCGCCGCCTTCTCCGACCTCTGGGACGGGCACCTCGCCCGCAAGCACGGCTGGATCTCCGATTTCGGCAAGCTCGTCGATCCCATCGCCGACAAGCTGCTGCTCGCCTCCACGTTCATCCCGTTCTACATCCTGTCCCACGGCGACGATCCGCATGGCTGGCTGGTCGCCATCGGTGCGCTGCCGCTCTGGATCATGATCGTGATCTTTGCACGCGAGATCCTGATCACAGTCATCCGCTCCTTCGCCGCACGGGCCGGCACCGTCATTCCAGCGGGCAAGAGCGGCAAGCTGAAGGCGGTCTTCCAGAACATCTTCGTCGGCACCGCCATATTCTGGCTGGCGCTCAACAGCGCCGCTCTCGATCTGGGCTGGTATGGTACGCCCACATGGGCGTACTGGTCCTGGTTCCACGGCGCCGTCTTCGTCATCACTCTCGCCATCGCCGTCTTCCTCACGGTCTACAGCCTGTTCGTCTACCTGTGGGAATGGCGACGGCTGATGCGTGAATCCTGAACATCGTGAAACGTGAAACGTGAATCGTCGGTATCCGTTGGTGCGCGTGCTGCGCACGCGCTCCTGCTCCGGCCGCTCCCGGCGGGGCGGGCACGGCGGATGTCACGCGTCACGCCCACGTCGTTACGTTTTACGTTTCACGTCGTTACGTTTTACGTTTCACGTCGTTATGTTTCACGTCGTTACGCTTCACGTTTCACGTCGTTACGTTTCACGTTTCACGTTGTCGTTCGTTAATTGAAATGACTGTCGAACTCCTCTCGATCGGCTCGGAGCTGCTGCTGGGCGCGACGATAGACACGAACGCCGCCTGGATTGCACGGCGTCTGGCCGATGAAGGCATTCAGGTATCCCGCAAGACGACGGTCGGCGACGATGTCGCCGACATCCGCGCTGCGCTCGAAGAGGGGCTGCGACGAAGCCGCACCGTGATCTGCACGGGCGGGCTCGGGCCGACGCGGGATGACCTCACACGGGATGCGGTTGCGACGTTGTACGGTCGTCCGCTGCGCATCGATGAGGGCTGGCTCGGCGTGCTGCACGAGCGCTTTGCCGCGCGCGGGATCGAGATGCCAGCAGCGAACCGCGTTCAGGCGGAGCTGCCTGGCGGGGCGTTGCTGCTGCCGAACGAGCACGGCACCGCGCCCGGAGTAGTGATCGATGACGACGACCTCGGCCTCACTGTCCTGCTGCCCGGCGTACCCACGGAAATGCGCGGACTGATGGGTTCGCATGTCGTGCCGCTGCTGCGCGAGCGGCTCGGGCCGCTGCACGCCGTGCAGTTGCGGGTGATACGCACCACTGGCATCGCCGAATCCATCATTGCGGGACTGATCGACGACATTGCCGCGGACGTCGCGCCGCTCACGCTCGCGTTCCTGCCGCACCTGGCCGGCGTGGACCTGCGCCTGGCCGCGTGGACTGACGAGTCGGCGGCTGCGCTCGATCGCGTCCACCAGCGCCTGGCCGAGCGGCTCGGCCCCTACGTCTACGCGCGCGACGAGACGGACCTGGCCGTCGTCGTCGGACACGAGCTGCGCAGTCGCCGGCTCACGCTCGCGCTCGCCGAGAGCTGCACGGGCGGGCTGCTGTCGAAGCGGCTCAGTGATGAGCCCGGCGCGTCCGCCTTCCTGCGTGCAGCGTTCGTCACCTACGCGAACGCCGCCAAACGGGACCTGATCGCGGTTACCGTCCAGACGCTCGCCATGCACGGCGCGGTGAGCGAGCGCTGCGCGCGCGAGATGGCCGACGGCGCCCGGCGCATGGCCGATGCGGATGTCGGCGTATCCATTACGGGCGTTGCCGGACCCGGCGGCGGCAGCGAGGCGAAGCCGGTAGGCACCGTATGGGTCGCTGTCTCGCATCGCGCAGCCACGCGCGCGAAGCTGCTGCGCCTCGCCGGCAACCGCATGGAGATCCGGGAGCGCGCGGCGCAGGCGGCGCTCGACATGCTGCGTCGCACGTTGACCGGGCTGTCGGATGGTCCGTAAGAGCGATGGTGTCATCCCGGGCGTAAACGACGTCCGCCTGTCCTATCGCGCCTGGGAAGCGACGGACCCGCACGCCGCGCTCATCGTCGTGCACGGCCTCGGCGAGCACGCGGGCCGCTATGCCGGGTTCGGCGTGCGCATGGCGGAAGCCGGGATCTCGACCTTCGCCATGGACCTGCGCGGCCACGGCCTGTCCGAAGGCAGGCGCGGACACGCGCCGTCCTTCGACGTCTACCTGCAGGAGCTCGACCGCTTCCGCCGCGAGGTCGAGGGGCTGCACCACACGCCCGTGCCGCTGTTCCTGCTCGGTCACTCCATGGGCGGCCTCATCGCGCTCCGCTATCAGGAGGAGTACGCCGGCCGTTTCCGCGCTGCCATCATCGTGTCACCGTGGCTCGCCACCGCCATGCCGGTCCCGCGACTCCGGGCCGCGGCCGCCAACCTGTTCTCCAGGGTCATGCCCGCCCTGCCGTTCCGCTCCGGCATCAACCCCGACCACCTCAGCCGCGACCGCGCCATCGTCGATGCCTACCGTGCCGACCCCCTCGTCCACAGCACCATCACGCCACGCCTCTTCACCGAAGCGTCCGCCGCGATGGGCCTCGCTCTCCAGCGCAGCGACCGCATCCGCGAACCCCTCATCTTCATGCTCGCCGGCGACGACCGCATCGTCGATACCGCCAGATCCGTCTGCTTCGCCCGCGCCATCACCGCCGTGCATGCGGATGTCCGCGTCTTCCCCGGCGAGTATCACGAGCTATTGAACGAACTCGGGCGCGCGGAGATCCACCGGCTGGTTCGCGACTGGATCCTTGAGATGTCTACGGTGAAACGTGAAACGACAAACAGCGTGAAACGTGAAACGTGAATCGTAATAGCGTGAATCGTTGGCGGTTGGCCCCGTCGCCTGGAGTGACATCCTGCAGCGGCTCGCCCAGGTGATTCGTATTTCCCGCCGGGCCGCCCCCTTCGCTTCACGCTTCACGCTTCACGATGTTGATGTTCAGGGCACCCTGGAGTTGCTGGTGCTGAAGACACTGTCGCTGGAGCCGATGCACGGCTGGGGCATCGGGCAGCGGATCGAGCAGTTGTCGCGCGACGTGTTCCGCGTGAACCAGGGCTCACTGTACCCGGCACTGCAGCGGCTGCTGCGGAAAGGCTGGATCTCGTCCGAGTGGCGGACGACGGAGCACGGGCGGCGCGCGCGCTGGTACTCGCTCACGTCGCTCGGAAGACGGAAGCTGGAGGCGGAGCGGAGGGACTGGGAGACGTCGTCGCAGGCCGTCGCATGGAGATGGAGCAGTGTCGCAATGAGGAAGCCGGCATGAGCGCGGACGAAGCCGCGCGCCTGGCGCAGCTGCGCTTCGGGTCCGCAGAGCGCTGGACGGAGGAGTCCCGCGATGCGCGCGGCGTGCGCGGGCTCACCGACTTCGGGCAGGATCTGAAGCTGGCGTTCCGCGACATGCGACGACGTCCGGGGTTCGCGTTCGTCGCAGTGCTCACGCTGTCGCTCGGCATGGCCGGCGTGACGGCGGTGTCAGCATTCTGAACGCCGTGATGCTGCGGCCGCTGGCGGGTGTGCGCGCGCCGGAGCGGCTGGTGACGGTGCGGTTCCAGGAGGACCAGTGGAATGTCCGGGTGCCGCCCGCGGCGTATTCCGATCTGCGCCATGCCGCAACGCCCTGGCTGGAGGACCGCGTCGGCGATTCATACCGGCACTTCTTCGGCCGCCTCGGCGCAGGCGTCTCCATCGCACAGGCGTAGCAGGAGCTGACCGTCGCAATCGATCGGCTGCGTGCCGCCTACCCCGAGCTCGGCGACCAGTACGAGCGCAACCGCCCGCGCGTGGCGAGAGCGCGGTGCGTCGCGCGCTCGGCGCGTCGACTCTGCGCATGCTGCAGCATCACACGGCGCAGGGCATCGTCGTCGCGGGTGCGGGCGCGGCGCTCGGCGTCGGGCTGGCGTTCCTGCTGCTGCGCGGTGCGGCCGGCCTCGCCGTGAGCAGGCTCCCTCTCGATGCTGTGCAGGTGGATGTACGCGTCCTCGGGTTCGCGGCCGCGGCGTCGCGCTCGGCTGCGTCGGCGGCTGGGCCCTCGCCCGCGTGCTCGACGGACGCATGAACCGGTAAACTGCACACTCGTGGCCGCCCATCGCGCACCTTGGGGCGTTGACCGGCTGCGGGCCGGCAAAGTGCACACCGTCGCCATCGGCAAGGTGTTGTGTGTGCAGTTTACCGGCTGGTAACCGGCTGATTGCACACGCACCCCTGTTCTGCCCTTCGATTGTGCAGTTGTCCGGGTCAGCGGGTCCGCGGACCGGCGCGCTCGCCCGCCCCCGCTCCCCGCTCCCCCGTTCCTCCGCTCCCCCCAGCCAGCTTGCGGCGACGCCCCGCCTCGCGCCAGTTTGGCAGCTTCATATGGTCCCGGCCTTGCACGATCCGGCGCGTGGCTGGAGCAGCCTATGCGAACACACAAGGAATGACGAAGGATCATGGCCGATAAAGACACGATTCCGCCCCTCGATTCCGTGGACCCTGGCGCGGTCGCCGAGGGCGACGCGCAGCTGGAGGCCTCGCGGTCGCGCGCACACCGGACGCCGCCGCCGTCCGTCACGAGTAATGCAGCTCGGAGCGTCGAGCAGAGCGATGCCGAAGGTGAGCAGATCGAGTCTGACCTGGACTCTCTGCAGCGTGACCTCGCGTCTGCGTCCGACCGGTACCTGCGGCTGGCAGCGGAGTTCGACAACTACCGCCGTCGCGTCGAGCGGGAGCGTACTGAGTCGTTCACGCGCGCGCAGGGCGATCTCGCTGCGCGGCTGCTGGACGCACTGGACGATCTCGAGCGGGTCAGCCACCACGCGGACGGCGCGACGGCCGAGACGCTGCTGCAGGGTGTGCAGCTGGTCGAGCGAAAGCTGCGGCAGACACTGGGCGCAGCGGGGCTGGAGCCGATCGATGCCGAGGGTGCGGCGTTCGACCCGAACACGATGGAGGCCGTGGCAATGGTCGAAGCGGAGTCGACGGACGAGGATGATGTCGTCAGCGACGTGTTCCAGCGCGGCTACACGTTCAATGGCACCCTGATCCGGCCGGCGCGTGTGCGGGTGAAGAAGCACGGGGCCTGACCCGATGGCGTCGACGGCGACCAGGGACTACTACCAGCTGCTGGGCGTCAGCGAGTCTGCGTCGGCGGCCGACATCAAGAAGGCCTACCGCAAGCTGGCCAAGCAGTACCATCCGGACGCGAACGCAGGCGACCCGAAGGCTTCGGAGCGCTTCAAGGAAATCGGCGAAGCGTACTCGGTGCTGTCGGACGATGCGAAGCGCAAGCAGTACGACGCAATGCGCCGCAACCCGTTCGCCGGCATGGGCGGCATGGCCGGGCGGGGCGGCACGCGGCCGGGCGCCGGCGGTGCGGGGCCGGGCGGATTCAGCGCCGAATTCTCCTTCGAGGATCTCGGCGGCGTTGGCGGACTCGGCGATATCTTCAGCTCCCTCTTCGACCGCGGCGGCAAGCGCCGCCAGACGAAGACGGGCGGCCAGCGCAGCGCGCGCGGCCGCGACGTCGAGTACCTCGTCGATATCTCGTTCATCACGGCGGCGCGCGGCGGCAAGGTGCAGCTGTCGGTACCCATGACCGACGATTGCGCCGTCTGCAACGCGACGGGCGCGGCGCCGGGCTCGAAGATGCAGGCGTGCTCCGAATGCGGTGGCACGGGCACGGTCACGTTCGGCCAGGGCGGCTTCGCAGTCAGCCGGCCGTGTCCGGCGTGTCTCGGCCGCGGCCAGATTCCGTCGGCGCGTTGCAGCGCGTGCGGCGGCGCTGGCCAGGTGCGCGAGCAGCGTCAGATCGTGGTCAATGTGCCGGCGGGCGTGGACACGGGTTCGAAGCTGCGGCTGTCCGGGCAGGGCGAGAAGGGCAGCGGCGGCGCGCAGCCCGGCGACCTGCTGCTCACATTCAAGGTGCAGCCGCACCACTTCTTCCGCCGCGATGGTCTCGACATCCACTGCACGGTGCCGATCAACCTGGCGCAGGCGACGCTCGGCTCGAAGATTCGCGTGAAGACGGTCGATGAGCGGAAGGTCGCGCTGCGCGTGCCGCCCGGCACACAGTCGGGCACGCGGTTCCGCGTGCCGGGGCAGGGCATCGAGAAGGCCGGCCGCCACGGCGATCAGTTCGTGCAGGTCAGGGTCGAAATGCCGGACACGCTGTCGCCCGACCAGGAGCGGATCATGAAGGAGTTCGCCGAGGCGTCTGGACTCAAGTACTGAGGACTGGATCTACTGCGCGACGCTGGTCAGGTGACCTTCACCGCGCCGAAAAAGTCGGCGTGGTCATCCTGCACCGCATCGTCGAGCAGCAGCTTCATCAGCGGCAGACGGATCGACTCCTCGTCTGTCGTCGTGTCGGGGTCCACGCTGAAGCTGCCGGTCGACCACCTCAACATCGCGCGCAGCGCTTCCTCGCCCTTCAGCGACATCGTCTGCGCGTGCCGCGGGTTGCCGGCGTCCAGGTAGATCGCGCCCGCGTCGCCCTTGCCCGCGATGAACACGGCGGCCGTCCGCGTGTCGTAGTTCAGTACCTGCAGCAGCCACGAAAGCGGGAACTCCTCGAGATCGCCCTGCAGACCTGCCCACAGCGCTTCCGATCGGCCGCCTGCCGCGAGCGGTCCGCCCTCGCGGCGCAGGAACGCCTCTATGGTCGCCTTCATCTCGCTGAACTCGGAGCCGGGCACCAGGCAGACATCGGCACCCGCGTCGAGCAGTGCTGCGCGCTGTGTCGGCGCCGTCTCCGTGAGCACGATCGGAATCATCGCGTGCCGCTCGACGTCGCGTACGGCGCGCACCAGTGAGCCATCGCCGCCTTCCGGCAGCTCCGCCGAGATCACCAGTCCGACGATGCGCGTGTGGAGCAGCCGCTCGCGCGCGGTTTCCGCCGAGGATGCAGTCTCGGCGAGGTAGCCGTTCGAGCACAGCTTCGTCGCCATCACCATGGCGCGCGTGTCGTCGGGATCCACGACCAGGATGCGGTGACGCAGGCCGAACGGCAGGCCGCGCCAGCTGGTGCCCGTGAGCACCTGCACCAGTGCCTCGACCACCGCCGGATCGTACTGTTTGCCACTTCTGCTGTGGATGTCGTCCACGGCGTCGCGCACGCGCATCGGCAGGCGGTGCGGCCGCGCCGCGATCATGGCGGCCAGCGAATCCGCCACGGACACGATGCGCGCGCCCAGCGGGATGCGGTCGCCCGTCAGCCCGTCGGGGTAACCGCGGCCGTCCCACCACTCGTGGTGGTGCCTCACGGTATCCAGCGCGACGCGCGGCAGCCGGATAGCGCTGAGCAGCTCGAGCGAGGTGTCCACATGACGCGCGAGCTGGCGCCGGCCGTCCGCGTCGAGCTCCGTGCCCGCCCGCTCGATGAATCCCTTCAGCGGGATCTGACCGACGTCGCGCAGCACCGCGCCAAGCGAGATCTCCTTCACGGTCGCTTCATCGACGCCCAGCTGCCGCGCGATCGCCGCCCCCAGCAGCCGCGTCATGCTCGTGCCACCGCGGAAGAACGGATCCCTGAACTCGAGAAACCCGACCAGCAGGTCAGCCAGCTCGACGGCCATCGAGTCATCGCCCGTCCGATCCTGCTGCGGCGGGTGCAGGTCCACGGGTGCCCGGCGCGGTTGCACGGCCGCGGACTCCCCGGCCGCGTGCGCGTGGTCCGATGCGCCGTTCCGATAGCCTGCCTCGACGCGCGCGCCCGATCCGTTCACCGGCGGGTCGCCATGCAGCCGCGGCCGGACTCCGGCCGACCACGCGCTGCGACCCCACGCGGGCCTGAGCCCTTCGTCAGGGCGCGTATCCGGCCGTGCGAAGCCCGCGTCCGGGCGCGCGAAACCCGCGTCCGGCCGTGCGAAGCCCGCGTCCGCGACGTAGGGCTCCGAAGCCGATTCGGCCGCTGCGGACAGCCGCGCGACCGGCCGCGCCGCGGCACTGCCGGACCTGCCGTTGGCAATACCGGTCGCTGTACCCCTGGCGGAGCTCCTGCCGCGTGCGAGCGCGGCCGGGATCTCGGCAAGCGAAGCCCGCGCTACGGGATTCGACGGATCCATCTCCAGCAGCTGCTCGAAGCAGACGGCCGCCTCGGCCTCGCGGCCCAGATCGCGCAGAACGATGCCCAGCAGCGCATAACCCGGCACGTACGTAGGGTGCTTTTCCAGACCGCGGCGCAGCACACGCATGGCGCGCTCGAGGTCGCCCGCGGCGCGATACGCCTCGGCCAGCTGCACGAAGAGGTTGCCATCCTCGTGCTCTACGAAGCCTTTTTCCATCAGCTCGATGGAACGCTTGATGTCGTGCTCCATTACACGCTTACCCACGGCAGCTCGAGGGACCAACGAGCAATGGTAGGGCCATTGTGCGGTAGAATGCAAGGGTTTTCGACGGGACTGCAGAGAAATCAGACAATGCGGCCACCGCCGATCAGCTCGTCGCCGCGGTAGGCGACGCCGGACTGGCCCGGCGTGATCGCACGCTGCGGCTCCATCAGCCCGAACGCGACGCGCCCGCTGCCAGCGGCCGTTACGACCGCCTCCACCGCTGCCGACCGGTGCCGCAGCTGAACCCGCACCCGTTCGCCCGCAGCTGGCGGGGTGCCGATCCAGTTCAGGTCGTGAATTGCGACGTCGTTGCGCATCAGCTCGTCCTCCGAGCCGACGACCACCTCGTTCGTGGCGGCCCGCACGCCGAGCACATAGAGCGCGCGGCCGCGGCCGCCGCCCAGGCCCTTCCGCTGGCCGACTGTATAGCGGCCGTAGCCACCGTGCGCGCCGACCGCTTCGCCCGTCGTCGTGACCAGCGCGCCCGGCGAGAGAGCCGGATGTTCCGCGCCGAGCCTCTTCCCGAGGAACTCGGCGTAGTCGCCGGTCGGCACGAAGCAGATCTCCTGCGACTCCGGCTTCTCGGCCGTAGCGAGCTGCAGCCGCCGCGCCTGCTCCCGCACTTCCGGCTTCGTCAGCTCGCCCACCGGGAACCGCAGATACGGCAGCACTTCCCGCGGCACGCCCCACAGGAAGTACGTCTGATCCTTGCCCTCATCCAGCCCGCGCAGCACGCGCACGCTGCCTCCGTCATCACGCACGCTCCGGGCATAGTGACCGGTCGCGATCGCCTCGCAGCCAAGGCGTCGGGCCCGCTCCAGCATCTCCGGGATCTTGGTGGTGGAGTTGCAGCGCACGCAGGGATTCGGCGTCCGCCCGGCAGCGTACTCGCTCACGAAATCGTCGATCACGGCCCGGCCGAAGGATTCCTCCATGTCGAACACGTAGTGCGGAATGCCGAGCGTCTCTGCCACCCGACGCGCGTCCAGAATGCCGTCCAGCCCGCAGCATGTCCTGCCGGTCGAGTTCGAGCCCGTGTAGCAGAACGTCTTCATCGTGACGCCCACCACATCGTGCCCCTGCTCGACCAGCAGCGCGGCCGCGACCGACGAATCAACGCCGCCGCTCATTGCAACCAGTATCCTTGCCATGGTCAGGGGTACACCCCGGCGTGCCCGGGGTTCAACGGAAGGCGGGGCGAGCAACCGTGCCGCTCGAGAGACGTACACCTGCTCCTGCTCATGCCCGTAAACCTGCGCGTGGGCCTCACCCACTGCCCGTACACGTACACGTCCCGCGCACGTTGAACGTGCCTGTGTACGGGGACGCGCCATAGCAGATTGCCCAGGCGGCCGTCCCCGCCGTCCCCGCCGTCCCCGCCGTCCCCGCCGTCCCCGCCGTCCCCGCCGTTCCCGCCGTTCCCGCCGTCCCCGCCGTCCCGCCACCGTTTCCCGCTTCCCGCCGTTGCTGCAGTTCCCGCGCTAGCCGTATAATGCACCCTGCACCCCAATCAGAAGAACCCTGGAGACCGCCATGCACCTGATCCAGCGCATCCTCGTCGCGTTCGTCCTGACCATCATCGTTACCGGCCCGTCTGCGGCGCAGTCTGGGTCGTTCGGCAACTCGGTGGTGGTCGGCCCTGACGAGCTGCTCATCGGGGAGCCGAACAACACGTTCCGGTCCGGCCTGGTGTACGTGTACCGCCGGAGCGGCGGCGAGTGGCGGGAGGCCGCGCAGCTGCGCGCGCCGGATTCCGAACGGGCGGACGGCTTTGGCGCGGTGCTCGCCGCGACCGGCGGAACGCTCTTCGTCGCGCAGCGCGGCGGCGATATCCACGTCTTCCGGCGTCAGGGCAGCGGCTGGCAGCACGCGGGCGCGCTCCCCGATGCCGGCATCGCGGGGCGCGATCCAGGCTGCAGCCAGTACGGCTACTGCGGCACGGACTTCGGCATCACGCTGGCCGCGTCGGGCGACTGGCTGCTGGTCGGCGAGCCGGGCAGCGCCGTCGGCGCTCCGGCCGAGGGCGGCGGGCGGGGCGGCGACGACGCGCCGCCGCCTGCGGGCGTCGTGCACCTGTTCCGGCGCGGCGCGAACGACGCCTGGGCGCACCAGGTCAGCCTGCGTCCATCGGCTTCGGCATCGGGCGATGGGTTCGGCGGCGCCATCGCCATTGCGGGCGACCGCGCGCTGATCGGCGCGCCCAACCATGGCGCTGCGTCGGACGAGGCACCGGGGGCCGGGCGCGTCTACGAGTTCGCACTGGTGGATGGTACCTGGCGGGAAGCCGCAGTGCTCGAGTCGGTGGCGGAGCGGAACGCGACGTTCGGCACGTCGATCGCGCTCGACGGCGATGTCGCAGTGATCGGCGCGCCGGGCAGCGGCAACGGCCACGGCGCGGCGTTCATCTACCGGCGCGACGCCGGCAGCGGCGCGTGGTCCGAGCAGTCCCGGCTCGCGGCGTTCAACAGCGTTGCCGGCGACCGGTTCGGCACGTCGGTCGCCGTCGCTGGCAGCGATGTATGGGTGGGTGCGCCAGCGCCGCGCGGCACCGACACCGGCATGGTCTACGTCTACCGCGGCAGCGGCGACGAGCCGATGTTCGAGACGTCGCGCCGGATCCAGCTCACCGAGACCGTGACGCGCGACGCGTTCGGCGATCGCATCTTCGCCGGCTCCGGCATCGCGGCGGTCACTGCCTCCGGCATGCATCATCAGGCCGGTGCGGTCTACGTCTACGAGCGTGACGGCTCGGGCGCCTGGCAGGATCGCGGCATGCTGGCGAGCGCGCCCGACGGGCTGGCCGCAGTGGTCGGAGCGGAGCGCAAGTGCACGGACGGCACCGTCGGTCAGTTCAACTGCAGCGACATCGAGCTGCTCGCGTTCATCCCCAACTCGATGCTGCGCGCGGACGGCAGTTCGCGCGGTGTGCGCACGAACGACAACTGGGGCTGGACCGATCCGGAGACGGGCCGCGAGTATGCCCTCGTCGGCCGCAATGATGGCACGTCGTTCGTCGACATCACCGACCCGGTGAACCCGCGTCTGATCGGCGACCTGCCGAAGACGCCGGACACGCCGCCGTCGCAACTCTGGCGCGACATCAAGACGTACCGCGACCACGCGTTCATCGTTGCCGACGGCGCCGGCAATCACGGCATGCAGGTGTTCGATCTGCGCCGCCTGCGCAACGTGACGGCTGCGCCGGCGTTGTTCGAGCCGGACGCACATTACGCGAACGTCGCGAGCGTGCACAACATCGCGATCAACGAGGAGACCGGCTACGCGTTCCTGGTCGGCTCACGCGGCGGCGGCGAGACATGCGGTGGCGGACTGCACATGATCGACATCCGCGAGCCGCTCGAGCCCGCGTTCGCCGGCTGCTTCCGCGACGAGAGCGGCGGCACGCACGACGTCCAGTGCGTCATCTACCGCGGCCCCGATGACGCATATGAGGGCCACGAGATCTGTCTCAAGTCGAACGGCGACATGTTCGCGATCTCCGACGTCACCGACAAGGGCAACCCGGTTCCACTGTCGCGCGCGACGTCGCCGAACGCCGGCTACATCCATCAGGGCTGGCTGACGGACGATCACCGCTACTTCATCCAGGACGACGAGGCCGATGTGTTGCGGGGCAGCGTGCCGACCACGCGCACGCTGGTCTGGGACGTGTCCGACCTGGAGGATCCGCAGCTCGTCACGCAGTTCATGGGCTCCATGCCGTCGAGCGCGCACAACCTGTACGTCAAGGGTGACACCGCGTACCAGGCGAACTACCGCTACGGCCTGCACATCCTCGACGTGTCGGATCCGACGAAGCCGCGCGAGCTCGGCTTCTTCGACACGACGCCCTACCTGGAGGGGCCGGGCTTCAGCGGTGCGTGGAGCAACTACCCGTTCTTCGAGAGCGGCTCGATCGTCGTCACGAGCCTGCAGGAGGGACTGTTCATACTGAAGAAGCGGGATACGACGCCGGTGTTCTGAGCTGATCGACGACGCGGCCGAACGCGGCGATCGCGGTATCGATCTCGGCGGCCGTGGACGTGCGGCCGAGCGACAGCCGCACCGACGCTGCGCCCGGCCGCAGCGCGCCCATCGCAGCGAGCACGTGTGAAGGTTTGACCGTGCCGCTCGCGCAAGCGGACGCGCCCGAGGCGGCGACGCCCTCGAGGTCGAGTCCGATCAGCAGGCCCTCCTGGTCGGTGTCGGGCAGGGTGACGTTCAGGATGTTCGGCAGGCGCCCGTCGGGCGGCCCGTTCACGATCAGGTCCGGCGCGGCGGCGCGCAGTCCGGCCTCGAGCAGATCTCGCAGCGCTGCCAGCCGGGCGGCTTCCTCCTCCCGCTCGGCGACCGCCAGCTCGGCCGCCGTCGCGAAGCCGACCGCGGCGGCGACGTTCTCGGTGCCCGGTCTCAGCTCGCGCTCCTGACCGCCGCCGTGCACGAGTGGCAGAACATGGGTGCTCTCGCGGATGCACAGGGCGCCGATGCCCTTCGGCCCGCCCACCTTGTGCGCGCTGATCGACACCATGTCGCACCCGGCCTCGTCCACACGGACGCGCAGTTTCCCGAACGCCTGCACCGCGTCCGAGTGGAACGCGACGCCCGCGGCCCGGCAGAGCGCGGCGATCTCCGCGACCGGCTGGATCGTACCCACCTCGTTGTTCGCCCAGATCACGCTCACGACACACGGGCGCTCGCGCAGCGCCTCCTCGACGGCCGATGGATCCACGCGGCCGTACTCATCCACGCCGAGGATGATGAGCTGTGCGCCCTCATCGGCTGCGCTCTGCGCCGCCGCGCCGACGGCCTTGTGCTCGACCGCCGTGCAGACGACCGCCGCGCCGCGGGACCCCGGCGCTGCGGCGCAGCTCGAGCGCCAGCGGCCGAGCACCGCGATGTTGTCCGCCTCCGTGCCGCCGCCCGTGAACACGACGTCGCGGCGAGCTGCGCCGAGGGCGCCGGCCACGCGCTCGCGCGCCTGCTCGAGCGCGTTGCGCGCCTGACGTCCCCACCGGTGCATGCTGGATGGATTGCCGAACCGTTCGTCGAAATACGGCGCCATCGCTTCGCGGACCTCGGGCCGCATCGGCGTGGTGGCGGCATGGTCCAGATAGACGTACATGGTCAGAATGTGCCGGTATCGAGTTCCGCGAGGTCCGCGACGCGCAGGGTCTCGCGCGTGTGGTACGGCTCGCCGTACGCGCAGCGGATGAGGCTGCCGTAGTAAGCATGGTAGGCCAGGATCTGCTCGCGCAATGGCCGGTCGCCGCTGAAGACGTCACCCATGGCGGCTTTCCCCTCGAACTGGGAGCCGAACGCAAAGATCGCCTCCAGTTTCCGGTCCATCTGCCGGCTGATATCCACGACGAAGCTCGGCTTCGGCGCGTGCTCCGCGTATGCAAGGGCGTGGACCACCTTGAACGGGCGGAACGGCTCGCCCTCGATGCGGGCGTTCCGTACGCCGGCCAGAAAGCACGCATCGCGGCCGAGCCCCGCGGCCGCGCGGTGGTCGGGGTGCCGTGCCTCGGGCCAGTGCAGGATCACGACGCGCGGACGCAGTATCCGGACATGGGCGGCCACCACTGCGCGCGCATCAGGCGAGTTCTCGAGCCGGCCATCGGGCAGGCCGGCGTTGCGGCGCTCGGCGAGACCGAGCACCGTTGCGGACGCCGTCGCCTCATCCGCGCGGCCGCTGGCCGTGCCGAAGCTGCCGCTCTCGCCCGCCGTGAGGTCGAGCACGGCCGTGCGCCGGCCGGCATCCGCAGCGGCGACCAGCGCGCCGGCGCAGAGCAGCTCGGCGTCGTCGGGATGCGCCATCAGCGCCAGCACGTCGGTCACTCGTACCTCAGCGCCTCGACCGGGTCCATGCGCGCCGCGCGCCAGGCCGGCCACATGCCGAACACGACGCCAGCGACGGCGGCCATGACGAGTGCGGCGACAATGGCACCGAGCGGCACGGCCGCTGGAATCGGCGTCAGCGCGGCGACCAGGAACGCGAGCCCGGCACCCACCATCATGCCCAGCGCCGCGCCGATGCACGTGAGCGTCACGGCCTCGAACAGGAACTGCCACAGGATCTCGCGCCGTGTCGCGCCGATCGCCTTGCGGATGCCGATCTCACGCGTGCGTTCCGTCACGGCGATCATCATGATCGCGATAACGCCCACGCCGCCGACCATCAGACCGACCGACGACAGCGCGATCATGACCATGAAGAATACGCCGGTGATCCGGTTGAACGTCTCCAGGAACTGCTCCTGTCGCACGAGCGCGAAGTTGTTCTCCTCGACGGGCCGCAGGCGCCGCAGCGTGCGCATCAGCGTGGTCACCTGATCCATCGCCTCGTCCTGCGTGGCCAGCGCAGTCGGCTCCGCGAACACGACGAGCCCACCGTCCCATGCGCCGAGACGCCGGAGCAGAGTGGAGTACGGCATGATCGCGACGTTGCGCTGCACCGCGGAAAACACGTTGTCGCTCATCCTGACGACGCCGATCACCTCGAACGACCTGCCGTTGACGTTCACCGTGCGGCCGATCGGGTCGAGGGGACCGAACAGCGCCTCGGCGAGATGCGTGCTCAGCAACACGACGGCCGCTCCTGCACTGACATCACCCGGCAGCATGTCGTGTCCGGCGACGATCGCCGCATTCGTGTACTGTGCCCAGCCGTTTTCGCGGCCGGCGATGGGGACCGCCGCGAGCCGGGAGCGGCCGTTCACGAACTCGCCGCTCATGTCGAGGCCGATCATGACCCGCCGGATCGCGGGCAGCTGACGGATGCGGCGCGCCTCGAAGATCTCGATCTTCGGGTTCTGCCGGATGGGGCCGGATACCTGCAGGCCGCTGAAGTCGTTGCGGGAAACAATGAAGTTCCTCGGCCCGACGGCTTCCATCTCGCTCATGATGCTCGTGCGGATGCCCTGGATCATCGCGCTCATGGCCATCACCGTAGCCACGCCGACGACGATTCCGAGTATGGTCAGCCCGCTGCGGAACTTGTTTGCGCGCAACTGGTCCAGTGCGAGGCCGGCACCCTCGTAGACGCTCTCGATCCGCATCGGCTACTCCGCCCGCAGTGCGACGACGGGATCCATGCGCGCCGCCTTCGCCGCCGGATACAGACCGGCGACGACGCCGACGGTCACGCCCATGATGACCGACGCCGCCATCCAGACGGGCGCGATGGCGGCGGGCAGCGGCGACAGCGCGCTGACGAGCTGCGCCATGCCGACGCCGATGACGATGCCGACGACCGCGCCCAGCAGCGACAGCGTCGCGGATTCGACGAGCACCTGCACGTGGATGTCGCGACGTTTCGCGCCGAGCGCCTTGCGAATGCCGATCTCGCGCGTGCGCTCCGTCACGGACACCAGCATGATGTTCATGATGACGATGCCGCCGACGACCAGCGCGATGGAGACGAGGCCGGGGAACGCGATCAGCAGGATCCGCCGGATGTTCTCCCAGAAGGTCATCGACTCGGTCGCGGTCTCGATCGCGAAGTCGTTCGCCTCGGTCGGGCGCAGCCGGTGGCGCACGCGCATGATCGCTTCGATGTCGCTCGTGAGCTGATCCATGTGCGCCGGATCGAGCGGCTTGACCAGCACGCGGTCCACGATGCCCTGCGGATTCACCAGCCGGCCCATCGGCGAGCGGGCGGGCGCGAACGCGCGGCTGTCCATCGACTGGCCGAACAGCGAGCCCTGCTTCTTCAGCACGCCGATGACGCGGAACGGCACGCTGCGGACCTTCACGGTCCGGCCGAGCGGGTCGAGACTGCCGAACAGCTGCTCCGCAGAGTCGTAGCCGAGCAGCACGACCGGCACGCCTGCCCGGTCCTCCGGCGCCGTGAACGCGCGGCCGCGCTCGATGTCGAGCTCGCGGATCCGGAACAGGTCGGCCGATGCGCCCGTCAGCCACACGTTCTCGATCTCGACGCCATACTCCGATACGACATTGCCACCGCTGTAGCTCTCGACCGCGACCAATGCCGGCACCGACAGTCCGGCGCGCAGCGCGTCCGCATCGCGGAACGTGATGCGCGGCCTGCGGCGGTACTCGCGGTATACATCGGGGTCGGAGCTGAAGCTGATCTCCGGCTCGCGACTCAGCGTGATGGTGTTCAGGCCGTAGATCGCCGTGGCGAAGTCCTCTTCCATGTACTGGTTGAGGCCCTCGACTACGCTGACGACGGTGATCAGGAACATCGTGCCGATGATCACGCCGAGCACTGCGAAGAAGCTCTTCAGCTTTTGTGCGCGGATCTGGCCGAGCGCCAGGTGGACGCCTTGGCCGATCGTCATTGGGCGATGGCCGGCCGGACGGGGTGGGGCGCGACGACGTGCTGATTCATGACGTCCGACTCGATGATGCCGTCCCGCAGCGTGATCACCCGCTGCGCGTGCGCGGCAATGTCGTGCTCGTGCGTGACCACCATGATCGTCTGACCACCGTCGTGCAGCTCGCCGAACAGCGCCATGATCTCTTCGCTCGTCGAGCTGTCCAGGTTGCCCGTCGGCTCGTCGGCCAGCAGCAGGGAAGGGCGGTTGACGAGCGCGCGCGCCACGGCCACACGCTGGCGCTGTCCACCGGACAGCTCTGACGGCTTGTGCTCCATCCGGTCGGCGAGCCCGACCTTGCGCAGCACGTCGGTCGCGCGCTCCAGCCGCTCCCTGCGGCCGATGCCGGCGTAGATGAGCGGCAGCTCGACGTTGTGCAGAGCGGTAGCGCGCGGCAGCAGGTTGAACGTCTGGAACACGAAGCCGACGTACCGGTTGCGGATGGCCGCGAGCTCGTCATCGACGAGGCCGGAGACGGCCGTGCCGTCCAGCCAGTACTCGCCCGACGTCGGCGTGTCGAGGCAGCCGATCAGGTTCATGAACGTGGACTTGCCGGAGCCCGACGGGCCCATGATCGCTACGTACTCGTTGCGCGCGATGCGCAGATCCACGCCGCGCAGGGCGCGCACTGTTTCAGCGCCGAGCACGTACTCCTTGGTAAGGGCTTCCGTGCGGATGACAGAATCCGGACTCATGTCAGCTTCCCCCGGCTGTGATCGCGCCACGCCGCTCCGTCGGAGTGACCGTCAGTGGTCGCACCGCCTGTCCGTCCTCGAGCGAGCGTATCGCCTCGTACGGCCCCGCCACGACGGTGTCGGACGACGTCAGGCCGCTGATCACTTCGAAGTGCTCGCGGCCGGCGATGCCGACGACGACCGGCACGAAATGCGCAATGCCGTCGCGCACCACGAACACGCCCTCCTCGTCTGTGCCCGCCGCGGCGGCGATGGCGGCACGCGCGGCTGCGTTTACCTCCGGATTCTCGTTCTCGATCTGCTCCTCCGTCGTCTTCTCGCGCACGGTCAGCGCGATGATCGGCACGGACAGCGCCTGCGTTCGGCGCGCGGTCACGATGTCGGCGGAGACCGACAGGTCGGAGCGCAGCGACGGCGGCGGGTTGTCGAGCGTGATCACGATCTCATAGTCGATCGCCTGGCCGCCCGCGGCCGAAGGCGCGTAGGTCTGGAGCGGCGAAGTGACTGAGCTGAAGCCGATCTCCGTCACGCGGCCGGTGAACGTCTCGCGCGCAAAAGCGTCCACGGTGATGGTCGCACTGTCACCGACCTGCAGGTCCGGCACGTCGGTCTCATCCACGCGCACGACAGCCTCCATCGAAGACAGGTCCGCGACCGTCAGCAGGATGCTGCCGGGATTGTTCATGGTGCCGATCATCGCGGTGGACCCCACTTCGACGTTCAGCCGCGTGATGATACCGTCCATCGGTGCGCGCACGACAGTCTTGGCGAGCTGATCCTCGGCTTCGGCAAGAGCGGACCGGGCCTGCGCCACGCCGAACCCCGCAGCGGTCAGCAGCTCGCGCTGCACCAGCAGCTGCGTCTCCGCCTCCTCGATCTGCTGCCGGCTCACCAGGTTCTGGTCGGACTGGCCGAGCGCGGCGAGCCGCTCGTACGCGCGCTCCGCCTGCAGCATGTTCGCGCGGGCCTGCGCCTCGCGCGCACCGGCCTCCTGCACGGCAGCACGCGCGCGCGACACTGCCGCCTCGAACTGCGTGGGCTCGATGCGCAGGAGCAGCTGTCCCCGCTGCACGTTTGCGCCTTCCTTCACGTTCAGCTCGATGATGCGGCCGATGATGTCCGATTGCACGTCCACGCGCCGATGCGGCCGGATCCAGCCGCTGGCCGTCACGGTCGAGACCAGGTCGCGGGTGGCGACGGCCTCCAGGCGCACCTCCGTACCCGCGTTCCGGCCCTTCATCGCGGCCACGACGGAGACGGCGACCACGCCTGCGGTCGCCACGGCGGCAATCGCGATCTTCGTCTTCTTCTTCATCTACTGGACCTCCTCGTCGGCCGTGAGCGAACGGCCGACGGCCGCTTCCATTGCGGCGAGGCTCTCGTGGAACTGGTAGAGCGCGGACAGGTAGGCGCGGTCGGCACGCGCCTTCAGCGTCTCGGCCTCCTGCAGCTCGACGTACGAGGATGCGCCGAGACGATAGCGTTCCCGCGCGAGCTCGAGCTGCTGGGTGGCGAGATCCGCATTGCGTGCTTCCAGCTCTGCGCTGCGCCGTCCGGTCTGCGCGTTGTTCAGCGCCGTGGCGACTTCCGTGCGGATGCGCATCTGTTCCGAGCGCAGTCGCAGTTGCGCGTCCGCCTCGGCGACCCGCGCCGTCGCGACCTGCTGCTCGCGCGCGAAGCCGTCGAAGATCGGGATCGATACAGAGATCGACGCGGAGAACGGGTCGCGCGAGAAGTCGAAGCCGTTCCGGTCGCGGATGAGCTGTTCGTCACCCGGCGAGAGCGCGAAGTCGCAGTCGCGCGGGAAGCCCGGCAGAGGCGTCGACAGGCCGGCCGATATGAGGTTGTTGGTCTCGCACGAGTTCATCTGAGCGGCCGCGCCGCTGCGCGCCTGCTGCACCAGGAAGTCCGAGTTGCCGGCGCGGCGGGCAAAGCCGGACAGCAGGCCGGCCGACAGGTTGAGCGAGGGCAGGTAGGCGGATCGTGCCATGCGCACGCCGGCCTCGGCGGACGCCTCGGCGGCCTGCGCTGCGCGCAGCTGCGGATGCGACTGTGCCGCCATCTCCTGCAGCGCCTCGAGCGTCCAGGACACGTCGCGCACGACGAACACCGTCGTCAGCTGCACGTCGGTCGGGAGCGGCGTGCCGACGAGCTGCGACAGGCGCAACCGCTCCGTCTGCTCCAGGTTCTCCGCCTGCAGCAGCGCAACCTCCGCGCGGCCGCGCTCGACCTCGGCCTGCTGCGCCTCCATCGGAATGGCTGCGCCGACTTCGACCCGCGCCCGCGCAAGTCGCAGGTTCTCGTCGGCGCGCGCCAGCTCCTGCTGCGCGAGCGTCACTCCGTCCGCAGCGCGTTTCACCGCGAGATACTGCCGCGTCACGTCGGTGCGCAGCGTGAACTCGACCGCGTCAATGCCGGCGACGGTCGCCGCCCGTTGCGACTTCGCCTGCCCTGGAGCCAGCAGCGATGAGCCGCTCAGCCGGTAGTTCAGGTTGACGCCGTAGCTCGAGGAATGGTAATCGGTCGCAGTCGCCAGGCCGAGCTCGTCACCCGTGAAGTTGCCGATCCGCTGCTCACCCGCCGCCGTGTAGCTGTATGACGTGGTCGCCGAAGCGCCAGGCATCAGCTGCCCGTACGCGCTGCGCACCGCCCAGTCGGCGGCCGTCACGTCATTGGCCTGCTGCAGGTAGTCGGGATTCGTCCGGCGCGCGAGCGCGACTGCCTCCTGCAGCGTCAGCGTTGCCTGGGCTCCGGCAGCGGACGGCGCAACGGCCGGCGCTGCAAGCAGCAATGATAGAACCGTCAGACCGCTCCTGCGGCCCTTCAATCGAAGCACCGTTGCTTCTCCTCGTTCAGCGATGTCAGCTCGAATGTGCACGACCCCTACGTGCAGGCCGGAGCATGGTTTCACATGGCGCGTGCAGCGGCTGCGGCCCGGACGGAGCCGCCCTAGGGCAGCTCCGTCCGTACTGCAACGTAGTCCTTCGACGGGATCTCGACGCGGAGCACCCGGCCCTCTGCATCGACCCACACGGTCCGCTCGCCGCCGTCGGCGGTGACCACGATCTTCCGCGCGCTCACCGTCTGACCGCCGGCGCTTATGCTCTCCTGTCCGCCCGCCGTGATGGTGGCCTGGACCTGCCGGCTTTCGCGCGGAATCACGATCGGTGTCCGTGTTGCCCCCGCCGCGACGCGCTGCGCAATGAAGTAGTAGTGGTGTGCCACACCATCATCGAGCAGGACGGCGCCGTCGCTGACCAGGTACTCGCGCATGGTCTCGCCCGCGGACGACATCGTGCGCGCGCTGGCCCGGCTGCCGGTCACGCGCGCATTGATCCGGCGCGCGTCGCCGCCCCGCAGCTCCACGTCGTAGGCCACCGGGCGCAGACCGGCGCCCGCCAGCTGCACGTTCGCGAGCACCTCGTTGCCGCCGGCTGCGGCGTCGAGCACGACGCGGCCCTGCGCGATGATGACTGCATCCGCGCCCGTGCCGTTCTGCCGGATCGAGAACGTCTCCACACCGACTTCACGGCCGTTCACGAGGATGCGGAACGTGCCTTCGTCGAGTTGTACCGTCTGGGCGGCTGCGGGCGCCGCGAGGGCCGCGGCCGCCGCAAGGACGACGGCGCCGAGTGTCGCCGGTAGCTTCATCTGTGCCCTCCATTGGGTTGGCCTTGTCCTACCCCCGGCCGGGGGGGCGGGGTCCCCCCGGTCGCCGCCGCTGCGTCGCTGCCGGCTTCAGATCGTGTCGGACTCAGCGTCGGTCGGGCTGAACACGGCGCCGCGCACCGCGGTCATGATGCGGTTGTAGATGGCTTCGCCCTTGGCCGCCGTCGCTGCGGTCGGCGTGCCGACGACGCCGGCGCCGCCCGGCGGCGGTGCCGGCAGCTGCCCGCGGATGTATCGCTCGAATTCGGCGGCAGGCAGGTCGAAGTCGCGCGCGCGCTCCATTCGCACCAGCTCGGGGTACAGGAACAGCATGACGGACGTCTCCGCCTCGCCGGCGTGAAGATGGCCGGGCTGCTTTTCGAGCAGGTCCCCGATCTCGACGTCCCAGACAGAGACCACACGCACCCGCGCGGCGCCCGTGATGAGCGTCGCGAGCGCGTCGAGGTGCGGCTCGTGGCTATGGGCAGTCAGGATGATGAACTCGCCCACGCTGTGCTCTTCCCAGGCCGCCAGCAGCTCGTTCATTGCACGGTGCAGCGTCTTCTGGCGCAGCGTGGCGGTGCCGGCGTACTCTCGTTCGCTCCGCACGTTGACGCCGTAGTACATGGTCGGCGCGCGCAGTACGCCGAACTCGACGGAGAGGTCGACCGCGATGCGGCGCGCGATCAGGACGTTGCTGCCGAGTGGCAGGTGTGGGCCGTGTTGCTCCAGTGCGCCGACAGGTATGATGAGCCGCGGATCACGCGCAAGGTGAGCCGCCGCGTCGATCCAGCTCAGCTCATCCAGGGCCAGGGAACTGTTGGCCATCGTTTCTCACACGGTTGGACGGAATCGATTGAAGCGGATCCAGGCCAAAGGGTCGGTGCTCGGCGCGTTCGGCGCAACTGCCGTGTCGCTGTCGCTCCTGGTCGGCTGGACGCGGCAGCTGCAGCCCGGCTGGCTGATCGCCGCTGCCGCTGCGTTCGTTGCTGCCGCTGCTCTGACGGCCACGTGGCGGACTGCGAGCCGCACCCGACGAGGGCTCATCCCGCTGATCATCGCGCTTGCCCTGCTGCTGACGGGCGTCACGGCCGCCGCACTGTTTACGCATCAGTTCCGTCAGCTGGAGACCCACTGGCCGGAGATTCTGGAGCGGCGTCAGGCAGCACTCGGTGAAGAGCTGGCGCGGATGATGTCGGAACTGGTGGAACGGGGGCGCTCGACGTCTGGCAGTGCGGCCCGGCTGGCGTCGCGACCGCGGCGCGACGAGACGGGGATCGAAGCCACGGCCGACCTGTTCGAGCAGCTGGGGCAGCTGAGGGAGCAGTCCCGGGTCGACGGCCTCGCGGTCTATACGGCCGCCGGCAACCTCGTTGCGTGGGCCGGCCACCACCGTGGGCCGATGCCTGACTCGATCTGGATCCGGGATGTCAGCGCCTATTTCAAAGCCAGCCCGCTGTTCAGCTATCTGTATCTGCCCGTGCCGGTCGAAGGCCGTGAAGAGTATGCGATCGCCGCCGTGCTGGTCGAGACGGGCATACTGAACGATGGCTACGACGTCGCGATCGGCGACGTCGTAGCTGCGCGCACGCGTACTCGTGCGTCGTTCCGTCAGGGCGGCGGCACCGACGCGGTATGGTCGCTCATCGAGGCGGGTGATACGATCGTGAGCGCGAGGCTGGAGCCGTCCACACAGTCGGATTGGCGCAGCCTGCTAGAGCGTAGCGCGCGCGCCGTCGTGCTGCTGAGCGCGATCGCCGCATTTCTGGCATTTGCGAGCGCGTGGCTGCGCTCACCCTACGGTCGCGGGCGCGCTGCGGTGCTGCCGCTGCTGCTGCTCGTTCCGCTCGCCGCTGCTGCGCCATTCGGCGAAGCAATCGGCGCAGACCGGCTCTTTTCCCCGCTCCTGTTCACACTGCCGCTGCCAGGCGACATGTCGCTCGGGCGGCTGCTCGCGCTGCTGCTTCCGCTCGCCGCGCTGGCGGCCGCACTCAGCCCCGCCTCGTCGCGGACGCAGCTCCGCGCCATGCTCGCTGCCCCGTCGCTGCGGTCGCCGTCGCTGCGCGAGCGGGTGCGCCGTGCCGGAACCCTGCGGATCATGGCGGGCATGGTGGTGGTCGCCGTTGCCTATCCGCTCGCACTTCGACTGCTGCTCGCCGGTGCTACGACCGCGCTGCTGCAGGCCGGCAGCGTGTACTGGCTCGGCCTGCAGGTCGTGGCTGCGATCCTGCTCGCGCTCGTGACGCGACTGGCCATGCCGAACGCCGCGCCGATGTACCTGCTGCCTGCCGCCTGGGCCAGACCGGCTGGCCGCCGCGCCCTGTTCCTCACCATGCTCGTGCTCTCCGCCGGGCTCGGGATCTACGCGTCGGCGGGCGCACATCCCTACGCGCCGGTACGGCTGAGTCTCGCCGCGCTCTGGGCCGTACCGTTCGCGCTGGCGGCCGTCGCGCTCGCGCCGCTGGCAGGACGTACGGGCGCGTTCAGCCGATGGCTTGTCGCCGGGTGGCTCGCAGCGACCGTCGTCATGCCGTTCCTCTGGGTCGCACAGGTGGACGCGCGGCTGCAAAGGGCGGAGCACGAGCTGAGGACGCTCGGCACCCGTGCGGATCCCTATGTCGAGTTCCTCCTCGTCAACTTCGGCCGCGAAGCCGTCGCGCGTTTCGATTCAGGCGAGGATGGCGTGCAGTTGCTCTATCGCACCTGGGTCGCAAGCGGGCTCGCGCAGGAGCCATATCCAGCACACATCGTCCTCTGGACGGCCTCCGGATTTCCCGAGGTGCAGCTGGGCTCGGCACCTGCGCCCACGACGGATGAGGTGCAGCGATTGCTCGACATCGTCCGTGAGGCGAGCGGGCGGGCCGCACCGCAGATCATGGCGTTCACCGACATGCCGACGATGAGCAGACTCCTCACCGTCCCCATGGCCGACGGGTCGTTGATCACCGTGAGGATCCCCCCCAGACGGACGCTCGATCGGACGAGCGCCGTCGCACCGTTTCTGGGTATCGTCTCTTCGAGCAGCGCGCGACTGAACCTCGTCGAGGTGACCGGACCGGATCCGGTGCAGGAGTCGATTCAATGGGCCAGCACGCCCAACGGCTGGCGCAGCGAAGCGGAAGTCAAGTATCCCGACGGCTGGTACCACGCGCACCTCGCCATTCCCCTGCCGCCGGCCGGCGTGCGACTCGCGCGCGCTGCCCTCCTTGCGACCTTCGACCTCACCCTCTTCGCGCTGCTCTGGGTGCTGGGCGTCGCGGGCCGCGGCGGCAGCGCCGTGCCGGTTCGCGAATGGGCGCGCTGGCTCGGCACTCTTCGCGCGCGCATCACGCTTGCCCTGTTCACGTTCTTCCTGATCCCGACCGCAGTGTTCGGCTGGGCTGCCTACAGCGCCCTGGCCGGCGAAGTAGAGCGCGCTGCGCGGACCGTCGCTCAGCACTCCGCCGGCCAGGCCGTTCTCGAATTCCAGGATGGTGCCGGCGACCTGCGCGACCTGGCGGCTCACGCAGGCACGGACGTGCTCCGCTACCAGGGCGGCGAGCTCATCGACGTGTCCTCGCGCGAGGCCTGGGACCTGGGCATCTACAATGCATGGATGCCGCCAGGCATCTACCAGCGGATCGAGTCCGGCGAGGAGCAGGATGCCATCGAAACGCAGAGGCTGGGAAGCAGTTCCTATGTGATCGCATACCGCGCGTTGCCTCCGTCCGGTACGCTCGGTGTGCCCATGTCCCTCTCCGCCGGCGATACCGCGCTGCGGCAGCGCCAGTTCGCACACCTGGTCCTCTTTGCCGCCGTCATAGGCGCCCTGTTGTCACTGGCGTTGTCGCTTGCCGTCGGCCGTACGCTCGCCGGACCGATCGGCCTGCTGCGGCGCGCGAGCGCCGCCGTCGGCGCCGGCAGCCTGCGGGTCCGCCTGCCCGAGCGCCCCGATGATGAGTTCGGACAGCTCTTCGCCTCGTTCAACCGCATGACGCGCCGGCTCCGACGCGCCCGTGCCCGGGAGCTGCGTACCGCGCGGGTGCTGGCGTGGGGCGAGATGGCGAGACAGATCGCGCACGAGATCAAGAATCCGCTCACACCGATCAAGCTCGCCGTGCAGCATCTGCGGCGCGCGCATGCCGACCGGCATCCCGATTTCGACGACATCCTCGAATCGAACGTCTCTCAGGTGCTGGCCGAGATCGATCGATTGAGCGAGATCGCTCGCGCCTTCTCCCGCTATGGCGCGCCATCGCTCGCCAGCGGTCCGGTCGTGCCCGTCGATGCACCTTCCGTCATCCGCGAAGCGCTTACGCTGTACCGCTCGGGCGACCGTCACGTCCGGTATATCGAGGATGTCGAACCGGATCTGCCACCCATTCTTGCACGCGCAGATGAGCTGAAGGAGGTGCTGCTCAACCTGGTCGAGAACTCGCGCGCCGCCTTTGACGCAGCGGGAGACATCACGGTCGGTGCGGCCGTCGCCGGTGATGGTGTGGCGATCGAAGTGGCAGACAACGGCCGCGGTGTTCCGCCCGATCTCCTGCTGCGCGTCTTCGAGCCGCACTTCTCGACCCGCTCCTCCGGAACCGGCCTCGGCCTCGCGATCGTACGGCGTCTCGTGGAGAGCTGGGGCGGCACGGTCGAAGCCGAGAACAGGCCCGAGGGCGGGACGGTCGTCCGGATCAGGGTACTGAAGGCCCATCGGCCATAGGCGCTCCGCCGAACCGCGCGTACCGCCTGGCCATGCCTCCCGATCGCACTGTCACCCATTCGGCGGCGTAAAGCTGTGTTCGGCGGAAGTGTTGGCGAGCCGGGACCCGGAAGCGAGGTCACAGGACCCCCGATTTCCCTTCGCTGCTGGCGCTCGAGACAGATCGCCCCAGAATGAATGCCCGCCGTGCTTCTCTGGTGTCACCATCCACCCATTGATGCCACGCCAGGTAATTGTCCAGATAGAAGGTGGCGACTCCGCGGAATCGCAACAGCCAGTCCTGCAGACGGCAGCCGTAGGCGTACACGTTCGCAACGTGCCGGCAGACGTCGATCGTGCGCGGTCGGCGATCGAGATGGATGTGCCGATGCCGACTTCGTCTTGCCGCATTCCCATACATCAGCGCCCGGTGCTGATAGGTCAGCAGAGTGGCGACGCCAGTGACGGCTGTCCTGAAGAAGCAGTCGAGCTCCTGTACACTGGGGGTACCCGCCTCGAACGTGAGGAACGCGACGTGGCCGTCGCGAGCGCGAAGCAGGGCCACGTACTCGCGGTCTGCGCCGGCCCACACGCGCATCTCGCTTCGCGCTCCCCGACGCCGGGCACTTCGGGAGAGGTTACGCTGACCCTTTTCGCTATACGCAAAGACGATTTCCCGCAACTCTATCCAGCCGGTCAGTCGGGTGGCCGGCGACTGCCGCAGGGCTCGCAACGTCGCATGGCGCCAGCGAAACGCTGTGCTGCCGAATACGCCGAGCTCAGCTGCCGCCCGACGTACGGTCGCGCCCAGCCGCATCAGATGCAGGTGCATCGGCCATCTGCTCAGCCTCTTCGTGTAGGCGAGCGGCGTTGCAGTCAGGTCGCTGAAGGTGCGCCGACACGATTTGCATCGGTAACGTTGTCGTCCGGCGAACATTCCCCAGCGGATTACCGCAGTGCTCCCGCAGCGCACGCAGCGAATGCCCCCGCAGAACCGGCGGTCTCGGATGGCGCCGAGGAGTTCGGCACAGGCATCGCCGGGCGGCGCGGGGCTGCGGGCGAGCGGCGGTGTTACAACGTGGCGCGGGGTCATGGCCGACGATGCACATGGCACCGGGGCGGTGGAATAGCTGAAAGGGGTCAGCAACAGTTCCCGCGAACACAGCCTTACACGCGGCCGCGGAGGACGGGGCCCTCGCGTACGTGACGACGGAATTTCCCGGCGACGTCGCGGCGATCAACGACCGATGTCGCGTCCGTCACTGGGCTCTGTAGTTGAAGATGACCGGCGCGGGTTCTTCGGCTGCCACATCCAGGACAACGAGAGATACCACGTCGCCGCTGCGAATGCCGGACGCCGCCCGTTCGAGATCGCGGGTAGTGCGAATATCGCGCCCATTGAATTGCCGGATGACATGTCCGCGTCGGAGTCCGGCGCTGCTGGCGGGACCGAGAGGATCCACCTCTGCGACGACGGGAATATCGTCGCCGCGCAGGCTGACGCGGCTCGCCATCTGCGGCGGCAGCTGAGTGATGTTGAAGCCGAGCGGATTCGCTGTCCGGACGTGATCTTCCGACCGGCGCTCGCTCGCCAGGGCAGTCTCGAATTCGCCCAACGTGACGGTAGCCTCGCGCGGGACGCCATAACGAATGAAATCGACTGCGATGGCGTCTCCCGGCTGGAACCGGGCGACGCGAGCCTGAAGCTCCGCTACGGTGTTCACCGGCGTGTCGTCGAGCGAGACAATGACATCGCCGAGCTCGAGGCCAGCTCGATCGGCAGGTGTACCGGGTGTAACCGACACCACCTCGACGCCGGAAACGGACGGGAGGCTGTAGACCTCGGCATCCGCCGCGTTCACGTCCTGTATCTGCACGCCGAGGCGGGGCCGGTGGACAGCGCCGTGCATGATGATGTCATTGGCAAATTTCGCCGCGAGATCGATCGGAATCGCGAAGCCGGCACCCGTGAAGAATCCGGTTGCGGATTCGATGGCCGTGTTGATGCCGACGACGCGCCCGTTCAGATCGACGAGCGGTCCGCCGGAATTCCCGGGGTTGATCGCAGCATCGGTCTGAATGAAGCTCTCGAGGGCGAGTGCGCCCGACGACTGCTCGAGGATGCCGATGTTGCGGCTCTTGGCGCTCACGATGCCGGCCGTCGCCGTGAACGTGAGGCCGAGCGGGTTGCCGAGCGCGAGCACCCAGTCGCCGACGCGCAGGGTCTCGGACTCACCGAGCACGCTCATGGGAAGCTCTTCGCCTTCGCTGTCCACCTTGATGACAGCGACATCGGAGTTGGGGTCGCTGCCGATCACCTGCGCCGTGAACTCGCGACCATCCAGCAGGACGACGTTCACGTTGAGTGCGTTCCTGACGACATGATGATTCGTCAGGATGTGGCCCTGGTCGTCAATGAAGAAGCCCGATCCGGTTCCCTGCATCGCGCGGGGCTCGCCGTCCAGCGGGAATCCCGGCAGCAGCGGCATGGATCGCTCGCTCATCGCGATCGTCGTGATCTGCACCACCGCGGGCAGTGCCTGCGCGGCGGCAGCGCGAAAAGACCCGGACAGCCTTGCCGCAGCGGCCGTATCGGTGGCGAGCGGTCCGTTGCCAAGCTGCTGCTGGACACGGTCCGGCGCGCCTGATGGACCGCTCTGCTGCTGGAACGCGTCACTGACGGAATCGGCCATCTGCTCGCACCCCGCGAGCGTGAGGGTCGACAGTGACAGCAATGACGCTGCGACGATGTGGCGTTGCTTCATGCTTCCTCCGACCCGGGTTCCTGCTCCATCCGCCAGCTTGCACATGCTGTGCCCCCGCTGGCTCCTTCCCATCATGCAGACGATCGACCCGATCCGCCATGGATCTGCCCCGCCGGCGAAGCGATCGTCTTCGCGACCCACTCCTCGCACAGAGACATGTACATGCTAGCTCACATCCACAGCGGAGCTGTGCTCGGCGTAGAAGCGTACACCGTCCGCGTCGAGGTCGATCTGGGCCGCGGGCTGCCGGCCATGCAGGTGGTCGGTCTGCCCGAGAGCGCCGTCCGGGAGGGCCGCGAGCGCGTGCTCGCAGCGCTGTCGAACTCCGGATTCAAGATACCGTCGCGGCGCATAACCGTGAACCTGGCCCCGGCCGACGTACCCAAGTCCGGCAGCGCGTTCGACCTTCCGGCCGCCCTGGGGATCCTGGCGGCGGCGGGAGAAATGCCGGGCGGTGCCCTGGACGGCGTCTTCGCGGTCGGCGAGCTGGGGCTCGATGGTTCGGTGCGTTCGGTGCGGGGCATGCTCTCCATCGCGGCGCGCTGCCGGCAGGATGGTGCTCGTATCCTGCTCTGTCCGCCGGCCAATGCGGCGGAGGCCTGCGTGGTGGAGGAACTGAACGTCATCGCGGTGCCGACTCTGGGCGACGCAGTCTCACACCTCCGCGGGCTGCTGCTGCCCGCGGCGCGCGGCGCCGTCGTGCCCCCGCCTGCGCAATCTGCCCCGCGCGATGGCGACTTCGCCGATGTGAAGGGGCAGGAGAGCGCCAAGCGGTGCCTGGAGATTGCGGCGGCCGGACGTCACAATGTGCTCATGGTAGGCCCGCCCGGCGCGGGCAAGTCGATGCTGGCACGGAGGCTGGGCGGCATCATGCCGCCGCTCACCTACCGCGAGGCCGTCGATGCAACGCGCATCTACTCCGTTGCGGGCCGGCTCCGGCCGGGACAGGCACTGATCGAAGCCAGGCCGTTCCGCGCGCCGCATCACACGGTGTCCGATGCGGGGCTCGTCGGCGGCGGGAATCCGCCCCGGCCCGGCGAGGCGTCGCTCGCGCACACGGGCGTGCTGTTCCTCGACGAGCTGCCAGAGTTCCGACGCAATGCGCTCGAAGCGCTGCGACAGCCGCTCGAGGAAGGATTCGTGCAGCTCGGCCGCGCGCGTGTCTCCCTGTGCTATCCAGCGCGTTTCACGCTGGCCGCAGCCATGAACCCGTGCCCGTGCGGCTATCAGGGTCACGAGATCCAGCGGTGCACCTGCACGCCGACGCAGGTCGACAGGTATGTGTCGCGCGTATCCGGACCATTGCTCGACCGGATCGACATCCACATCCGGGTACCGCCGCTGAGCGCCGCGAGACTCACGGCCGACGGTGCAGGCGAGACGAGCGCGGCAGTCCGCGATCGTGTGATCGCGGCCCGCGACCGGCAGACGCTGCGCTTCGATGGCCCGGCGCAGAACGCAGTGCCGGCGAACGGCGACATGGGCCCGCGCGAGCTGAAACAACACTGCCGCCTGGACGCGGCCGGCGAGCGGCTGATTCGCACCGCCGTGGTCCGCCTCGGCCTGTCGGCGCGCGCCTTCCATCGCGTTCTTCGCGTGGCCCGCACAATTGCCGACCTGGAGGGAGCCGTCCGGATCGGTACGGGACACCTTGCCGAGGCGGTGCAGTATCGCTCGCTCGATCGAGCTTGAACCGGGAGTACCATTGCCCGTACTTTCCCCCGCGCGCGGCTCTTGCAGAGCGGGCGTGGCAACGAGAGGCGGAACATGGCGACGACGATGCGGCCGGATGCGGCCGTCTCCCTCGATACACGATACCAGAGACTACTCGCGATCCTGCATGGCTGCGGTTCGGTCTGCGTCGGCTACTCGGGCGGCGTCGATTCAGTATTCCTGGCAACGGTCGCCGTGGACGTCCTCGGCGCGGACAATGTCCTGGCCGTCACCGGGCTGAGTCCGGCGTACCCGGCCGTGCAGCGCGCGATGGCTGCCGACTGCGCCGCGCGGTTCGGCATTCCGCACGCAGAGATCGACACACACGAGCTGTCAGACGTGAACTACACGGCGAATCCTGCCAACCGCTGTTATTACTGCAAGTCCGAGTTGTGGCCGAGGCTGAAGCGGGTCGCCGCGGAGCGCGGCCTCGCTGCGGTGCTGGATGGCTCGAACGCGGACGACGCGGGCGACTACCGGCCCGGCTTCGCCGCCGCGCGAGAGCACGGCGTGCTGTCGCCCCTGCTCGAGGCCGGTTTGGCGAAGGAGGAGATCCGGACGCTGTCGCTGGCGCGCGGCCTGCCGACCTGGGACCAGCCGTCCGCCCCCTGTCTGTCGAGCCGGCTGCCATACGGCGTCGCGGTCACGCCCGAACGTCTCGGCCAGGTCGAGCGGGCCGAGACGGCACTGCGCGACCTGGGGTATCACGAGTTCCGCGTCCGTCACCATGACGACTGCGCACGCGTGGAGCTCGCGCCCGCCGAACTGCCCCGTGCGTGGATCGACGCCGCGCGCATTCACCACGCGCTGCGGCGGGCGGGCATGGCGCGCGTGCTGCTCGACGTCGAGGGCTATCGTCGTGGCGCGCTGAACGAGGCGCTCGTCCACCTCGGCGCCGGTTCCTCCCTCGCGGGTACCTCCACAGTCGCCACGCCTGCCGCGCGCACGGAAGATATGCCGTCCTTCGAGAGCGCCGGCTTCCACGGCGACATCGCCGTGCTGCACGCGCGCCCGCTGCCCGACGCGCAGGCGGCCGCGCCACGCCTCAGGGCGCTCGGCTTCCGCTACGTCGCGGTCGATGCCTGTGGCTGAGATCGTCTACATGGACCACGCGGCCACGTCCGCTGTGCGGCCGCCGGTGGTCAGCCGCGCCGTCGCCGAGTACATCGACACTATCGGTGCGACGCCGGGTCGCGGCGGTCACCGTCTGGCTCACGAGGCAGGCCGTGTGGCACTGCGCTGCCGGCAGCGCATCGCGCAGCTCATGGACGTGCCCGGCGATGCGAGCCGGGTCACGTTCGCGCCGAACGCGACGTACGCCTTGAATGCTGCGCTCTGGGGCGTGCTGCGCCGCGGCGATCGCGTCATTGTGAGCGATATCGACCACAACGCGGTGCTGCGCCCGTGCGCCGCACTCGCACGGGAACGCGATGTGGCAGTCACCCAGGTGCCGTGCACGCCGGAGGGCGCGCTCGACGAGCGGACGCTCGAGCAGTCGCTCGGCGGTGCCCGCCTGCTGGTGCTCAACGCCGCGTCGAACGTGCTCGGCAATGTGCTCGACGTGAGGTCGCTCGCCGCGCTGGCGCGCGCTGCGGGTGTGCTCACACTCGTCGATGTGGCGCAGCTCGCTGGCCATGTGCCGTTCAGCGTCACCGACTGGGGCGCGGACATGGTCGCGTTCACGGGACACAAGGGACTGCTCGGGCCGCAGGGCATCGGCGGTCTCTGGGTGCGGCAGGGTGTCGAGGTGGAGCCGCTCGTGACCGGCGGCACGGGCGGCGACTCGCTGCAACGCGACATGCCTGCTGCTTGGCCCGATCACCTGGAAGCCGGATCGCTGAACGGACCCGGCATTGCCGGGCTCTACGCCGGTGCGGGCTTCGTTCTGGATGAAGGCGTCGCCGCCATGCACGCGCGGCTCGCGCCGCTGAAGCAGCAGCTTCGTGACGCGCTGGTCGCGACGCCGCGCGTTCGCGTCGTCTCTCCGGCCGCACCTGACGGTGTCGCGATCGTGACCGTCACGACCGACGGCGTCGATGTTGCCGCCGTAGCCGCTCGCCTCGACCGCGAGCACGGCGTGCTGACACGCCCGGGCCTGCACTGCGCCCCCGAGGCGCATCGCCTGCTCGGTACCGCGACGACGGGTGCGCTGCGGTTCTCGCTCGGCTGGTCGTCCACGGCAGCCGACGTGGAACGCGCGGCCGCCGCGATCAGAGCGGTGCTCGCGTGAGGACGTTCGTCGCGCTGAACCTCACGCCGGCGGAACGCGGGCGCCTGCACGCAGCACTGGAGCCGGTGCGTATGCGCGGACTGCCGGTCCGCTGGCTCGCTGCCGACGGCCTGCACCTGACACTGAAGTTCCTCGGCGACATCGAGGGCGCCGAGGTTGCGCGCCTCGACCACGCCCTCCGGGACGTCGCAGCGCGGCACTCGCCCGTAGCACTGCGCGTCGGCGGGCTCGGCGCGTTCCCTTCGATCCGCCGCGCGAGCATCGTCTGGGTGGGCGTCCAGCCGGACGCACCGCTGATGGCGCTGCAGGATGATGTGGAGCTGTCGCTGTCGCGACTGGGCTACACGCGAGAGCTGCGGCTGTACCGCCCGCACGTGACTGTCGGTCGCGTCCGGGCCGGCGCCCGGGCGCCGGACGTGACGCGCACGCTCGACCACCTGAACCACGAGAGCACCGTGATCATAGACAGCCTCGACCTGATGCGCAGCCACGCGGCTGGCGACGGGTCTCGTTACGAACCGCTGCTCCGCCACCGGCTCCGCGCGGCGGTGAGCGCGTGATCGGCGGCTGCGTGAAGCGCGTGCTCCTTCTCGTCCTGCTGCTGGGGCTGCTCGTCGGCGCATGGCTGTTCCGCGAGCCGCTGCTGACGGCGTGGCACGAGCTGCGCGGCGACAGTGAGGCGCAGGAGGAGCGGGCGTCGGCCGAGGTCGCGGCAGCCGCTGCGCGCAAGCTCGACGCGCTGCGCGATGGCGGCAGCACCCGTGTCGCGTTGTCCAGCGTCGAGCTCGAGAGCCTGCTGTTGTTCCACTACCGCGGCGTGCTGCCGGCCTTCCTCGACTCGACGCGCATCGAGCTCGCCGGCGACGAGCTGGAGTTGCGCGCGCGCGTGCCCATCGACAACGTTCCGGACATTGGCGGTCTCGGCGAGGCCGCCTCGTTCCTGCCCGACACGACGGAGATTGCCGTGACCGGCAAGCTGCTTCCGCTCGACAGTGGACGCGTCGCATTCGCCGTCGAAAGCGTCGGTGCGGCGGGATTCCCACTGCCCGCCCGGCTGGTGCCGCGCGCGCTGAGCCGGATCGGGCGCCGCGACGAGCCCGGCCTGCCGGCCGACGCGATCGCGGTCCGGCTCCCGGCCGGCATCGCGGCGGCGTACATCCGAAGCGACTCGCTCGTGCTGCTGTCCCGGCAGGGTGCTCGCTGAATGGCGCGCATCCTGGTGGTCGACGACGAGGAAGGCATTCGCAGGATCCTCCGGCAGGTCCTCGAATACGAGGGGCACGAGGTGCGTGTCGCCTCGGGCGGTGGCGAAGCGATCTCGAGCTATGCCGAGACGCGACCGGACCTCGTCTTCATGGACGTGAAGATGGCGCGCATGGACGGGCTGGAGGCGCTCGACCGGATTCGCGAGCACGATCCGACCGCGTGCGTCGTCATGGTCAGTGGCCATGGCAGCATCGAGACGGCGGTCGAAGCGACGCGCCGCGGCGCGTATGACTTCCTCGAGAAGCCGCTCGACACGGACCGTCTCCTGCTCACGATCCGCAACGCGCTGCAGCAGCGCGGCCTGGTGCAGGAAAACGCACGACTGCGCGATGCCGTCGAGAGCCGCCACGAGATCGTCGGCAGGAGCTTCGCCATCCGCGCTCTGCTCGACCGCATCGAGAAGGTCGCGTCGACCGATGCGCGCGTCCTGGTGACCGGTGAGAACGGCACGGGCAAGGAGCTCGTGGCGCGCGCCCTGCACCGTCTCTCGCCCCGGAGTGGCGGACCGTTCGTCGAGCTCAACTGCGCTGCGATTCCGTCGGAGCTGATCGAGAGCGAGCTGTTCGGCCACGTCAAGGGCTCGTTCACCGGCGCGCAGTCGGACCGCACGGGCAAGTTCGAGCAGGCGAACGGCGGGACGCTGTTCCTCGACGAGATCGGCGACATGAGCCTGGCGGCACAGGCCAAGGTGCTGCGCGCGCTGCAGGAAGGCATCATCACGCGCGTCGGCGGCGAGAAGCCGATCCGTGTGGATGTGCGCGTGATCGCGGCGACGAACAAGGCGGTGGAGGAGGAGATCGCGACCGGCCGCTTCCGCGAGGATCTCTATCACCGTCTGAACGTGGTGCCGATCCACGTGCCTCCGCTGCGCGAACGCCGTGAGGACATCCCCATGCTCGTCCACCATTTCGCGGACAAGGCGATCGAGGAGCAGCGGCTGCCGCGTCGCGAGTTCACGACCGAGGCGCTCGATCTGATCTCCCGCCTGGAGTGGTCGGGTAACGTGCGTGAGCTGCGCAACACCGTCGAGCGGCTGCTCATCCTCGGCCGCGGCGATGAGGTCACGGCAGGCGACGTCGAGCGCCTGGTCGGCGCGGCACAGCAGGGCGATGCGCTCTCCGCCAACATGCTCGGCGCCGGCACCTTCGCGGCGTTCAAGGAGCGCGCCGAGCGGGCGTTCATCCTGGCCCGGCTGCGCGACAACGACTGGAACGTGAGCGAGACTGCCCGCAGCATCGAGATGCCGCGCTCCAACCTCTACAAGAAGATCGAGAAGTACAGGCTGGTCAGGGAGGAGACGGAATGAAGGGGTACAGGAACTTCGTGGCGGGCGAATGGGTCGACGCCCGGTCCGGCCGCACGTTCGAGAACCGCAACCCCGCGGACACGAGCGATGTGGTCGGCACGTTCCCGCGCTCCGATGCCGCCGACCTCGCGAGCGCCGTAGCCTCTGCGCTGCGCGGCTTCCACCAGTGGCGCCGCACGCCAGCGCCTCTGCGCGGCGACGTGCTGCGCCGCGTCGGCGATCTGCTCACGGAGCGCAAGGAAGAGATCGCGCGAGCCATGACGCGCGAGATGGGCAAGGTCCTGAACGAGACGCGCGGCGATGTACAGGAGGGCATTGATACCGCTTACTACGCCGCGGTCGAGGGCCGGCGCCTGTTCGGCCACACCGTGCCGAGCGAGCTGCGTGACAAATGGGCGATGTCCTACCGGCGCCCGATCGGCGTTTGCGGCCTCATCACGCCGTTCAACTTCCCGCTCGCGATTCCGACATGGAAGATGTTCCCCGCGCTCGTCTGCGGGAACAGCGTGATCCTGAAACCGGCAGAGGATGTGCCGCACACGTCCACCATCCTGGTCGAGGTGCTGCTCGATGCCGGGTTGCCGCCGGACGTCGTGCAGCTCGTGCACGGGTACGGCGCCGAGATCGGCGCGGCCATGGTCGAGCATCCTGACATTCCCGTCATCTCATTCACCGGCTCGACCGCGACCGGCTCCCGCATCGGCGCAGTGTGCGGTCGCATGCACAAGCGGCTGTCGCTGGAGATGGGCGGCAAGAACGCGCAGATGGTGCTGCCGGACGCAAACATGGACATCGCCCTCGACGGCGTGCTCTGGGGCGCGTTCGGTACCACCGGCCAGCGCTGCACCGCAACCAGCCGGCTGCTGCTGCACGAAGACATTCACGACACGTTCCTCGAGCTGCTGCTCGAGCGCACGGTGCAGCTCCGCCTCGGCAGCGGTCTCGAGGAAGGCAATGACGTCGGACCGCTCATCAATCAGGCCGCGCTCGACAAGGTCAGCGGCTATGTCGAGATAGCACGCAGCGAAGGCGATGAGGTCGCCTGCGGCGGCGCACGCGCCGCAGGCGCCGGGCTGGACGACGGCTTCTTCTACCAGCCGACGATCCTGAGCGGCGTCAGGCCAGGCTCGCGCCTGGCCGTCGAGGAGGTGTTCGGACCAGTGCTCAGCGTCATCCGTTTCGCAGATCTCGATGAGGCTATCCGCATCAACAACGAGGTGCCATACGGCCTGTCCAGTTCGCTCTACACGTCGGACGTGCGTGCAGCGTTCCGCGCCATGGACGAGCTCGACAACGGCATCACCTACATCAATGCGCCGACCATCGGCGCCGAGGCGCACCTGCCATTCGGCGGCGTCAAGCAGACCGGCAACGGACATCGCGAGGGCGGCTGGGAAGTCTACGAGTTCTACGCGGAAACAAAGGTCTGCTACATTGACTACTCGGGCCGCTTGCAGCGCGCGCAGATCGACACGTATGATGCAGGGCCCTACTGAGACACGCGCGCCACTGGCGCGCTATGAGATGAACAGTTAGCGTTTTGTCAGCGCGATGCCCCTCATCCTCGAGCAATCCATTGGTCGCACTGGCGACGTCGACTTCGAGGCTGATCCATAGATCTCCTGCCCGTCCACGTCCATTCGTGCAGCAGCGCTGGAGTGTCGTATGAGCTTCATTACGACCCGCAAGGGGATGTTCGAGGAAAGCTCGCTGGATCAGTACCTCAAGGAAATCAGTGCCTACCCGCTCCTCACCCGGGAAGATGAGGTGGACCTGGCTCAGCGGATCCGCACCGGCGAGGAGGAGGCGCTCGACAAGCTCGTCCGCTCCAACCTCCGGTTCGTCGTCTCCGTCGCAAAGAAGTACCAGAACCAGGGGGTCGCGCTCGGCGACCTCATCAACGAAGGCAACCTCGGCCTCATCCGCGCCGCCCACAAGTTCGACGAGACGAAGGGCATTAAGTTCATCTCGTATGCCG
>JBBEBA010000065.1:0-87853 GCA_040882575.1 Gemmatimonadota bacterium
CGTGAACGCGGGCGCGCGGGGAAAGGGGGAGGGGGCGATCCAACGAAGAGACAGGACTGCGATGAAGCTGACGGAGACGACGTTCGAGTGGCGGTACCTGTACGCCGCCATCGTGTTCATCGCAGCGGCGTTCTTCCTGTTCAGCCTGAGGCCGGTGCTGTCGCCGTTCATCGCCTACGTGCTGCTGCTCCTGCTGCTCGTGCCGTACGCGGGCTCGCCGCGTCACACGACGCTGGTCATCGGCGCGACGCTCGTGCTCGGCGTTTGGCTGCTCGAGAGCGTTGGCACGCTGCTGGCCCCGTTCATCCTCTCGTTCGTGCTCGCCTACATTCTCGACCCGGCCGCGGATGCGCTCACGCGGCGCGGCATGAAACGCGGGGTCGCCGTCGCCGTGATCGTGCTGCCCGTGCTCGGACTGCTCACGCTCGCGGCGGTGTTCGCGATACCCGCCCTGGTCCAGCAGCTGGACGGGCTGCTGCAACGGCTGCCGGCCGCAGCGACGCAGATCACGGAGTGGGTCGCATCGATGCGCTCCGGCTCCACGCGTATCCGGCTGCCGTTCGTGAGCGACGAGATGCTGGCTCACTGGCTCGATCCGGAGCGCATCGCCGAATTCGTGAACACGCAGCAGGCGGCGATCGTGCAGGGTGCGTGGACGGCAGTCGGCGGCTTCGGTCGCGGCCTCGGCATCGCACTGTCCGTGCTCGGGTTCATCGTGCTGACACCCGTGCTCGTCATCTACCTGCTGCGTGATTTCGACCGCATCACGGGCCGCATCGGCGAGCTGGTGCCCGCGCCGCGCCGCGAGAGCTGGCTCGGCTTCATGGCCGAGTACGACCATCTGCTCTCCCGTTTCCTGCGCGGACAGGTCCTCGCCGCGACGATCGTGGGACTGCTCACGTGGATCGGACTCTGGATCGCCGGCGTGCCCTACGCCGGGCTGGTCGGCGCCACCGCAGGCGTGTTCAACCTGGTGCCGTACCTCGGGCTCATCGTCAGCATCATACCGATCGTGCTGATTGCGCTGCTCAGCGGCAGCTTCGTTGCGACCATCGTGAAGGCAGGTATCGTGTTCGCAATCGTGCAGGCGATCGACGGGACGATCACCGGCCCCCGTATCGTCGGCGGTTCGGTCGGGCTGCATCCGGTGTGGGTTCTGATGGCGCTTGCCGTCGGAGGCTTCTTCTTCGGGTTCGTCGGACTGCTCATCGCAATGCCGGCTGCGGTGCTGATCAAGCTGTTGCTCAGGCAGGCAGTAGTCAGGTACAGAGGGTCCGCGGTGTTTCTCGGGGAGGAGGCGGGCGAGTGAGGCGGGCCGCGGAGGGCTGGTTGCGTTGACGACTGGCTGCGGGCTAGCATGGCGCCTGATTCTTTCTGGAGCATGAGAGTGGAAGCAGAAGCAAGAGAACTGACCATCATCGGGGGCGGCCCTACGGGGTTGTTCGCCGCATTCTATGCCGGGCTGCGTGGCTCGTCATGCCGCATAATCGATTCGCTGCCGGAGCTCGGCGGCCAGCTGACGGCGCTGTACCCCGAGAAGTACATCTATGACGTCGGCGGGTTTCCGCGCATCCTCGCGCGCGACCTCGCGATGAGCCTGGCGGAGCAGGGCACGCAGTTCGGCGCGGACGTGCGTCTCGAGGAACAGGTGATGGAGCTGATCCGCGACGGCGACGGCTACATCGTTACGACGGACCGCGGCAGGTACCCGACGAAGGCGGTCCTGATCGCTGGCGGGAAGGGTGCGTTCGCCCCGCGCGTGCTCGAATGCCCCGGCTACGACGGATTTCTCGGCCGCGGCGTGGATTACCACGTCAAGGATCCGGCCCGCTATGCCGGCAAGCGCGTTCTCATCATCGGCGGCGGCGACTCGGCGGTGGACTGGGTGCTGAACCTGAAGGACGTCGCGGCGCGCTGCATCATCATCCATCGTCGCGAAGGTTTCCGCGCGCACGCGCACTCGATGAAGCTGATGCGCCAGGCCGTCGAGAGCGGGCAGGTCGAGCTGCTCACGCACCACGAGGTCCGCGAGATCCACGGCGATGCGTGCGTGACGGCTGTCACCCTGTTCGACAACCGCACTGACGTGGACACCACCTACGACGTGGACGCTGTGCTCTCGCTGATCGGATTCAAACCCGATCTCGGACCGATTGGCACGTGGGGGCTCGAGCTGCGGCGGAACACGATCAGGGTCAACCAACGCCTCGAGACCAACCTGCCCCGGGTCTACGCGGCCGGCGACATCGCTCACTACGAAGGCAAGCTCGAGCTGATCGCCACCGGGTTCAGCGAAGCGGCCATGGCTGTCAACCACGCGGTGCAGGAGTTCGATCCGAAGGCGCGATACAGCCCCGGCCATTCCACGAACCTGAAGCTTTTCAAGGACCGCGAGAAAGCCGAAGACGAGGCCGCCGCCGCCGTCGATGGCGACGCCGCATGACGCGCTGCGGGCGGCAGGGTGGCATGTTTCGTGTATCCCGTCTGCGCGACCCGACAACCCGTATTTCGTCCCGCGGCACGTGATATGACCGGCAACCAGAAGACGATCCTGCTCGTCGAGGACAACGAGGACAACCTCGTCGTCTACCGCACCATTCTCGAGCATGTCGGATTCCGTGTCTTCGAGGCGCGCGACGGCGAGGAAGGGGTCAGCAGGGCGCAGAAGGAGTTGCCCGACCTCATCCTCATGGACATCTCCATTCCCAAGATGGACGGCTGGGAGGCCACGCAACGCCTCAAGGCCGATGAGTCCACCAGGGCCATCCCCATCATCGCCCTCACCGCCCACGCCCTCGAAGAGGACCGTCAGAAGGCGATCCAGGCCGGCTGCGACGGGTACCTCGCAAAGCCGGTCGAGCCGCGTCGCGTCGTCCAGGAAGTCGAACGCTTCATCGGCCCCGCCAGGTAGCGGCGCCGACCAGGCGACACTCGTGCGCACCGGTTTGCCGGGCGTCAACCAATCTTATCTGTACGGTGGGCGGGCTGGTTCCGTTCACCGTTTTTTCGCGCACAACGAAGGAGCGGGCATGGCGAAGAATGCGCAGGCGAAGCTGATTCAGGGCCTCAATGAGGATCTGGCCAATGAATACACGGCGATCATTTCGTATCTGCTGTACTCGCGGCTGGCTAGCGGCGCGGTGCGCATGGAGCTGACGGCGTTCTTCGAAGGCGAGATCGCGGAGGAGCTCGAGCACGCCAAGTTCCTGTCGCACAAGATCGTCGCGATGGGCGGCATGCCCACGACGGAGCCCGCGCCAGTCACCCTGTCGCAGGACAATCGGGAGATGCTGCAGCTGTCGCTGAAGGCGGAGGTGGAGACGATTGCGCGGTACACGAAGCGGATCGAGCAGGCGGAAGCGGCCGGAGAGATCGCGCTGAAGGTGGAGCTCGAGAACCTGGTGGCGGAGGAGACGCGTCACAAGGAGGATCTGCAGCGGATCCTCAAAGGGTGGAGTTGACGGGGAGCGGGGGAGCGGCGGAGCGGGGAGCGGGGTTCAGAGGGCGATCCAGCGGTCTATGGCGCGGAGCGTGGCCATGCAGACGGCTTCTTCGGGGGCGCGGGAGGGGTCGAGGGGGACGATGCCGCAGAGCGTTGCGACGCGCCGGCCGACGGAGGCTTCGACGGACACTGTGGCGTAGGTGCGACCGAAGAGAGGTGCGAGCGCGACGGCTTCGAGGCCGAGCGCGAGACCGTCGGCGGTGTCCTCGGCGGCGCGAAGGGTGGCGAGTGCTGCGGCGCGGCAACGGCCGGTGATGGTGTCGAGCTCGCGGGCCTCACCGGCGGCGACGCTCTCTTCGCGCCTGAGCTGGACCCGGCACGTGACGTGGGTGCCGACGCGATTGAGGGTCAGGTCCTGCAGCAGCAGGTAGCGGCCGGCGGACGGAGACGCGAGGGCGGCGGCCTGGATCTCGTCGGGCAGCGCGACCGTGACGGTGCGGAGAGCGCGCGGGTCGAACGGGATGTCGAGCGCCTGCAGCACGCGGGATGCGGCATTGCCGATGATGGTCGGCGCGGCTCCGGGCATGATGTGGAGTCGCGCGTCGCGGAGGTTGCCGTGGCTGTCGAGCCAGACGGAGGCGCTGATCACGCCGGGCAGACGCTCGAGCTCGGCCATCGCGCGGAGCTCGAACGGGTGCCGGTCGGCGGATGGGAAGAGCGCTTCCACCTCAGCCATCGAGTTCCGCCCAGCGGTTGGTCGCCTGCAGCGACGCGAGGATGGCAGCCTCCTCGGGCGAGCGCAGCAGGCCGGCGAGGCCGGTGAGGGAGAGCGTGTCGCGGCCGGTGGTCGCGTGGGCAGCGACGAGGACGTAGTCGCGGCCGTGGCTCTGAACGAGGGTCGCGCCCTCGAGGCCGAGCGTCTGGTCCTCGCGGGCGGCGGCAATGGCGGCGAAAACCGCTCGCGCCGCCGCCTGCGCTCTGCCGAGCGGCGTGCTCGGGCCTGCGCCGGAGCCGCTGATCACCTCGTTGCCGCGGCGGATCGTCACGCGGCACACTGCCTCGAGATCGGGCTGCGTACGCGCATCGTAGCCGACGAAGACGTAGCGGGCGGCGATGCTGGTATCACGGGCGACGGCGTGGGAGGCAGCGTCCGGCGTGACCTCCGGGGGTGACGCATCGGGGCTGGCTTCGCTGGCGGCCTCGTCGGCCTGGAACAGATCAGCCTCGTCGCCGCGGACCTGGGCAACACTGATCATGCGGCGGTCAACGGTGACGCCGAGGCCGGCGGAGAGTGCCGACTCGATGTTGCGCACGATCTGCTTGGGATGCAACTGCTCGTCGGCGAGCACATGGATCTCTTCGATGCGGCCGAGCGTGCTGAGAGAGACGCGTGCAGCGAGCACGCCTCTCAAAGCGGAGATCAGGCCTTCGATCTCGCCGTCCGGATACGCTGGCGACTCGGTTGGAGTCATTGTCCTGGGTCATGCACGGTGGTGGGAACTCGGGGAGCCCAAGGTACTGCCGCGGCCGCGGCAGCGCCAGCTTGGTGCGCGACGCGGGGCGTGGCGGCTATCGCTCGGTGCGCGGCGGGGCTATGTTTACCAGGCCCGCTGTTCCCGATACTCGTAGCACAGAATCACATGCCTGCGTCCGAATCGATCGTCATCATTGGATCCGGTCCGGCCGCGTGGACCGCGGCCATCTACGCTGCGCGCGCGAACCTCCGACCGCTGGTGTACGAGGGGGAGCCGAGCCGCACGATGCTGCCCGGCGGGCAGCTGATGTTCACGACCGAGATCGAGAATTATCCGGGCTTCCCGGAGGGCGTGACGGGGCCGGAGATGATGGAGCGGTTCCGGGAGCAGGCGGTCCGTTTCGGCACGCGCGTGGTGTCGGAGGATGTGGCGAATGTGGAATTCGGCCGGCACCCGTTCCTGATCCAGCCGAACTACAGCGATCCGGTAGAGGCGCTATCGGTGATCGTCGCAACGGGCGCGCGCGCGAACTGGCTGGGCCTGCCGAACGAGGAGCGGCTGGCGCAGAGCGGCGGCGGCGTTTCGGCGTGCGCGGTCTGCGACGGCGCGCTGCCGGTCTACCGCAATCAGGTGCTGGCGGTGGTCGGCGGCGGTGACTCGGCAATGGAGGAGGCGCTGTACCTGACGAAGTTCGCGAAGGAAGTCATCATAGTACATCGGCGCGAGCAGTTCCGGGCGTCGCCTATCATGGCGGAGCGCGTGCTGCAGCATCCGAAGATCGGCGTGCTGTGGAACACGCGGGTGTCGGAAGTGCTCGGGTATGACCACGTCACCGGCATCCGGGTGGAGGATGGGAAGACGGGAGCAACGCGCGAGATCTCGATCGGCGGGCTGTTCGTGGCCATCGGGCATACGCCGAACACGGGATTCCTGAACGGCCAGATCGAGCTGCACCCGAGCGGATACATCGTGACGCCGCATCAGTGGCGCACGCAGACGAACGTGCCGGGTGTGTTCGCGGCGGGTGATGTCATGGACAGCTACTACCGCCAGGCTGTAACGGCGGCGGGCACGGGCTGCATGGCGGCGCTCGAGGCCGAGCGGTGGCTCGCGCAGCAAGGTCTCGGCGAGAGCCCGGTGCTGGAGACATCCGAGACGATCCAGCCGGCGCGGGCGGCAGGCACAGCGCAGAGCGTCCGCTAGACGGACACGCCGCGCTCCGCGGCTCGCGGGTTGTTGCGGCCCGGTCAGGACGGGTAGTATCGTGAGGCGACCACGCAGAAGGATCCCTGATGCCTTCGTCCCGCGCACTGTCCCACCTTCTCGCGAGCGTATTCGTCGCCTCGCTGCTGCCTGCCGTACCGGCCAGCGCGCAGGTGTTGCGCGGGACCGTCCGATCGAACGTTACCGATGCTCCGATCAGCGGGACGCGCGTCACCGCGCTGACGGGAACCGATGGTCGGGAGGAAGGCTCCGCCACCACCGACAGCATCGGCGAGTTCGTCATCCGCGTCGGCCATCCGGGCATCTACCGTATCGCGGCAGTGCACCCCGCCTTCCTCGCCGCCACGTTCGCCGAGGTCGAGGTGGAAGCGGGCGAGGAGGTGACGCTGAGCCTGAGGCTGGTGGACGGCGCGGTGCCGCTGCCTCCGCTGGAAGTCGTGGGTCGGCGAACGAGCCGGAACTCCACGCTGGATGGGTACTTCGACCGGCTGCAGCGCTACGGCCGGGGCGGACCGGGGCGTTTCCTGACACGGCAGGCGATCGCCGATGTCAATCCACCGACGCTGATGCAAGCGCTGCAGGTCGGCATGGGCCTGCGCGTGCAGTATCGCCCGGAGACAGGATACACGCCCTTCATCGTACGCGGCACGTCGTGCGTGCCGCGTACGTACCTCGACGGCATGAGCATCGAGCCCTGGGAGCTGGATGCGCTGGTCCCGCCGTCGGAGATCGAGGGGGTGGAGGTCTACAGCGGACCCGTCCAGCCGCCGCCGGCGTACGCGGACCGCAGCGGCTGCGGCGTGATCCTCGTCTGGAGCCGGCGCGACAGCGAGAACATGCAACCCATGACGTGGCGTCGCTGGGCGACGTTCGGCGGGCTGGTCGGCCTTCTGCTCGGCACCGCCGTCGCGTTCTGAGCGGCTCGCCCCCCGACCCCTCACCCCATCAGTTCCTGCTACAGCAGCATCCTTCCGCCATCGACAGTGAGCACGTCTCCCGTCACGAAATCAGAGCGCACCAGGTGGAGCAACGCGGCGGCGACGTCTTCCGGGCGGCCGTCCTGCCGCAGCACGCGCCGCTCACTGCCCTCCTCAGGCTGCTGATCCGACGGCGGCAGCACCGTGCCGGGAGCGATCGCGTTCACACGGATGTCGGGCGCGAGCGCCCGCGCGAGCAGCCGGGTGAGATGCAGCAGTCCGGCCTTCGAAACGGCGTGGTGCACGTACGCCGGCCAAGTCTGGAACGCGGACAGGTCCAGCAGGTTGATGATCACGCCTCCGCCGTCCGCCCGCAGCAACGGCGCAGCCGCCTGTGACAGCATGAACGGCCCCTTGAGGTTCACGCCGAGCACGCGATCCCATTCGTCTTCGGTGATGTCCGATACCGGCCTGCGCTCGAACACGGAGGCACTGTTCACGACGACATCGAGGCGGCCGACGCGCGCGGCCTCGGCCACCAGGCGACGCACGTCGCTGACACTGGCGACGTCGGCCTGGATGGCGACGGCGCGGCGGCCGCGCGCTTCGATGTCGGCGACCGTTTGCAGCGCCGCGTCGTGCGAGGTGTTGTAGTTGATGATAATGTCCGCGCCGGCATCGGCGAGCGCGAGCGCCAGCACGCGACCGAGACGATGTGCGCCGCCCGTGACGAGCGCGGTCCTGCCCGTGAGTTCCATGGCGGTCTACGATAGTAGCGGCGACGGTGCCCAGCAATTAGAGTCACGAGTGGTTGGGCAGTCGGGAGCTGGAGGGGAAATGGAGCTGGCGGGCAGAACAGCGGTGGTCACGGGAGGCAGCCGCGGGATCGGATTTGCGATTGCCGATGCACTGGCGGGCGCCGGTGCGTCAGTCGCGATCGCGGCCAGGACCGCAGCAGACGTGGAGAAGGCGGCGGCCAGGCTGGCGGGGCATGAAGCGGCGCATGCGATCGGCATCGAATGCGACGTGCGCTCGCAGCCTGACTGCGAGCGGCTCATTGCGCGGGCCGCTGCGGAGCTGGGCGGTATCGACATCCTGGTCAACAACGCCGGCATCGGCCGTTTCGGCACGGTTGCCGAAATGCCGGCGGATGACTGGCGCGCCGTGATCGAGACCAACGTGAACAGCCTGTACTACTGCACGCACGCCGCCCTGCCGCACCTCAAGGCGCGGGGCACCAGCTGGGTGATCAACATCGGCAGCCTGGCCGGCAAGAACCCGTTCGCGGGCGGTAGTGCATACAATGCCAGCAAGTTCGCACTGATCGGCTTCAGCGAGGCGCTGATGCAGGAAGTCCGTCACGATGGCGTGCGCGTCAGCTACATAATGCCGGGCAGCGTTGCCACCGATTTCTCGCATCCGTCGAGCGGAGCCGGCGATGACTGGAAGGTGCAGCCGGAGGACATCGCGCAGATCGTGATGGGCCTGCTGCGCATGCCGGAGCGGACGCTGCCGAGCCGGGTCGAAGTGCGGCCGTCACGGCCGCCGAGATAGGAGAGCGGTAGAGCAGGGGAGCGGGGGAGCGGGGGAAGAACCCAAACAACCGGGAACGGGCATGAAGATGCGGGTGGAGAAGGATTCGCTGGGCGAGATGCAGGTGCCGGCGGATGCGCTGTACGGCTCGCAGACGCAGCGGGCGGTGGAAAATTTTCCGATCAGCAATATGCGGTTTCCGCGCTCGTTCATTGCCGCGCTCGGCATGATCAAGAAGGCGGCGGCGGAGACGAACCTCGAGCTCGGCCTGATCGACGGCGACCTGGCAGGCTCGATCGTGAATGCGGCCGAAGAAGTCATCCGCGGCGACCACGACGGCCAGTTCGTCATCGACATCTTCCAGACGGGCAGCGGCACGTCGACCAACATGAACGCGAACGAGGTGATCGCGACGCGGGCGGGTCAGCTGAGCGGAGGGATGAAGGTACATCCGAACGACCATGTGAACGCCGGCCAGTCGTCGAACGATGTGATCCCGACCGCCATGCAGGTCGCGGCGGCGGTCGCGTTCCGCACGGAGCTGATCCCGTCGCTCGAGACGCTGCGCGACTCGCTCCAGGCGAAGGCGCGGGAGTTCGACCCCATCGTGAAGTCGGGCCGCACGCACCTGATGGATGCGACGCCCGTCCGGCTGGGTCAGGAGTTCGGCGGCTATGCGGCGCAGATCGAGCTGGGCATCGGGCGCGTGCGCGAGGCGGAGCGCGATCTGGCTGACCTGCCGCTCGGCGGCACGGCCGTCGGCACCGGCATCAACACGCCGGCCGAGTTCGCGGCCAAAGCGATCGCCCGGCTGTCGCGTGAGGCCGGCACGGAGTTCCGTGAGGCGCCCAACCACTTCGAGCGGCAGGGCACGCGCGACACGATCGTCTACGCGCACGGCGCGCTCAACACCCTCGCCGTCTCACTGATGCGGATCGCAAACGATATCCGCCTGCTCGGCAGCGGACCGCGTGCGGGTTTCAACGAGATCACGCTACCCGCGATCCAGCCGGGTTCGAGCATCATGCCGGGCAAGGTCAACCCCGTCATTCCCGAGGCAGTCACCATGGTTGCGGCGCAGGTGATGGGCAACAACACGACAATCACTGTCGGTGGGCAGGGGAGCTATTTCGAGCTGAACGTGATGATGCCCGTGATGGCGCACGCTCTGCTGCAGTCGATCACACTGCTGTCGAATGCGTCGCGGGTGCTGGCGGAGAAGTGCGTGGACGGTATCGTCGCGAACGAGGAGCGTTGCCGCGAGCTGCTCGAGGGCAACCTGTCGCTGGCGACGGCGCTCGCGCCGAAGATCGGCTACGACGAAGCGGCTGCCATCGCGAAGCAGGCGTTCAGGGAGGGGAAGACGGCGCGCGCGGTCGCGCAGGAGCGGCGCGTGCTGTCGGACGACGAGCTCGATCAGGTGCTGGACGCGCGCGCGATGACTGAGCCGGGCATTCCCGGGGCCTGACGCACGCGCTCGACTTCGGTGCGGATCCAGCCGGACATTGCGATCAGGCGGGCTGCTTCCCGGATTCGACTTGATGCTCGTGCTCGAGCGCCTCGAGTGCTGCGTCGCTCGAGAAGTCCGGCGCGGTGGAAGGCACCAGGTCGTAGCCCTCGCTCCTGGCGATTACGATGGACGCGAGCAGATCGCCCGTGACGTTCGGCACCGTACGTGACATGTCGAGGATGCGGTCCACGCCGATGACGAGGGCGATACCCTCGCCGGGGATACCGACCATGATGAGCACCATGACGAGCAGAGGGATGGAGCCGCCGGGTACACCGGCCGCGCCGATCGCGGTGATTATGGCCATTACGATGACGATGGCCTGCGCTCCGAGCGAGAGGTCCACACCGAACACCTGTGCGAGGAACAGAACGGTCATGCCCTCGAAGAGTGCGGTACCGTTCATGTTCATGGTCGCGCCGAGCGGGATCACGAAACCGGCGATCTGGCGGGGGACGCCGAACTCCTCCTCCGCGGTACGGAGCGTGGTCGGCATCGTCGCATTGGAGCTGGAAGTCGAGAACGCGGTGACCATCATGAAGCGTGCACGGCTGTACAGCGTGCGCGGCGAGATGCCGGCCATGAATCGAGCGATCAGAGCGAGCGTGCCGAACTGATGGACGATGAGACCGAACAGCACCATGACGACGTAGAGCGCGAGCGAACGCAGCACGTCGAAGCCGAACTGTGATGTGACGGAGAAGATCAGGCCCGCGACGCCGTAGGGGGCGAGCTTCATCGCGAAGCCGATGATCTCGATGATCGCCTGCGCGGTCCCCTCGAGGACGCGGATGACGGGTGCGGACAGCTCCGTCGGAATGCGCGTGAGCGCGATTCCGAACATCAGCGTGAAGAAGATGATGCCGAGCATGTTGCCATCGACTGCGGCCCTGATCGGGTTGCGCGGCACGATGGCGATGAACGTGTTGATGCCGAAGCCGGTGTTCTCCGAGGCGACGCCGAGATCGGCCGCCTGCGTCGAGTATTCTGCGAGCAGCGCAGTGCGCACCACGGGATCGATGTTGCCGCCGGGCTCGACCAGGTTGGCGAGCGTCAGGCCGAGGATCGCGGCGCAGCCGGTGGTGAACAGGAAGAATGCGATCGTCTTGCCACCGACGCGGCCGAGCTTGCTGAGGTCGCCGAGACCGGCAACGCCGAGTGCCAGAGTGGTGAACACCAGGGGCACCACGACCATGAACAGCATGCCCAGGAAGACCTGGCCGACGGGCTGTGCGACGTACGTCACGACGGCGTCGACCCAGGGCGCGCCGAAAGCGAAGAAGTTGGCGGCTGAGCCTGCGATGGCGCCGAGCGCGAGCCCGAGCAGGATCTTGGTGTGGAGCTGCATGGCCCGCCTTCGGCTTCAGGTTATGCCGGAAGATGTCTACTGTTCGGTGGCGACGATCCGCTGGAGGCCGGCGAGCCGCCGCGCGAGCTCATCGCGGCGCAGACGATTCAGCGTCCACAGTCCATCCCTGCGCCGCTGGATCACGCAGGCTCCCTCGAGCACGGACAGATGATGCGAGACGAGCGACGCCGACAGCTCGAGAGAGCTGCCGATCGCGCCGCATGACAGCTCGCCCGCATGCGCGAGCAGCTCCACGATACGATACCTGTTCACGTCCGACAATGCTGCGAGCACGCGCACGGTTTCCAGCGCCGGCTGCAGCTGTGACTCGGTCTGCGCTTCCACACGTCCCCCGTTGCTGATACAGGTCGGTCATACCCGCACCCATTCGACGGGGTCCGTCAGGAACGCGCTGCTGCCGGCACCTCACCGACGAAGAAGGAGCAGGCATCCACGGCGTCGCCGCCGGCCACGAGCTGGAACCGATAGCGGCCGGGTTTCGGGAACTTGACCTTCTCCAGCGGCATGACCAGGCGCGTCTGTGCCGGCGCGCGATCGCCGCTGCGCGCAGCGACATCGGTGTGCCCCTGGATCGTGAGCAGCTTGCGGTCGGAGTCGTCGATCATGTCGGCACGCAGCGGCTGACGGCCCTCCTCTCCCTCTTCCCACTCGATCAGGAACACTGCGGTCATGCGCGCCTGCTCGGCAGGGAAGCCGGGCGCACTCAGCTCGTTGAAGAGGCCAATCAGATCGAGCCGGCCGTCTGGCCGCTCGGCGGCCGCTTCGCATACAGCGGAGAGTCTCAGGATCATGGGCGGCAGAAGATGTGGTGCTCGGGCGGAGGTGTCAAACCGACTGCAACACGGCGCGATCAGTCCGTGCGCGATGGCGCCGCACCGGCGCCGCGGAAATCCGGCAGCAGATAGCGGCGGCTGCCGGTCAGCCGGAGGCGAAGCGCGGCATGAACCCGGTCTTCGTGCGCGCGCGCCACGCCGCCGCCGTCGTAGGGGGGAAGTGCCGCGATGTCATCCATGCGCATGCCTGCCGCACGGGCCTGCTTCGCAGCGTGGTCGATGCGCAGGAAGCCGACGGGCAGGATGCGTGCGCCGCCCGTCGGCGTCTCCAGCACGACGTAGCGCACCGCTCGCGCGGCGGTGTCCACGATCAGGTCGCGGATCGGCAGGCGCGCATCGTCGCCCTCCAGCACGAGCGGCCACCCGCGAATGTCGGGCTCGCCAGATGCCACCTCCCAATCCGGCAGGTAGGAGAGTCGCGCGAGCGGCTCCGCGTCCTCCGCGGCCTCGCCGACGACGGGGTGCTCGCCGGCGTAGATGCCGCTATGGTCGTAGGCCGGATGCGCATAGTAGCGCTCACCGTGAAACGTGCGCCCGTAGGCTTCGAGCAGCGCGCGCTCGAAGGGATCATCGATGTGATCGACATCGGCCGGAAACGGCGGGATCTGCTCCAGCTGCTCGAGCAACGCAGCGCGCAGCCGGATCCGCACCGCCTTGTAGTCCTGCTCGTGCACGCGCGCGTGTCCGATCGGGACGAGCACGTGCCTGGCGACGGTGTCGAGCTCCAGATCGAGGTAGCGCAGCAGCCCCGTCTCGGCCTCGACGAGCGCGCCCCACAGCTTGCCCGCCGGCAGTCCGCCCGCGTCCTCCACATTCATGCCGCGCAGGTCCGGCACGGCGCGCAACACTGTCGCGTCTTCACCCGGATGGGCATCGGCGAACGCATCGCTCATCGCAGAACCCTTGGGCTCCGACTCCATCGTCTCTTCACTCACTCGTCGCATTCCCCACTGCGTTTGCAATGCCCGTTCCTTGACACCCGAGCGCGCTGCCGGATAGCTTCGCCGCGCCCTTCTCCGTCTCACCCTCGACAGCAGAATGCGCTACCGAAGAGACAAGTCCGCCGGCGTCATCATCTTTCATCGGGACGACACCGGATGCAATTTTCTGCTGCTCCTGTCCAGACTGACGAAGCGGCCACTCTGGGAGTTCCCCAAGGGCGGCGTCGACGCAGGTGAAACGCTCGAGGTGGCCGCCCTCCGCGAGCTGCACGAAGAGACGGGCCTGACGGCGGACGACATTCGCCTGATCCCGGAGTTCCGGCACAAGGAGGAATACCGGTTCACATCGGGCCGCGGCGATGCGCGCGTCCTCGTTCGCAAGGAGGTCACCTACTTCCTGGCGGAGGCTCGCAGCACCGCGATCCAACTGTCCGCTCACGAGGCGAGCCAGTTCGCATGGTTGCCGCTCGAGGAGGCGATCCGCAAGATCAAATACAAGGCGCGGCGCGAGATGCTGCGTGATGCCGCGAGTGCGGCCGGCTGTGTCGGCGGCTGAACCCGCTGCAGCAGCGGCCGACGCGCGCGTCGCGTTCAGCTCGCGACCAGACGCCGCAGGCGCTTCTGCAGCAGCGGCTCGGGCAGCGAGAGTGCCTGACCCAGCACCTCCTGCTGATCCGAACCGCTGAATGCTTCCACTGCATCGAGCCAGAGCCTGCCCGACGGGCCGATGAATACGAGCCGGCCATACACCAGCCCCGTCTTCGTCCAGCACTGCAGCATCACCCGCCACGCTGAACCGTCCAGATCCAGCGACCGGAGATCGAGCGTCTGCGTCACGCGCAGCGCGCCCTTTGCTGCCGGGGCCGTGCCCGGGCGCGCGGTTCGCTGACGCGGCAGCCGCACCATGCCTTCCCAGCCGCAGCAGACACACCACCGCCGCTCGACGGGTACGCGCAGGTGAAGATGCCGCAGGATGCGGAGTGCGGGATCGAGGAGCCGCAATGTCTCGCCGCCGCAGTGTGGGCAGCGGCGCCCCAGGGCCATTGCACGGTAGCTGATGATGCAGCTCAACGTCGCCGGCAGAGCCAGTACGACGAGCACGTACGATCCGATCAGGGCAAACACGGTATGCACTTCCAGGTGGCAGGCTTTACCTGGCCAGGGGGCAAAAAGCGTACCTCGTGGCACCCTTCTCGCATCCGTGCCCGGCGACGCCTTTCGGCAGCGACGTTCGCCTGCCGCCATGCGTGATGCAGCAGCTTGACACAGCGTCGGCGCCGTCTCAGTTTCGCCGCCGCAAGAGCTCCCACGGGAGCCGGATTCGGGCCGGACGGACCGTATCCATATTGCACGCTGGCGCCTGTCAGGCGCCGACAACCCGGTACCATCATCGGAGGTATGTATGAAGCGCTCGTTCCTGACCGTGCTGGCCGCCTCGTCCGTTTTCGCGCTCGGCGCCTGTGGCGGTGGCGACACGGACACGGACATTGAGCCGGCGGAAGAGATCCAGCCTGCCCCGGCGCCGGCACCGGTTCCGATCCCGCCGATAACCGATACCACCATGATGGGCGACTCCATCATGCTCGAGGACACACTGACCATCACGGGTATCTGACCGGGTCTTCGCCCTGCACTGACCGTTGAGGGCTGCAAGGCGCGGCGCCGGCTCGAATCCGGCGCCGCGCCTTCTGCATCGGGCCCAACCGCCGCAACTCTGCAGCGCCCGTTCCTCCTGCCCGCTGCACGATTCCTCTGCGACAAAGTGTCACCAGTCGCGAAATTAGTAGCAAGATTCCGGCAGCCGGGCGCGCAGATAAACAAATTAAGTGCTTGCGCAGCAACGTGATCCGAAAAGAGGACGGCGTGGCCGCGTTCCTGCTTCAAGAGACGGCACAACTTGGTACCGCGGCGAACGGGAACTCCGGGGAGACGCCGCGGAAAGGCGGGCGGTCGTTGCGCGAGCAGCGGCCGCTCCGTCTTTTTTCCGGGTGCATGCGAGTGCGCCGCGCATTGACCGTGAGCGCGGTTTTCGTTATGTTGCGGACGTTCGAATGGCGTACTGGGGGACCAACTTTTTGGGCCTACAGCAACTTCATTTGGGGCCGACTCCCGAGCCGGACGTCATGCCCCTGCGGGGGAAGACGGAAGTCGAGGGGTGGTCGCCAGTCGATATCGACTGGGCTCCAGAAAAGCCCCTCAGTACGTTCATGACGCCGGCCCGTGCGCAAGCGCGGGCCGGTTGTTTTTTGGTGTATGGTGGCAGCCTCAGAACGGTCAGGTTAGGCTAAGGCATGGCGAGGGTACGGGTAACGAGGCGGGTCCATTTCTGTGCGGCGCACCGGTTGGGCCGCGCCGAGTGGACGGCGGCGGAGAACGAGCGTGTCTTCGGCGCCTGCGCGAACGAGAACTGGCACGGCCACAACTACGAGCTGGACGTAACGGTAGCGGGCGAGATCGCGCCGGAGACGGGGTTCGTGTATGACCTGAAGAGGTTGCGTGACGCCGTTGAGCGGAGCGTCGTCACGGACGTGGATCATCGCAATCTGAACCTGGACGTGCCGTGGCTGACGGGTGTGAATCCGACGACGGAAAACCTCGTGGTGGCGATCTGGGGCCGAGTCAAGGTTGCGCTGCCGGCGGATGTGGAGCTGGTGCGGCTGGTGCTGTGGGAGACGCCGCGCAACTACGTGGAGTATACGGGTGAGTGAGACTGATCTGAGCGGTGTGCCGCTGCGCGATCTGGTGCGGGCAATGCTCGATCGCCTGGGCGAGGACCCGGCGCGGCAGGGGCTGGTGCGCACGCCGGAGCGTGTGGAGCGGAGCCTGGAGTGGCTGACGCGGGGTCACCAGCTGTCGGTGCGCGAGATCCTGGGCGACGCGCTGTTCGACGAGGACCATCACAACATGGTCATCGTGAAGGATATCGAGATGTACTCGCTGTGCGAGCATCACATGCTTCCGTTCTTCGGGAAGGTGCATGTTGCGTATATCCCGAACGGCCGCATCGTCGGTCTGTCGAAGGTGCCGCGGATCGTGGAAGTCTTCGCGCGGCGGCTGCAGGTGCAGGAGCGGCTGACGGCGCAGATCGCGCAGGCGCTGTCGGACGTGCTGGAGCCGCAGGGTGTCGGCGTGATCATCGAGGCGTATCATCTGTGCATGATGATGCGCGGCGTCGAGAAGCAGAACTCGAAGACGATCACGAGCGCGATGCACGGCGTGTTCCGGGACGATCTGCGGACGCGTGACGAGTTCCTGCGCCTGATCTCGATGAATGGCATTGTCTCCTGAACCGGCCGGGCGCCTCGCGGTGGTGACGGGGGGGGGGGGGGGATTGGCCCGCGCGACTGCGGTCCGCCTGGCTGCGGCCGGCGTCGAGGTGGTCGTCGTGGCGCGCAACGCGGCGGGCGTGCGCGCGGCCGCGGATGACACAGGCTGTACCGGCATCGCGGCGGACGTATCGACCGAGGCGGGCGTTGCGCGCGTCGCCGCAGCGCTGGCTGGTCGCACCCCCGACATCATCGTGCACGCTGCCGGGGCATTTCAGCTGGCGCCGCTCACCGAGACGAGCGTCGAGAGCTTCGACACCATCATCGCCGTCAACCTGCGCGCCGCGTTCCTGCTCGCACGCGCATTCGTGCCCGCGATGCGTGCGCGCGGTGCGGGCGACATCGTGCTGATCGGGTCCGTCGCCGGGCGGCACGCGTTCCCGTCCAACGGCGCCTACAGTGCTTCGAAGTTCGGGCTCCGCGGCATGCACGCCGTGCTCGCCACCGAGCTGCGCGGCAGTGGCGTGCGGGCCGTTCTGGTCGAGCCCGCCGCGACGGACACGGCACTGTGGACGACCATCGATCGCGCCGCAAACCCGGAACTGCCGGACAGCACGGCGATGCTCGAGCCCGACGCCGTCGCCGAAGCGGTGCTGTTCGCCATCAGCCGCGCCGGCGACGTCCTGATCCCCAACATCATCATAGAGCGGGCATAGTCATGTTCATGGTCAGCGTACAGGCGCATTACGACAGCGCGCACTTCCTTCGCAACTACAAGGGCAAGTGCGAGCGTCTCCATGGCCATCGGTATGTAGTCGAGCTCGCTCTCGCGACGGACGAGCTGGATGCGGCAGGCATCGCGTTCGATTTCGTGGACATCAAGCGCAATCTGCGCGAGCTCGCGGAATACCTCGACCACAACAACCTGAACGACCTGCCGCCATTCGACACGATCGAGCCGTCAGCCGAGAATCAGGCGAAGTATTTCTACCAGGAAATGAAGCGACGGCTGCCGCCGCGTATGGGCGAAGCCGTCGTCTATGTGAAGTGCTGGGAGACGCCGACCCAGTGGGCGATCTACACGGAGCGTCAGCTGTTCATCTGATCACGGCTGCAGGTCGGGGAAAAGCACCCTCACCGCGCGTGCGGGCGCACCATCCGCCGCCAGCGTGCCCGCCTGGCGCCCAGCCACCTCGCTGAAGCACAGATCCACCGCGCACTCGACCGTCACGGTGCCGGTCGCGCCGCCTCCCCGCGGACGCGCCGACACCATGGTCACCACAGAACCGCCCTCCAGCTGCTGCGGCCTGCTCACCCACGTCCCACGCTGTGCCGATGCCCTGTCCGGAATGCCGCTGTCCAGCAGGGCCGCCATGCCGGCGTCGTTCGTCGTGACGCGCTCGACGATCGTGGCCGAGGCCTGTATCGCCCCCACCTGCGCTTCGGCGGCCTTCCCCGATACGAGGAATCCCAGCGAGACCGTCACCACAACGAAGATCCTGCCCATGAATTTCTCCCGTACGATGGCGCCCAGCTGGTGCGCATACGATCACCCCTCAAGGCTCATCCACTAGGCGATTACCATGCCCGCCCGGGGAAAGCGCCTAAGACATTGTGTATGCGGCACTTACACCATTCACAACCGCAGGCACGTATGTCCGGATTCCGGACATGCCTCACAGCAAGGGGGGACGGAGGGCAGACGGGGAGAGCCAGAACGGGCGTTTGAGCAGAAAGCGTACATGTCTGAAAATCATACGAGCGGCCGGATACAGGTTCGGGGTCGGGCGGGGCGGGGCATGGCGGGCAGGGCCAGGTGCCGTCAGCGGCAGCTCATGGTGGAGTTTCGATGATCACAGACCGGGAGACGGCCGGAGCGTACAGCACGCCGCCGTCGGGCAGATCATCGCGGTTGGTGTCGAGGAGCAGGCGAACGGTGAGCGGAGCGGTCACCCCGGCAGGGACGGGTAGCCGCACTACCTGGCGGAGGGATCGGTATACGCCGAGCAGCACTTCTGAAGAGCCGACCACGCGGTCACCCGCCAGGATTTCGGCCTGCAGTCGTCCGAGGAAGGCTGCGTTGCCGGTGCGCGAGAGATCTACAGAGACGGTCACGGTATCACCGAGCTGGACGGCGCGTACGTGGTCCAGGCGAATGCCGGTTGCGACGTGGCCCTGCCTGTACGAGACGGGCACTGCGACGACGGTTTCGATCGCCAGCTGGATCCGACCGCCGTCGGCGCGATGCCGCTCGACGGTGGGCTGTCCGCCGCGCGATCTGATGAGCACGCGCGCCCAGTACTCGCCGTCGGCGAGGCCGGCGGGCGGCTCGACGAGCATCCGCACCACCTGGCGCTGGCCGGGTACGAGCAGCATACGCCGTGGGAACGCACTGATCCACGGCACCAGCGACGGCTCGCCGGGTGGCGCGTCGTGCACGAGCTGGACGGTGATGTTTCCGCTGGAGTCGGAGATCGGATAGCCGAACGCGAAATCGATCTCGATCTCTTCCGACAGGATGCCGTCGTTGTGCAGCATGAGCGCGCCGGTGCGCATGCGGGCGTCGATGTAAACGGCGATTGGCGAGATGGAGACGGCGCGGGCGGCATCCGCGGCGAAGGAAGCCACGAGCAGCACGATAACGACTGTGGCGGTCCGTCGGCCTGCGCTCCGGCCGGCCGGGCCGCGGATTGCTGCGCCGGCTGTCATGCGCCACCCCGGTGGATCTGGACGGTTATAGCTGCGGTGCAGCCGCTGGAAGTTCAGAGCTGAGCCGGCTGAACGCTAACACAACGGCGGCTCGCAATCCAATGGCCTTCTGAACTATACAGGCTCCTCGCTGTTCCGTGTGGGTAAGGTCCCGCGTTGCCCGGAGTTCACGACCGGTCAACCTTGTGTGCGAGCGTACCGGCGACAGCTCCGTTCGAAATCGGCGTGGTTGTCGCAGCTGGCGTCGCGGGCGCCGCCGGGTCGTGCGCGGCGCTGGAACGGACCCCAGCGGGAGTAGCGTTGAGGTTGCCGGGCGGGGGGTCCCTTTGCCGGCCCATCGACCCAACTCCTCCTCCTCGCCTGTTCCATGAAGCCTCAACGGCCCCCCACCTCTCGCCCCGTTCGTTCGCGTCGCTGGCGGTCTTGGCGGAGACCCGAACAACCACAACCGGAGCGAGGACTCCGCGACCGAGCGCGAGCGTTTCTGATCGCCGACGTGGACGTCGTCTCGGCGAGTCCGAGCGTGCTGCCTCCGCGTGCGGGGCGAGGCTCACCGCCCGGACGATGGCGGGAGTGGGAAGGTGGCCGGGTCCTGTCTACCCACTGAAAACAGCGAGGAGCCACTATACATTGTCGCATGCACATCGTCCTGACGGATCTGCTGACCTGTCCGCGCTGCGGTCCCGAGTACGGTCTGATCCTGTTGGCGGAGCGCGTCGAGGAGCGGCGGGTGCTGGCAGGAGCGCTCGGCTGTTCGAACTGCCGGGAGAAGTACCGGGTAAGCGACGGCATTGCGTGGCTGGCCGATCCCGGCGACGTGGGGGCAGGACCAGGTACGGCGCGGGCGCAGGAGGACGGAGCGGAGGGCGCGCTGCGGCTGGGCGCGCTGATGGGGATCACGACCGGGCCGGGGTTCATGCTGGTGGCGGGCCCCGGCGCGGCTCACGCGGGTGCGATCGCGCGGCTGATCGAGAGCGTCGAAGTGGTAGTGGTCGAAACGCTCGGGGCGGAGGCCGGACTGCTCCCGGACACGGGTCCCGGCACCAGTCGGCTGGTGGTGGGGGGTGGCGCGGCGCGGCTGCCGCTGGCTGGCGGCAAGCTGCTGGGCGTGGCGCTGACGGGCGCGGCGGCGGACGGTCTGCTGGAAGAAGGCGCTCGAGTGGTGTCTCCGGTCGGGCGGCTGGTGCTGGACCCGGCGCCGGCGGACGCGGCAGTGCGGCTGACGGCAGTGCGGATGCGACCGCTGGTCGAAATGGACGGAGTCGTCGTGGCGGGCCGCGACCCGCGCGCGTGAAGGAGTCGTCGAGGGTGGCGTCGAAACTGGTGCCACGTCGGCCGTTCGTCTATCTTGGGCCGGAAGCCGAAGCGGGCGAGGCGAAGCAGGCCTCGCCTGTCGCGTAAGTGGCGCTGACCCCCGAACACGACGTGTCGATGGGCATCTGGAAGAAACTGTTCGGAGACGAGACCCAGACGGTGGACTACTACCGCGAGGGCGTCGAGCTGCTGCGAGTGAACAAGTATCACGAGGCGCTGACATCGTTCCGGCTGGCATTGCGGGAGACGCCGCGCGACGCGGCGGTGCTGCAGCAGATCGCTATCGCATACACGCGGATCGGCATGACGGACGAGGCGGTGAAGACGTACCGCACGGTTCTGTCGAACGACCCGGCTACTGCCAGTGCGCATTACGGCCTGGCGTTCCTGCTGCTGCGGCAGGGCGCGATGCCGGATGCCGAGCAGCACCTGCGCGCGTTCCTGGCGTCGCCGCCCGACGGCGCCGAGGCGAAGCGGCACGTCGCACATGCGCGGGCGACGCTGGAAGAGCTGGAGCGGGGCGTGGTGCCGGAGCCGGAGGCGTGAGGCGGTTGAGGAGGCATTCATGGTGACAGGCGAAGCGGCGGTGGCAGGGGCCGGCGTGCGTCGGTACGCGGCGAACCCGGCGGACCTGCCCAGGGGCACGCTGGTCGACCTGTTCCTGGAGGCAATCGCGCTGGAGCGCGCGCGCGCGCAGTTGCACCGGGCGGAGGGCGGCTGGCTTTCGATCTCGCACGCGGAGGTGTCGGCGCGCGTGCAGTCGATCACGGCGGCAATGCGGGCATACGGCATCGAGCGTGGCGACCGGATCGGCATTCTGGCGGAGAACCGGCCGGAATGGGCGTGGGCGGACTATGCCGCGCTGTGCGGGGGTGCGCTGACGGTGCCGCTCTACCCGACACTGCCGGCGACACAGATGGCGCACGTGCTCCGGCACTCGGCGTGCCGGATGTTGTTCGTCTCCACCGCGGAGCAGCTGGCGAAGGTGGGCGAGATCCGGGCAGACTTGCCGGCGCTTGAGCGTGTGGTCGTATTCGACGAGGTTGCCACGCCCGGTGCGGGAGTGCAGACGCTGAGCGCACTGATGGAGCACGGCGTGGCGCAGGGCAGGTCGGACGCGGAGTTCCGCGCGGAGGCGAAACGGGCACGGCCGGACGACGTGGCGACGCTGATCTACACGTCCGGCACGACGGGGGAGCCGAAGGGCGTGATGCTGACGCACGCGAACGTGCACTCGAACGTAATCGCGGCGACCCGTCACGTGCTGAAGCCGCACGCGGACGATATCGCGCTGAGCTTCCTGCCGCTGTCGCACATATTCCAGCGGATGGTCGACTTCCAGATCTTCTCGCTGGGCACGCCGATCGCCTACGTCGCGAACATCGACCTGGTGGCGCAGGCGCTGGAGGAGGTCAGGCCGACGATCGTCGTGGCGGTGCCGCGTGTGTACGAGAAGCTGTACGCAAAGGTCCTGGCGGCGACGGGTGTGAAGCGGCGACTGGTGCTGTGGGCGAGACAGGTGGCGCTGGACTGGGCGAAGATCACGCTGGCGGGCGACTCGCCGGGCGCGGCACTGCGTGTGCAACACACCATTGCGGACCGTCTGGTGTACTCGAAGTTGCGCGCGAAGCTCGGCGGACGTCTGCGCTTCTTCGTGTCGGGCTCCGCGCCGCTGAGCCCCCAGATCGCGCTGTTCTTCTATGGCGCGGGCGTGGTGATCCTGGAAGGCTACGGGCTGACGGAGACGTCGCCGGTCACGAACGTGAATCAGCCGGAGGCTATGCGGGTCGGCACGGTCGGCAAGCCGATCCCGGGAACGGAGATCAGGATTGCAGACGACGGCGAGATCCTGGTGCGCGGCCCGCAGGTGATGAAGGGGTATTACCATAACGAGGCGGCGACGCGGGAAGTGATCGACGAGGAGGGCTGGTTCCACACCGGCGATATCGGCTCGATCGATGAGGACGACTTCCTGCGGATTACGGATCGCAAGAAGGACCTGCTCGTGACGGCGGGTGGCAAAAATGTCGCACCGCAGCCGATTCAGAACGCGGTGAAGATGAGCCGGTACGTTACGGAGGCGGTGCTGATAGGGGACCGCCGGCCGTACACGATACTGATGGTGGTGCCGAACTTCGAGACGGTCGAGGAATGGGGCCGGCAGCAGGGGCTGAGCTGGGACAGCCCAGCGGCACTGGCGGCGGATCCGCGCGTGCGGAAGCTGCTGGAGCGGGAAGCGGCGCAGCGGCTGGACGGTTTTGCGCGATACGAGCTGCCGAAAAAGGTGTTGCCGCTGGCGCGCGAGTTCAGCCTCGAGCGTGGTGAGATCACGCCGTCGTTGAAGGTCAAGCGCCAGGTGGTTGAGCAGGTCTACAGCGATCAGATCGAAGCGCTGTACGCGGAGCCCGCGCCCGCATCGGATCAGTGAGCGAAGAGGAGTCGGGGAGAGAATGCGCAGGAAGAAATCCGGTACGCGACACGCCGCCGAGCTGTCGGCGGGTGTGACGACCGCAGACGACGCCGAGATTCCGCAGGAAGCGGAGCCGGAGCCGGAGCCGGAGGCGGCAGCGGTGGAGCCGGAGCTCAGGGAGCCGCCGGCGGGCTCTTCGCAGAATGAGGAAGTCGATTACTGGCGTGACATCGTGCTGTCGGAGCCGGCGAACGTGATGGCGCGGCGGCGGCTGGCGCGCGCGCTCGCCGCCCGCGGACAGGCAATGCTGGCCGTGGAGCAGCTGGAAGCTGCGCGTGCGGTCGACATGGATGACGTCGGGCTGATCGTCGAGCTGGCGCAGGCGCAGACGGGACTGCGCCGCTTCGACGCTGCCGAGCGCGAGCTGAAGCGCGCGCTGAGGCTGGAGCCGGACAACGCCGAGGTGCATCTGGCGCTGGGTGTCATCAGCTTCCGCCGCGGACTGTACGTGCAGTCGGAGCAGGAGATGAAGCGGGCGCTGGAGCTCGATCCGGAATCGGGCAGTGCGTACTTCTACCGCGGCGAGGCCCTGAACCAGCTGAGTCGAGTGGACGAGGCACTCGAGATGCTGGAGCGTGCGGCGAAGCTGCAGCCGGGCAACGCGCGGGCCTACTACGTGATGGGCATACTGTTCGACAAGAAGAGCCGCCCGCAGGAAGCCGCCGCGATGTTTCGCAAAGCGCGCGAGGCCGGCGGGGTGTGATCCGCGTCGTCCTGGGCGAGCTGGCGGAGGCGGACGTGGAGGCGGTGCTGAGGCCGGTCACGGGCGAGTGGGGTGCCGTGACCCCGGCCATGCGCCGCCTGGAAGTCGCGGCGGGCGAAGCGCCTGCCCGGCAGTACCGGCAGCTCGGCGAGCTGCCCGTGGGTTCCGCAGTCATCACCAGCGCGGGTGATCTCTCCGCGCAATTCATGATCCACATCGTGGTCCGCTCGATCGACGAGCGCGTTACGCCTTCCGGGGTGCGGCGCGGTCTGCAGAATGCCATCCGCAGATTGGAGGAGTGGGGCATCCAGCGCGTCGCGGTGGCGCCGCTCGGAACGGGGGCTGGCAACCTGGACGCCGATGAGTCCGCGGCCATCATGGTGCCCGTGCTCGCCGAATCCATCCATGCCGGCGGGCCGCCTCTGGAAGTGGAGATCTACGTGGAGTCGGAGTACGAGCATGACGTATTCACGCGCCACGCAGCCGCGGTCCAGCCGTGAGCCACCGCGCCGTCGGTGCTTCCGTGATCGCGATCTGGCTGCTACTGCTCGGCTGGCACGTGCGTCGTGAATATTTCCGGCCGGAGGCGGAGCGGCTGGCGCTGGGAGCAGCGATGCTGGCGCCCGGCGCGCACTGGTTCGTCGTGCGGCTGGACGGCTCGCCGATCGGAATTGCGCAATCTGCGCTGGACACGCTGCCTGACGGATACGCGTTCCGCGACCAGGTCACGCTGGACGTGCCGGCGCTCGGCACTCTGCACCGCTCACTGGCCAGCACGCAGCTCGTGCTCGGTCCCTCGCTGGATCTGCGCTCGTTCAGCTTCGAGCTGGATTCGGAGATCGGCGAATTCAGCGTGCGCGGTGAGGCGGAGGGCGACACGGCCGTCATCGTCGTGATGGATGCGGGCAGCGGGCCGCAGCGGTCACGGATCGAAGTCGAGCAGGGCCTGCTGCTGGACGCCGCGCTGACACTGCGCATGGCGGCGTCCGGTGGGCTGGTCGTCGGCAACGAGTTCACGACGCGCGTCTTCGACCCGTCCTCGCTGTCGGAGCGGGAGGTGCACGTAAGTGTGACGGAAGCGGGCACGATCATCGTGTCGGACAGTGCGGCCATGGTGGCTGGGCGCTGGGTCGCGACGGTGATGGACACCGTGCCGGTATTCCGCGTCGAGCAGACGTTCGGCGGCGTGAGCATCACGAACTGGGTGGATCCGGACGGCCAGATCGTGCGAGCGGAGAGTGCGCTCGGCTTCGTCATAGAGCGTACATACTACGAGCTGGCGCGCCAGGAATGGCTGGGCAGCCGCAGCGCGCAGCTCGCAGAAGGCTACGGCGCGCTGATCGAAGGTACGGCGATCTCATCGAATGTGGACGTGAGCCGTGTGGACGAGCAGCCGAGCCTGGCCGTGCGCCTGCTCGGCGTTGACCTCGCGGGCTTCGATCTCGAGGGCGGCCGGCAGACGCTGCGCGGTGACACGCTGCACATCACACGTGCTGATCCGCCCGCCGCAGCGCCCTACACACTGCCGTACACGGGCGGCGGCGCACCTGCGGCGGAACTGGCGGCCACGCCGCTGATCCAGTCGGACGATCCGCGGATCCGGGGCATGGCGGAGCGGATCGTCGGCGGCGTGACGGACCCGCGGGAGGCAGCGCGTCTGCTCACCGACTGGGTGTACGACGCGCTCGAGAAGGATGTCACGCTCAGTGTGCCGAGCGCGCTGCAGGTCCTGGAGGCGCGGCGCGGCGACTGCAACGAGCACACAGTGCTGTTCGTCGCACTTGCGCGTTCGCTCGGCATGCCGACGCGCACGGCGGTCGGGATGGTGCATCTGCGCGGCACATTCTACTACCACGCGTGGCCGGAGGTCTGGATGGGCGACTGGATCGCCGTCGACCCGACGCTCGGGCAGTATCCAGCTGACGCCAGTCACCTGCGGTTCCTCACGGGCGGCCTCGCTCGGCAGGTCGAGCTGATCCGCCTCATCGGAAGACTACGGCTCGAGGTGACATGATCCGGCTGCAGGGCGTTACGAAACGGTATGGGCGGTTCGCGGCAGTCGAACCGCTCGACCTTCACGTGGAGCCGGGCGAGCTGTTCGGCTTTCTCGGCCCGAACGGCGCAGGCAAGACGACGACGATCCGGATGGTCACCGGCGTGCTGCGTCCGTCCGCTGGCTCGATCCACATCGCCGGCATCGACATGCTGCGCGATCCCGTCGGCGCGAAGCGACACATCGGCTACATTCCGGACCGGCCGTCGATGTACGAGAAGCTGACCGGTGCGGAGTTCCTGCGGTTCGTGAGCGGGCTGTGGGGCCGGGACGATGCGACGACGCGCAAGCGCGCCGACGAGTTCCTGGAGCTGTTCGAGCTGACTTCGTGGAAGGACACGCTGATCGAGAGCTACAGCCACGGCATGCGGCAGAAACTGCTGATCAGCTCCGCACTGGTACACTCGCCCGACGTCATCATCGTGGATGAGCCGATGGTCGGCCTCGACCCGAAGGCAGCGCGACTGATGAAGGATGTGATGCGCGCATTCGCCGAGCAGGGCGGCACCGTGTTCCTGTCGACGCATACGCTCGAGGTCGCCGAAACGCTGTGCGACCGGATCGCGATCCTGCATCAGGGGCGGATCTGCGCGGCAGGCACGATGCAGGAGCTGCGCGCGGAAGCGGCATCCGGTGCGGCCGGCCTGGAGGAGATCTTCCTGAAGCTGACCGGTACGGAGGACGTGCGGGACCTGATCGCCTCGCTGCGGACGTACGGCACGTGAGCGAGCTGCGGCTGCGGCAGCCGTCCGTCGGGGCGCTGCTCGCTCCCAAATGGCGGGCTGCGCGCCGACGCGCCGCGAGTGAGGGCAGCGTGGCCCGCGTGCTGATCATGGGGTTCGTCGGCTTCATCTTCTTCGCGATCGTGTTCGCGATCATCTACCGCGTGCTGGGCCATTTTCGCGCGACCGAAGGCGGCATCGGCGATCTGCTTGCAGGGAAGCTGCTCGGCATGATCCTGCTCGCGTTCCTGTCGATCCTGCTGCTGTCGAACATCATCACAGCGCTGTCCTCCTTCTTCCTCGCGCGCGACCTCGAGCTGCTGGTGGCCGCGCCCGTGGACGGACTGCGGATCTACACGGCGCGCTTCATCGAGACCGCCGTAAACTCGTCCTGGATGATGCTGATCGTGCTGATGCCGATTCTCCTCGCGTTCGGCGTTTCGTATGGCTTCAGTGCAGGTTTCATCATTGTAACGGCAGCTGCGCTGGTCGCGTTCCTCATCCTGCCCGCGGTCGTGGGGACCGCACTGACGCAGGTGCTGGTCAACGTGTTTCCCGCGCGCCGCGCGCGCGATCTGCTCGCGCTCATCGCGTTGTTCGGCGCCGCCGCGCTCATCACGATGTTCCGGCTGCTGCGCCCGGAGCAGCTCGCGCGGCCCGAAGGGTTCCGCGACCTCGTCGACTTCATTGCCTCGCTGCGCACGCCGCAGTCGGTGTGGCTGCCGAGCGAGTGGGCGGCGGAAGCGATCCTCGGCACGCTCGGCGTCGGGCAGTCGGCCGGCGACTACTTCCCGCTGCTGCTGCTGGTGTCCACGGCAGCGGCGTTCTTCGTCGCTGGAGCGTGGGTGCACGGCAGACTCTACCGCGACGGTTTCAGCCGGTCGCAGGAGGGGGCGGAGCTGCAGGAGGGCGAAGGCGCGAAGGATCGGTTGCGACTGGAGCGACTGTTCGGACGCGTGCCGACGGCGGCGCGCAGCCTGGTGCTGAAAGACATCCGCACATTCTTCCGCGATACGACACAGTGGTCGCAGCTGATCCTGCTCGCCGTGCTGGTTGCGGTATACGTCTACAATGTCAAGGTGCTGCCGCTGTTCTCCGGTGAGGAGGTCGGCTTCTTCCTCATCAACGTGATCTCGTTCCTGAATCTGGGCCTCGCCGGCTTCGTGCTCGCCGCGATCGCCGCCCGCTTCCTGTTCCCCGCCGTCAGCCTCGAAGGGCGCACACTCTGGCTGCTGCGGTCGTCGCCGCTCGACCTGCGGTCGCTGCTCTGGAGCAAGTACTGGGTCGGCATTACGCCGCTGCTGGTGCTCGCGCTCGCGCTCACGATCGGGACGAACGTGATCCTGCGGATCGACGGCCTCATGATGGTGCTGTCGGTCTCCACGATCCTGATCATGACGTTCGCTATTTCGTCCATGGCGCTCGGGTTCGGCGCGCTGTTCCCCAAGTTCGACTCGGAGAACCCCGCCGAGATCCCGACGAGCTTCGGCGGGCTGCTGTTCATGATGACGGCGACTGCGTACCTCGGCATCATCATCGCGCTCGAGGCGTGGCCGGTGTACGCGATCCTGCAGTCTCAGCAGCAGGGCGGCATGCAGCCGGGACAACTCTCCTGGCTCGCAGGCAGCCTGGCGATCGCATTGCTGATCTCGGGCGTCGCGACCGTACTGCCGCTGCGCCTCGCGGCGAACCGGATCGAGTCGCTGGACACGTGAGCGGCGAGCATGCCGCCGACCTCGCGCTCGCGATGGACGCAGCGCGACGCGCTGGTGCCGCAGTCATGCGCCACTTCGGCCGGGAGCTGGACGTCACGTACAAGACGCCCGCTCAGCCGCTGACCGCCGCGGATCTCGAAGCGGACGCGCTGCTGTACGAGACACTCATCGGCGCACGGCCGGCGTACGGCTGGCTCTCGGAAGAGACGGTGGACACGCCGGACCGGCTCGCGTGCAGCCGGGTATGGATCGTGGACCCGATCGACGGCACCCGCTCCTTCATCGCGCGGCTGCCGGAGTTCACGGTCTCCGTCGGACTCGCGGAGGACGGCGTCCCGATCGCCGGCGTCGTGTTCAATCCGGCACGTGACGAGCTGTTCCATGCAGTGCGCGGCGGCGGTGCGTACGTCGAGGTACAGGGCGGTCGCGCGGAACGGCTGCGCGTCAGTACGCATCCGGTCGATGACCGCGTGACGCTGCTCACGTCACGCACGGAGCTCGCGGCCGGTGATCTGGATCCGTTCCGGGAGGGTTGGCACTTCGAGCCAACAGGCAGTACGGCCTACAAGCTCGCGCGCGTCGCCTGGTCCAGAGGCGAGGCGTTTCTGAGCCGTGGCCCGAAGAGCGAATGGGACATCTGCGCCGGCGTCCTGCTCGTCCGGGAAGCCGGCGGCTGTGTGACGGACATGGACGGCGCTGATCTGCGCTTCAATGGCGCGGACCCGTACGTGCACGGCATCGTGGCGGCCCACGGCGCGCTCCATGGCGTGCTGAGGCAGCGACTCGCCGCGCTGCCGCCCGCGAGGCGGCTGACATGAAGGGAGGAACGATGCTCGGAGCATTCGTCATCGGCGGAATGGTGGTCGCGTTTGGCGTGGGCATCTACGTCGGGCTGGGCATGCCGGGTATGCCGGGCCGGCATGACCGCGTGGTCGCGCCCGGACGTGCGAGGCGCCTGAAGAAGCGGCATATCGATCTGTTGAAAAGGACCCGGTGAGCCGCGCGGAGATGGCTATCCACGCAGCCCTGGCGCTGTCGGTGATCGGCATGATGCTCGTCATTGCAGGGGTGGTCACGGCCGGCCTGTTCCTGCCCGGCGTCGTGCTGACGGCGGCGGGCGGCGTCGGGTTCGTGGTGGCTGGGGTGATGGGCGAATGACTGCAGGTCAGAACAGCAGCGCGAGTCCGGCGGACACGGCGCCGATCATGCCGCCGAGCACGTAACCCAGCCGCACGATGAGCTGAAGCTCGCGCTCGGTCACGCCGCGCACGAGCGCTTCCAGCTGGCTCGTGGGGAACTCGAGGATCTTCTGTTCGACGCGGCCCGCGATGTCCAGCCGGTGCGCGACGGCGGGGACGTGGTCCTGCAGCCAGGTCCAGAGCGGCTGGGCGAGGGCGGATTTGACGCGGTGTGCAGCGTGCTCCCCGAGCTTGTCGGCAAGCCTGCCGATCGGGCGGTGCAACAGCCAGTCGATGCCGCTCACGGCGGCGTCCGCGTAGAACCGCGCTGCGCGCTCGCTGCGTGCGGCTTCTACGACGGCATCGGCAATGCGGTCGGTCGGCAGATGTCTGAGCAGATCGCTCCAGGTACGGCGGTCGACGTTCGCCAGCAGGCCATGCAGTTTCTCGACGGCGAAGCCGCGCGTCTGCGGTTCACGCGCCATGGTCAGCACCCAGTGCACCATGGTGTCGCGCGCGCTTTCGACCGATTCATCGCCGGGCTGACCGAGCACGGACACGACCGGCCTGCCGAGGAACTCGACGATGGCGTTGTTCACACCCTGCGCCATCGCGTCGCGCACGGAGGGATCGAGCAGCAGCTCGGAGATCTTGGATGCGCCTTCCGTCTCGATGGCCTTGAGGACGCGGTCGATGGTGTCGGGCGTGATGAGCAGTGCGGCGACCAGACGCTGGTGGAACTTCAGGTCGCGCATGAATCGATCGAGCAGCTCGTGCAGCACCTGCTCGACCTTTGCGCGTGCACCGGGGTCATCGAGCAGGCCGCCGAGCCGCTCGATCGCAATGGGCAGGTATCCTGCGATCGCGCGCTCGACTGCGGCGACGAGGCCCTCGGGCAGGAGCTGCTGGAAGGTGCGGTCGGGCTGGAGCAGGCGCACGGCGCCGCGATCGATGTAGTCGCGGATCGTGTCCTCGAACGCGGCGCCTTCGACGATGTCGCTGAGCCAGCGCTCGGCGGCAGCGGTGATCTCCGTCTGGCGCCCGGGCGTGAGGATCTCGCCGACTGGCCGCTGGCCGAGATCTTCCTCGAGCAGCGCGATCCAGCGGACGACGGCGTCGCGGAACGAGTCGCTCGTCAGATACGCATCGAAGCGGCGCAGCAGTGCATCGCCGGCGTCGAGCAGCAGTGTGCGCAGCTCATCCGCTTTCGCGGCGGGCAGCAGCTGCGTGATGGAGCCGCGCCGTTCATCGAACACCGATGCGACGAAGGCTGCGAGCCGCTCGTCGAAGGCCGCGCGGAACGGTGGCTCTGCGAGCGTGCGCGCCAGGTCGTCGGGCGTGAGCAGTTTCATACCGACCGTGCGACCCATGGCGGTCGCGAGGCGCGCCTTGTTCTTCGGTATCGCGCCCTGCAGCATGCGGAAGGTATGGCCCAGCAGGCGTGGCGGCTCGTACGGGTGGAACAGCATCCACACGGCCACTGCGTTGGTGGTGCCGCCCGCGATGGCACCGAACGCGATGGTGAGCAGCGTGCGGATCACATCCTCGTTCATGCCGGTTCCGGTTGCCGGGCTCGTGGCGGGCGCCTAGTTTCGGCACGTCCCGCAAGGAGGTCCTCGTGCAACTCTACACCAAGATCCTGATCGGGCTCGTCGCCGGCGTGCTGGTCGGCATGATTGCGAACCTCGCCGGACTCGTCTGGCTCCAGGACGCGCTGCAGCTGATCGAGCCGATCGGCTCGGTCTTCATCCGCCTGATCATGATGATCGTGATCCCGCTCGTGGTGGCGAGCCTGGTGCTGGGTACGGCATCCCTTGGCGACATAGGCAAGCTCGGACGGCTGGGCGGCAAGACCGTGGCGCTCTATCTCGGCACGACAGCCATGGCTGTGACGATAGGACTGCTGCTCTCGAACGTTGTCAGGCCCGGTTCGCGGATCGACCCCGCCACACGTGACAGGATTGCCGCAGACTTCGCCGAAGAAGCGGCCGGCCGGCTGACACTCGCCGCGGAGAGGCCGACTGTCGGCGAGACGCTGCTCAACATGATCCCGACGAATCCATTCAGCTCGGCGGCCAGCGGGGAGCTGCTGCCGCTCATCATCTTCAGCGTGATCTTCGGCGCAGCCATCAGCCTGGTCGCGAAAGAGCGGCGGGAAACCGTGCTGCTCTTCTTCAACGGCGTCAACGATGCAGTCATGGTGATCATCGACTGGGTCATGAAGCTGGCGCCATACGCGGTGTTCGCGCTGGTCGGCGCAGTCGTGTCCCGCTTCGGTCTGGACCTGCTGCGGTCGCTGCTGGTGTACGCGCTGGTCGTCGTGTCGGGGCTGCTGCTCCACGTGGCGATCACCTACATGACTCTGATCCGCGCATTCGGCGGCATGAGCCCGATCACGTTCCTGAAGCGAATCGCCGAAGTTCCGCTGGTCGGATTCTCGACGTCGAGCTCGAGTGCGACACTGCCGGTTACGATGGAGACCGCACAGGAGAAGCTCGGCATATCGCGCGAAATTTCCAGTTTCGTGCTGCCGCTCGGCGCCACGGTCAACATGGATGGCACGGCGCTGTACCAGGCGGTGGCCGTCATGTTCATCGCGCAGATCTACGGCATGCCGCTGGGCGTGGGAGAGCAGCTGACGATCGTGCTGACGGCCACACTGGCGAGCATAGGCGCGGCCGGTGTGCCGAGTGCGGGGATCATCACGCTGATCCTCGTCCTGCAGTCGGTCGGCCTCGGCGCGCAGACGCAGGCGGGCATCGCGCTCATCCTCGGCGTGGACCGGATTCTCGACATGCTGCGAACGGCGGTGAACGTCACGGGCGACCTGACGGTCGCGACGATCGTCGCCCGCAGCGAGGGCGAGGTGCTCGAGCCGCGCCCGGTGGATCACCGGATCGCGATTGGCAGCACGTGAGTCCGCGGGTCAGCCATCCTTGTTCCGCGCGACTCGCGCTCCGCGGCCGGCGCGCGCAGGCGTCCGCTTGGCCGTGCTATCCGATCGGCCGCTGAAGAGCGCCAGCTCGATCACCTCGTCCATGCGGCCGACGAAGTGGAACTGGATCCCCGCTCGCACGTCGGGCGGCACGTCCCGCAGATCGCGCTCGTTGCCGAGCGGCAGGATGACGTCGCCGATGCCCGCGCGGTGCGCGGCCAGCACCTTCTCCTTCACGCCGCCGATCTCCAGCACCTTCCCGCGCAGCGTCACCTCGCCCGTCATGGCGATGTCGTGCCTGACCGGGCGGTTCGAGAGTGTCGACGCGATGGCCAGCGTAACCGCGATCCCGGCGGAGGGACCGTCCTTCGGTATGGCGCCGACCGGGAAGTGCACGTGGATGTCGCTCTCCCTGAAGTCCTCCTCCGTGATGCGCAGCTCGTCGCCACGACTTCGCACGTACGAGTAGGCCGCGTTGACGGACTCGCGCATGACTTCACCGAGCATGCCCGTAATGATGAGGCGGCCGGTGCCCGGCATGCGCAGTGCTTCGATGAACATCAGTTCGCCGCCTGCCGCAGTCCAGGCGAGGCCCGTCACGACGCCGACCTCGGGAGAGCTTTCGGCCGGCGTCGGCGTGTAGCGGGGCAGGCCGAGGATTTCCTCGATGCGTTCGGGATCGATGATCCAGTGCGACACGTCGCCGGACGTGCGCGCGCGAGCGCGCGTGCGCAGCAGTGTTTCGAGCGAGCGTCGTATCATGGCGACGCCGGCGTCGCGCGCGTAGCCATAGGCGAGGAAGGAGAGGCCGTCGTCGGTGAACTCGATGTCGTCGCCGAGGCCATGCTCCGCGATCAGCCTGGGCAGCAGCTTGCTGCGCGCGATGAGCACCTTCTCTTCTGGTGTGTAGCCGGCGATGCGTATCTCGACCATCAGCTCCCGCAGATCACGCGGCACGCGGTAGAAGTCCTGCGCGGTCGCAATGAACATGGCGTCGGACAGGTCGAACGGCAGGTCGATGTACCGGTCCACGAAGCCGACGCGGTTTTCCCAGTCGAGGATCTCCTCCATCGCCTCGATCGGGTCGCCTTCGATCTTGCCGAGGCCGATCTCATCCATTTCCTGCAGCAGTATGACGGGGTCACGCACGCCGAGGTCGCGAAGCGCGCCCGCGATCTTGCCGGGGTGCGCGCCGGCGCGTGTGCGCCGGGTGCCGATGAGCTGTGCTTCGCCGCGACCGCCGAGCTCGATGCGGGCGAGGGGCCGGCCCAGGCCGCGTGCGAGCGCGGCGACGAGCGATGCCTTGCCGACATCGGGCGGGCCGACGATGCACGGGATCGGACCGCGCAGGTCGCCGCGCAGGCGCGCGACGGCGATGTGATCGAGAAGGCGCTCCTTCTGCTCGTCGAGGCCGAGCAGCGCGTCGTTCATGGCGGCTTCGACTTCATCGAGCTCGATAGAGGCCGGTCCGTCCGTCGCCGTGCTGCGCCAGGGAAGATGCACCAGCCAGTCCACGTAGCTGCGGATCTCGCCGGCCTCCGGCCCGACGCCGCCGACACTGCGCAGCCGTTCGACCTCGGTGCGTGCAGCAGCGGCGACGCGGGCGGGCATTTCGGTGACCTCGATGCGTCTGAGCGACTCTATCACATCGCGTTCGAGCGGGTCGATCTCACCCAGCTGCGACTGCAGCATCTTGATGCGCTGCCGCAGCTCACTCGCGTGCTCGGCGGCCGTCAGCGGTTCGGCATCCTGCTGCTCGGTCGGTGCCGCATCGAGCGCGGCACCCTCGTCGTCGGAGATCTGGCGGACGCGAGCGAGCTGATGGTCGAGCTGCGTGTATGCGTACCGCAGCCGGTCCCGTACGTCGAGGAGCTGGATGACCGCGTCCTTGTCCTCGACGCTGAAGTTGGCGAGCGTCGCGACCAGGTCGGTGAAGCGGCCGGGATCGGCGAGGTTCATGCGCAGAATGCGCGGCACCTCGCGCGGGACGCGCTCGACCTCCGAGGAGAGGATCTCGAGCGCATTCAGGATGCGCGCGATCAGCTCCTGCGCCTCGGCCTCCTCCGACGGGGCCTCGGCCACGGTCGTCACGCGGCCAGTGAAGTAGCCGTCCTGCTCGTGCACATTCTCGAGCTGAACGCGCTCGATGCCCTGGAGCGTGAGCTGGACCGTGCCGCCGGGCATGTTGAGACGATCGGAGACGCGCGCACGGACCCCGATCTTGGCGAGCGTACGCGGATCGACGGGCTCGTCGGGTCCGCCGGGCGCGATGACGGCGACGACGACGAGACCGGCTTCCGGTCTCGCCGCCAGCAGCTCGAGTGTCGTCGGGATGCCGATCTGTACGCCGATCACGCCCAGCGGGTAGACTATGGTGCTCCGCAGCGGCAGCACGGGGAGCAGCTCTTCGGATTTCCTGTGACTCGTGCGTTGCTGTTTCATCTCGTTCCGTGCGCCGCGATCAGCGGTGGCCGACTCCGCGCGGCGGCTGTCGTGCGAGGGACTGATCGAGTGCGGTGAAGAAGCGGTGCAGGCAGCGCGCGGCGCGGCCGAAGTCGGCTGCGGGCGAGATGGCATCGGCCTCGGCGTCCACGCGCGTCTGTGCGTTCTCGTCGAGACCGATGCGGATGACGACGTGGTGCCCGTCTCCGATCAGTGCGTTCGCGTGTGCGGTAATGATACCGGCGTCATCGTCCTGGCCGGCGAGCGACCAGCCGCGGAGTCCGCCGCCGGCCAGGGTGCATGCGGCCTGCCACACGTGCTGGAACGGCACGGCGCTGGTGCGGCCGCGAAGGCGGCGATCGGCAGCGGCTGGCGACGTTACGGCGCGACCACGCGTGGCACGGCTCATCAGTCGAGCAGGCTGTATACGATGCTGACGTGTGCCGTCACCGTGAGTGTGCCGCCTTCGATCGAGGTCGGCGCTGCGGCTCCCTGCATTGCATCCATGCTGTAGGACCGCATCGGCATGGGCGGCTGGGGCGGTGCGTAGCCACCGGTGCTGATGGTCACGGCGGGCCCGAGACGCTCGCCGGCAGCCTCGGCGACGATCTCTGCTTCGCGGCGCGCATTGCGCACTGCATTCCCGACGGCCTCGAGATGGGCCGCGCGGTAGTCGCGGAGCTGGAAGCTGATGCTGGCCACGCGATTTGCGCCGTTGCTGATGGCTGCGTCGATGATGCTGCCCATGCGCGACACACTGTCCACTGTCACCTGCACCATGTTGGTGGCGCGGTAGCTGGTGATGCGCGGCGGCTCGCGGTTGTCAACCTGCTGCGAGTACTCCGGCCGCAGCTCGTAGGAGACGGTGCGGATCTGACGATCGGGCACGCCCGCGGCGCGCAGCGCTGCCATCAGTTCGGCCATCTTCGTGGCGTTCGCTTCGGCCGCCTGCTGTGCGCCGACCGCCTCGCTCTCCACCGCGAGCAGCACGACGCCCTGCTCGGGCTCGCGCTCTACGGAGCCGGTGGAGTTCACGTGCAGCGTACGCTGCGTCTCTTCGGGCTGCTGCGCCGCCAGACCGGCGGGCATGAGCAGGAGCGCCAGGCATACCAGTTTCTTCATGTTCGACCTCCAGGGTCCTAAAGCTACACGGGCGCCGGCGGCGCCGCGAGGATCGGCCGCGGCTCGTTGACGCAGGCTCGGGAATTGCTATCTTCGCCGACCTGGTCGTGAGCAAGAACCGGACGCGGCCGCTGTATCCGCTGAACTCTTACGCTGGCGGACGCCACGCCGTTCCCGCCGGCCCACACTGACAGGGAATCCACGTGAAAGTCATCATACCCCTGGCAGGCAAAGGCACGCGTCTGCGCCCGCACACGTACACGACGCCGAAGCCGCTGCTGCGGGTGGGCGGCAAGCCGGTCATGAGCTACATCCTCGACGACCTGAGAGAGCTGGGCGTGGACGAGGTCGTCTTCATCACCGGTTACCTGAAGCAGACTGTCGAGGAGTACGTCGCGGCGGAGTATCCCGACTTCGATGCGCACTTCGTCGAGCAGGCTGTGCAGAACGGTACGGCGGGCGCGGTCGAGCTGGCGGAGCCGTACATCGACAGCGACGTGCTGATCATGTTCGTGGACACACTGTTCGACGCGGACCTCTCTCTGGTGCGCCGGCTGCCGGCGGATTCGGCGGGTGTGATCTGGGCTAAGGAAGTAGAGGACTATCAGCGGTTCGGCGTGATCGTGACGGACGGCGATGGCAACATGAAGCGCATCGTCGAGAAGCCGACGGATCCCATCTCGAAGCTGGCGAACATAGGCCTCTACTACATCCGCGACTGGCAGCTGCTCTACAAGGGTATTCACGCGACCATGGCGGGGCCGAAGGGCAAGACGGGCGAGTACTACCTGACGGACGCGTTCCAGTTCATGATCGACCACGGCGCGAAGATCCGCGTCGAGCCGGTCGCCGGCTGGTACGACTGCGGCCAGCTGGAGACGCTGATCGAGACGAACCGCCACGTGCTGGAGAACGGCCGCGGTCGGCGGCCCGACGGTGGCCGCAATGTGCGCGTCCACGATCCCGTCCGCATAGAGGAGGGCGTGACGATCGAGGACTGCGAGCTGGGGCCGAACGTCACGGTGGAAGCGGGGTCCGTGCTGCGGCACTCGACGCTGCGCGATACGATCATCGGTCCGTCCACCACGATCGAGAACGCGCAGCTGCACGACTCGATGGTCGGCGGCTACGCGAGCGTGCGTGGTGTGTCGGGCGTGCTGTCGGTCGGCGATCACACGAGCATCGACTGCGGCGGCTGACGGCTCATGCGCGAGCACGACCTGATCCACGACTGGAACAGGGCGACGGACGCCGCAGGGCGCCGCATGGCGCCCGTCGAGCTCGATGACGAAACGCTGCGCGACGGGCTGCAATGCCCGTCCGTGACGGACCCTTCGGTCGCCGACAAGATCGAGATCCTCCACCTGATGTGCGCGCTGGGCATTCAGGCGGCCGACATCGGATTGCCGGGTGCCGGTGCGCGCGCCGAGGCCGATGTGCTCGCGCTGGCGCACGAGATCGCACGTGCGCGCCTGCCCATCGCCGCCAACTGCGCGGCGCGCACGGTGCGCGCCGACATCGAGCCGATCGCACGCGTGACCCAGCGCACCGGCGTACCCATCGAGGCGAGCACGTTCATCGGCTCGTCGCCGATCCGGCAGTATGCCGAAGACTGGACGCTGGATACGATGCTCGCCGCGACGGAGGCGGCGGTCCGCTTCGCCGTCGCCGAGGGGCTGTCGGTGATGTTCGTGACGGAGGATACGACGCGCGCGCGGCCGGAGACGCTGAAGCGACTGTACACACTCGCAATCGAGTGCGGCGCCGCGCGCATCTGCCTGGCCGACACCGTCGGCCACGCCACGCCGGACGGCGTGCGGCGGCTGGTTCGCTTCATCCGCGCCGAGGTCATCGCGCCGGCCGGCGTTCCCGTGCGCCTGGACTGGCACGGCCACCGGGACCGTGGGCTCGGTCTTGCGAACGCACTGACGGCCGTCGAGGAGGGTGTGGACCGCGTGCACGGCACCGCCCTGGGTATAGGCGAGCGGGTCGGCAATACGGAGATGGATCTGCTGCTCGTCAACCTGAAGCTGCTCGGCCTGCACGACTGCGACCTCTCGCGTCTGCCCGAGTACTGCCATGCAGTATCCCGCGCTACCGGCGTGCCGATCCCGCCCAGCTACCCGTGCTTCGGCGAGGACGCGTTCCGCACGGGCACGGGCGTACACGCGGCGGCGATCGTGAAAGCGCGGGCGAAGGGCGATGACTGGCTGGTGGACAGGGTCTATTCAGGTGTGCCCGCCGGCCTGTTCGGGCTACGGCAGCGCATCGAGATCAGTCACATGAGCGGATTGTCGAACGTGAGGTACTGGCTCGCGGAGCATGGTTACGACGCCACGGACGAAGCGCTCTGCCGGCAGGTGTTCGACCTGGCCAAACGCACCAACCGGGTGCTGAGCGACCGAGAGATAGAGGACTGCTGCGCGCAGGCGTGACGCGCCTCACGCGATGCGAGCGCGGCGCGCGTCGCGGGGCGAGTCCGGCGGCTGTCCGAGAAGCCGGTCCAGCAGGTCCGGCAGCCTGACCAGGTCGATCGGCTTCTGCAGGAACACGTCCGCGCCCGCCTCCTGCCACCCGATGTCCGCTTCGTCCCCGGAGCTGAACAGCACGACGGGCGGGCATTCGGCGTCGGCGCGGAGTGCGCGGGTCACCTCATCGCCTTCCATCCCGGGCATCAGCACATCCATCAGGATGATGTCGGGCTTCAGCTCGCGAGCGACGCGCAGCGCCTCCCTGCCGTCGCGGGCACAGACGACTTCGTAGCCGCGGAACGTCAGCATCAGGGTGAGCATCTCCGCGGTGAGCGGTTCGTCGTCGGCCACCAGCACTCGTTTTCGCATGCCGGTATTCCTTTGCCAGAAATGGGCCAAATACCCTTTTGCCATGGGGTTGCACACCTCATGCCGCGGCGCCGAGCGCGGCCGCCATGACGTGGCGGAGCAGGAATCCGGCCGTCGCGAAGTAGATTACGAGGCCGGTTACATCGACGAGGGTAGCGACGAGCGGCGCGGAGGCGCTGGCGGGGTCGAGACCGACGCGCCGCAGCAGGAACGGCAGCATGGAGCCGGCGAGGGTGCCGAAGAGGACGACGAACATGAGGCTGATCGCCATGGTCAGGCCCATGAGCAGGACGGCGGCGCGGCCGAAATCGGCGATGTCGCCGGGGAACACGATGACGCGGACGAACCCGATGACGCCGAGCACGGCGCCGAGGGCGAGGCCGGTCCCGATCTCGCGCCGGGCGACGCGCCACCAGTCGCGCAGGCGGAGCTCATCCATGGCCATGGCGCGGATCACGAGCGTGGACGCCTGCGAGCCGGAGTTTCCGCCACTCGCAATGATGAGCGGGATGAAGAGTGTGAGGAAGGACAGCGTCGCAATGCTGTCCTCGAACTGGCCGAGCGCGTTGGCGGTGAGCATGCCGCCGAGGAACAGGATGATGAGCCAGCCCGCGCGCTTGCGGACGAGCGAGAAGAAGTCGGTGCGGAGGTACGGCTGCTCGAGGGCTTCCAGGCCGCCGAACTTGTGCGCGTCCTCTGTCGCCTCCTCCTCGACGACATCGACGATGTCGTCGACGGTGACGATGCCCTTCATGCGTCCCTCGGCATCGACGACGGGCAGGGCGATCACGTCGTACTCGGCGAAGATGCGGGCGACGTGCTCCTGGTCCATCTCCTCGGGCACGGCTACGAAGTCAGTGCGCATGATGTCGCGCGCGCGCAAAGTGCCGGGCTGCGAGAAGAGCTCGCGGAACGAGATGATGCCGAGCAGCCGATGGTCGGCGGCGAGCACGTAGACGTAGTAGATGGTCTCGAGCTCGACGCCGGCGACGGCCTGTTTGCGAAGGTAGCTGATCGCCTCGTCCACGGTCATGTCGGGCCGCACGCGGGCGAAGCGCGAGGACATCAGACCGCCGGCCTCGTCCTCCTCGTAGGCGAGCAGGACGGTGACTTCGCGGCGGGTCGCGTCGTCGATCAGTGCCAGCAGCTCCGTGCGGTCCGCGTCGGAGAGCTCCTGGATCAGGTCGACGGCATCGTCGGGGGCGAGGCTGCGGATCCACAGGCGGCGCTCGCCGCGCGGCAGCGTGAGCAGCAATCCAGCCTGATCGTGGGGGTCGAGGTCGAGGAAGAACTCGGTCGCCTCATCACGCGCGAGCAGACCGAAGCCCTCCAGGCGGTCCTCCGCGGAAAGCAGCCACCACACCTCGCGGAGCTCGTCGATGTCGATGCCGGTGCGCTCGCTCATTGATCCAGTCTCATCGTTGGCCGCCTGCGCCTGTGCGGGATTCCGCGCGCGGGCGTGGGCGAGTCTACACGCGCGCGGGGCGGATCGGCAAGCGGACAGTTCCTCGTCGGGCCCCTGCCGGGAACCGTGACAGACCCGTTACCGCGCCGTGCATGAACCGACACGCACCGCTCTTAGCATCAGGTATCGGCAGCGCCCGGACTGCGGCTGCCGGTCACCTCGAACACCGGAATGACCGATGAAAATTCCAATGAAGGCCGGCCCCTGGATGTTTGCGCTCGTGCTCGTGGCAGTCGGTTCGACAGCGGCGCACGGGCAGGCGGGCGGAAGCGGTCGGATCGTCGGCCGCATTGTGGATGCTGGCACGGGTGCGGGCCTGTCCAATGTAACTATCCAGGTGGAAGGCACCGGGCACGGTGCGCTGAGCAGGGTCGATGGCCGTTACGTATTGAGCGGTGTGCCAGCGGGCAGCGTACGCCTGCATGTGCAGAGTATCGGATACGGCACGAAGATCGTCGCGGCCGTCGTCGTGCCGGAGGAAGGTGTCGTCGAGCAGAACGTAGCACTGGAACAGGCGGCGCTGAGCCTGGACGCCATCGAAGTCAGTGCCGGCGCGGAGCGAGGCAGTGTCGGCCGCGCGCTCGACCAGCAACGCACGTCGACGGGCATAGTGAACGCGATCACTGCTGAGCAGATTTCACGCAGCGCGGACAGCGACGCCGCGGCCGCGATGCAGCGAGTCAGCGGAGTCACGGTTCAGGACGGCAAGTACGTCTTCGTCCGCGGTCTGGGCGAGCGTTATACGACGACGTCGCTGAACGGTGCTCGCATCCCGAGTCCCGAGCCCGAGCGAAAAGTCGTACCTCTCGACCTCTTCCCGAGCGGCCTGCTTCAGACGATCACGACCTCCAAGACGTTCACGCCGGATCAGTCGGGAGACTTCAGCGGGGCATCGATCGACATTCGTACTCGCGAGTTCCCGGCCGAGCGCCAGCTCACTGTGTCGACCGGCTTGGGCTTCAACGACCGGGTCACGGGCTCGACGCTGTTCGCGGCACCGACGACGGGCACGGAGTGGCTCGGCCGCGCGGGCGCCGCGCGCGCCCTGCCCTCGAGCGTGGCGGCTGCCGGCAACTTCACGGGGAACGTGACGCAGAGCGAGTTCAACACGATGATCGGCGATTTCCGGAACGCGTGGACTCCCGCACGGCAGACCGGCCGGGGCAGCTCATCGCATGGCGCATCGATAGGCGGTACTGACGCAGTGTTCGGCCAGGCCGTGTCGTATCTGCTGAGTGGCACGTACGCGTACGGCGAGGAGACGCGGGCCGGCGAAGTGCGGGCGCGCGCGATCGCGGGCGAGGGTGGCGCCGCCGTCGAGGTGGACCGTTTCACCGGCACGACCGGAAAGACGAGCGTGCTGGCAGGCGGCCTCGCCAGCCTCACGACCCTGCTCGGCAACGACACGCGCCTGTTCTTCAACGGGACCTGGAACAGGACGGCGGACAATGAGGCGCGCTTCGAGAACGGCACCAGCGAGAATCACGGCGGCATTCCGATGCAGATCCAGCGGCTTCGCTTCGTGGAGCGCAGCATCCATTCGGCGCAACTCGGTGCCGAACACAGTCTGGGCCGTCATCAGCTGGACTGGAGCGCAACCGTTGCGGGCGTGCGTCGCTACGAACCGGACCGTTCGGAGTTCGTGCGCGCACAGACAGTCGAGGGTCAACCGTACGTCTGGTTCGCGGCGAGCAATGAAGGTGCCGTGCGCACGTTCGGCGACCTGGACGAAGCCACTCGCGAGGTCGAGCTGAACTGGCGGGTCGATCTGGGCGGACAGGCCGATCACGCGCTGAAGGTCGGCGCGGCTTACCGTGATGCGCAACGCGAGGCCGTCAGCCGTTCATACAGCATCTCGGCGCTGCAAATGCCCATGGACGCGCTGCGCCTGGATCCGGAAACGATCTTCGACGGTCGCTTCAACGGCGCCGGGGATTCGTACATGCGCGTCACGCCACTCAGCCAGGGCGGGTCGTACACCGCAGAAGATCGTGTGATCGGCGGCTACGCGATGATCGATGCGGGTCTGACCTCGTGGCTCAGACTGGTCGGCGGGGCTCGTGTCGAGCGGTCGGAGACGGAGGTGCTTGCGCAGGCGACGATAGGAACCGAGACGTATGTCGCCAGGCCCTCCTACACGGACGTGCTGCCGTCGCTCGCACTGAACGCCAGCCTGTCGGAGAATCAGAACCTGCGCTTTTCGGCGTCGCAGACGCTCGCGCGGCCGGAATACCGCGAGCTCGCCAATGTGATGTATCGCGACGTCATCGGCGGCGACAATCTGATCGGCAACCCGGACCTGCTGCGAACTCGGATCCGCAACTACGACGCACGCTGGGAGTGGTATCCCGGGCCCGGCGAGGTCATGTCGATCGGCGTGTTCGCGAAGCAGTTCACGGATCCGATCGAGCGTGTCTACCGCGCTACGTCGGGCACGAGCGTGATCACGTTCGTGAACGCGGAATCCGCCCGGAACCTAGGCGTGGAACTCGAGCTGCGGAAGCGGCTCGGCTTTCTGGCCGATCCACTCGAAACAGTGACGGCGTTCTCCAATCTCACGGTGATGGAAAGCGAGATCACGATCCCCGCGTCAGCGTCCAGCCAGACGAACGCCCAACGGGCAATGGTCGGGCAGGCGCCGTGGGTGCTCAACGGCGGCGTCACATGGGAGCCTGGCCGGCTCAGGTCGAACGCGACGCTGCTCTACAACATAGTCGGGGAGCGGATCCTGAACGCGGGCGAAATCCCGCTGCCGGACGTGGTCGAGCAGCCGCGGCACGTCCTCGACGCCTCCCTGCGCACAATGCTGAACGACAACGTGTCGGTGAAGCTCGACGCCAAAAATCTGCTGGACGCCGCGTACGAGTTCCGGCAGGGTGACGTGGTGCGTGATTCATATCGGTCCGGCCGCTCGTTCAGCCTCGGCGTTACCTGGCGGCGGTGACTGAATCCCCCGGGAATCGTTACCGTTTCGCGACCGTGGCGAGACGGTGGCTTCACAGTGGCACGTTCCATTGTAACACGACAACCAAACAGTGCTCCTGCAAGGAAGAGTGTACCATGCTTCGACGAATGAAGATCATGCCACTTCTCGCGCTGCTGGTCGCGCTTGTGGCGTGCGACGAAGATGCTACCGCGCCGATCCTGCCGCCCGGCGGTGTAACGGCGGCAGCGACGAGCGCCACGAGCGTTGTCGTGGCCTTCGCGACCGTGAGCGGTTCGTCGAGCTACACCATCGAGCGCGCTGCCGGAACGGGCTCGTTTGCACCGGTCGGCACGACGACGACCGGTATCTACACGGACAATACGGTGCAGCCGAACACGACGTATCGGTACCGTGTGGCGGCCGTGCGCGGGACTGGCACCAGAGCTTCGACCGGGCCGTACAGCGCTGAAGTGACGGTGACCACGCCCGTGGACGTACTGCCGGGTCCCACGGGGATCGACGCGATCGCGACCAGCAGGACCGCCGTGACGGTGACCTGGGAGGCGGTGACCGGGGCCACGCTGTACAATGTCGAGCGCGCGGGCGCGACCGGTGCTTTCGCGTCGATCGGCACCTCGACGTCGACGACGTATGTCGACACGGAGATCGCGCCGTCGACGGAGTACCGCTACCGGGTGCAGGGTCTTGTGGGGAGCCAGGCGACCTCGTTCAGCGCCGAGGCGGCGGTCACGACGCAGGCGCTCACGAACAACGCGACCATCAGCAGTGACATCACCGCGAGCCGCACGCTCTACGCGGACACGGTGTACACGCTGCAGGGCTTCATTCACGTGGGTAATGGTGCGACCCTGACGATCGAGCCCGGCACGAAGATCATCGGTGACTACGAGACCCTCGGCTCGTCGCTGTTCATCATGCGCGGCGCGCAGATCATGGCGTGCGGCACGGCGTCCGCCCCGATCGTGTTCACTTCCGAGCGGGCGGTCGGCGAACGTTCCCCGGGTGACTGGGGCGGCCTGATCATCGTCGGCAACGCGCGGATCAACCGCGGCGATCCCACGATCATCGAGGGCACGGGCACGGGCGCATCCAATCCCGAGATCAATTACGGTGGTGGCACGGATGACGCCGACAGCAGCGGCGAGCTGTGCTACGTGCGGGTCGAGTTCGCGGGCTATGCTACGGCGGCGGATCAGGAGCTGAACGCCTTTACGTTCGCTGCGGTCGGCAGCGGCACGACCGCGGAGTACCTGCAGGCCATGGCGGGGCTGGATGACCACTACGAGTGGTTCGGCGGCATGATGGACACGAAGTACCTCGTGTCCTACGAGTCCGGCGATGATCACTTCGATGCGTCCGAGGGGTACCGCGGCCGGTCGCAGTTCATGATCGCGTACCAGTCCAAGGTGCTGATACCGCGGACGGGTGCGGGCAACGTGTCGAGCGATCCGCAGGGTATCGAGAACGACGGCTGCGCGGGCGCGAACTGCGCGGACGGACAGACGTCGCAGCCGTACACGCAGCCGCTGTGGACGAACTTCACGCTGATCGGCACGGGTGATGGAGTCGTCGACGCGACGTCCGGCGGACACGGCATGGTGATCCGCCGCGGCGCGGGCGGCTACTACCTGAACGGTGTGGTGGCGCGGTGGCCGAAGTCAGCGGTCTCGGTGCGTGACGATGCCACGACGACTCGCGTCGGCGCGGGCGACATGCTGATCGCGAACATCCTCGCGGCGTCGAACGGCGCACTGCTTCACGCCGGTCAGCAGCCGTACGACGTGGATGCGAACGCCGTGGTAGCTGTGGCCACGCCGGCAGCGAGCCTGTTCAACCTGCTGCCGACGGACCCGACCAGCGGATCTCAGTTCGACTGGTCGCCGGCGCCGGGGTCGCCGATCGGGAGCGGCGGCATGAGCGAGTTCACGCTGGCGGCCATTGCGGACAGGGCCGGCACATACATTGTGCCGACGGACTATCGCGGCGCGGCTTCGCCCGACGGCGTCAAGTGGTGGGAGGGCTGGACGATCTATGCCGACAACTGATCGCAAGTCGAGCTGAAAAACAGATCGGCGGTCGGCACGGTTGTGCCGGCCGTCGTTTTTCGCCCGGAGCAGAATGAGCAGAAACAGGATCGTGTTGCTGGCGTCGCTGTGCGCGGTTGCATGCGGGGGCGGGCAGCAGGAGGGGGAGGGTGCCCACACTGCAGCAGTGGCGGCACCATCGTCGGACGGGGTGGTGGACAGTATCTTTCCGATGCCGGTGATGCTGGCGCGCTTTCAGGCCGAGGCGGGCCCGCGTCCGGCGGGGCTGGGCACCCGGGCATCGACCTCGCGGGACGAACTGGTCGCACGGTTCGTGGATGCGGTACAGGACAGCAGTGTATCAGCGCTGCGCGAGCTTCGGCTCGACATGGCCGAGTATGTCTACCTCTATTTCCCGGACTCGCACATGTCCCGCGAGCCATACCGGCAGCCGCCGTCGATCGGCTGGATGCTGACGGAGCAGAACGGCATGAAAGGCGAGGCACGAGTACTCCGCGAGTACGGCGGCCGGCCACTCGGCTTCGAGGGTTACACCTGTCCCGCTGAGCCCGCGATCGAGGGCGCCAACACTCTGTGGCGCGACTGCACGGTTCGGCTCGCGCGGCGGACCGGGCCGATCCGGCTGTTCGGAACGATCATTGAACGGGCGGGTCGCTACCGCTTCGTGTCGATAGCGAACGATCTTTGAGCAGGCATCCGGATCCCGTCGACGCAGTCTTCCCGCTCCGCGCTGCCGCGATCGACATTGGCTCGAACGCGCTACGATTTCTCGCGGCGGAGTTCACGGCGTCAGACGCGTCGACCGTGCTGGAGCAGGTACGCACTCCGGTGCGTCTTGGCCGGAACGCGTTCCGGACGGGGCGGCTGGAAGAGGAGTCGATGGACAGCGCGGTGGCGGCGCTGGCGGGGTACGCCCGGCTGATGCTCACTCTGGAGACCCCGCTCTATCGCGCAGTTGCGACGAGCGCGGTCCGCGAGAGCCGCAACGGCCGTGAATTCACCGACCGCGTCGCGGCCGAGACCGGTCTCCTGGTGGAAGCGATAACGGGCGCGGAGGAAGCACGGCTGGTGCATCTGGCCGTGCGCGACCGCGTAGCGCTGGGCACCGGTCGCTGGCTGCTGGTGGACCTGGGCGGCGGAAGCGTCGAGGTGTCTCTGGTCGACAGGAAGCGAATTCGCTGGAGCGTCTCGCATGACATGGGCTCCGTTCGCATGCTCGAGGAGCTTTCGGTTGCCGGCGACGACGCAACGAAGTTCCGGACCCGCATCGAGGAATACACGTCGAACCTTCGTCTGCCGGTCCGGTACCGGAGGGTGGCGGGATTCATTGCCACGGGCGGCAACATCGAGGCGCTGGCACGGCTGAGCGGGTGCGAGCCGGATCGAACCGGGGTCAGCGTACTGCCGCTTGCCGCATTGAGCGAGACGATCGAAGGTCTGGTCCGGCTCGCGACGGAGGAGCGGATGAGCAAACTGGACCTGCGAGCCGATCGAGCGGACGTGATCGTGCCCGCCGCACTCGTCTACGAGCACCTGTGCAGGCTCGCGGGCTTCGAATCGATCGTGGTTCCGAACGCGGGCGTGAAGGAGGGCGTGCTGCTGGACGTAGTGGACTATGCAACGCGGCACCGATCGCACGATGCGCGCCTGGAGCAGGTCGTGTATCACGGGGCGCTGATGCTCGGTCGGCGTTACCGCTTCGAGCAGGCGCACGCCCGGCACGTCATGTCGCTCGCCCTGTCTCTCTTCGATCAGCTCAAGGAGCTGCACGACCTGAGTCCTGCCGACCGGCGCATTCTGACCGCGGCAGCGCTGCTGCACGATATCGGTACGTTCGTGAACTACCGGAAACACCACAAGCATTCCCTCTACCTGATTGCGCAGGCGGAGCTGCCGGGTTTCACGCAGCGCGAGATGCAACTGATCGCGAATGTCGCACGCTACCACCGCAAGAGCGAGCCGGCCCCCCATCACGACGCGTACATGGCGTTGACAGACACGGAGCGGACACGTGTGCGCGGGCTTGCGGCCCTGCTGCGGATCGCCGACGCGCTGGACCGCGAACACACGCAGACCGTGAGCGGCATTGCAGCGCGTGCAGACGGTGGCACTGTGAAGCTTCGAGTGACCGGGCGCGGCGATATGCTGCTGGAGCGCTGGTCGCTGGAGCGCAAGTGCGGTCTCTTCGAAAAGAGCTTCGATCGCAGGATCGACCTGAGCTGCGAACGAATCGACTGATGGGCTGGCAGGGAGCGCCGGGCGTACTGATCGCCGTCGAGGGCCTGGACGGTTCGGGAAAGTCCACACAGGTTCAGCTGCTGCACCGCTGGCTGCATGGCCTTCGTCTGCGCGTGCACTTCACGGAGTGGAACTCGAGCTCACTGGTGCGCGGTGCGACCCGGCGTGGCAAGAAGCGGCAGCTGCTGACTCCCACGACGTTCAGCATGGTCCACGCGACCGACTTCGCCGACCGGTACGAGCGCCAGATCCTGCCGATGCTGCGAGCGGGCTACATCGTGCTGTGCGACCGGTACATTTTCACGTCCTATGCGCGCGACGCGGTGCGCGGCTGCGATCCGGCCTGGCTGCGCGGCATGTATGGATTCGCCCGTGTGCCGGACCTCACGCTGTACTTCCGACTGCCCCTGCACACGGCGCTCGGCCGTATCCTGGAGGGGCGACCGCGCCTGAAATACTTCGAGGCCGGCATGGACCTCGGCCTGGCGACCGACATTGAAGAGAGCTTTCGCCTCTTTCAGGGTCAGGTGATGAGCGAGTACGAGGCTATGGCTGAGGAATTCGGGTTCACGGTGCTCGATGCGACGCGGAACGTCCACGCACAGCAACGACAGGTGCGCGAACTGGTCAGCGACACGATCGACCTGGCCCGCTATCGTACGCGGGTGCCGCTGTGAGCAAGCGCTGCTACGCCGTTCCACCACCCGGCATGACGCCAGGGCAGCTCTCGGGCCTGCTCGTCGTGATCGAGGGGCCGGACTCATCGGGGCGATCCACGCATGTGCGGCTGCTGGCGGAATGGCTCCAGCAACTCGGCTACCCGGTCGTCGAGATCGGGCTCCGGCGCTCGCGGCTGGTCGGGAAGGAGCTCGAGCGCGCCAAGGGCGGCAACGTGCTCAGTCCGCGCACGATGTCGCTGTTCTACGCGACCGATTTCTATGATCAGCTGGAGAACACGATCGTGCCCGCGCTGCGGGCAGGTACGGTAGTGCTGGCCGATCGCTACATCTTCACGCCGATCGCTCGCGACATTGTGCGCGGCGCCGACGCCAGCTGGGTCGAAGCGCTCTACGCGAAGGCGATCGTGCCGGACATCGTCTTCTATTTCCAGGTGTCTACGCGCACCCTGGTGGATCGCACACTCGCCTCGAGCGCGCAGCTCGACTACTGGGAGTCCGGCATGGACCTGGGATTGTCGCGGGACTGGTTTGGCAGCTTCATCCGGTATCAATGGAAGCTCCGCGCGGAGTTCGCGCGCCTGGCGCGGCGTGAGCAGTTCGTCACCATAAATGCGAATCGGACGATGGCCGCGATCCAGGCGGAGCTCAAGGACCACGTGCAGCAGGCGCTCCGCACCTCGTACGCGGGTGGCGTGGAGGTGCGTGATGTCGCGGCGGTCTAGCGCGGGACGGCAGCACAGGAGCGGACTGCTCGCGCAGGAGCTGGAGTCGCTGCTCGGCTCCATGGACACCATGCTGGAGGCGTACCGCCTGCGGGTCGGCGGTCGGCTCGCGGAGCTGCTGCACGATCTTCATGGCGACCCGTCCATGGGAAAGCCGGCGCAGCCATTCACGATTCGGACGGCTGATCAGATGCTCGCCTTCATCGGAGCATTGGAGTTGAAGCCGCACAAGGGTCGGCCGAAGGATTTCTCGAAGCTGCAGCGGCTCGCAGAGGAGCTCGATCAGCTGGTCCCACCTGAACGATGAGGAGCGGCGAATGTGGGTATCGCTGCGGAAGCGGAAGCTACATAGTGCCGCCGAGCGCGTAGGCTGCGAAGGCCAGCAGCCAGCCGGCGATGACGTCACCGGGATAGTGGACGCCGAGGTAGCAGCGGCTGAGGCCCACGGCGAGCCCGAGGGCGAGCGGGAGTATCGCCAGCCAGACGGGCAGCAGTGACGCGAGGCCGAGGGCGATCGAAAGCGCCGCGGCGGCATGGCCGCTCGGAAAGCTGAACCTGTCCGGCGCGTCCATGAGGGACTCCATCCCGATCGGAAGCCGGGGTCGGGTACGCGCGATTCCGCGTTTGAGCAACTGCACCACCAGGTGGGATGCGACCAGGGCGAATCCCGTGGCGAGCGCGGCAGGCCGCGCCGCAGAGCCCAGGCTGAGGAGCAGTCCCGCAACCGCGATGGTGGCCGTTGCGCCGCCAAGGTGCGTGAGAGCGCGCACGCCTCTATCCAGCCGCCCGCTCCGCTTTCCGACCAGGAGGAGCAGCACCCGCTCGTCGCGCTGGTGAAGCCTGAGCATCAGTTGGGTCATCGTTCCGCCTCCAGGTTCGCTCATCCACGATGACGGCGCGATGCAACGACCCTGCGGGGTGTCGCGTCACGATTGCGTAACGCGGGCGAGGATTCGCGGATGTCGTGGTTTTGTTACATTCCCGTAGCCGGTCGATTACCGCGAGACCCTATTCTGAGGACATGAGCAAGACTCCGGTAAGGACTGCGCCCGCCCGCATTCTGGTCGTCGAGGACGAGCGCGACATAGCGGCCCTGGTGGCCTATCACCTGACGAAAGACGGGTTCCGGGTGCGCACGGCGGAGAGCGGGCAGGAAGCGCTGGAAGTGGCGAGCGCCGACCGACCCGACCTGATGATCCTCGACCTGATGCTGCCCGGTTTCTCCGGCTACGAGGTGTTGCAGGAGATGCGACGCCGGCCGCAACTGACCGACGTACCGGTGATAGTGCTGACGGCGAGGCGGGATGAGGCGGACCGCGTCCGTGGCCTCGAACTCGGTGCCGACGACTACGTGACGAAGCCGTTCAGCCCCCGGGAGCTGGCGCTGCGGGTCGGCGCGGTGCTCCGGCGCGCGCAGTCTCCTGCCGTGGAGTCTGGGGGCCGCAGCCTGCGGAGCGGCGCGATCGCAGTGGATCTCGGAGCACTGCGCGTCACGGTGGACGAGAGGCAGCTCGATCTGACGCCGACCGAGTACCGGCTGCTCGTGACGCTGATGGAAAGACGGGGCCGGGTGCAGAGCCGGCAGCAGCTGCTCGAGCAGGCCTGGGACATTCATGCGCGTATCGAGACACGCACCGTCGACATGCACGTACAGCGCCTGCGCTCAAAGCTCGGAGCGCAGGGAGAGCTGATCGAAACGGTGCGTGGCTTCGGCTATCGGTTCAGGGGTCCAGTCGCCGAATGAAGCGCCGGCAGCTCGGACTGACCGCGCTGTTCGTGGTCGTCACGACAGCGCTGACCGTGCTGGGTGGCATTGCAATCCTGCAGACATTCGACGCCGCCGGCGCGCCGAGTGCGAGCGCAGCGGAGCTCGGGCGCACGCGCAACGCGTTGCTGCTCACACTGATCGCGCTCGGCGCGTTCGCGGTCGGCATCGCGTTCGTCGCCGGAAACGCACTCACCAGCGCGCTGACGGCGCTGCGTTCGGCTGTGCTCGCGCGCGCGCGCGGCGAATCCGGTGTGGCGCTGCCCGCGTTTTCGGTAGCGCCACTCGCCGGCATTGCGAGCGCAATCGAACGGCTGTCGGCGCGCGACGCAGCGAGCGGCGCGGAGATCAGGCGCGAGAGCGCGGAAGTACGGGTTCTCCTCGATGCCACCTCCGAGGGGATCCTGCGGCTGGACGGTCGCGGGCGGGTGCTCCGTGCCAATCCGGCGGCGCGTACGCTGCTGGGGCTGGGCGACTCGGCGCTGGGGCAGCCGATCGCCGCGTACGTCCGGCATGCGGAGCTGCGGCGGCTCGTGAATTCAGCCGCCGCCGGGCAGCCGGTCGGTGCTGCGGAAATCACGCTCGATGATCGGCGCCTGATCGTGTCCGCTCGCCCCCTCGAGAGGGAGACGGACCTGCGCGGGGGAGCCGTGGTCGCATTCATCGATCTCACGGAGGTCCGCCGGCTCGAAAGCGTCCGACGCGATTTCGTCGCCAACGTGAGTCACGAGCTGAAGACGCCACTCACGTCGATACGAGGCTACGTCGAGACGCTGCTCAGCGACGATGATCTGCCTTCAGAGGTGCAGCGGCAGTTCCTCGAGGTCATTCAGAAGAATGCTCGCCGGCTGCACCATATCGTCGACGACCTGCTCGACCTCTCGCGGCTCGAGTCCGGCGGCTGGAGGCCGGAACCGGTCGACGTGGACGCAGGCGCCATGATCACCGACGTCTGGTCCGGCTGCAGCACGCGGGCCGCGGAACGGAACGTCCGGTTCACGGCGCCCGCCGAGTCGCTTCACGTGCTGGCCGATCCGGCCGGCCTGCGCCAGGTGCTGACGAACCTGCTGGACAACGCACTGCGATACACTCCAGAGGGCGGTGCGATAGCCGTGCGCACGCAGTCGGAGCGGCGGGGCGACGTGGTCGTGAACGGGGACGCGCGCCGCGCGATGGTTACCTTTCAGATCAGCGATACGGGGGCGGGGATCCCATCCGAGGCGCTCCCGCGGATCTTCGAGCGATTCTATCGCGTCGATCCTGCACGCTCCCGCGCCGAGGGCGGAACCGGGCTAGGCCTGTCCATCGTGAAGCACCTCGTCGAACGCATGGGAGGCGATATCACTGCGGAGAGCGAAATCGGCAAGGGCACCACGGTGACGTTCCGGCTGCCGGCCACCAGCGAGCAGGGATGAATCGGACGCCCGCTGTCATCGGCTTCCTGCTGGCGGGCGCGGCGATCCTTGCGCTCGGCTTCTGCCCGGGGCTCCGTCAAGCCGACCCAGGCGGCGGTGCCGTGCCGCGACTCCAGATCACAGCTCCCCTGGATGGCGACTCCGTCCCGAGTCCGATATCACTGGTCTTCCGTACCGCAGCCGCGCTCAGGCTCGGGGCAACCGGATGGGCCGCCGATGACCTGCACCTGCATGCGATCGTCGACGGCGTCGAGTACATGCCGGCAGCAGCCGACATTGCGGTCGCTGAATCGTCGTTCGTCTGGCTGCTGCCGCACCTGCAGCCGGGGGCGCGCCGCATCCACCTGACGTGGGCCGCCCGCCATCACGGAAACCTCCCGGGCCCGACCGACACGCTGCATCTCCACGTCCTTCCATGACCGGTGCCTGCCCGTTACACGCATGCGATCCACCCGTGACCCGTGCGCCCCAGATTCCACATACCCGGCCGGCGCAGGTAACGCCGTTACCTGCCTGTTACAGGATTGTCACGCTCATGTCTCGGAAAGGTCACTAGAATACCCCCGCACTATGATCATTTCCTACACGCGGAGGACAGATGCGGACTTGGCATGCGGTGCTGGTTGCGACGCTGTGCGCAGTGACGCCAGCGCGGGCGCGGGCGCAGACGCCAGCGGTGCGGGCCGAGCTCACGGGCAGGGTGCAGGTCCAGTTCAACAGTACCAGCGCGGACGCGGAGGAAGCTTCGACGACCTTCGAGACGCGGCGGGTACGGCTCGGCACGCGCATCGAGGTCGAGGAGTGGATCACCGGGATGCTGGAGGCGGATTTTGCACTCGGCCGCCTGCAGCTGAAGCAGGTCTGGGCAGCGTTCGAACTGGATCCGCTGTTCGTGGTGAGGGCCGGTCAGTTCAAGAAGCCGTTCAGCCGGATCAATGTGACGTCCTCGGCTGAGCATGCGATGATCGAGCGGGGGGTCCGGATCCGCGGCCTGGATGACGCACTCGTCGGCGCTGGCGAACCGGACGTGTTCGACGAAGTCGATGGCGCGCTGATCATCGGTGAGGCGTACTCACTGCTGGACGTGCAGGGCTACGCGGCGTACGATCTCGGCGCGACCATCGAGGGCAGCCGGGGCGGTCTGGGCTGGGCGGCCGGAATCTTCAACGGTGCGGGGCCCGACACCCGCGACGACAACGACGGCAAGTCCTTTGCGGCCCGGATCAGCTACGACCTGGATGTGGGCGTGCCGCTCTCGGTCGGTGGCGCCTGGAGCCGCCGCGAATTGACCGGGGTCACCACCGACGGCGCAGGCAGGGGTGACGCGTTCGAGATCGACGCGGAGCTGGGCGGCTTCCGCGACGGGCCGTGGCTGCTGGCGGAAGGCGCGCTGGGCGACAACCTGGCGACTGGCGAGCGGTTCCTCGGCGCACTGGCGGTGTTGTCGTATTTCGCTCCGACGGACGGTGACCGCGTCGAGGGGCTGGAACCGATGGTCCGGCTGAGCTGGGGAGACCCGGACCGCACGATCGAGGGCGACGCCGGCGTCCTCGTCACGCCCGGCGTGAATCTGTACTTCTTTGGGCGCAACCGTCTGATGCTGAACTGGGATGTATACGTGCCGGAGGGCGAGCTCGATGCGCAGCATGCAGCGCGTGCTCAGGTGAACCTGAACTTCTGAGGTACAGATGATGCGCAGGACAATGTGGAACACGGCCGCCGTGGCGGCCTTACTGGCGGCCACAGGTTGCGGCGGCGGTGACGCCGGCGAGCCGGGAGATCTCTCGGGCTCAGTGCAGCTCGACGGGTCCAGCACCGTCTACCCGATCTCCGAGGCCGTCGCCGAGGAGTTCGCCATCGAACATGGCACGGCTGTGCGCGTGACGATCGGGTTCTCCGGGACCGGCGGCGGCTTCAAGCGCTTCTGCGCCGGCGAGACGGAGATCAGCAATGCGTCGCGACCGATCACGGACGCCGAGCGTGAGCTGTGCACGAGCAACGGCGTCGAGTTTCTGGAGCTGCCGGTCGCGATCGACGGTCTCGTCGTCGCCGTCAATCCGGCGAACACCTTCGCGGAGTGCTTCACCGTGGACGAGCTGCGCCGCATATGGGAGCCCGCCAGCCAGGTCAACTCGTGGTCGCAGGTGCGGGATGGGTTCCCGGATCAGCCGCTCAAGCTCTACGGCCCGGGCACCAACTCGGGCACGTTCGACTACTTCACCGAAGTCATCGGCGGCGAATCCGGCGCGAGCCGCGGCGACTACACCGCCAGCGAGGACGACAATGTCCTGGTTCAGGGCGTCGAGGCCGACGAAAGCGCGCTTGGTTACTTCGGTTATGCCTACTACATCGAGAACGAGGCTCGCCTGAAGGCCGTGGCCGTCGACAACGGTGCGGGCTGCATCGCACCGAATCCGGAGACCGTCAAGGGCGGGCAGTACGCGCCGCTGTCCCGGCCTCTCTTCATCTACGTCAGTCGGACAGCCCTGGAACGGCCCGAAGTCGTGCAGTTCGTCCGCTTCTACCTGGAATCCGCTCCCGAGCTGGTCCCCGCTGTCGGCTATGTGCCATTGGAAGCGGCGGAGTACGAGGCGGGCCTGAGCCAGATCGGACCGGGTGCGACGTCCTGATCCATCGGTCGGCGCGCCGGCGGGTGTCAGCCCCGGCGCGCCGGCTGGCGAGGTCCCGGGAGCACAGGGACGGGGCATGCCGCGTGATGTCGGGCTGAAGCGGCGTCACCGCAACGAGAAGATCATCGGCGCGGCGCTGTTCCTGAGCAGCGCCGTGTCGATTCTCACGACTATCGGGATCGTCGCCGTTCTCCTGCTCGAGTCGATGGCGTTTTTCCGGCAGGTTCCGCTGATCGACTTCCTGACGGGGAGGCAGTGGACTCCGCTGTTTCAGGATCAGCAGTTCGGCGTTCTCCCGCTGCTGACCGGTTCCCTGCTGATCGCGGCGGGCGCGGCGGTTGTCGCGCTCCCGCTCGGTCTGCTGGCGGCCATCTACCTGAGTGAGTACGCGAATGATCGCGTACGGCGGGTGCTGAAGCCGTCGCTGGAGATCCTGGCGGGTGTGCCGACAGTGGTCTACGGTTTTTTCGCGCTGACGTTCGTGACGCCGATCATCCGCGCGATATGGCCGGGGACGGATGTTTTCAATGCGTTGAGCGCGAGCATTGTGGTCGGCATCATGATAATACCGATGGTGTCGTCGCTGTCGGAGGACGCAATGAGCGCGGTACCTCTCGCGCTGCGGGAAGGCGCGTATGCGCTGGGCGCCACGAAGTTCGAGGTGGCGACACGGAGCGTGGTGCCTGCAGCTCTTTCGGGCATCATCGCGAGCTTCCTGCTTGCGATCTCCCGAGCAATCGGCGAGACGATGATCGTCACGATTGCGGCGGGCGGAGTGGCGAATCTGACGCTCAATCCGCTGCGCAGCGTGCAGACCATGACGGCATACATTGCACAGACCGCGAACGGCGAACTGGCGCACGGCTCCGTGGAGTACCAGACGATTTTCGCTGTAGGGCTGACGCTCTTCGCAATCACGTTGATCATGAACATCATATCGATCTTCGTGCTGCGACGGTACAGGGAGATCTACGAATGAGCGAGCAACCGCGGCATCCGTCGGTCCAGAGAGACCCGACGCGATTCAATGTCCGCATTGCGGGGCGTGCCCGTACGGGCGTGATCTTCCATGTCGTGTGCCTGCTCGCTACCGCCGTCGGCATCGTGGTGCTCGCCGCGCTGCTGGTGGATATCGTGCGGACGGGGGGCAGCAGGCTGTCGTGGGACTTCCTTACGGGATTTCCTTCCCGCTTTGCCGAACGTTCGGGCCTGAAACCGGCGCTGGTCGGGTCGGCATGGACGCTGGTGCTGACTGCGGCGATTTCCTTCCCTCTCGGCGTGGGCACCGCGATCTGGCTGGAGGACTACGCGCCCGCCAACCGGCTGCGTACCGTGATCGAGACCAATATTGCGAACCTGGCCGGCGTGCCGTCGATCGTATACGGGATGCTCGGCCTGGCCGTATTCGTCCGATACTTCGGCATGGGCCGCAGCATACTGGCGGGCTCGCTGACGCTGGCGCTGCTGATCCTTCCTGTGATCATCATCGCATCGCAGGAAGCAATCAAGGCCGTGCCCAGCTCGATCCGCCTCGGCGCGTATGCGCTGGGGGCGACGCGGTGGGAAGCGATACGCCATCACGTGATCCCGCTTGCACTGCCGGGCATTCTGACCGGCACGATCCTCGCCCTGTCCCGGGCGATCGGCGAAGCGGCGCCGCTGATCGTCGTCGGTGCGCTCGCCTTCGTGCCGTTCGTGCCCACGAGTCCGGCCGACCCGTTCACGGTCGTGCCGATCCAGATCTTCAACTGGGTCTCCCGGCCGCAGCTCGCCTTCCAGGAGGTGGCCGCAGCGGCGAGCATCGTCCTGATGGTATTGCTGCTGAGCATGAACGCCGGGGCGATCCTGCTGCGCAACCGCTACTCACGACGGAACTGAAGCACATGCCCGAATCGATGTTCAAGGCCGACACGGCGATCGAGCTGGAGGCGCGCGCGCTGTCAGTGCTGTACGGTTCGACGCGCGCTGTGAATGCCGTCAGCATTCAGGTTCCCGACCGCAAGGTGGTCGCGTTCATCGGCCCCTCGGGCTGCGGCAAGAGCACGCTGCTGCGCTGCTTCAATCGCATGAACGACCTTGTGCCCGGTGCCCGCGTCGAGGGCGAGGCGTTGTTCCAGGGAACGAACCTGTACGGCGACGACGTCGATCCGGTCGACATCCGGCGTCGCATCGGCATGGTGTTCCAGAAGCCGAACCCGTTCCCGAAGTCGATCCACGACAACATCGCGTTCGGTCCGCGGATCAACGGTTTCCGCGGCAACATGGACGAGCTGGTCGAACAGTCGCTGCGGAAGGCGGCACTGTGGGACGAGGTCAAGGACCGACTCGGCTCGAGCGCACTGGCGCTGTCGGGCGGGCAGCAGCAGCGTCTATGCATTGCGCGAGCGCTCGCGGTGGAGCCGGAAGTACTGCTGATGGATGAGCCCGCATCCGCGCTGGACCCGATTGCGACGCAGAAGATCGAGGAGCTGATCTACGAGCTCAAGCAGGACTACACGGTGGTGATCGTGACGCACAACATGCAGCAGGCGGCGCGCGTCTCGGACTACACTGCGTTCCTGTACATGGGCGAGCTGGTGGAGTACGGCCCGACGCAGCGGATGTTCACGAACCCGCGCGAGGAGCGCACGGAATCGTATATCACGGGGAGATTCGGATGAGACATTTCCAGGACGAGCTCAACCTGCTGAAGTCGAGCCTGGTCGGCATGGCCGGGCTGGCGGAGGAACAGGTGCGCCTGGCGATGCAGGCTCTGCTCGAGCGCAGCGTCACGCGCGCACAGGAGGTGGTGGATGGCGACACGCGCATCGACGACATCGAGATGGAGATCGACGACATGGCAATCAGCCTGCTGGCACTGCAGCAGCCGCTGGCGCGCGACCTCCGTTTCATCACCATGGCGATGAAGATCGGCAACGATCTCGAGCGCGTAGGCGACCACGCAGTCAACATTGCCGAGGCCGTGAGGTACATGGTCGATGCACCGCCCTTCCCGGTACTGCCGGAGATCGAGGAGATGGTGCGGCTGGCAACCGACATGCTCGCGGACGCGCTCGATGCGTTCGTGCGCGCCGATGCTGCCGATGCACGCAAGATCCTCCATCGCGACGACCGTGTGGACGAGCTGCACGACAACAATTTCAGGATCCTGCTCACGCACATGATGGAGGATCCGCGGAAAATCACTGCCGGCATGGACCTGCTGCTGATATCGGGCAACATCGAGCGGATCGCGGACCTCGCGACAAACATCTCCGAAGACGTCATCTTCCTCGTCGAGGGTCGGACGGTCAAGCACGGGCTGAACCGGAGAGCGGACGCCTGACGCAGGCGATTGCTTGACAGTCCGGACCCCGCCGCGACATTCTCCAAGATTCCTCGCCTATGGCCGAGTCGCGCTACGGAGGACGATCTTGGACGCACGCCGCCGGAGCTCACCGGACGATTTCAGCAGGGGGCCGGGGCCGCAGGTCGCCGACCGTGCGGTCGAGCAGTTCCTGGCGGAGGTGGTCGAGGATACCCAGCCGCAGCCGGAACGGCTGTACGACGAACTGTTCGGCACAGGCGCGATCGTGACAGGTGGCGCGACCGGGATCGGCAGGGCGACAGCGCTCGAGCTGGCGCGTCACGGTGTCCACATCGCGTTCAACTACTTCGACGGCGGCGACGGCCGGATCGAGGCCGAAGCGGAGCGCACGGTCCGCGAACTGCGGCAGATGCAGGTTACGGTCGTGTGCCGCGCGTGCGATGTGCGCGATCCCGAGAGCGTGAATGCGTTCGTCGCGGAGGCGGACCAGGCGCTCGCCGGACTGCACATCCTGGTGAACAATGCAGGCATTGCGCGCGATCGCGCACTGTGGCGCATGGAAGACGCGGAGTGGCAGGACGTGCTCGACACAAACCTGACCGGCGCGTTCAACATGATCCGCGCAATCTCGCCGATCCTGCGCGCGCAGCAGCACGGCAAGATCGTGAACATCGCGTCGATCCACGGCCTGCGCGGCGAGTTCGGGTTGTCGAACTACGCGGCATCGAAGGCCGGCATGATCGGCCTGACGCGGTCGGCGGCAGTGGAGCTCGGTCCGTCGAACATCAACGTCAATGCAGTCGCGCCCGGCTACATCCGGACGACGCGGCTGACCGAGGGCGTCGCGCCCGAAGTGCTGGACAAGGCGCGCGAGCGGACTGCACTGCGCCGGCTCGGCGATCCGCAGGATGTCGCGAGCGTAGTCGTGTTCCTCTGCTCGGAGCGCGCGCGGCACATCACGGGCGCGGTCGTGCCGGTGGACGGCGGGCATATGCTGTAGGAGGGGGAGCGGGGAGCGGGAGGAGCGGGGGAGCGGGTGCATCACTGCGGGGGACTGCGGGGGACTGCGGGAACTACGGGAATAGAGGCGGGGGGACTGATGGACTACGAGTACATAGATCTGGCGCTGGACGAGGGGACGCAGTCGGCTACGCTGCTGCTGGACCGTGCGCCCGCGAACCTGCTCAACATCGCGATGGTGGAGGAGGTGAACGATGCGCTGCAGTCGCTGCGCGGTCTGCAGTGGCTGGAGGTGCTGGTGGTGCGTGGCGCGAACGGCACGTTCTCGGAGGGCATCGACCTGAAGGAGCACGTGCAGAAGCGCGTGCAGCGGCTGTTGCAGGTTTATCTGCGCACGTTTGAAACCATGCGCATGCTGGATGTGATTTCGATTGCGGCGGTGGAAGGCAGGGCGTGGGGTGCCGGCTTCGAGCTGGCGCTGGGCTGCAACCTGATCGTGGCGACGGAGACGGCGTCGTTCGCGCTGCCGCAGGTAAGTCAGGGGCTGATCCCGCCCGTCGCGTCGGCGATCCTGCCGCGGATCGCGCCGCGACGCCGCGCAATGGAGTGGATCCTGACGGGCAGTGAGATCAGCGCGCGGCGGCTCGAGCACGACGGCGTGATCAACCGCCTGTTCTCCGTGGACGCGTTCGACGAGCCGTTATTCGCGTTCGTCGCCGAGATCACGGGCAAGAGCGGGCCGGTGCTGCAGCTCGCGAAGCGCGCGCAGTTCGAAGGCTACTACAGCAGCTTCCCGCAGGCGCTGCAGAGTATCCAGTCGCTGTACCTGCGCGAGCTGCTGGCACTCGAGGATGCGCGCGAGGGTCCGAAGGCGTACATGGAAGGGAAACGGCCGGAGTGGAAGAACGGTTGAGACTCATCGTGCTGACGGCCGCGCTCGTGCTGTCGGCATGCAGCGCCAGGCCCGCGCCACCCTCCGCTGAAACGCAGCAGCGCCCGTTCCCCGACATAGGCGGTCGCACGGTCATGCTGCTGCCCGTGCAGCTGGTACTACCGGTGATCGGCACGACGGCCACCACCGACACGACGCAGCGGCCTGCGCCGCTGCCGCAGGCAGCGCTCGTAGTGCTCGAGAGCGAGCTCTCGTACTGGCTCACCGGACGGACCCCACGGACGCGATGGGTGACGCCGGAATCCGTCGTGCGCGCGGCGGCGGGGGCGCCCGCGCTGGCCGTGCGGCCGCGTGAGCTGCCCGTCCAGGACTTCCTGCGCGCGAGCCTGCAGTCGATCGGCGATCCGCTGTACGGCGATCTGCGCAAGCTCGGCATCCTGGTGGACGCGCGCGTGGCGCTGCTGCCGATCGGCGCGGTGTGGGTTCCGGAACTCGGCGGTGGCGGTCGGGTCCATATCGCAGCCGCATTGATCGACACATTCGGCGGGAACGTGCTGTGGTACGGCGTCGTGGCGGGAGATACGGGAAGCCGCAGCGACGCAGGGACGGCGGCTTCCGCGGCACAGGCGCTGGCGCAGGTGATTCCGAGATGAGGAACGGGTCGAGACGATGGTTGCTGCTGTTCTGCGTCGCAGCAGTCGCAGGCTGTGACCGGCTGCTGCCGAAGACGGAGGACAGGACGCTTCCCGATGTCAGTGCCGTGGAGCAGCTCTACGTGCAGCACGGTCTGGACGCCGGTTTCAGGTTCAGCGGCAATGTCGTGGAGATCGAAGTGCAGCAGGATCCGGATGAGCTGCGGCGCGGCGGCTCGCTCTGGGCTCGCGTCGGGCCGTACATCTACCTGTTCACGCCAGGTACGCGGCAGGTGCTGGAGCAGTTCCCGGGCATTGCGGGTGTGCGGGTGATCACCATGGCCGGGAATGAAGAGGTCGCGCGCGCACTGCTCGTCCGCAACGCGCTGAACGACATCACCTGGCCGCGCGCACACAACCTGCTCGGCACCGCTCTCGAGCAGGGAACCACGCGCCCGCTCACGATGGATCAGCTGGCGCAGTTCGGTGAGGAAGTCACCGAGTACAGGTACAACCCGAGATTCGCCCCGCAGCGGCAGTAGCGGCAGCCGGGCAGGAAAGCGGAGCATGAGCAGTACGGTCACACTGATCCCGGGCGACGGCATCGGCCCGTCGATCACGGCGTCCACGGTGCAGATCCTCGAGGCCGCGGGTGCGCAGGTCGAATGGGATGAGCAACTGGCCGGTGTTGCGGCGCTGGACGCGCACCACACGCCCATTCCGGAGCAGACGCTCGACAGCATCCGCCGCAACCGCATCGCGCTGAAGGGCCCGCTGACCACGCCCGTCGGCACGGGCTTCCGCTCCATCAACGTCGCGCTGCGCAAGGAATTCGACCTGTACGCGAACGTACGTCCGGCGCTGACGCTGATGACGGGTGGCCGCTACGAGGACATCGATCTGGTCCTGATCCGCGAGAACACGGAGGGGCTGTACGTCGGCGTCGAGCACTACATCGGCGTCGGCGATGACCCGCGCGCGGCAGCGGAGTCGGTCATGATCATCACGCGTTACGGCGTCGAGCGGATCGTGCGCTACGCGTTCGAGTACGCTGTCACGCATGCGCGGAAGAAGGTCACGCTCGCGCACAAGGCCAACATCCTGAAGTTCACGCAGGGCCTGTTCCTGGAAGCAGGGCGCGAGATCGCGAAGGAATACGAGGGCCGCATCGAGTTCGAGGATCGCATCATCGATGCGACGGCGATGCTGCTCGTGCTGAACCCGTACCAGTTCGATGTGCTCGTCATGGAGAATATGTTCGGCGACATCCTGAGCGATCAGATGGCCGGTCTCGTCGGCGGTCTCGGCATGGCGCCGGGCGGCAACATCGGCCGGGACGCGGCGATCTTCGAGCCGGTGCACGGCTCCGCGCCGGACATCGCGGGCAGCAACATCGCGAACCCGACGGCCATGGTGCTCGCGGGCGCGATGATGATGGAGCACCTGAAGCAGCACGATGTGGCGAAGCGCGTCCGCGCAGCGATCTGCGAGACGCTCGAGGCGCGGCAGACCGTCACGCCGGACGCGGGCGGCACTGCGTCCACACAGCAATTCGCACAGGCCGTGGTCGAACGCCTGGCCTGACGTCGGTCGTCGAGCTGGTCGAGCGGCTGCCGGCGTCCGCGGGTTCACCCCAGCACAGGGTATGCACGAGTGACGTCGCGAAGTGCAGTGCGGCGTGCGTGAAGTGGCCGACGGCGTGGTGCATCTGCCGGAGCCGGTGTGGCCGCGTCGTCCAGCCGTGAGTCACACGCAGTGCGTCCGCAAGGAAGGCGAAGCCGCGTCCGTCCAGCACCGGTCGCAGTCTCAGCCGGCGCAGCAGCGGGCTGCGGGCCGCGTACCAGGCGTCGAGTCCGACCTCGACGCGGACGTGATCGGCGAGCGTGTGATGGCCTGGCGTCCCGGCATGCCCGGCCGCCGCGTAGTTGACGAGAGGGTGGATCGCAACATCGGCAAGCGTGTGCGTCAGCCAGCCCCAGACGAACGCGCGCTGCGGGTTCGTTTGGAGACCTGGTCACACGTGGGAAAGGGCGCCAGCGCGGGATGCCGCTGCCAGTGCCGCAGTGCAGCGCTCGCGAGGAGGAGGTGCACCGCAGGCTGCGGCATCAGGCGGCGTTGTTGCGCAAGTGATGTTGTCAGAGCGTCCGCGATATCGCGTGCTGCATCGGGTGCCGCGATCGCGCGTGCCGCCGAGGCCGTCGCGGGATCGAGCAGTGCGGTCCGCAGGGCATCGGGGATATCGGGGGACAGCGGCACGTTGATGGCAGCTCCGCGGCCCGACAGGTATCGGACATTCGCCTCCTCATGGCCGTGAATCGCGCGCGTCAGCACGAGCGGTCGGCCGAGCGACAACGCTTCGCTGCACGTGAGCCCGCCCGGTCGCGAATACTGGTTGTTCGGCCCGGCCGCGGTGGCTCTCTACGTGTGGAGCATGTAGCCGGGTTCCGGCGCATGGATTCCCGGCGCGATGATCACCCGGTGATACTCCTCCATCATGAGCGGAGATGAAAGCATGAAGTCGGCCGAGGCCCGGTTGCAGGCGATCGGGATGTTGTACACGACTGCAATGCGCAGCAGCGCCTTGACGTCCACGTCGTGGGGATGTGGTTCGAGCGGATCCCAGAAGAAGATCACGAAGTCAATGTTGCCTTCGGCAATCGCGGCGCCGACCTGCTGATCTCCGCCGAGCGGTCCGCTCCGGAACCGCCTGACATCGAGGCGCAGCTCGCCGGCCAGGAGCCCGCCCGTTGTTCCTGTTGCGGACAAAGCATGCCGGGACAGCGTGTCGCGGTTGTACATCGCCCATTCCAGCATGTCGGCCTTGCGATTGTCGTGCGCGATGAGGGCAATCCTCTTGCGCCTGCCCATTGAAGCCCCGGCCAGTCCCATGTCTCTTCTCTCCATCGTTCATGACTCATTGTAGGAAGGTCATGCTGGTGGGTAACGGGAGCGCCCGGTTCGCGTAACATTCAGGATGCAGCAGAGGCAGGGACAATGCAGTTCGCGCCCGCCACCGCGAGGCCGTAACTTCGTGCCGCGAGACTGAGGCTGGCGACCGAGGTGACAGGAACCGATCACATGGCAAAATTTCATGGCATCGACTACTACGACGTCGACTCGCTGCTCACGGAAGAAGAGCGGCTGATCCGGGACACCATCCGCCAGTGGGTGGACGAGAACCTGCTGCCGATCATCGGCGAGGCGTACATCGAGCGGCGCTTCCCGAAGCAGATCATCCCGCAGCTCGGCGAGCTCGGCGTGTACGGCGCGAACCTGCCGGAGGAGTACGGCTGCGCCGGGCTGAACAACGTCGCGTACGGCCTGATCATGCAGGAGCTCGAGCGCGGCGACTCCGGCATTCGCTCGTTCGCATCCGTGCAGGGCGCACTGTGCATGTACCCGATCCATGCGTTCGGCAGCGAGGAGCAGAGGCAGAAGTATCTGCCGCGCATGGCGGCGGGCGAGGTGATAGGCTGCTTCGGCCTGACGGAGCCCGACTACGGCAGCAATCCGGCCGGGATGATCACGACTGCGCGCGAAGTCGGCGGCGGCTGGGTGCTGAACGGCGCGAAGATGTGGATCACGAACGGGTCGATGGCGGACATCGCGATCATCTGGGCGAAGACCGGCGACCTGGACGATGCGAAGTCGATCCGCGGATTCATCGTGCCGACGGACACGCCAGGCTTCTCCGCGAAGGACCAGAAGGGCAAGCTGTCGCTGCTGGCGTCCGACACGAGCGAGCTGGTGCTGCAGGACGTGCGCGTCGGCGCGGACGCGCTGCTGCCGGAGAGCGGCGGGCTCAAGAGTCCGCTCCTGTGCCTCACGCAGGCGCGTTACGGCATCTCGTTCGGTGCGGTCGGCGCGGCCATGGCGTGCTTCGACGAGGCGCTCAGCTACGCGAAGGAGCGCATGATGTTCGACACGGTCATCGGCGCGAAACAGATCCAGCAGGTCCGGCTCGCGGACATGCTGACGAGGATCACGCAGGCGCAACTGCTCTGCCTTCAGCTCGGCCGGCTGAAGGACAGGGGAACCATGCGGCCGCAGCAGGTCTCGCTCGCCAAGCGCGCCAACTGCGACATGGCCTGCGACATCGCGCGTGAAGCGCGGCGGCTGCTCGGCGCGAACGGCATCCTGGTCGAGTACTCCGCCATGCGCCACATGGCCAACCTCGAGTCCGTCTACACGTACGAAGGCACGCACGACATCCACGGCCTGATCCTCGGCCAGGACCTGACGGGCCTCGCCGCATACTAGAGGGGGAGCGGGGTAGCGGGGGAGCGGGCGGACGCGACGTCACGCGGACCGTCCACTCGGCATCGATCCGATCTCTGCTCCGCTGGCAGTCGATGCGAGAACTCGACGTGTTCGATACCGGCCTCTTACCGCACAGCCGATCGGTTGTGACGTCGGTCCCGCAGGTTCCTCATGGCGTCGCGAACGCGGCGTCGCACCGAATCATCAGACACTGAGCGGAGGAACCATGCGCAAGATATCAACAGGGCTCGTAATTCTCGTGTGCTGCGCCGCCATCCCCGCGTCCGGCTCGGCACAGCAGGCGGCATCGCCGGGCAGTTTCGACATGCCCGAGACATCGGAGGCTGACCTGAGGGCGGATGAGATGCACGACCGCGCCACCGCGCTGCAGAGCGACGCGCGGACGTTTGCTGCCGCCGCGCGTCTCCACATGCGCGTTGCAAACCTGCGGGACGCATCGGATCCCCGCGCCGTGCAGTCGCTGTCACTTGCCACCGCGCTCTTCTGGCACAGCGGCCGGTTGGGCGACGCGGCCGCTGCAGCAGATGCCGCCGCGGCACGCGCTCTCGGCATAGGGGACGTCTTCACGGCAGCCAATCGCAATGTCGACAGAGCGGTCATCGCGGCAGGGCTCGGCGACAGGGAGGGGGCCCGTTCGGCGTGCCAGCGGGCTCACCTGCTCAGCCTGTCACCGCACCTGACGACCGCGCAGAGGGAGCACATCCGCGGACGCATCCGATAGCGTCGTGATCGAGCACGTGGTCGCCAGCCAAGCCGTCTCAGGGAGGCACGCTCAGCTCGGGCAGGCATCGCGGGTGTCAGCCTCCCCGCTCACCCGTTCACCCGCTCTCCCGCTCCCCAGCAACGGCATGTGGCTTGCGACCTGTCCGGCCGTCCGGCAGCATTGGAGTAATCGGAACAGGGGGCAACCATGAAGGCTCGCGAGATCATGACTTCGGATCGGCTGGAGTGCGTGACGCGACAGGACAGCCTGACGCGCGCAGCGCAGATCATGCGGGATTCCGACATCGGCGCGGTGCCGGTGGTCGAGGATCAGCAGTCGATGCGGCTGGTCGGTGTCATCACGGACCGCGACATCGCGATCCGCCACGTCGCCAGTGACAACCAGGCCGACTGCACGGTCGGCGACCACATGACGAGCGGCCATCTGCACACGGTGTCGCCCGACGACGACATCGAGGGTGTCCTGCGGACCATGAAGGCGCAGCAGGTCCGGCGCGTGCCGGTGACGGAGGGCGACCGGCTGGTCGGCATCATCGCGCAGGCGGACGTCGCCACGAGCGGTGTCGGCGATGCCGACACGGCCGACGTTGTGGAGAAGATCTCCGAGCCCGGCCGCGGGCGTCGGTAGGTGGCGTTCGAGGCGGCCGGCGCGGTTGACCGGTCGCCGAAATCCCGCTATTTTTGAGATATGGAACGCCCCGCCCGCCGGCTGCACGATGCCGGCGAGCGGGGCGGCTCTGTCGGGGACGCGCCCGTAGCTCAATTGGATAGAGCACCTGACTACGGATCAGGAGGTTTCAGGTTCGAGTCCTGACGGGCGCACTGCGCAGAGCCGGCTGGCGGAGCGACTGAAGGATCGCTGATTGAAAATACGGGAAGCGAGTGCGGATCGCGGCGCTGCTCAGTCGTTCGCGGCGGGGTAGCGGCGAGGAAAGTCCGAGCTCCACAGGGCAAGGGTGCCGGCTAACGGCCGGGCGTCGCAAGGCGATGGAAAGTGCAGCAGAGAACAGACCGCCGATGGGCGTGCGCGAGCGCGTCACAGGCAAGGGTGAAACGGTGGTGTAAGAGACCACCGCGCTCCCGGTAACGGCGAGCGGCATGGTAAACCCCACCCGGAGCAAGGCCAAACAGGGGTGAGGCGCGGCCCGCGCCGTCTGAATCCCGGGTAGGCTGCTGGAGGCGGCGGGTAACCGTCGTCCTAGAGAAATGATCCGCCTCCGGATCGTCTCGCCTGGCGAGGAGGTTCGGAGACAGAACTCGGCTTATTCGCTTCCCGTATGTTATGTTCCACACGTCGCACGGCAGTACTGCGCGCCCGTAGCTCAGCTGGATAGAGCGCATCCCTCCGGAGGATGAGGCCGCCCGTTCGAATCGGGCCGGGCGCATTTGCAGAACCGAACCCGCACCGTCACGTACGGTGCGGGGTTTTCGTTTTTTCGGCGCCAGGTCCGGTACCAGTAACACGCGGGAGTAACTGCCAGTGATACTGAACCACCGGCGATCCTCGCGGATCAGGTACGGTGTGGTTAGGCCCAATCACCCGAACCGAGAGGACAAAATTGCGACGAAGAGGAAGTGGCTATACAAGTGGTACGGCGACTTCAGGCCGTACGCGGACGTCGGCGGCGGACAGGATGCGCTGAAGCCGGAAGGCGAACGCTGCGCGACTAAGGACCGCCCTGTGGCCAAGGGGCTGGCGAAGGCACGGCTAGCGGAACTGAAGCGTCTTCGCATGGGCGGTCACCAGTCGGGCAGCGTCGACATGCGGCTGCTCGGGCCGTTCGTCGACTTCCACATGGAGCGCGAGGCAAAGCGGAAGGGTGCGGACAGTGGTCGGCTGGGGCATGTGGAGCAGCGGCTTGGTAAACGGGAGATTGATGCGCCTACTCCGACCCACATGGTGGCGTTCCTGAGATCGATCAAGTAAGTCTGGCGAAGTCGTCTTGCAACGTGTACGTTTGCAACATGTACGTTGCTTTCGGCGGTACGGAAACGGAGGCCCCTGTCGTTGAGGGCGTTGCGGAAGCCCTCGTACCACGCGATTCGCGGACCTCTCCTGCTGCTGCTGTCGGTTCGCCCTTGCCGTGGCATCCCACAGGCGCTCAAGCAGTCCTGATCGTGGGCCCGCCTGGCTTTGGGAAAAGTTCGGTGCTTGCCGCCGCTCGCGATCTAACGGCCCGCCGGATCGGGGCCCAAGTCGTTGCCATAAGCGGGAGCGTCGTTGCCAGCGAGGGTCATCTCGCCAAGCTCCTCGCCCGCGCGGCCCCCGCTGCCGATCAGGACCACCCACAGCCTGCCACGTGGGCGCAGCCTTTGACGGTGGGTGTATCCCAATCCCTCGACCTGATCTGCAAAGGATTGGCCGTAGCCAAGACCCCCATCCTCCTATCGATCGACGACGTCGATGGACTTGTTTTCAAACGCGAGCGAATGCTGTCGCGCCTGGTCGACCTAGTTACCGCGCCTCCAGTGCGCCTGATCGCTACCTGTCTACCCGCAGCGGCTGAGCGATTCCTCGCCGACCAAAGTCCTTTCGCGCGAGAGCTTGCTGCGCGGGGAGCGCGGGTGACGTCGGTGACCCTCGCCGCGCTCGATGACGAACAGGCGCGTGCCTTGGTGCAGCGCCGGGCTCCCGGACTGTCAGGGGCCGTAACGGCGTTGGTCGTCGGGGCGGCTGGTGGACACCCCGCCGCGCTCGTGTTTCTAAGTCGTGTCGCGGAACTTTGGAGCACGCCCGGTGCGCGAGGCGGATTCACCAGCACGAATGCAGGCCACAATGAGTATCGCCTCGCCAAACTCTTCGACCGGGCGGCGGAGTTTGCCGGTGCGGTGTATGCGGAGCCTTGGACAGCGCTAGGTCCGCAACAGCGCGCGGTGCTCTGGCAGCTGAGCGCCCGCGGCGCGACCACCGCCGCAGATGTTGCGGCCGGGGTTGATCTCCCCCCTTCGCATGTAAGCGCTCAGTTGACGCGTTTGGTAGCGGATGGCCTAGTCCGGCGGACTGACGTGCGTGGGCAGTTTGTCGTTGCTCCGCTGCTGGCGAGGTGGATCACCAAGCGGGCTGCGAAGGCGTACCGCTCGAAAGGCTCCCGCCGGGTCGCCGCGGCCATTGTGAATGCCACAGATGATGACCAAGTAACAGGCCATGGAGCATCATGACAGACCATTATGGAACCGCCGGCTGCAGCACCGATTCAGGCAACACCAGCGCGGCATGGTTCGAGCCCGCTATCACATCTCGCGGCGGGGCGGCCTAATGGGACGTGCCTACGCCGAAGAACTAGCTCTGCTCGAAGCCACGTACATGCACGCTCTCGCAACAGAGATCACGCCGCTTCGAGAAAGCATTGATGCACTTCGCGCGAAGCCGCTTATTATCGTCGGATCGGGTGGCTCTGCGAGCGCCTGCCACCTGACGGCACGTCTCCACGAGACGAACGCACGACTGAGCGCCCGAGTCATGACACCGCTAGAATTTGTGCAGCATCCGATCCCGCACGAGGCCGGCGTACTCCTTCTCAGCGCAGGTGGCGCCAATCCTGACATCATTGCGGCGGCGTCGCACGCAGTTGCGGGGGAGTACGCCCCAGTTATCGGTCTTTGTACGCGGCCAGGGACGCCGCTGCGTGATCTGCTCGCGGCGCATCGTCACACAATCGTGCACGAGTACAGCGGTCCCTCCGTGAAAGACGGTTTTCTTGCTACGAACTCGCTTCTACTGACTGCTACTCTGCTGGTCAGGGCCTATGGCTGCGAGCCTCCCGCGTCTCTTCCGAGTCTCTCTACGTCCGGCAGCGGGAGGGGGCGGGAACCAGCAGGCAGCGTGTCAGCTGTCGATCCGACGCTGCTTGACGCTCTGGGGCGCCAGAGTGTCGTCGTCCTCGCGAACGCATGGGGAACCGCTGCTGCGCACGATCTGGAGTCCAAATGGGCGGAGAGTGGATTCGCAGCAGTAACTGTCACGGATGCACGCAACTTCGCACATGGTCGCCACTACGGCCTCTCGCAGCGTCTTGACCAGACGGCAATCATTGGGCTCGTCACGCATGACGATCTTGGAGTCACCGAGCGAACGGTGGCTCAATTTCCGGCAGGGGCCTGCGCCGTCGTTGTGCGCAGCTCGCTCCCTGGCGTGGGTGGCGCCCTAGATCTCCTCGCGCGTGTGATTCAGTTCGCAGGCGTGGTCGGTATCGCGCGCGGATTAGACCCCGGGCGCCCGCGCGTGCCCGCGTTTGGTCGGAAATTATACCGTGCCGGGATCCCGAAGCGCGTTCTTCTTCGTGCGCACTTGTGGCGGAGCGGGATCAGCAACGCCACGACACACAGCCAGCATGACGTTTGGATCCGCCGTAAAGTTACACAGGCGGTTTGGGAGACCGCTGCGAACACAGACCGGGAACGGTGGCGGAATTGCTGCAGCGAATGGATAAGCGGGGTGGAGAGAACGCCAATCGGGGGCGTAGTGTTCGACTACGACGGCACCTTGTGCGAGGCGGATGAACGCTTTACAACGCCCTCCGCGCCGGTCGCGGACGCCCTTGCCAAGCTGGTCGACGAAGGTTTGGTTGTTGGCATCGCGACGGGGCGTGGGGGTTCAGCGCGTGAAGCGCTTCAGGCCGTCCTCCCTGACCGTCTTTGGGGTAAAATTATTCTCGGAATGTACAACGGTGGCGTCCTGGGTACTTTGGCCGATTCGCCATCGGTGACGAGCCCCGACGAATCCGCTGTGAACACTGCGCACGCCGTTCTGACCGCATCCCCCTTAGTTGCCGCCTTAGCAACTATCAAAGTGCAGCCTTGTCAGCTAAGTGTCCGCGCTCGTCATCCGCTGCCCGAGGGTGTACTCCAGCGTTTTGTGGTTGAGGCGCTGGCTGGTTCGTTCGCGACAGAGGCCGTAACCAACACGGTTTCATACGCTGAAGGGCGCCACATGCCCGCGTTGGTGGGTGGCGCCGCGGTCGCCAGGGCCCGAGGCACCGGAGGGGATAGTGTGCGCGTATTCTCGTCCGGCCATACAGTCGACGTGATTTTTGGTAGTGCCTCAAAACTGCGGGTAGTCAGCGCTGTGAGGGATGTCATCCATTCCGGCTTTAGGGTTGTTGACAGTGAACCCCGAACTTCGACTCCCAGCGTGGCTACCGCCCCGGCCGTTGGCGTAGGCACGCCCAGCAACCAAGCTCCACATGTACCGACAGTCATGACGATCGGAGATCAGGGTCACCTCGGTGGGAACGATTGGCTCTTTCTGGCACATGCCCTCGGCCTAAGTGTGGAGCGAGTGTCTAGCGCGTTCGACGGATGCTGGAACGTCGCGCCCGTAGGCGTGCGCCGGACGGCGGCGCTTCACGCATACCTTGACGCACTCCTTCCCGCCCCGGATGGAACATTTCGATGGAGCCCAGTGCGGGCGTTCTCAAGCACTAGGATCACCTCGGCAGCCGCGCGCCACTCGATCCCTCAGCGCATTGTGCCGTCCCGACATCGCGCGGCCGCATCTGACCCGTGCGACTCATCAGCGGCGAGAGACTCAGATCTCGGCTCAGGGCACGAACAATGAAAGAGAAGCTCGCCCTTCGCGTACTCGGTGACATTATGGGATGGTCAGACGAGCGAGCTACGCAGGAGTTTCGCTGGCTCAGCCTCATGTCACGACTCAAGTATGACGGCTACCATGACTTTTTGGCCGGTGTGCGCTTCATCGAGAGCCTTGCCAATTGGATGCAGCAGTTCGAGCCGACTGATCGTGAATGCGCGTACGCTTTCGTTAGGAGCGCGTTAGTCTACATAGGCCCAGCTGAGATGCTGCGCTTGGTGGAGTCCTTCTACCCTGAGCACGTCCAGCGCCGCCTCGCACGCGCCGTCGCGCAGAGGCACGGCGTTTCACCCTACCGAGTCTGGGCGCAGGAAAAAACTGCTGGCGCGTACGACAACCTGCTGCGGCAGACCCTCTTCATCGGACTCAGTGAGGGCGCACGGCTCGATCTGTTCAGGCGTGCCAATGCCCGTACAATTCGCAACGAACAAGTCCTGCTAGCGACCTATGTCAACGAAGAAAAGTGGCGGAAGCTTCGCGAGGAGTTGGCGTCGGATCTCGGGGTGGCCACTGATGATCAGAGGGCAAAGTTTCAGTGCGTGTATTTGATCGATGACTTCGTTGCGTCGGGGACTACCTTCATTCGGAAGGATGCGGAAGACGGCCCCTGGAAGGGCAAGCTAGCTGGCTTTCGGGATACCATCGCTAACGTGCGAGAATCGCACTTCGAGTCTGACCTAACGGTTTGCGTTCATCACCACGTCGCTACACACCGCGCAGTGGGAGTGTTGGAGGAGCGGCAGCGCCAAGCGCTTGACGAGGAGGGGGCGGCGCAGTGGTTCACCAACGTCGAGTTCTCGTATGGGACGATCTTGCCGGCTGACCTGCCCATTGATGAGTCAGCTCTGGATGAGGCGCGAGATTTCGTTGATCTCGCCCAGAGGTATTTCGATCCCGATGATCCGTCGACGCGGAATAAGCACATTGAGAAGGGTGGCACCAGTGCCGAGCTCGGCTTCGCGGGATGCGCGTTGCCGCTTGTACTCGAGCATAATACACCGAACAACTCGGTCGCGCTGTTGTGGGCCGACACACCAGGCAACGATGGTGGGAATGACGAACCAGAACGACACGCGATGCGGCCATTGTTCCGGCGGCGCCAGAGGCACTCCTAATCCATGATAAGGGTATCATGTGAACGTCCGGTATGCTGGGCACGGCACCGCCCGTGTGGGTGTAGGCCGTGCAGTCCGAAACTTGAATCCCGGGGGGTAAAACAGATTCTGTACAGGTTCGCCCAGCGGATCCAGACCTCACTTCAGAGCGCCAGCAATGCCGAGTAATCCTTTCGAGAAGCGCGCCAGCGAGTACTTCCGGAGTGAGGATGCGTTCCTCTCGGTCGTCAGCCCGGAACCCATTGCGATCTTCCTGAAGGCCCACGCGCAGACCGATCGTCTCTACGATCGACTCGTGCTAATGCGCGGCGCGCCAGGTTCTGGCAAGACGACTATTGCACAACTCTTCGAGTATCACCGAATCGCGACGCTGCTCCAACACGCTACCAACGCCGCCTTCAAGCCCGTGCTTGCCACGCTCGCCGATTGCCGTGCCATCGTAGACGGTCGACCGGCGATCGTTGGAGCTCGCCTGCCCCTGGAAAGCGGCTACCGAGACATCTGGCAGTTTCCTTATGCGGACGATCTCAAGACCAGGCTCCTGACTACTCTGATCCAAGCCCGCGCCGTACTCGGCTGGGTTCGGAATTTAGAAGCGGGTGGTGTGGCAATCGAGGATGTGAACGTGTTCCCCAAGGACGGGCACACCGCCGCAGTCGAGGCGATTGGCGGCACGACCGGGCGGGATGTACTCGCGCGCGCCAGGCAGGTCGAGCGCGAGCTCTACAACATCTCTGCTGCACTCATTCCCCCGCCGGTCAGCGTGGTGGAGCGGAGCGCGATCGGCGCATACCGCCCATTCGACGTGGTGGAGCGGCTTGAGGTCCGGGTCTCCACGCACGACGGGAGCGAGACCCTTTCGCTACGCCCGCTCGCCATTCTGGATGACGCGCAAACATTGCACCCCGCGCAGTTCGAGGAACTCCAAGCCTGGCTGGCCCGTCGAGAGCCACCGGTCGCTCGATGGGTGCTTAGCTGGCTCGATGTTACGACGCCGGAGGAGGCGCTTCACGCAGGGCGCGAGATAGGCGACAATCCGGAGCAGCCAGGCGTTGCATCCGGGCGCGATGTAACACGTATATACCTGCAGAGCGGCTATAGAGAACGGAAGAAGGAGCGGCGCATCTTTCGGAAAACCGCGAAGGACATGGCGAACCGTTATCTCCAGCAGACGCCCGGACTTGCGGATCGCGGCTTTCACCGTTTCGAGGATCTGCTCTCGACCGCGCTGGTGGCACTGCCAAGTGGGAAGCTCGCTGAGCTTACTCGGGCTGTTGTGAAGGATCAAAAGCGTTTCGGCGTCACGGATGAGCGTCGAGCCGCGTTGGAAGCTGAGGTCAACGCGTACGCGGCATCGACACGGAGCGACGATGTCACCTCGGAACTCCGGCTGGCGATGGTCCGTATTCTAATGGGGCGTTACCATAAGCGTCGTGCCCGGAGCGCACCGTTATTCGACGGATTGTTAGACCCGCCTGCGGAACCCGCCAGACCAGTCACGGCAGATGCCGGCGTTGCCGCCGGCGCGCGGATACACTTGATGCATCAGTACGGCCGCCCGTACTACTACGGCATCGATGCGCTTTGCGATGCAAGCTCTGAAAACGCTGAACAGTTCCTTCGGCTCGCGGGCGTACTCGTGGATCGTGCCCTCACGCAACTCACGCGCGGAAAGCCCGCCTCACTTACTCCGGATGTTCAGGAATTCCACCTTCGCCAGCGGGCGGATGCGATGTTCGCGCAGTGGAGTTTCCCCGACTACGAGATCGTCAAACGTGTGGTGACTGGCATAGCGGAGGAATGCCGTGAAAAGTCACTTGAGCCAAATGCGTCGCTGGGCGCTGGAGCGAACGCCATCGGAATTCCGCAGGCGGAGTTCGAGCGCATCCACGTGACTCATCCGCGCCTCGCCCGCATTCTGCAGTATGCAGCCGCGTACAACGCGGTCACGCTCGTTCCCGAGTACGAGACGAAAAATCGCACATGGTGCCTGCTGGAACTCGGGGGGGTTGCCCTGCTCAAATTCGGTTTGACGCTGCAGCGCGGCGGTTTCCTCGAACGCTCGGTAGCGTATGTAGCGAACCTGGCCGGAGTCGCTGACGACACCGAGGACCCGAGCGTAATGCTCGGCCGTCCTTCCGCCGGTGTCGCCGAGGAGCACGAGCTTCCGTGACCCCAGGGTCGGTGACTTCCGGCGGTGTGAGGCGCGCTACGACGGCACGGGAGTGGTGCGTGGCCGGCGTGCGGTACGGCACGAGGAGCGCGGGAGAGCCTTCGCGGTGGGAGCGTTGTGCTGAACATCGTGGCGTTGAGGTGGAACCCTTCGTCGCGGAGTACTTTGGCGAGCCGCATCGACGCGTCCTTCTAATTGGCGGCGCAGGGTTCGATCCCCGCTCACTCACGGTGGCCAAGCTCCTCCTGCCGGTGCTCGGTAATCGCCTTGACGCCTTATTTATTCGGGAGCGGCGGCCGTCCCCGAGCCCATCTCTCCGCGAGCGAGCTGAAGCGCACCTGGCTGAGTTGCAGCGGTTGATCCCGTCTACACGCGTCGTCGACGTAAAGGTTTTTGAGTCGGATGGCGCGGTCGTGCTAGGACGCCGGCTGGTTGAAGAAGTGCGCTACGTAGATATGTCGCGCTATACAGATGTCATCGTGGACTTCAGCGCACTTTCTGTCGGTAGCAGCTTCCCGGTCACGCGCCTGCTTCTGACGCGCATTGAGGCGGAGGATGAAACGGGAGACACAATCAGCCAGCGATTGAACCTTCACGCGATGGTCACGGCGCGCCCGACTACGGACGATCGAATCGTCCCTGCCCCCAGTTCGATTGTTGGCCCCGTCCACGGATTTCCTGGACGCTTCGGTCTTGACGAAACCGCGCGGGCCGCGAAGCTTTGGCTCCCGCAACTCAGGTTCGGTCAGCGAGGGATTCTCGAGCGATTGTACGATTACCTGAGACCCGATGATGTCGTGCCCGTGTTGCCGTTCCCTAGCGATGACCCGCGCATCGGCGACCGCCTGATCGAACACTACGCGGCCGAGTTTGATAGTCGGTGGAGCGTAGACGCCCGCAGTATCGTATACGCGGACGAGAGAAGTCCGCTCGACTTTTATCGCACCGTGTTGAGGATAGATGACGGTCGCCATCCTGTGTTCGCCGAATCTGGCGGCAGCCTGCTCATTCTCTCCCCGGTTGGGAGCAAGGTTCTGGCGCTCGGCGGTATGATGGCCGCGGTCGAGCGGGACCTTCCGGTGGTGTACGTTGAGGCGCTGTCGTATACGGCAGATCTTCAAGCGGATGAAGAAGCGAGTTATTTACCGGCAGACGTGGTACACGTCTGGCTGCTGGGTGAGGCTTACCCACGTGCGTCCTCCGACGCTGCCAACAGGAACGCAGAAGTGTCGAGCCGAATGATTCAACACACAGGGGACCATGGAGCGGCCGGCGCTGCGGCTCCGCCCGCCCTCGCATCGAGCGGCGCGGCTGACGCGGCGGCTGTCGGTCCTGTGTCGGAGCCTGAGGCGCAGGAGCGAAATGAGGCGGTGGGACAATGAGTGCGTTGTCGGTCACGTCTTCAGTGCCGCGACTATCAGACGAACCGCCGGCTGTTTTCGGAACTGGGCTCCTTGCACTTGACGTCGTAGTGGGCACGGATCCCGATCAAACTCCTGTCTTGGCTGCGGGTGGCACCTGCGGAAATGTGTTGGCAGCCCTCGCCTATCTGGGGTGGGAGGCCTTCCCGGTGGCGCGTCTCAACGACGATTTTGCATCGTCGATTGTGCGGTCCGACCTGCAAAGGGTCGGCGTAGCGCTCGACTTTGCGGCACAAGCGCCTGGCGCGGCCACACCGATCATCGTGCAGACAATCCGCCACGACCGCCGAGGAGTGCCGACCCACCGCTTCTCGGTGACGTGTCCATGTTGCGGGGCGTGGTTTCCATCGTTCCGCGCTGTGACCCAAGACTCTGCGCTCGCGATAATCGACGCGGTTGCCGACGCTGTATTCGGCGGCTTCGAATCCCCACGGGTGTTCTTCTTCGACCGCGTTTCTCGCGGTGCCCTGACTCTAGCGCACGCCTTCGCGGACCGAGGGGCGCTTGTGGTATTCGAGCCAGTCGGAGTTGGCGATCCAAAATTGTTCGCGGAAGCGCTTTCTGTCGCCCACGTGCTGAAGTACTCCCGCGAGCGCCTGCCCAATCTTGCGAATCGTGCACTTCCTGCCCGATCCACGACGCGGTCTAATGGAGGCCAGCGCGGCACGCGGCCAATCGTAGAGATCGAGACCGGGGGCGCGGAGGGACTTCGGTTCCGCACCACCCACGATCGCGGGGCTCCTTGGAGAATTCTGCCGGCGGTTCCAGTGCCGGTACTGCGCGACGCGGCCGGCGCTGGGGACTGGTGTACAGCAGGATTCTTGGCGACGCTCGGAGTGGCCGGCGCGTCGGGTATCGAGAGTGCGAGAACGAGTGACTTGGCGGAGGCGTTACGAGTGGGGCAGGCGGCGGCGGCGATTAGCTCCTCGTTCGAAGGCGCACGCGGAGTCATGGCGGCACTGGGCCCCGCAGAATTCCGCCGAGCCGTTGACACGGCTTTGAATCGGGTCTCGAGTCTGGGCGCAGCAGGCGGCCGTGCCAACTCCATGGGCGTCGTCGACCCTGTGGTCAAGCTTCCGCCGTCTTCATACGAAACGCTAGTAACCCGGAGCCAGCACCGAAATGGCACCGTGGCACCGCTCGGAGTGGGGTCATGGACAACAGTCTGCCCGGCGTGTCCATAGCAACGCTCGCGGAGCGCGTCGGCTGTACTTTCCGGAAGTTTCGGGGGTGGAAGCGAGAGCCGAAGGTCACGGCAGACGCTTAGGAACTTGCCGTTGAGTCATGTCCCCCGGCTGGTGCCGCCGCGATAGATGGCAGCCAATCGGATTTCCGGGCTCGCGGTGGCTCCTGCCTGCCAGTAACAAACTGAGTAACACACCGACCCGTCGCAGGGCTCGCCGGCCCGGCGTCCAGGACGATGAAACCGCGCAGTTCCGCGGATGTCGGTGCAAGTCGGCCCGGAGAGGAAGCCTCCGGAGGATGACGCCAGAGGTTCGAATCCTCTCGGGCGCATTCCGCTAACGCCAACCGCTGCACCAGGTTGGCGTTTTCGGTTTCCCCTGCGCCAGCTTGCCGCTCACCCGCTCCTGTTGCACCAGCGTGCCATCCGGCCGCCGACGAACGCCGTGTCCGTGTACGGCTCCCTGCGGCCATGCCTGCAGAATGCCACGTCTCGCGATGGCTACGAAGTCTGGCGTCATTCCTATGTTCGTAGTAGAGTTCGTAGTATGGACCTCTCGGACATCCTGAAACGACCTGAGGGCAAGACCCTCGAATTCAAACGCGACGCGTCCTCGCCGAAGCCACTGCTGCGAACAGTGGTTGCCTTTGCTAACTCTGCGGGCGGGCACCTCGTGATCGGCGCGAACGACGCCGACCGGGCAGTTGTTGGTGTTTCGGAGCCGCGCCTGCTGGAAGAGCGGGTTGCCAACCTCATAGCGGACGCCATCGAGCCGCGTCTGCTGGCGGAGATCGAGGTGGTGCCGTGGCGGGACCGGCACCTGGTCGTGGTCGAAGTCCACCCGAGCGCTCTGCGGCCGCACCATCTGCGTGCTGAGGGCGCCGCTGGCGGGACGTATGTTCGACTTGGATCGACAAATCGAAAGGCCGATGCCGCGCTTGCTTCGGAACTCGGTCGGCGCACCGTGCTGGCGAGCTATGATGAGCAGCCGGTTCCGGATCTGAGCTACGAAGCCGTGGACTTCGCAGCATTTTCGCAGTCGTTCGCGGATGCAGAACGTCCGGTGCGCCGCGAGCATCTCCGTTCTCTCGGCCTGATCGCGAAGCACGAGAGGCGGATGGTCCCGACGATCGGCGGCGTGATCCTATATGGCGTGGACCGACTTGATCGGTTCCCGGATGCATGGATTCAGGTGGGCAGATTCGCGGGTTCGGATCGCAGCGAGATTGTGGATCGTGCGGAGTTGCGCGGCCTGCCCGTGATTGCGCTCGATCAGGCGCTGACCTTCGTGGAGCGCAACACGCGCCGCGGCGCGGAGATCGGGCGCTTGGTACGACGTGACCGGATCGAAGTGCCTCCCGTTGCACTGCGCGAGGCACTGGTTAACGCGGTGGTACATGCGGATTACGCCCAGCGCGGCGCACCGATCCGGGTTGCGGTTTTTGACGATCGTGTGGAGGTTGAGAATCCTGGGATTCTGCTGCCTGGTCTGACTGTGGAGGATCTGCGCGAAGGCGTATCCCGTCTGCGCAACCGGGTGATCGGCCGCGTATTCAGTGAGCTCGGGCTGGCGGAACAGTGGGGGAGCGGAATCCAGCGCATGACATCGGCCTGCGCGTCAGCCGGGCTTCCCGCTCCGGAATTCACAGAGGTGGGCCTGCGCTTTCGCGTCACGATCCGGACCATTCCGGTCGCCACTCCGTCTCGCGACGACCTGGACCAGATGATCGTCGATTATGTCGCAGACCCGAAAGGACGCTCGACCGCCGAAATCGCAGTGCATATCGGTCTGACAACGCGCGCGACCCAACACCGCCTCGGCCGTTTGAAGGAAAACGGCGTCGTCGTCGCCATCGGTTCGGGACCTCGCGATCCCAGGCGCCGGTGGCATGCCACCCGTTGAACTGTAGCTTGCCTCCATACGACTGAACCGGGAGATAGCGTTTGCGTTGGATTGCAACATCGGAGAAGGACGCTGCTGGCGCGTCGCTCGAGAAGAACCTGTGGGCCGCTGCCGACCAGTTCCGCGCCAACTCCGGCCTGAAGGCCCAGGAGTACTCCGGCCCTCTCCTGGGCCTGATATTCCTGCGCTTCGCCGAAGTACGGTTCGCAGGCCAGCGCACGAAGCTCGAGAAGGCGGGTGCATCACCACGACGCGGCAGCCGAGTGGATGAACCTGCCGCATACCACGCCGAGGGCATTTTATATCTCGCGCCGGAGGCACGTTTCGACTACCTGCTGACGCTGCCGGAAGGCGAGGACGTCGGCGGCAGGGTCAATGCTGCGATGCGCGAAGTTGAGAAGCACAATCCGCAGCTCGCCGGCGTGTTGCCCAAGACGTACAACCTGTTCACGGGCACGCTGCTCAAGGAGCTGCTGAAGAAGGTGTCGGAGATCCCGGCCACCGTAGACTTCGACGCGTTCGGCCGCATCTATGAATATTTCCTCGGCGAGTTCGCGCGCAAGGAAGGACAGAAGGGCGGCGAGTTCTACACGCCGGCAAGCATCGTCAAGCTGCTCACGCAGGTGATCGAACCATTCCACGGTCGCATTCTCGATCCCGCGTGCGGCTCCGACGGCATGTTCGTGCAGTCGGCGCGCTTCGTCGCCGAGCACCAGAAGAACCCGGCCGCGGAGCTGGCCATCTGCGGTGTCGAGAAGACGGATGAAACCGGTCGCCTGTGTCGCCTGAATCTCGCCGTGCACGGCCTGGAGGGCGACATCCGACACGGCGGCAACGTCAACAGCTATTACGACGACCCGCACTCCGCCGCAGGGCAGTTCGACTTCGTTCTCGCCAATCCGCCCTTCAACGTCGACGCGGTGGACAAGGAGCGTCTCGAGCACATGGTGGGCCCAGGCCGCCGCTTCCCCTTCGGCCTGCCCCGGGCCGACAACGCGAACTACCTGTGGATCCAGCTCTTCCACTCTGCTCTGAATGCGACGGGTCGCGCGGGCTTCGTCATGGCCAACTCGGCGTCCGACGCGCGCAGCTCCGAGCAGGACATCCGCAGGCAGCTCATCGAGGACAGTGCCGTCGACGTAATGGTTGCCGTCGGACCCAACATGTTCTATACAGTGACTTTGCCGTGCACGCTGTGGTTCCTCGACCGGGGCAAGGCGGGCACGTCGCGCGCCGACACCGTACTGTTCATCGACGCGCGACATATTTACCGCCAGGTAGACCGCGCGCACCGCGACTGGACGCCCGCGCAAATCGGCTTCATCGCCAACGTCGTGCAACTCTACCGGGGTGAAGATCTCGATCTGATCCACGGTGGCGACAAAGCGGAGGCGAAACTCCGGGAAGTTTTCGGCGAGTCCCCGAACTACGGCGACGTACTTGGTCTCTGCAAGGCAGTTACGCTCGAGGAGATCGAGGCGCAGGGTTGGTCACTGAACCCCGGCCGTTACGTGGGTGTGGCACCCGGCGAAGACGTCAGCGACGAAGATTTTCGAGCACAGTTCGAAGCGTTGAGCGAGGAGCTTGTGGTTCTGAACGTCCAGGCGCGTGAGCTGGAAGAGACCATCGCCCGCAACGTGGCGGAGATCCTGGAGGCGTGACAATGGCGGAGTGGCGTGACTGCAAACTCGGTGACTTAATTGAGGTCAAGCATGGCTTCGCATTCCTTGGCGAGCATTTCGCCGACACCGGTACGCATATCGTCCTCACACCCGGCAATTTTCTCGATGAAGGGGGATTTAAGCACAAAGGGGATAAAGAGAAGTGGTATCAAGGGCCGATTCCGGCTGACTACGTGTTGGCGGAGGGAGATCTTCTCGTCGCCATGACTGAGCAGGCCGAAGGCTTGCTCGGCAGTAGTGCCATTGTTCCTCGAAGTGACCTCTATCTCCACAACCAGCGTCTCGGCCTAGTTCAACCCCGAGACGACAGGGAAGTCGACAAGCGTTTCGCCTATTATCTGTTCAACCTAAGAGCGGTACGGCAGCAAATTCGGGCATCGGCCAGCGGAACGAAAATTCGGCACACCGCGCCGTCGCGCATTGCCGACGTCCGAGTTCACGTTCCGCCGCGATCGGTGCAGAGCAAGATCGCCGACATCCTGTCGGCCTACGATGAGCTGATCGAGAATAGCCAGCGGCGCGTCCGGATTCTGGAGGAGATGGCTCGCACCCTCTACCGCGAATGGTTCGTCCATTTCCGCTTCCCCGGACACGAAAGCCACCCCCGCGTACCTTCGCCGCTCGGGGAAATTCCGGAGGGGTGGGAGGTACGGCGTCTCGGCCATCTTGCTGAGCTTACGAAAGGCTTGTCCTACAAGGGATCAGGTCTGACCGACCATGGTGACCCCATGGTCAACCTGAAGTGCATCGCGCCAGGTGGTGGATTCCGCAGGGAAGGCGTAAAGCCGTATTCGAAAGAGTACGGAGAAAGACACCACATAAAGCCCGGTGACTTGGTGTTCGCCAACACGGACCTAACGCAGGCGGGAGCCATTATTGCAGCGTGGCCAGAGTCCCGCAGCGCGGTTTTGAGTCGGGCGCTCTTGCATCGCACCATATTACGATTGTACGACCGAAAAAGCCTGAGGAACGAGACTGGTTGTTCTGCGCTCTAGGCGATTCAGGTTTCCGGGACTTTGCTAGAGGACGAGCCAGTGGAACCACGGTTCTCGGCTTCCGAAACGACGACGCTGCTTCGTATCCCGTGTTGCTTCCGGCCGTATCGGTACGCAGGCGATTTGAGTCAGTAGTAGTGCCGATTGTTCAACTCCAAGAGCGGCTCGAAGACCGGATCGAGAATCTCCGCCATACTCGCGATCTGCTCTTGCCGCGTCTATTGTCGGGCCAGCTTCAACTCGACGTCGCCTGAACGATGACGCCACATGCCTACACCGAAGACCAGCTCATCGAGCAGCCTGCCATCGGCCTGTTCGCGGATCTCGGCTGGAAGACGGTGTCGGCGATGGAAGAGACCTTCGGCCCGGGCGGCACGCTGGGTCGCGAGACAAAGGGCGAAGCAGTGCTGGTCGCACGCCTGCGCGACGCACTGGTCAAACTCAATCCGACGCTCCCGGCCGAGGCGATTGATAGCGCGATTGATGAGCTGACCCGCGATCGTTCGGCGATGATCACGGAGGCGGCCAATCGCGAGATCTACGGCCTGATCAAGGACGGCATCCTGGTGTCGGTGCCCGACCGCGAGCATGGCGGCCAGAGGGAGGCGCGCCTGCGCGTCATCGACTGGGAGAACACGGAGGAAAACGATTTCCTGCTGGTCAGTCAGCTGAGCATCGTGGGTCAGCTCTACACATGTCGGCCCGATCTCGTCGGCTTCGTCAACGGGCTGCCGTGGGTCGTGATAGAGCTGAAGCAGGCGGGCGTGCCGGCGCGCGGCGCGTTCGACGGAAATCTCACACACTACAAGCGCGAGATCCCGCAGCTCTTCTGGTACAATGCGCTGCTCGTCGCCAGCAACGGGACCGACAGCCGCGTCGGATCGCTCACTGCGGACTGGGACCGCTTCTTCGAGTGGAAGCGTGTTGCGCGCGAGGACGAGCCACGCCGGGTGTCGCTCGAGGTGATGCTGCGCGGAACGTGCGACCGCTCTCGACTTCTCAACCTGGTCGAAAACTTCACGCTGTTCTCGGAGCACAAGGCCGGGCTGACCAAGGTCATCGCGCAGAACCACCAGTTCCTCGGCGTCAACAACGCCATCGCTTCGATGCTCGAAGCCCGCGAACTGGGACACGGCCGCGGCGGCGTCTTCTGGCAGACGCAGGGCAGCGGCAAGAGCTTCTCGATGGTATTCTTCTCACAAAAGGTACTGCGCAAGCTGAGCGGCAACTGGACCTTCATCGTCGTCACCGACCGCGTCGAGCTGGATGAGCAGATCGCCAGGACGTTCAAGAGTGTGGGCGCGCTCTCGAAAACGGAGAGCGATCAGTGTCATGCGACGAGTGGTTCGCACCTTCAGGCGCTGCTGCGCGGTAACAACCGCTACGTCTTCACGCTGATCCACAAGTTCCAGACGCACGAGGCGCTGACCGACCGCGCAGACGTCATCGTGCTCACCGACGAAGCGCATCGCAGCCAGTACGACACGCTGGCGCTCAACATGCGCGCAGCCATGCCGAACGCAACGTTCCTCGCCTTCACCGGTACACCGCTGATCGCCGGCGAGGAGCGCACGCGTGAGGTGTTCGGCGACTATGTGTCGATCTACGACTTCCAGCAGTCGGTCGAGGACGGCGCAACGGTGCGGCTGTTTTACGAGAACCGCACGCCGGAGCTGGAACTGGTCAATCCCGACCTGGACGAACACATGCGCGCGCTGATCGAGGACGCGACCCTGGATGATGACCAAGAAGACAAGCTCGAGCAGGCACTCGGGCGCCAATACCATTTGATCACACGTGATGACAGGCTGGATACCGTCGCCGATGACATCGTGCAGCATTTCCTGGGACGCGGCTTCGTGGGGAAGGCGATGGTGGTTTCCATCGACAAAGCCACGGCGCTCCGCATGCACGACAAGGTCAGAAAGCGCTGGGCGCTGGAAACCGGGCGCGTGCAGAAGGAGCTGAGCGAACTCGCGTATCACCCGCGCGGGGGTGACAGTCAGACGGAGCAGGCGCGGCGCGAGGCGCGCATGGCCGTGCTGAATGAACGGTTACGCGTTCTGACGACGACGGATATGGCACTGATCGTTTCGCCCGCGCAGAACGAGATCGCGCATATGCATGCGATCGGTCTCGACATCGAGCCACACCGCCGTCGCATGAAGGATTCACAGCCGGGCCTCGACGAGAAGTTCAAGGACACCGAAGATCCGCTGCGCCTGGTGTTCGTCTGTGCGATGTGGCTCACGGGCTTCGACGCGCCGAGCTGCTCGACGATCTATCTCGACAAGCCCATGCGGAACCACTCGCTGATGCAGACGATTGCGCGTGCGAACCGGGTGTTTCCGGGCAAGCACAGTGGCATGATCGTGGACTACGCCAATGTATTCGCGTCCCTCGAGAGAGCGCTGGCCATCTACGGCGCGGGCCAGGGTGGTGCGAACCCGGTGCATGACAAGGCGGAGCTGGTCGCGGCGCTGCGCGTAGCCGTGGCCGAAGCGACCGCGTTCTGTGCGGGGCACGGTGTGGATCTCGTGGCCATCGAAGCGCTTCCGACCGGAGGCCTCGCGCGGTTACAGGCTGTGGAAGACGCGATCGAGGCACTGATCGCGCCGGACGAGCGGCGGCGTGAATTCTTCGGTCATGAGAGGCTGGTCGGCACACTGTACCGCGCCATCAAACCCGACCCCGCGGTGCTGGAGTTCGCTGAACGCGTGGCCGGGATCATGGCGCTGGCCGCCGCAGTCCGGGCCAAAGTCAGTCCCGATCCGCCGGACATCACGGAGATCATGCGGCAGATCACCGGGCTTCTGGACGAATCCATCGCCGGTTTGAAGATCCGCGAGGCGGGGCCGGCGGCCATCGACCTGTCGAAGATCAACTTCGAAGCGCTCGCGCAGCGCTTCAGGAAGTCCAAGCACAAGAACACGGAGATGGAAGCGCTCAAGGCCGCGATCCGCGCCCGGCTGGAACGCTTGATGACCCTCAACCGCACACGCACGGACTTCGTGGAGAAGTTCGAGGCGCTGATCGAAAGCTACAACGCCGGCAGTCGCAGCATCGAGCAACTGTTCGAAGAGCTGCTCAACCTGTCAAACAGTCTCGACGAAGAGCAGCAGCGCCATGTGCGCGAGAACCTCAGTGAAGAGGAGCTGGTCATCTTCGACATCCTGACGCGCCCGGCACCCGAGCTCAGCACGGAGGAACGTGACGAGGTCAAGAAAGTGGCGAAGGACCTGCTTGCCCGGCTCAACGCGCTGCTGGTATTGAACTGGCGCCAGAAGTCGGCCGCGCGGTCCCAGCTTCGCATGGCGATCGAGGACGCTCTGGATACGGGGTTGCCCAGAGCTTACGCGCCTGATCTGTATCGGAAGAAATGCTCCGCTGTCTTCGAGCACGTGTACGAAAGTTATCCGGAGCGCGGCGCGGGAGTGTACGCCGACGTGGCGTAACCGCGGATATTGATGCAGGTCGGATCACTATGGAGAACGCCGCACGCGACAGGTTGTATTGGCCGTGGGACTCTACGGTTGCTGGTCACCGCAATATCGGTCGGTGTAGGGAGGAAGCCATGGGGCCAGTGGTTCGAATCCACTCGGGCGTATGAAGCTTTTCAGTTCAGTTATCGATCGAGGTATCGTACAACGTAATCCTGATCGAAGAGGCCCAATGGAGAAAGTCACCATCTCTCCGAAATTCCAGGTCGTGATTCCGCGCTCTGTGCGAGGCGGTTGAATCTCAGGCCTGGTCAGCAGGTGCAGGTCATCCCTTATGAGAATCGCATCGAATTCATTCCGCTCCGGCCGGCCCGGGAGCTCCGCGGATCGTTGAAAGGCATGTCCACCGACCTGGCCCGGGACGAGGACCGGCTTTGATCCAGCCATCTCCAAAGCCCTCCGGCAACGTGATCGATAGCTCGGGAGGTCGAGACCGTCCGGCGCCACTGGCGGACGGACGTGTTCGCGCAGGGCGGCGCCGAAGCAGTTGTGCGGCCATCGCGCCCGCGTTCGTCCACGCGGGCTTCGAGTACGAGACCGCTCCGTAGTACGCCGCGACCTACCTCAGTTCCGAGCCCTTCAGATTCCTGACCTCGCCGACATCGGGACGTGCTCCGGTCAGGACGCCCTTCGCCACCTCGAACAGCACCACTGGCGTCGGCTTTTCCTGCTTCATGTACACGATGCTGTCCGCTGTTACCAGCAGCAGGGCGAGGCGCGGGTCGTCGGGCCCGTCGTCGCGCGTCTCATCGACCTTGCCGAACCACGCCCTCCAGTCGGGGCGGTACAGCTCGTGGATCTGCGCACGGTCCTGCGAGATACGCGCGGAGCCACTCACCGATACCCACTCCTTCGTTCGGTCCTGGTAGTAGGAGACGTTCACGTTGGGGTCATGTTCCAGCTCGTCAACTTTGTGCGTTTCGATGTCCGTCACGAACCACAGGTCCGCGCCCGGTTGCCGCGCCTGCGTGGCCATGGGGCGCGAGACGAGGCGCCCGTCGGGCCGCCGGGTCGTGAACATGGCGATCTCGATCCCCTCAATGAGATCGTACAACTCCTCGACGCGCTTCGTATCTTCCACTTTCCTGTCTCCTTCGGCGGTGGATACAGCGACCGCTGGAAAGGCAGATCCCATGCCTCCGGCGGCGGCCCAGCTCTCGATCATCGCCGGGTGATTCAAACAGGACTTGTAGGCGCAGCTATCGCAGAGTCCGGCCGTCAGGCCGCCGCGCACTCGAGGGGCATGTGCTTGTCAGATCGCCGGTCTGAGGCGGTAGCGGACGACGTACTGCACATCCAGCTCGTCGCGGAGCACGCCATACAGGTGGCGCGGCGTGAGGCGGCGCGGCGTGAAGGGATACGGCAGGCGGACGCGGCCCGCAATGCGGCCATCGGCGGCGAGCAGGTCCCACGCGACCGGCTCCAGGTCGAGTCGCTCCAGCAGGATGCGGCCGTCCTCGTCCACGAGCATCCGGCCGACGACGGGCACGAACTGCGCGCCCGGCACCGACGGATACTCGTTCACCAGCATAGCGTGCGCCATTGCGGCTTCGCCCTGGAGCGGGCGACGGTCTTCGTAGCGCGCGAGCTGCGCGCGGTAGTCCGCCTCGTACTCGGCGTCCGTCATGGGCACGCGGTCGACTTCGCCCGTGATCCGGCGCACGAGCGTGGGGCCCGGCGCACCGTCGCCTGAACCGGAGCCGTCGAATGCGTGGACATCGATCCGGTACTTGTCGCCGCCCGTGAAGTAGATGCGGGCGTCGCGACCGATGACGACCTGCGGGACCGGTGCCCGGAAGGGATAGATGTAGAATCCGATTTCGCCGAGCAGGTAAGTCTCGCGGCCTGCGAACCGCGCGATCGGCTCGCTGATCGACGACGACAGGTGGAACCGGCGGATCGTGGTGGTGTCCCGATACGGACCGGGATTGTCTCTGCTCTGACCGGTCAACCCCTCCTGCTGCGCGGCCAGCCACCCATCCGGGGTGCGCACCACCGCCGCCAGGTTCGAAACGCGATCGTCACTGACCCGCCGCGCATCGCGCAGCTCGCCGTCGGGCGAGAAGTGGTGGAACTGCATGAAGTCGAAGACGACGATCGTGTCGGGCGCCAGAACCAGATGCCCCGCGGATTGGAACTCGCCCGGACCCTACCCCGAACGACCGAAGCTCCGCAGCAGATTGCCATCCGCGTCGAAGGCGCGGACCGAGGCCGCGCGGCTGTCCAGCACCCAGACCGTGCCCTCCTCGTCCTCGTCGATCATGCGGACACCGGCGAACTGGAGGGCCTCCGGCCCGTCCATCACGCCGATGCGGAGGTCCTGTTCGAGGATGTAGTCCGGTACGCCGGTAAGCTCGGCGGCGTTGTGCACGTGCTCGGCGGTGCCCAGCTCTTCTACCAGCGCCTGCGGCGCCGGCTCGCCGACGTCGTCGGTGCCGCAGCCGGCGAGGGCGACGCAGGTCCAGACGAGAAGGGCGATCTGTTCGACACTCCGCATACCGTACATTAATGTCGAGCTCCTTTCCTGACGGTGCCTAAACTGTCCGACCCGTCCGCACTGACATTCGTCGACCGGCAGTTTCCCCGGCCTCTATCCCGTCCATTCAGCCGATGCAACCTGCGCAGCTACTCGGGCTCAGATCGCTAGATCGCGTGCGCCGCAACGGGTTTAGGTTCTCCGCCGCGCAGTTTGCTCGTTTACGGCTCTAAGGCGCCCCTCCGGAGAATGAGGGCGCCCGTTCGAATCGGGCCGGGCGCATAAGATAAGGCGTTACCCCTTCGCAGCGCGTCCGCATACACGCGATCGTTTCGCGCAGCGTGAAGAAGATGCTGGGTCTACTCTTGAAAGCTGTAGGCCGTGGTGCACAACTAGT
>JBBEBA010000066.1:0-11222 GCA_040882575.1 Gemmatimonadota bacterium
GCGGGATGCAAACGGGATCGAATGCAACGGGATTTCTGAATCACAACACTAGGACCAGTTGACAGAATCACAACATCCGGGATGGCTCCCGGCATACAACGTGGAGGCGATGTGACGGAATTGACCGCGGTGGCACAGTGGTCGCCGATCGTTGGCGTAATCGGCCTGATCGGCGCGCTCGTGCTGTACCTGTACATCAGGCGACAGAGTGCCGGCACAGAAGTGATGATCGAAATTGCGGACCGCATCCAGGAGGGCGCCATGGCGTTTCTCCGGCGGGAGTACTCCGTGCTGGCCGTCTTCGTCGTCGTCATCGCGGTGCTGCTCTTCCTTGCGATCGGCACGGAGACGTCCCTGGCCTACCTGACCGGCGCACTGAGCTCCGTGCTGGCGGGTTACTTCGGCATGAAGGCGGCAACGTCGGCGAACGTCCGAACGGCGGCCGCGGCGAAAGACTTCGGCAGCGGCAAGGCTCTGCGCATCGCCTTCTTCGGCGGCGCCGTCATGGGCCTGTCGGTGGCGGCGCTCGGCATGCTCGGCATCGGCATCTGGTACTGGCTGTTCGGCTCGAGTGCGATCAGCGATGCCGAGTTCGTCAGCTTCGGCGAGATCATCAGCGGCTACGCGATGGGCGCCAGCTCGATCGCTCTCTTCGCCCGTGTCGGCGGCGGCATCTTCACCAAGGCGGCTGATGTCGGCGCCGACCTCGTCGGCAAGGTCGAGGCCGGCATACCGGAAGACGATCCGCGCAATCCGGCGACGATCGCCGACAACGTCGGCGACAATGTAGGCGACGTCGCAGGCATGGGCGCCGACATCTTCGAGAGCTATGTAGGCTCGGTCGTCGCCACGATCGCAATTGCCGGAACGAGCGCACTGTATGCCGCCAGCCGCGTCGAGGCCGTCGCGCTGCCGATCATCACGATCGTCATCGGGCTCATTGCTTCGCTCGTGGGCATTGCACTGATGCGGTCGCTCGAGAGGTTCAGCCCCGCGTCCGCGCTGCGGAACGTCACGTTCATCTCGGCCGGCCTGTTCCTCGTCGTGATGTGGTTCATCGTGGATGGACTGAACTTCCAGGTATTCGATCCGGAGACCGCCCGCAGCTATCCGGCGAGCGGTCCGTTCTGGGCGCTCGTTGCCGGCTCGATCGTCGGGATCCTGATCGGTCTCGTCACGGAATACTACACGGCGGCCAAGCCGGTGAAGCGCATCGCCGAGGCGTCCGAGACGGGTTCGGCCACGAACATCATCCACGGACTGGCGGTCGGCATGGAATCGACTGCTGCTCCCGTGCTGCTGATCGCGCTCGGCATCTTCGTGTCCTACTCTGTCGCCGGCCTCTACGGCATCGGCATCGCGGCGGTCGGCATGCTTGCGACGGTCGGCGTCACCATGTCCGTCGACGCATACGGACCCATTGCAGACAACGCCGGCGGCATCGCCGAGATGAGCCACCTCGGCAAGGAGGTGCGTGCAATCACCGACGAGCTCGACTCGCTCGGCAACACCACGGCCGCTATCGGCAAGGGCTTCGCGATCGGCTCCGCGGCATTGACGGCTCTCGCGCTGTTCAGCGCGTACACCGCAGCGGTCGGACTCCAGGAGGCGGGACTCGACCTCACGAATCCGGAAGTCGTGATCGGTCTGCTCATCGGAGGCGTGATCCCGTTCTTCGTCGCCGCCCTCACCATGACGGCAGTCGGCCGCGCAGCCAGCGGCATGGTCGATGAGGTACGGCGCCAGTTCCGCGAGATTCCGGGCCTCATGGAAGGCACAGCCAAGCCGGACAGCGCCCGTTGCGTGGACATCTCCACGAAGGCCGCACTCCGCGAGATGATCGCGCCCGGTCTGGTCGCGGTGATTGCGCCGGTCGTCGTCGGCTACGTCAGCCTGCTGGCGCTCGGCGGCATGCTGGCCGGCGCCACACTGACCGGCGTGATGATGGCGCTCTTCATGGCGAACTCGGGCGGCGCCTGGGACAACGCCAAGAAATACATCGAGCAGGGCGCGCACGGCGGGAAGGGCTCCGATGCGCACAAGGCGGCCGTGGTCGGTGACACGGTCGGCGACCCCTTCAAGGACACGGCCGGTCCGTCCATGAACATCCTGATCAAGCTGATGTCCGTTGTGGCGCTGGTGCTTGCCCCGTGGCTGGTACGGGTGCACGCTGATGAGGCCGCGCCATTGGACATTGGCATGGTGGTGGACGCGGTGCGGGCGGTGCTCGGCCTCGGCTGATCCGACGAACGCGGCGTGGCGGCTCTGCCGCCGGCCGCGTAGCTTTCCCGGATGAGCGACCACGATCTCACCTTCGAAAACGCGATCGCGTTCGCGCAGGACCTCATCCGCATTCCCAGCCCGCCCGGCAGCGAGGGTGACGCGGCTGCCCGCGTGATGCGAGAGATGATCGCACTCGGCTTCCACGATGTCCGCACCGATGAGGTCGGCAACGTCATCGGCGTCGCGCCCGGGCGCGGCGAGCGCCCGCCCGTCATGCTGAGCTCGCACCTCGATGTCGTCGATGCGGGCGAGCACGACGCCTGGGAGCACGGGCCGTTCGCCGCCGACATTGCGGACGGCTTCCTGCACGGTCGTGGTGCCATGGACGTGAAGGGGCCGCTCGCACTGCAGACGTACGCGGCTGCGCGATTCACCCGCCAGCCATCAGCCGGCGACGTGATCGTGGCTCACACGGTGCTGGAAGAGCGCGGCGGCTGGGGCATGGCGCACCTGATGGCGACAGGGGCAGTCCGCCCGGGCGCTGTGATCATCGGCGAGGCGACGAGCGGCGATGTCTGCATCGGTCATCGCGGCCGGGCCGAGCTGATCATCGAGCTGCGTGGCGTGGCCGGGCACGCGAGTGCTCCAGACCGCGCGCGCAATCCTCTGCTGGGGCTGCCGGCGGTGATCGCCGCGCTGGAAACGTTCTCGGCCGAGCTCGAAAGCGATCCCGTCCTGGGTCCATCAACCGCTGCACCGACCATGGTCGAGACGCTGCCGCGCAGTCGCAACGTGATCCCGGATGTCGTGCGCGTCGTGCTCGACTGGCGCGTGCTGCCCGGCATGTTGCCGAACGCCGCTCTGGACCGGCTGCGCCGCCACCTGCACGGGCTGCTGGAGCTGACGGCCGAAGGAGAGGGTCCAGCGCGCGGCGGCGTGTTGCCGGATGGACTGGAGCTCGATGTCCGGTTCGGCACGGAGCTGCAGCTGACGTGGACGGGTCGACGTGATGAGCGGCGACTTTTCACGCCGGGGTTCCTGCTCGATGCCGCGGACGCCGTAGCTCATGCGGCCGCACGGAGCATCACCGTGTCGACGGGTCGCGCGCCGCAGCTGCGCCCGTGGACCTTCGCGACGGACGGCGGTCACACGTGTGGTGTCCACGGCATCCCGACAATTGGCTTCGCGCCGGGCGAGGAACGTCACGCTCACACCAACATCGAGCGTCTGGATCTCGCATCGGCGCGGGTCGCCTTCGAGGCGTACCCCGATGTGATCCGTGCCGTACAGGACGCGCTCGGCCGCTAGAAGTCCCACCATGGCCAGCGTGGCGCCCGGGTGGCCGTCGCCGCGTGATCCGTTACATTTTACGGTTCCGCGCCGCGCAAGGCGGCGCCGCCGCGTACCCGGACCCGATCACAGACTGTACCGATGGCGAATCTGCGTCTTGGAATCGTCGGCCTGCCGAACGTCGGCAAGTCGACACTGTTCAATGCCCTGACCGGCGCTGCGGCGTCGGCGGAGAACTACCCGTTCTGCACGGTCGATCCGAACGTCGGTGTCGTCGAGGTGCCGGACCCGCGTGTGGACCTGCTCGTCGAGCGGGTGCAGCCAAGGAACACGCAGCCTGCCGTCGTCACGTTCGTCGACATTGCCGGTCTCGTGGAGGGTGCCTCGGAAGGCGAAGGTCTGGGCAACCAGTTCCTGACGAACATCCGCGAAGTCGATGCGATCGTGCATGTCGTGCGCTGTTTCCATGACCCCGACGTCACGCACGTGATGGGCGATGTCGATCCGGTGCGCGATCGTGCCATCATCAACCTCGAGCTGGCGCTGAGCGATCTGCAGAACGTGGAGAAGCGGCTCGCGAAGTCGGAGCGCGCGGCGAAGAGCGGCGACCGTGAGGCGCAGGCGGATGTCGCGCTGCTGAAGCGGGTCCACGTGCTGCTGTCCGAGGGTCAGCCGGCGCGCAGGGTGGAGCCGGCGAACGAGGAGGAGGTGCGGCTCCTGCGCTCCTACAATCTGCTCACGGCCAAGCGCGAGATCTACGTGGCAAATGTCGCGGAGAGCGATCTGCCGGCGGGCGAGAACGAGCTCGTCGCCACACTGCGCGCGGCCGTCGTCGCAGACGGCGAGCAGGCCGAGATCGTGCCGCTGTCCGCGCGCATCGAAGCGGAGCTGCTGCATCTCGAGAAGGACGAGCGCACACTCTTCCTCGAGGAGCTCGGCCTGGCCGAGCCCGGGCTGTATGTGCTGATCCGTGCGAGCTACCGGCTGCTCGGCCTGATCAGCTTCTTCACGGCCGGCGAAAAGGAGGTGCGCGCCTGGACCATCCGCGCGGGCTCGAAGGCGCCCCAGGCGGCCGGCGAGATCCACTCGGATTTCGAGCGCGGCTTCATCCGCGCGGAAACCCTCGCGTTCGCCGATTTCGAGCGCGAAAAATCGCAGAAGGCCGCGCGCGAAAAGGGGCTCGTCCGCTCCGAAGGCAAGGATTATGTCGTGCAGGACGGCGACATTCTGCTTTTCCGGTTCAATGTCTGACGTATATTGAAGCAGCTGACGAGTTCTTCTCCAAAGGACGGGCCATGGTGAAGTGGTACTTCGAGAGACCGAGTATCCCGCGTACCGGTGCGGCACTCTCGCTCATCGCGCTGGCCGTACCGGTTCTCGCATCCACCGGGCTGGCCGAGGCGGCGTTGCAGTATGAGGCACTCATCTGGCTGTGCGCCCTGATCCCCGCGTTCCTCCTCGCCTATTACCGCGGCTGGCGCGGCGTCGCCCTCGGTTTCGCCGCCGCCATGCTCGTGATGACCGTCACGCAGCTGCTGATCCTCACGGCAGGCACCAGGCTGCCCGACTGGCCGCTGATGCTCGCGATCACCGTCGTCTTCACGGGCATCAGCCTCGTGCTCGGTGCGCTCGTCGAGCAGCTCCACGCCGCCCGCGAAAAGGCGGAGAAGCTCGCCCTCTTCGACCCGCTCACTGCCGTTCCCAACCGCCGCTATCTCGAACTGCTCTACGCCAAGGCATTCGCCGCTGCGGCGCGCGGCGTGCCGCTCGTCGTCGTCCTCTTCGATGTAGACCAGTTCAAGGAGTTCAACGACCTGCACGGCCATGGCGCCGGCGACGAGGTGCTGCGCCGGTTCGCCCACGTGCTCCACCGCAACACGCGCGACATGAACCTGTCCGGTCGCCTCGGCGGCGACGAGTTCCTGGCCGTGCTCTCCGCCGCGACGGTCGAGGGCGCCCTCGTCTTCGTCGACCGCGTGCGCAACGCCATGGTCGGCGAGCCGATCACCGTGAGCGTCGGCGTCGCCGGCTACGTCCCCGGCATGGCCACCACATCCGAGCTGCTCGCCGCCGCCGACCGCGCCCTGTACCTGGCCAAGGAGAACGGCGGCAATTGCGTCAGGGTCGCGGCGGAGCTCCCGGTCGCCGAGCGCACCGTGGTCGCCGGCGGCGATGTCGCCGCCCGCTTCTCCTGACCCCCGCCGTTCCCGCTGTTCCCCCCCGCTCCCCCGCTCCCCCGCTCCCCACTTGGCATCTCCCGGCCTATGCGCTAGAATAACTGGCTACTCCTGCCCGGGCCTGTGTCCGGGCCGCCTATGACCATGGGAGGACGAGAGGCGACGTGCGCGACTACGAGACGGTCTACATCTTCGACACGCAGATCCCGGAAGAAAACGTCAACGAGAAGCTGGGCCGCTTTCACGGTCTGCTGACGGACGCGGGCGCCGAGATCACGGCGGTCGACCACTGGGGTCGACGCCAGCTGACGTACCCGATCCGCAAGCAGCCGGCCGGCTATTTCGTGGTGGCCCAGTTCCGGTCGGAGGCCTCGCCGCTGCCGGAGTACGAGCGGAGCATGAAGCTGGACGAGGGATTGCTGCGGTACCTGGTGGTGCTGCACGAGGGAGAGCCGACGGCGCCGATGTCGATCGCGACGCGCTCGCCGCGTGATGATGACGACGACGACGACGGAGACGATTGATCATGGCACGTCCAGTCAAGCAGTGCCCGTTCTGCGAGTCGGGCATCCGGTCGGTGAACTACAAGGATGACAGCACGCTGCGGCGTCTGATCACGGAGCAGGGCAAGCTGCTGCCGCGGCGGATGACGGGCATGTGCGCGCGTCATCAGCGGCAGGTCTGCACGGCGGTCAAGCGCGCGCGGTTCCTGGCGCTGCTGCCGTACGTGAAGGGGTATCAGGACTGAGGTGCGCGCCGCGGGCGATGATCCCGCGGGTGGCGACGCCGCGGCGAGCGGCCCGGTGGTCCCGGTCGGCCCGGTCGGTCGCGGGTGGGGTGTCATCGCGGCGCTGGCGGTTGCGACCGCGACGCTGTCGGTGGTGCGGCCCGCGCTGCTGATCTTCGTGCCGCTCGGCCTGCTGATGGTGGCGCTGCCGCCGAGGCGGCCGGTGCTGCTGGCGCTGGCGGCGCTCATCGGCTGGCTGACGTTCGGCGGGGCGACGGCGGGTGGCACGCTGTGGTATTTCGAGCGCGGCTGGTCGCTCGTGCTCGGCGGCTGGTTCGTGCTGGCAGCGGCGCTCGTACCTCGCTGGGCGTTCCTGCCGCGCGCGCTCGGCGCGCTCGCGGCGACGGTGGTGACGGCGGCGGCGCTGCTCGCGACGAGCCGGGACGGCTTCGCGCAGCTGGACGGCGCGGTGGCTGCGCAGTTCCGCGGCGGCGCGGCTCGCGCACTCGCGGCCTGGACGGGCGCGATGGGCAGTGCGAGCGCTGAGATGCAGAGCGCTGTCTTCACGGCCGCGGAGCTGCAGGTGAAGCTGTACCCGGCCCTGCTCGGGCTGGGTTCCCTGTGTGCGCTTGCGATCGCATGGTGGGGCTTCACGCGGCTCGGCCGTGGCGCGGCCAACCCGCTGAGGCCGCTGCGGGAGTTCGGTTTTCGCGACGAGCTGGTCTGGCTGCTGATCGCCGGCCTGCTGCTGCTGGTGCTGCCGCTCGATGCGCTGGCAACGCGGGCGGGCGGGAACCTGTTGACGTTCATGGCCGTGCTCTACGCCCTGCGTGGTGCGGCCGTGCTGGTGGTGATCGGTGGCGTGCCCGGTCCGTTGGGTATGGTGGTCGGCGCACTGCTGATCGTATTCATGTATCCGCTCGTGATGGCGACCGCGTTCATCGTGGGGCTGTCCGACACGTGGCTCGACATTCGGGCGCGGCGAGCCCTGGGGAGAGAGCAATGAAGACGCACAAGGTCATTCTGCGGCAGGATATCGACAAGCTGGGCGATGCCGGTGAGATCGTCGCCGTGAAGTCGGGTTTTGCCCGCAACTATCTGGTCCCGCGCGGGCTCGCCTTCGAGGCGACTGCGGGCAACCTGCGCCGGCTCGAGGACGAGCGGGCGAAGGTTGAGCAGAAGACGAAGCGCGAATACCTGGAAGCGCGCCGTCGCGCATCGCAGCTGGAGGGTGTCTCGCTGACGTTCCACGCGAAGGCGGGCGAGGAATCGAAGCTGTTCGGCTCGATCACGACGGCGGACATTGCCGAGCGGCTGAACGCCGAGCAGGGTCTCGATTTCGAGGTCGACCGGCGCAGCATCGAGCTCGAGGACCCGATCAAGGCGCTCGGCGTCTTTTCGGTCGTGATCCGCCTGCATCCGGACGTGAAGCCCGAGATCAAGGTCTGGGTCATCAAGGCGGACTGAACCGGGGGGGCCGGTCCGGGTACCGATCGAGGGATCGGGGGTCGGACGAGGACGAAGGACCAGGACGACGGTCGTTGCGCCTCCCGCGTCTCCGGCCATCCTGCGGGCTTGGGAGCATCCTTCCAGCAAAGCGATCGGTGCGATGCGGCAGCCACGGCTCCGATGGGTGAGACACGCCGGGTTCCTTGCGGAAGCGCCGCTGGCGCTGGTGCGGCGGCTGGCCGGGCGCCTGCTGCGCGGGGCGTCGTCGCCTGGCGACGTCGAGCTGCGGCGGCGTGCGGAGCAGACGGAAGCGGCGCTCGAGGAGAGCGAGGCCCGGTACCGTCTCATGGTTGAGGGCAGCCGCGAGGTCTTCTTCTACGCCCACGACGCAGACCACCGTTTCACCTACATCTCGCCATCCGTCGAGGCCGTCCTCGGCTACCCACCCGAAGAACTGCTAGGCCAGCCGTTCGAGGTACTCCACGTCGGCGATGCGTCCGACGAGGAGGTCCGGCGGTACACGGAGCTGGCGCTGCGCACGGGGCAGGCGCCGGGCACGTACCTGACCGTGAACCGGTGCAAGGACGGGCGCGTCGTCGCGGTCGAGATCGTGGAGAGCCCGGTCGTCCGGGATGGCATCGTGTCGGGTCTGCAGGGCTTCGTACGGGACGTGTCGGAACGGGTCGAGTCGGAGCGGGCCCTGCGGGAGAGCCAGGAACAGCTGCTGCAGGCGCAGAAGATGGAGGCCGTAGGCCGGCTCGCGGGTGGTGTGGCGCACGACTTCAACAACCTGTTGACGAGCATCATCGGCTCGGCCTCACTGCTGATGTCCGACATCGACGAAGCGGATCCGCGCTGGCTCGAGGTGGAGAATATCCTGCGCTCGGCCGAGCGCGGCGCTGTGCTCGTGAGTCAGATGCTGCACTTCAGCCGCAGGGAGATCGCACGGCCGGAGGTGCTGGATGTCGGCCAGTTGATCGCAGGCATGAGCGGCCTGCTCGCCCGGCTGGTCGGTGACGATGTGACGCTCGATGTCACGACGGCTGCCGGCTGCCCGCCCGTCCTGATCGATGCCGGCCAGCTCGAGCAGGTGGTGGTCAACCTCGTCGTCAATGCGCGGGACGCGGTCGCGGACAGGGGCGTGATCACGCTCGATGTCCGTGCGGACGGCGGCGCGACGCCGTGGGCGCGGCTCACCGTGACCGACCGCGGCGCAGGCATGACGAGGGAGGTGCAGCGCCGCATGTTCGAGCCCTTCTTCACGACCAAGGAGCCGGGCCGTGGCACGGGCCTCGGTCTGGCGACAGTGTATGCGATCGTCGAGCGGAGCGCGGGGCGGATCGATGTCGAATCAGACGTCGGCGTCGGCACGAGCATCTCGGTCATGCTGCCAGGCGCGGCCGGCGTACCCGTCCTCGCGAAAGCCGCCGACGCCGGAGTCGCGCTGAAATCCGGCGTCGGTCGCGGCGAGGCCGTGCTGATCGTGGAGGATGAGGATGCGGTGCGCGGCCTGGTCGAGCGTCTGCTGCGGCGCGGCGGCTTCACGACCCACGTTGCGGACGGCGTCGAAACCGGGACCCGCATTCTCGAGAGTGCCACTCCGCTCGACCTGCTGCTCACCGACATTGCAATGCCGCGGGGCGGCGGTCGTGAGCTGGCGCAGCGTGCCGCGCGGCTGCGACCGGCGCTGCCGATCCTGTTCATGAGCGGGTACACGGAGGACGAGATCGTGCGTCGCGGCCTGGCGAGCGGGCCGGACCGCCTGATCCAGAAGCCGTTCGCGCCGGGCGAGCTCATGGCCCGCGTCCGCACGGTGCTCGATGCGGATGCCGCCGACGGCGAATCCGGGCGCGCACGTTAGGCGCTCAGGTAGCGCGGGCGTGCGCAATTGCGCAATGCTGTTATACTTCCCCCGATGATCACCCGCACCCCCGCATCGATGCCTGAGAACCAGACCAGCCCTGCCGTCACCATGCCGCCCGTGCTCGAGCGGGCCACAGCACTGGCGGCGGACCGCAAGGCGCTGGACATGCTCATCATGGACCTGCGTGGCATCTCGAACGCCACCGACTACTTCTTCGTCGCGAGCGGCACGTCGGACATGCACGTGCGTTCGATCGCCGAGCACGTCATCGACGAGCTGAAGAAGGAGGGGCATCGGCCCAGCCATGTCGAAGGCCTGCGCTCCGGCCGCTGGGTGCTGATCGACTACATCGACTTCGTCATCCACGTCTTCCATCCTGCCGCGCGCGAGTTCTACCAGCTCGAGCGCCTGTGGGGCGACGCACCGACGCTGGCCCTCGAGGCCTGACTCAGCTCCGGACCAGGCTCCCGGCACTCGCGTACGCCCGCGCACGGGGCTAGATTCCGACCGTGCAGCGACTGATACCTTCACCCCTTCGATTTTGGCTCTGATGCCGCGATCGGTGCCCTTCGCTACGTCGGCTGGCACCGCTTCCCCCGCTCTGGACGCGCTCGTGGCCGGCCCTGCTGCCGCACTCACCGCCGTGGCGGTGGTTGCAGGGCCGCTGGCGCGCGCCTCCGGCTGGGGTGCGGCTGCCGCAGTGGCATTGGCGCGCCGCTGGGCGGGCGACCGCCGCGTGCTGCTGGCCGACCTCGACCTGGCGCGGCCGCGGCTGCACGAGCTGCTCGGCGTGCGCAACGACGAGGGCGTGGTCGACATCATCGAGTTCGGTGTCTCGCCCGGCCGGGTCATGCTGCCCGTGGACGAGAACCGCTTCGACCTGCTGCCCGCCGGCCCGTTCGCCACCGACCCCGCAGCCGTGTTGCGCCATCCGGCCTGGGCGCGTCTGCTCGTCGAGCTGGCCGCCCGCCGCGCGACGCTGCTGGCGTACGTGCCGAGCGACGCCGCGGGCGCTGACGCGGTCATCGACCGCGCCGGCGCAGTGCTCCTGCTGGCAGAGGGCGGCGAGGGAGACGACGTCGTGGCGTCGCTGGCCAGGCCATACGCGGTGCTGGCCGTGCTCACGCCCGCCGGCGCGGCGGCTGCGGACACCACTGCCGCTGACGCCGTCCCGCGGCTGACGGACGCGGAGTTCACGAAGATCAGGCTGCCGACGGAGCGCGGCGCACGCGATGCGCTGATCCTGGAGCTGCGCGAGCGGCAGCGGGACGCCCGGCTGACGCCGCCGCCCGTGCAGCGAGCCGACCGGCGCGACGCGCAGCCGCGTGACTCCGGGGAGGAGCGGCGTGCACCCCTGGCGGTGCCGGCCGGAACGGGCGAGGCGGCACTCGAGATGAGGCTGGAGAGCGCGGCCGACGATGTGTCGCTCGATCTGGACGTTTTCGATCCAGCACTGGCCGGAGGACCGCCGCGGCGGCCACCGCGGCGGTCC
>JBBEBA010000066.1:11232-18932 GCA_040882575.1 Gemmatimonadota bacterium
CAGCGGGGGGGGTCCTCCGGCCATCCACTTACCTGGACGCTGCTGGTCGTGCTCATGGCAAGCCTGCTGGCGGGCGCGTGGCACTTCCTGGCGCAGCGGCTGGCGCCCGTGGCAGCGGGGCCGCCGACCGACACGGCGGCAGCGCGGCCGGTGGCGCCCGCGCCGCTGCCGCTGCGGTCGGAGACGGCAATGTCGTTCGTCGTCGCGCTGGAGGCACACCGGGACCTGGGCACGGCGGTGGAGCGCGTCGTCACGCTGACGGCGGCCGAGCCCGCTGTCGGCTTCCATGTCGCGCCGCTGGAGCGGGAAGGCACGCTATTCTACCATGTCATGGCCGGACCGCTGGCGGACTCTGCGTCGGCCGTCGCGCTGCGCGATTCGCTGATCGCGCGGGGGCACAAGACGGTTGCCACGTCGACCGACATCCGCGCGGCGCCGCTCGCGTTCCTGGTCGCCGAGCATGCCTCGCGCGCCGAGGCCGTCGATCAGCTCGACACGCTCCTCCAGCTCGACGTCCCCGGCTACGTGCTGGCGACGGAGGACACCGGCGGTGCGACGCGGTACCGCGTCTACATCGGCGGCTTCGGCACGCGTGCGGAGGCCGACGTGATCCGTCAGCTGCTGCGGTCGGCCGGCATCAGAGATTCCCTCGTCACACGAACGGGCAGCATCACGCCATGAAGCTTCGTCGTCTCACATTGCAGGGATTCAAGTCGTTCGCGGACCGCACGGAGCTGCAGTTCCACGACGGCATAACGGCGATCGTCGGACCGAACGGCTGCGGCAAGTCGAACATCAGCGACGCGATCCGCTGGGTGCTCGGCGAGCAGCGCGCGTCGGCGATTCGCGGCACCAGGATGGAGGAGGCGATTTTCCAGGGCACGACGCAGCGCCGGCCGCTGTCGCGCGCGGAAGTATCGCTCGAGTTCGACAACAGCGAGCGGATCCTGGCGGTCCCGCACAAGGCTGTCGAGATCCGCCGCGTCGTGTTCCGCGAGGGCGGCAGCGACTATCAGCTCAACCGTCAATCCACGCGGCTGAGGGATATCCTGGACGTCTTCCGCGATACGGGCCTCGGCTCCAACGGCTACACCGTCATCGAGCAGGGCATGGTGGACTCGATCCTGTCCGATCGCGCGGAAGAGCGGCGGCACATGTTCGAGGAGGCGGCCGGCATCGGTCGGTACAAGGACCGGCGCAAGTCGGCGCAGCGCCGGCTCGAGGGTGCGGAGAACGACCTGTCGCGGCTCGAGGACCTGGTGTCGGAGATCACGACGAAGGTCCGCTCGCTCGCACGCCAGCGGACGAAGGCGGAACGCTTCCAGGAGCTGCGGCGCCGCCGCCTCGACCTCGAGGTCTCGGTCGCGCGAGCGGACCTCGCCCACGTGCGCCGCACGATCGACGAGACCGCGCGCCTGCTCGAGGACCTCACGCGCGACGAGCCGGCCGTGCGCGCTGCGCTCGCTACTGCGGAGGCGGAGCTCGAGAGCCGACGCATCGAATCGACCGAAGCCGGCCGCGAGCGAAACCTCGTCGCGCAGCGGCACGAAGAGCTGTCGCGCATGATCGGCGATCGCGAACGGGAGCTCGCCGTCGCAGACGAGCGGCGTAGCCATGCCGAACGCCGCATCGTGCAGATCGGCACGGAGCGCGACGAGCTCCATGCCCGCAGCGGCACGCTCGAGGCCGAGCTGCTGGAGATCGAGCACGAGCGCATCGGCCAGGGCGGCATCGTCGAAGCGCTCGGCCAGCACGTGCTCGACGTGCAGGACCGGCAGACGGTGCTGCGGCAGGAGGTCACCGAGGTGCGCCGCGCCGACGAGGACGCACGTGCGCGTGAGAACGAGCTGACGCGTCAGCTCGCGCGGGTCGAGGCGGACGCCTCGAGCGGCGACGCGCGCGCCGCCGACGCCGAGCAGAGGCTCGATCAGCTCGCGGACGAGGAGCGCGAGATCCTGGCGCAGCTCGCACTGCTCGAGCAGCAGCGGGACCTGTTCGCGGAACAGGCGCGTCAGCTCGCCGAGCGCATCGACCAGCTCAACGGCCAGCGCGAAGCGCAGGACGACAGGGTTGCGGCGCTGCGCGAGGCCGAGCTCGAGGCGCGCCGCATGCTCAGCGTCGCCGAGGACACGGCGAGCCGACTGGCGTCGCAGGCCGCCGCGCTCGAGACCATCGACCGCGAGCATCAGGGGTTTGCACCTGCCGTCGCCGCGGCATTGAACGGGCGTGCCGGCATCGAGGGCCTGATCGGCCCCGTCGCCGAGTTCCTCCAGCTGCCGCGCGACCGCGCCGCCGCCGTCGAGGGCGCGCTCGGCTCTCTGCTGCAGGCGCTCGTCGTCCGCGATACCGGCGTTGCAGCGCGGATGCGCGAATGGATGGCCGGTGGGGAGCGGGGGAGCGGAGGAGCGGGGGAGCGGGAGGGGCAGGGGAAGGGGATCGTTGCATTGCTGCCGGAGTCAGCGCTGCCGCGGCTGGAGGCGCTGCTCGAGGTCATAGAGTTCGCCGGCACACCGGCGACGGAGCCGATGCTGATCGGCCGGCGCGAGCGCCTCGAGCAGCTGCGCCGGGAGGCGGACGCCGCCATGGCCGACCGCGACGCCCGCGCAGCCATGCGCGACGATGCGGCGCAGCGAACTCACGACGCGGAGGACGAGCTGCGCGAGCTGCGCGGCGTGATCCAGGCGGCGGAGCTCGACCTCAGGCGCTCGGACGCGGATGAATCGACGCGCACGACGCAGCGCGCACGTACGGAGCGCGCGAAGGTGGAGCTCGACCGCCGCCGTGCCGACCTGCACACGCTGGCCGCACGGGCACGCGCCGAGGCCGATGCCGCGCGGGTGTCACGCGCGCAGCTGGAGCACGGCCTGACCGAGCACCGGTCTGCCTGGCAGCAGGCGACCGCGTCGCTCACGGAGCGCGAGGCGGTGTGGGAAGAGGTGCGCGACGAGGAGGCCGAGCTGCGCGTGGCCCATGCCAGGGCGGAGGGAGCGCTTGCGGCGCTCGACCGGCGCATCGCGCAGACGCGGCAGGAGCTGCTCGCGGCCGGCGAGCGGCTCGAGCAGCTCGATCGTGAGGAGCGTGGCCATCTCGAGTCGCTCGAGTCCCTCGAATCGGTCCGCACCGGCGCGGGCGGCGCGCTCGAAGCGCTGTTCGCGCAGCGTGATGAGGTCGCCGTCGACCTGCGTCGTCTCGACGAGTCGCTGACCGCGGCGGCCGACGCGGCCGTCACGCTGGAGACACAGGTGCGCACGCTGCGCAGGACGACCGACGAGCGCAGCGAACTGCGCCACCGTCTCGAGATCCAGCGTACGGAGGCCGACGCCGCTCACCGGCGCGTGCGCGAGCGGCTCGAGGCCGAGTACGCCCGGCCGTTCGAGCAGCTCGTCGAAGAGGCCGAGCTACTCGAGCTGGACGTCGAGGTGATGAAGGGCAAGCTGCAGGCCGTGAGCGCCGACATCGAGCGGCTCGGTCCCATCAACATGCTCGCCCTGGAGGAGTACGACGAGGAGAGCACGCGCCTCGACTTCCTCACCACACAGCGCGACGACCTCGTGAAGGCGCGTGACGATCTGCAGCAGGCGATACGCGAGATCAACCGCACGGCAAAGGATATGTTCAACGAGACCTTCAGCGCCATCCGCGCCAACTTCACGACGACGTTCCAGACGCTCTTCGAGGGCGGCGAGTGCGACATCCGGCTCGAAGATCCCGAGGACCCGCTGGAGAGCCCGATCGAGATCAGCGCGAGCCCGCGCGGCAAGCGCACGCAGCGCATCCACCTCCTGTCCGGCGGCGAGCGCGCGCTCACCGCGCTGTCCATCCTCTTCGCCATCTACCTCGTCAAGCCGAGCCCGTTCTGCGTGCTCGACGAAGTCGACGCGCCGCTCGATGAGGCCAACATCGGCCGCTTCATCGGCATGCTCCAGACGTTCAAGGCGCGCACCCAGTTCATCGTCATCACACACCATCCGCGAACCATGGAAGCAGCCGACTGGCTCTACGGCGTCACCATGGAGGAGGCGGGCATCAGCTCCATCGTCGGTGTGCAGCTCGACGAGATGATGACCGCGGGCGCGGCCGGCGGCGCGACATGAGCAACTACATCATCACCGGCGCGGCCGGTTTCATCGGGTCCAATGTCGTGACGCAGCTGCTCGACAGCGGCCACACCGTCGCTGGCATCGACAACCTCAACGACGCCTATGACGTGCGCCTCAAGCACTGGCGTCTCGAACACCTCGCCCGCCGCGACGGCCTCACTTTCCACCGCGCCGATATCTGCGACCGTGCCGGACTCGCACGCGTGTTCGAGCTGGAACACGACGCCGGCCGTGCCATTGACGGCGTCATCAACCTCGCCGCTCGCGCCGGCGTCCGCCCCTCCGTCGAAAACCCCTGGATCTACAACGACGCGAACAACACGGGCACGCTCAACCTGCTCGACCTCTGCGTCCGCTGCGACGTGCCCAAGTTCGTGCTGTCCTCCACGTCTTCGCTCTATGGCGGCGACAACCCGCGGCCGTACACCGAGACCGCGAGCACCGACCGGCCACTGTCACCGTACGCCTCGTCCAAGAAGGCGGCCGAGGTGATGTGCTACACCTATCATTACCTGCACGGCATCGATGTCACGGTGCTCCGCTATTTCACGGTGTACGGGCCCGCCGGCCGTCCGGACATGTCACTGTTCAGGTTCGTGCAGTGGATCAGCGAGGGCCGCACCGTTCGGGTATTCGGCGACGGCCGGCAGGAGCGCGACTTCTCCTATGTCGAGGATGTCGCGCGCGGCTCGATCGCCGCGCTCACGCCCGTCGGCTACGAGATCGTGAACCTCGGCAACGACTCGCCGCACGAGCTCATCGAGACCATCCGCATCATCGAGAGGCTGACGGGCAGGACGGCCCGCATCGAGTACTCGGAGGCCCACAAGGCCGACGTGCGCGCGACCTGGGCCAACATCGACAAGGCCCGATCGCTGCTCGGCTGGGAGCCGCACACGAATCTCGAGCAGGGACTCCAGCGCATGGTCGAGTGGTACGTCGAGAATCGTGAGTGGGCGAAGGATGTCGATACGACAACGTGAAACGACAACGTGAAACGTGAAACGTGAAACGTGAAACGTGAAACGTGAAACGTGGGGCGTGGGGCAGGGCAGCGGGAGTGGGCCGTTTCAGCCATGGCGGTGCGCGGTTCGTTCGACGATGGTGTCGACATGGCAGACGACGAGCGGGTCTTCAATCATGAGCGGCTGCGCGTGTACCAGCTGGCCGAGCGCGTCTACGCCGATGGCGTGGTGCTCGTCCGACGGCTGCCGTGGCAGCAGCGGCACCTGGCCACTCAGCTGATGAGAGCCGCGGCTTCGATCGTATTGAACCTCGCCGAAGGCTGCGGCGAGCTCAGTCCGCCCGAAAAGGCGCGGTTCTTCCGCATGAGCCTGCGGTCGGTGAACGAATGCGGCGCGATCGTATCGCTGCTCTGCCGGGTCGCCGCGGTAGACCCGGCTCAGGCACAGGTCGTGCACACCGGCCTCCTCGACCTCGCCCCCAGGATCGCGTCCCTGGCGAGGAAGCAGAAGCCCGCACCATGACGTAACGCTTCACGTTTCACGTTTCACGTTGACGTTTGACGTTTCACGTTTCACGCTTCACCCCCTTGATGCCCATGATCCTGACCGCGCTCGGCACCGGTACCGCGGCTCCAGAGCCCGACCGCGTCTGTTCCGGCTATCTGCTGGAGACGGGCGAGCTGCGACTGCTGATGGACTGCGGTCCGGGCGTCGTGCATCGGATGGCGCGGCTCGGTATCGAGTGGCGCACCATCACGCACCTGCTGGTGACGCACTTCCACAACGACCACATCGGCGACATCCCGATGCTGTTCTTCGCCTGGAAGTACGGCATGCGGCCGGCCCGCTCGGAGCCGCTGACCGTGATCGGACCGAAGGGTACGAAGAAGCTGTTCGAGAAAATGGCCGGCGTGTTCGGCGATCATCTGAGCGAGCCGCCGTTCGAGGTACGGTTCGACGAGGTCGAGGATGGCGATGAACGTCGCATCAGCGATGTCGCGCGCGTCACGGCAGGCAAGACGCAGCACACGCAGGAGTCGGTCGCATACCGGCTCGAGAGCGGCAACCGGTCGGTCTGCTACACGGGCGACACGGGGATGAGCGACCACGTCGCCAAACTCGCGCAGGGCGTGAACACGCTGCTGATCGAGTGCTCCGTGCCCGATGAGGAGGCCATGGAGACGCACCTGTCGCCGTCGCAGCTCGCGGCCATGGCGCGCGTCGCATTGCCGCACCGGCTGCTGGTCACGCACGTCTTCCCGCAGCTCGACCGCGACCGGATCCCCGAGCTGGTCCGCCTGGGCGGCTGGCCGGCGAAGGTCGAGGTCGCCGTCGACGGCGAGCGGTATGAAATCTAGGACTGCACGACTGTGAGGAGATCAACCTGATGATGGACGGACAGGGCAGCATCGTGGTCACGGGCGGCGCGGGCTTCATAGGCTCGGCGCTCGTGCGGCGCCTGGTCGCCGACGGCGCGGACGTCGTGAACGTCGACTCGCTGACGTACGCGGGCAATCTGGATTCACTCGGCGCAACGGCGGACGCGCCCAACCATCACTTCGAGCGCGTTGACATCACGGACGCGGCCGCCGTGAAGCGCGTGTTCGAGCAGTACCGGCCGCGTGCCGTGCTGCACCTCGCCGCCGAGTCCCACGTGGACCGCTCGATCGACGGGCCGGATGCATTCGTGCAGACGAACGTCGTCGGCACGCTGCACTTGCTGCAGGCCGCGCGCAGCCACCATGCGACGCTGGACGAGGCCGGCCGCGCGGCGTTTCGCTTCGTCCACGTCTCGACGGACGAAGTCTTCGGCTCGCTCGAGGACGACACTGCCAGATTCCACACCGGCACGCCGTACGACCCGCGCTCGCCGTACTCGGCCTCCAAGGCGGGATCCGACCACCTCGCCCGCGCCTGGCACCACACGTTCCGTCTGCCGGTGATCGTTACCAACTGCTCCAACAACTACGGGCCGTACCAGTTCCCCGAGAAGCTGATCCCGCTCGTCATCCTGAGCGCGCTGCGCGGTGCCGAGCTGCCCGTCTACGGCGACGGCTCCAATGTCCGCGACTGGATCTACGTCGACGACCACGTGGACGGCCTCGTCACCGCGCTCGAGCGCGGCAGCCCGGGCGGTACGTACCTCTTCGGCGGCGACGCCGAGCGCCGCAACATCGACGTCGTGCGCGGCATCTGCAGCATCCTCGACGAGCTCCGCCCCCGCGACGAAGGGCCGTATGCCGACCTGATCCGTTTCGTGCGGGACCGACCCGGCCACGACCACCGTTACGCGATCGACTCCTCGCACGCGCGGGAAGCCCTCGGCTGGGCGCCGCGTCACTCCTTCGACGCGGGCCTCCGCGCGACGGTCGGCTGGTACGCCCGCCCGAACGCGTGGGTCGAGCGCGTCCGCTCGGGCGCGTATCGCGGCGAGCGGCTCGGCGTCTCGGTCTGAGGCAGTGAGGCTGACAGCGCGCGGATTCCAGCGCGATAACGCAGATCCCATCGCCAGGGGGGGTGCGGACACTGCGGGGAGCGGGAAACGGTGCCACAAAGGCGGGAACGGCGGAGTGTTGCGGGCACTGCGGGGAGCGGGAAACGGTGCCACAAAGGCGGGAACGGCGGAGTGTTGCGG
>JBBEBA010000067.1:0-18824 GCA_040882575.1 Gemmatimonadota bacterium
GCAACGATTTCGTGGTGCAGTTTGGAAAGCTGGGCCTCCAGCTGAGCCGCTCTGCAAGGGGCCGGGTCCCTGCCGGCAGCAAGGTCATCGTACGGGAGACACGGGAGGGATCGTTGCGGGTGGTTTACGTGGACCGCCGCGGCGCGGAGACAGAATGCCCATGGACACCCGCGGCGGCTCGCCAACAGCCAGTGAGGGCGCCTGGCGTCGAGACGCCTGTGTCAGCAACAAAGAGGGGGAAGCACAAGCCCGGAGCGAACCACCCGTGGCGGCGCCTCCAGACCATTTCCTCCGCGTTCGCGGAGGCGCCTTGAACGAGGGGACATTTCTAATGGCGTAAGGATGGGGACATTTCTAACGGCGCTTGACAGCACCCTGCACCGGCCATTGACAGAGCGCGCCTGCGGCGGCTAGCTTTCAAGGCTGACGATCAGGACATTCGTGACACTTGCAGGAGGACGGCTTGGCGAACACGGCCAGCGCAGAAAAGCGGATCCGCCAGGCGGAGAAGCGCTACGAGCACAACCGTGCTCAGCGCTCGCGCATGAAGACGGGCATCAAGAAGGTCCTGGGCGCAGCCGATGCGCAGACGGCCGATGCGGCGTTCCGCGAGATTGCCGCCATGCTCGACCGACTTGCAACGCGTAACATCATCCATCCGAACAAGGCCGCGCGCAAGAAGTCGCAGCTGGCGCGACACATTGCGACGCTCGGCTAGCGCACGCCGGCGGCGGTGCGCCGGACACAAATCGCAGGCCCCGCGGCTGATGGCAGTCGCGGGGCTTTTTCACGGCCGCCTCCTGCTGATCACGGACGTGAGGATCTCGTGAATCTCCCAGGTCTCCCCCTCAACCCGACCCCTCCTCCACGCCTGTTCCATGAAGCCTCAACAGTCCCGTCCGCCCCGCCCCGGCAGTTCAGCCGCGATGCGACCGCACATGTTGGCTGCAGTTGATCGACGTGAGTTCTCAGGAGATATCCGGATGATGTGATATGGGGATACACAGCGGGCGCGGCGTACGATCAGAGGTCACGAAACAGGTCGGGCGTGGCCAGGTCCGGCGGCTTCGGATCGGCACGCGGCTGCTGCGGCGTCGGCCGCTCGACCGCACGCTCCGCCGCAGTGGCGTCGGAACTACCGGTGGCCTCCTCCGCCTCGAGGTCCCCGATGTGTCGCAGGAAGTCGCGGCCGAAGCCTCGGTCGTATGCGGACCAGCCGATGGGCACGGCGTTCACGAGGGCGGTTGCCTGGTTGAGCTTGGCGTCGAGGTCGTCCGCGTAATGCAGCAGGACGGCCTCGAGCAGGCGCGGCTCGCGCGGGCTATGCCACTCGTAGCGCCCCTGGTGGCTGGCGATGAGGTGCTGGAGCAGGAGCAGGCGCGAGGATGGCAGCTCCGCCACGGCGGCCGCCGCTTCGGCGACCATCTGCAGCCCGATCAGGATGTGGCCGAGCAGCTTGCCCTCGTCGGTGTAGGGAAAGCCGGCGCGGGCGCCGATCTCGCGGACCTTGCCGATGTCGTGGAGCAGTGCGCCGGCGATGAGCAGGTCGCGGTCCATGCCGGCGTCGTAGTGTGCGGCAAGTGTATCGCAGACGATGGCGACCGACAGCGTGTGTTCGATCAGCCCGCCGAGGTACGCGTGATGGTTCTGCTTTGCAGCGGGCGCGAGCCGGAATGCGTGACCGGTTTCCGACTCCGACGCGAGCAGCGCATCGAGCAGCCGGCGCAGGCCGGGATCGCGAACGGATCGGATGAGCCGGGTGAGCTCCGCTTCCATGTGCTCGATGGGACGGCCGGAGCGCGGCAGGAACAGCACCAGGTCGTCGAGCTCGACACGCAGCACAGCGAGCTCATCGACGCGCAGCTGCCGCTCTTCCTGGTAGCGCTCGATGCGCCCGCGCACGCCGATGTACACGCCCGCCCGCAGCGCGTCCGCGACGGCATCCACGCCCTCCCACATGCGCGCCGGGATGCTGCCATAGCAGTCAGCGAGCTGCAGCTTCAGGAAGCTGGCGTCGCTCCGCGTGCGGCCGGTGCTGATCTGCTGGACGGAATAGCACGCGACGACCTCGTCGCCATCGGCGAGGCTGAGCGTCGGCGGCCACGGGAACGGCCGACCCTCGAGCCACTCGCGTGGCGATGTCACGGCGTCACCGGCGTGCGGCCGACGCGTCGTGCACGAGACGGCCGCCGACGATGGTGTACACTGCCCTCCCGCGCAGCGCCCGTCCGGCGAACGGCGTGTTGCGGCTCTTGGACAGGAACGTCTTCGGGTCGACCACCCAGGACCACGCCGGATCGAACACGGTGACGTCGGCGAGTGCGTCGATGGCGAGCGAGCCGCCCGGCAGGTTGAACGCCCGGGCGGGCGCGGTGCTCATGCGCATGACGAGCGTCGGCAGGTCGATGATGCCGGGCTGCACCAGCTCCGTGAGAACCAGGCCGAGCGCGGTCTCGAGGCCCACGAGCCCGAACGGCGCATCCTCGAACGCCTGCTCCTTCTCGTCGTAATGGTGCGGCGCATGGTCGGTGGCGATGACGTCGAGCGTGCCATCGGCGATGCCCTGCATGACAGCGTCGCGGTCGACCTCGGTGCGCAGCGGCGGGTTCACCTTGGCATCCGTGCGATACGCCTCGACGGCGGAATGAGTCAGCGTGAAGTGGTGCGGCGTGCCCTCCGCCGTGACCTCGATGCCCCGCTCCTTCGCCGCGCGGATCATGGCGACGCCGTTGCGTGTCGACACGTGCTGCACGTGCAGGCGGCCGCCCGTCAGCTCCGCCAGCAGCAGGTCGCGCGCGATGCCGACATCTTCGGCCGCATTCGGAATCCCCGCGACGCCGAGACGCGTCGAGACGATGCCTTCGTTCATCGCGCCGCCGCGTGACAGCGTCACGTCCTCGCAATGGCTGGCGACGGCGATGCCGAACGTACGCGCGTACTCCAGTGCGAGCCGCATCAGCGCCGCCGTGGCAACGGGCCTGCCGTCATCGGTGATCGCGACCGCGCCGGCATCGATCATTTCGCCGATTTCCGTCAGCCGCTCGCCCTTTTGCTCGATGGATACGGCGCCGGTCGGGTACACCCGTGCGGCGCCCGCGCGCAGGCCCGCCGCGAGCACGTAGCCGACGGTCGCCGGGTCGTCGGTGGGCGGATCGGTGTTCGGCATGGCGCACACGGCGGTGAAGCCACCCGCGGCCGCCGCGCGCGCGCCCGACGCGATCGTCTCCTTGTGCTCCTGACCGGGCTCGCGCAGGTGCACGTGCAGATCGATCAGGCCGGGGCAGACGACGAGCCCGGCGGCGTCAATGACGCGTGCTTCATCGGGAATACCCAGGTCGTGGCCGACGCCGGCGACACGGCCATCGCGCAGCAGTACGTCGGCGATGTCGTCGTGGCCGGCCGCGGGATCGACGACGCGCCCGCCGCGCAGCAGCAGGGGCTGCTCAGCTGCCATGCTTGGCGTCCTCAGCGCGTTCCGGCGCGCCGCCGGCGAGCAGGTACAGCACGGCCATGCGCACGGCGACGCCGTTCGTGACCTGGTCCAGAATGACCGACTGCGGCCCGTCGGCCACGTCGCTGTCGATTTCAACGCCTCGGTTCATGGGACCAGGGTGGAGGATGAGCACGTCGCGCGGCGCGCGCTCGAGCCGCTCGCTCGTGACACCGAAGAAGCGGTTGTACTCGCGGAGGCTCGGGATGAAACCGGACTGCATGCGCTCGAGCTGCAGCCGCAGCACGTTGAGCACGTCTGCCCACTCGATCGCCTCTTCAATGCGGCCGAAGACCTGCACGCCGAGCTCGCCGATCTGCGGTGGCAGCAGTGTGCGCGGCGCGCACACGGCGACCTCCGCGCCGAGCTTCGTCAGACCCCAGATGTTCGAGCGCGCGACGCGCGAGTGCAGCACGTCGCCGACAATGCACACGCGCAGCTTCGCGATCGAGCCGCGGTGGTCGCGAATGGTCAGCAGATCGAGCAGGCCCTGCGTCGGATGCTCGTGGCGGCCATCGCCGGCGTTGATCACGTTGGAGGGGATGCGCTCTGCCAGGAACCGGGCCGCGCCCGATGAGCCGTGCCGGATCACGACCATGTCGATGCGCATCGCCTCGAGGTTGCGCGCCGTGTCCACGAGCGTTTCGCCCTTCTGCACGCTCGAGCCGGTGGATGCGATGTTTACGGTATCAGCGGAGAGCCGCTTCTCGGCGAACTCGAACGAGATGCGCGTGCGTGTTGACGCCTCGAAGAAGAGATTGACGATCGTCTTGCCGCGCAGCACCGGCACCTTCTTGATGGCGCGCTCGCTGATCTCCTTGAACGGTTCGGCGGTGTCGAGGATCGCGGTGATCTGCTCGGCGGTCAGGTGCTCGAGGCCGACCAGGTCCTTGCCGAGGAATGCCGCACTCTGCATCAGGCGGCCTCCACCGGCTTCCTGACGAGCTCGACGGCGAGCCTGCCGTCGCGTTCGGGCACGAGCACCTCGACGAGCTGCGCGACGCCGACATCGACCCTGCGACCGACGACGTCCGGCTGAATCGGCAGCTCACGTCCGCCGCGATCGATCAGCACGCACAGCCAGATGCGCGATGGGCGACCGAAGTCGGCGAGCTCGTCGAGCGCGGCGCGCGCCGTTCGACCCGTGTACAGCACGTCATCGACGATGACCAGGTGGCGTCCGTCGATGCCGCCGGGAGGCAGCCTCGTCTCGCCGAGGACTGGGCGCGGACCGATGGCCGTGAGGTCGTCACGATACAGGGTGATATCCAGCGTGCCGACGGCGGGGCGCGCGCCCTCGGCGCGCTCGATCTCCGCCGCAAGCCGCTCGGCGAGCTCCACACCGCGACGCTGGACACCGAGCAGACACAGGCTGTCGATGCCGTCGTTCAGCTCGACGATCTCCCGGGCCATGCGCGCGAGCGCGCGCTCGACGGCGCGCGGGTCCATCAACAGCGTGCGCTCGGGAAGTGTCATGGCGCGCAAGGTACGCGGGCGCCGGCGCCTCTGTCAACGCGCGTATCAACGTGCGACGGTTCGTTCCCGAACGTCCTTTACACGCCTCCGCGGAGCGCCTACCTTCGCTCAACCCGGCCAGTGCCGCGACGCCGAAACCACCCGCGCAGACTCCTGGAATGCCGATACCTGTCGAGCCAGGCTGGCTCAGCCTGCTACCGCCCCTCGTTGCGATCGCGTTCGCGCTCATCTTCCGCGAGGTCGTGCTCTCGCTGTTCGCCGGTGTCTGGCTCGGTGCCCTGCTGCTCACCGGCGGGGACCCTCTCGCCGCGACGCTGCGCAGCCTGGATCAGCACATCGTCGGGGCCATTGCGGAGGACGCGGACCACGTGTCGATCATCGTCTTCTCGATGCTGCTCGGCGGCATGGTCGGCGTGATGAGCAGGAGCGGCGGAACGCGCGGCATCGTCGAGGCGCTGCGTCCACTCGCGACGTCTGCAAGGCGCGGCCAGTTCTTCGCGTGGCTCGCCGGCATCATCATCTTCTTCGATGACTACGCCAACACGCTCATCGTCGGCACCACCATGCGGCCTGTGACGGACCGGCTGCGCGTGTCGCGAGAGAAGCTGGCGTACATAGTCGACTCGACCGCTGCGCCGATGGCGGCGATCGCGGTGATCTCGACCTGGGTCGGCTTCGAGATCACGCTGATCGGCGACAACCTGCGCACGGCCGCGACCCAGGCGACGGACCCCGTCCTGAACGCGCAGCTGCTCGCTGCGGCGGACAATCCGTTCAACATCTTCCTGCACTCGATCCCGTACCTGTTCTATCCGATATTCGCGCTGGTCTTCGTGCTGCTGACTGTGCTGATGCGTCGGGAATTCGGGCCGATGTGGCACGCCGAACAGCGGGCCATGGTACGCGGCGAGGTCATGAGACCGGGCAGCGTGCCAGCCGCCGATCTCTCCAGCGGCACGCTCGAGCCGCCGGCCGACCGGCCGCACCGCTGGTACTATGCAGGCGTGCCCGTGCTCACGGTGATCGCCGTGACGCTGATCGGGATGTACGCGACCGGCTCGGCGAGTCTCGGCGCGGGCGATCATTCCCTGCTCGACATCATCGGCAGCGCGGATCCGTTCCGCACGCTGATCTGGGGATCGGCGTTCGGCTGCTTCGTTGCGATCGCGATGGCCGTCGCAGGCCGTGCCCTGCGCCTCGCGCAGGCGCTCGAAGCATGGATCGACGGCATGCGCGCGATGTTCATGGCGATCGTGATCCTGGTCCTGGCATGGTCGCTCGGAGGCATCACGGTCGAGGTCGGTACCGGGACCTACCTGTCCAACACCATCAGTGACGCCCTGCCGCTGTTCGCGCTGCCTGTCCTCGTCTTCGTCGTCGGCGCGGCCATCTCCTTCGCGACCGGCACCTCGTGGGGAACCATGGCGATCCTCTTCCCCGTAGTGATCCCGCTGGCCGTCGCAATGGGTGCGGGCGTCGGCTTCGGCGCGGGTGAAGACTACTCGATCCTGCTCGGCGTCATCAGCTCGGTCATGGCGGGCGCCATCTTCGGCGACCACTGCTCGCCGATCTCCGACACGACGATCATGAGCTCCATGGCCTCGGGCTGCGACCACATCGACCACGTACGCACGCAGCTCCCGTACGCGCTCATGGTCGCCGGCGTGGCCATGCTCGTCGGCGATATCCCCACCTCGCTCGGCCTCAGCCCCTTCGTGTCGCTTCCGCTCGGCGTGCTCGTGATGTACCTGCTGCTGCGGTCCTTCGGCAGGTCCACCGACTTCGGAGAGGCACGCCCGAGCGTGTGATCGCGCCCGAGAAGCCCGCGACTGAAGCCGCGTCTATCGGCGGGCGCGGAAGAATCGCCGGAGCAGGTCGCCCGCGGGGACATCGAGCACGCCTGCGGTGAGCGCCACGCGGTGGTTCAGCCGCGGGTCCTGCACGATGCAGCCGAGCGAGCCGCACATGCCTGTCTTCGGGTCGGCTGCGGCAAACACGAGGCGCTGCAACTTCGACAGCACGAGCGCACCAGCGCACATGGCACAAGGCTCGAGCGTCACGTACATGGTCGCGTCGAGCAGCCGCGTGGTACCCAGGCGGACCGTTGCCTTGCGCAGCGCGGCCATCTCGGCGTGAGCGGTGGGATCGTCGAGGCTGCGGGTGAGGTTGTGCGCTTCGGCGACCAGCCGGCCGCCGCTCACGATCACCGCGCCTACCGGTACCTCCCCGATGGAAGCGGCGGCGTGCGCGAGCTCCAGCGCGCGCTGCATCCAGAGCGCGTCATCGTGCACGGTGCTGGTGAAGGTGGGAAGATCAGGTGCCTGCGGGAACGGCGATCGTCGCATGGGCCGAAACGGGGCGCAGCCGCCGCACGACGGCAGTGACGCGGCCGTGCAGCGCGCTGGCCGCCTGGCGCGGCGTGAGGTTCGTGGAGACCTCCCCGTTCGAGATGGGCTCCAGCACGAGGTCCGCCGCCTGCCGCGCACAGCGCCGTGCGGTGAGCAGGCCGCCAATGCTGGCCATGACGATGTCGCCATCCTCGATGCCGGCCGGGTCGGCCGGTTCGACCAGCAGCAGATCGCCCGGACTGATGCCGTGCTCGAGCAGGTGGTCTCCCTGCATGACCGCCAGCAGCGCGCCCTTCGGTCCGACCAGCCGGTCGTCGAGCTGGAACGGCAGGTGGGCCGCTTCGGCCCCACCCAGCAGCGGGACGGCCACGGTGCCACCGGCCATCTCGAGGCCGAGCAGACGCACGCCGCGCGAACGCGACGGATCCCGCTCGATCCAGCCCTTGTCGGCGAGCGATTGCAGCAGCTCGGAGACGGTCTTCGTGCTCTTGATGCCGAAGCGCGTGCCGATCTCACGGATCGACGGCTGATACGTGTTGCTGCGCAGATACTCGAAGAGGTAGTCGAGTACGTTCCGCTCGAGCTCTGTCAGGGGTTTCTGCACTTCGCCTCCAGGCAGGATCACGCAGTGCGCAGTGGATCCGCAATTGCCCCTCCTGGGATCGAACCAGGACTCTCCTGATCCAGAATCAGGCGTGTTGCCAGTTACACCAAGGGGCAGCGATTACCCGAATGCTACCCGCGACGCCGGACAGTGTCAAGCGATCGCGCGAGCGCTCAGGACCGGTTCGCGACGCGATCGCGCAGGATGGCGACAGCCGCGGCAATGCGACGCAGCACCACGTCCCGGCCGAGCAGCACTGCAATGTCGAAGATGCCCGGCGAGGCGGCCGCACCCGTGAGTGCGACGCGGAGCGGATGAATCACCTTCCCGGCCCCGACGCCCGCGTGCTCAGCCACAGACCGCACCTCGACCTCGAGCGCGGCTCCGTCCCAGTCGGGAAGTTCCGCCAGACGGCCTGCGATCTCCTGCAGCCGCGCGGCAACCTGCCCGGCATCCTTCCAGTGCTTGGCGACAGCAGCTTCGTCGTATGTCACGTCGTCCACGTACGGCTTCGCCTGCTCGACCAGCTCGAGCAGCGTACGCGACCTCACCTTCAGCAGACCGACGAGCCGGGCCCACCACTCGTCGCTCCGCTTCGCCGCCGCCGCGCTGCCGGCGAGCGCCTGCCGGACGGCAGGCACCAGCCGCTCCGCCGGCGTGTCGGCGAGATAGCGGCCGTTCATCCATTCCAGCTTCTGCGCGTCGAACACCGCGCTCTTCCTGTTGATGCCTTCCAGCGAGAAGCGCCCGATCAGCTCCGCGCGCGAGAGGATCTCCTCGTCATTGCCCGGCGACCAGCCGAGCAGCGCGAGAAAATTGACCATCGCATCCGGCAGAATGCCCTGCGCGCCGTATTCTCCGATCGCCGTCGCGCCGTGGCGTTTCGACAGCCGCTTGCCGTCCGGTCCGAGGATCATCGGCACGTGTGCGAACGTCGGCACATCGGCGCCAAGCGCCTGGTACAGCAGGATCTGCTTCGGCGTGTTGGAGATGTGGTCGTCCCCGCGGATGACGTGCGTGATCCGCATCGCGATGTCGTCGCTCACCACGGCGAGGTTGTAGATCGGCGTCGCGTCGGTGCGGAGGATGATGAAGTCGTCGATGTCGGCGTTGTCGAACGCTATGCGGTCGTGCACCGCGTCGTCCCACGCCGTGCTTCCCGAGGGTACGCGGAAGCGCACGGTGTGGGCTTCACCGGCCGCAGCGCGGGCAGTGGAGGTCGCCGTGGTTATCGCCATGCAGCGCCGGTCGTAGCGGAACGCCGCCGGGCCATCCGGATGCGCGGCGCGGCGCTGCTCGATCTCCCCGGCGGTGCAGAAGCAGCGGTAGGCGGCGCCGCTGTTCAGCAGCGTGATGGCGTCCTCGCGATGGCGGTCGAGACCATCGGCCTGGTGGAACGGACCTTCGTCCCAGTCGAGGCCGAGCCAGGCCATGCCGTCCAGGATGGCCTGCGTCATGGCGTCACTGGATCGCTCGCGGTCGGTATCCTCGATGCGCAGCACGAACACGCCGCCGCGTGCTCGCGCGAGCAGCCAGTTGAACAGCGCAGTGCGCCCGCCACCGACGTGCAGGTATCCCGTTGGCGACGGCGCGAAGCGCACCCGTATCCCGGTTCTGTCATCCATGCATGAGACTACCGGATGTCGCCGTGCCCCGACAAGGCCGCAGACGACGCTTGTACGGCCGGCGTGCCGTCGTATCTTATCGTCCTGTCGAGCTCCGCCCGGCTGCGGCCGGCGCTCATTACTGCACCGGAGAGTTACGCATGCTGACCGACATCGAGATCGCCCAGGCCGCGACGCTGCGGCCGATCACCGGGATTGCGAAAGAGCTCGGCCTCGGTGAGGACGACATCGAGCTGTACGGCAGGTACAAGGCGAAGGTGAATGCGGACGCGGTGCTCGCGCGCAGCACGTCGCAGGGACGACTCGTGCTGGTCACGGGCATCAACCCCACACCGGCCGGCGAGGGCAAGTCGACCGTAGCCGTCGGGCTCGCCGACGCGCTGAAGCTGATCGGCCAGAAGGTAGTCCTGTGCCTGCGCGAGCCGAGCCTCGGGCCGGTCTTCGGTGTGAAGGGCGGCGCGACCGGCGGCGGCTACTCGCAGGTGCTGCCGATGGAAGACATCAACCTGCACTTTACCGGCGACTTCCACGCGATCACGACCGCGCACGCACTCCTCGCCGCGATGCTCGACAACCACCTCCAGCAGGGCAACACGCTCGGCATCGATCACCGCCGCATCACGTGGAAGCGCGCCATCGACATGAACGATCGCGCGCTGCGCAGCATCGTGCTCGGTCTCGGCGGCACCGGCAACGGCATCCCGCGCCAGGACGGCTTCCAGATCACGGCCGCGTCGGAGGTCATGGCGATCTTCGCGCTCGCGTCCGATCGCGCGGACCTGGCGCAGCGCCTCGGCCGCATCATCGTCGGCTACACGCGCGATCAGCAGCCTGTCCGCGCCGCCGACCTCGGTGCTGCCGGCGCGATGGTGCTGCTGCTGAAGGACGCGCTCGAGCCGAATCTCGTGCAGACGATCGGCGGTGTGCCCGCCTTCATCCATGGCGGCCCGTTCGGCAACATCGCGCACGGCTGCAACTCCCTCATCGCGACACGCACTGGCCTCGCACTGGGCGACATCGTTGTCACGGAGGCGGGCTTCGGCGCCGACCTCGGTGCCGAGAAGTTCTTCGACATCAAGTGCCGCGCGGGCGGGCTGCGACCGGAGGCCGCAGTGGTCGTGGCCACCATCCGCGCACTCAAGATGCACGGCGGTGTCGCGCTCGCCGACCTCGCCAATGGCGACGTGGCTGCGGTCGAGCGCGGCTTCGCCAACCTGCAGCGCCACATCGAGAACGTGCGGAAGTTCGGCGTGCCGCCGCTCGTCTCGATCAACCGGTTCGCTTCGGATACCGAGGACGAGGTCGGCGCGGTGTTCGCGGCATGCGAGCGGCTCGGCGTGCCCGTCGCCATCACCGAGATCCACGCGCGCGGCGGCAAGGGCGGCCGGGACCTCGCCGAGAAGGTGATGGCGACGCTCGATGGCGGGAAGGCGGACTTCCGGCCGCTGTACCCGCTCGGCCAGCCGATCACCGCGAAGATCGAGACTATCGCGAAGGAGATCTACGGCGCGCGCGGCGTCACGTACACGGCCACAGCGCAGCGCGACATTCGCCGGCTCGAGGACATCGGCCTGGGCGATGTGCCGATCTGCATGGCCAAGACGCAGTACTCGTTCTCCGACGACCCGTCACTGCGCGGCGTGCCCACGGACTTCATGATCACGGTGCGGGAGGTCACGCCATCGGCAGGCGCGGGGTTCGTCGTCGCGCATACCGGCGACATCATGACGATGCCCGGGCTGCCGAAACGGCCGGCTGCGGAGAGCATGCACGTCGCTGCGGATGGGACGATCACGGGGCTGTTCTAGTGCAGGAATCCCCGAATGCCTGGCGCTGAAGCGTCGATGAGCCGGGTCGACTACGATGCCGAACTGCAGAAGCACAACGAGGTGCTGCGCCGAGCCTGTGGTATCGGTACCAACGATCAGGTTCTCGACGTCGGGTGCGGATGTGCGCGAGCCCGTCTACTACGGGCCGGATGCAGTGTCCGCTTTGGGATGGATCCGTGGATTCTCGTCTGTGAACGACGTACTCCAACGGCTGAGTTCCGCCACGAAAGAGGTTGTCCTCGAGCGGTTGCGCCAACGTCTCGCCGCGCGCACCAGCGGTGAGGGTGTGTGGCTCGAATCTCGTGCATGGATCGTTCGTGCAGAACGCCAGTGACCAGCCGCACCGCCGGGAATCTCGTTCGGGAATGATGCCCGGACCCGGTGGAACCAACCTGATCGGGCCAGGTGGTGGCGCCGCCGCGGCCGGCCGTGTACCGTAGGACCATTGCCCTGCCCTGCCGGCCGCGACGGCCCAGCCATGCTTCCTGTGCAGCCGCCGTAGGCCGTGCCCGCCCGCTCAGCGTGCGCGCCCGCACCGTGTGTAACTGAGGGGCACGGAGTGCGAAAGCCGACCCGACCGCCCATGGCTCCGCCCACGCCGCCCGGGCAGATTTCCGCATGGGCGCGAAACTGCTCGAGCAGATCAGGCAGGCCACGCGAGTGCGGCAGCGCGGCCGAAGCGCCTGCCGACCGTGCTCAGCCGGGATGAAGTGCGCCGCGTGCTGCGCGACATGCACGGAACACAGCGCCTGGTGACGACGCTGCTGTACGGCAGCGGGCTCCGGTTGCTGGAGGCGCTCGCGTTGCGCGTGAAGGACATCGCCATCGAGCGTCGCGAGATCCGCGTGCGGCGTGGCAAGGGCGGCCACGACCGGGTTGCTCTGCTGCCGGACGCGCTGCGTCCGGACATCGTGAAGCAGATTCGCGCGGTGGGCCGCCAGCACGGTGAAGATGTTCGGCGAGGTGCCGGATACGGGACGCCGTGACCGGCCAGCGACGCCGCCACCACCTGCACGAATCAGCCGTCCAGCGTGCGGTGTCGCAGGCCGTCCGTGCCGCGGGCGTGACGAGCCGCGCGACGTGCCACACCTTCAGGCACAGCTTCGCCACGCACCTGCTCGAGGACGGCTACGACATCCGCACCATCCAGGAGCTGCTCGGCCATTCGGACGTGAAGACGACCATGATATACACCCATGTGCTGAACCGCGGTGTCCGCGGGGTGCGCAGTCCGCTCGATTCTCTGGAGCGCTGACGGCCGAGGAGATCGGACTCCGGATAGACCGCAGCCGTCGCAGTCCATCCACCAGAGAAGAAATCCCTCAAATCGCTCGCGCGTCGTACGTTGACGAAGCTCGCGATAGTGAGGAACGCGGCGCCGCACGCTGGGATGAACACAACGTGCCGGCAGCTTACTAGGCGTTAGACCGCCCGAGGGTTTGGCGTGGGTTCCAGTATCCATCACTCTTCTGGGTATCCGATTCGTGCCCATTCCACCTGCCGAGGAAAGCGGCAGCAGGCGGCTGGGTGTGCCGGGGGTCGGATCATGCTGAACTGAGGTTATCGCGATGCGGCTCCGCTCCCTTGTTCTTCCGGCTCTAATGTGCGGAGTGGCCGGTGCGTGCGTGAGCGCTCGAGTCACGACCGGCCACCTGTTCCAGCCGCGGCCATGCACCGACGCTATGGCCGACTTGCCAGCTACGCTTGGCGTCTACGCGCTGCAGCGCTGGATACTGGAGGCAGAGGTGGACGTGCGGCTAGACGCGGTCGTGCTCCGCCATCCGTCGCCGCGGGCGATACTCCTCTACTACGGCGGCAACTCCTTGCGCCATTGCCCCGGTACGCTGGAGACCGACTCCGTCGTCGGCGCTGCGGTCGAGGGATACGGTCGCCTTGGGCTCTCCGTCGTCCTCCTCAACTATCGCGGCTACGGCCGGAGTACGGGGCGACCAGGATTCGACTCGGTGAAGCGGGACGCGCTTCTCCTTTATGACCGCATCCGCGCCGACTCCGCCCACAGCGCCCTTCCGGTGATCGTGCACGGTCAGTCGATGGGGACGCTCTTCGCCGGGTACGTCGCCATCAACCGGCCGATCGCGGCGGCGGTAATCGAGAGCCCGCCTACGAACATCGAGGAAGTGGTGAAAGCAGCCGTGCCGTGGTACGTGAAACCGTTTGTTCGGGTTAGGGCTGACGCCGAGGTGCGCGCCCAAGACAACATGGCGCTCGCCGGGGCGGTGGCGGCGCCGGTGCTGTACATTGTCGGCGACCGAGACCAGGTCACATCACCAGCGATGGCGCGTCGCCTCTACAACGTCTCGCCGGCTGGAGAAAAACGGTTGGCAATTTTGCGCGGCGGGCGACATGGGGACTTGGTGCGCTTCAATACTTTCTGGGAAGCGGTGGCTGCACTCGTCGATCGAACCACGCCGCCGGCCGCCCCTCGCTAGCAGGCGCCTTTGCGAGCGCGAGCGGGGCGGTCTAACGGACCCGGTGACGCTGACGGGGGTTGGCGGGTAGGTATATGCCTCGGCGCCAAGGCCCCGCAGCTTACCTCTGTAGCGTTAGCGCGACTCGAGTCTTGCCCCCTATAACGAACCCCATTATAATATAGTCCGTGATAAGATCGTTCGCGGACGCCGCTACCGAGGACCTCTTCAGCGGCCGGGACTCCCGCCGGGCAAGGCGGGCTTGTCCGCAGGCGCTCTGGCCCGTAGCCCGCCGGAAGCTGGACCAGATCAACCGGGTTCGTGCACTCGAGGAGTTGAGGGTGCCTCCTGGTAACCGGCTGGAGCGACTCCGAGGCGATCGATCCGGTCAGTATAGCATTCGTCTTAATAATCAGTACCGGGTTTGTTTCCGCTGGGAGGACGGCTATGCCGACGAAGTCGAGATCACGGATTATCACTAGGGAAGGGGCCGCGGGCACGCTCGTTCGCCGAAGGCTACCCACGCATCGGGCACCTACGCATCCCGGTGAAATGCTGCTGGAAGAGTTTCTGAAGCCACTCGGAATAACCCAGTCTGCGTTCGCCGTTCGACTCGGCGTCTCGTTTCCGAGGCTGAATGAGATCATCCACGCCAAGCGCTCCGTGACCCCGGATACTGCTTTGCGCCTCGCGAGGGTTACCGGTATGAGTGCAGACTTCTGGCTCGGTCTGCAACAGGATTGGGACCTATGGCATGCCCTTCGTTCCGAAGCCGCTGCCGAGATCGCGCACCTCGAGCCCATCGGCCGAGCAAGCTGACGCCTCTCCGTCCTCGAGGGGCGCGCTAACGTTGGGTGAAGCTGTCGAGCAGATCGGTCGCTGTGAGGCCGCTTGTGACAACTCGTACCGCAGCTCAGGTGTGATGGCGCTGGCAGGGCTCGCAGCTTACCCAAGTGCGTTATGCCGCATCCGCGTGTTCAACCATCGTAATATGAAACGCCTTCTTTCGATCATAGCCGCTCTGCTGGTCGCCGGCTGCAACGTTGGGTCAGAGGCCGGATCGACCGCTGACACTGACGGCGTGCGTTCCGCGTTCGGCGCCGAATCAGGTGTCGTATCTGATTCGTCCGCCGGTACTGGTGACTCCGTGCACTTTGTTGCGCGCACCGATATGACCGCTGACGTGGAGATCCTCAGTGGCCATCCCGATTCAATAGGCCGACCGTGCGTCATTAGAATCCGCGAATTGCCCGGAACCATCGTGCCGCCCCACACGCTGAAGGCAGATGCGTTGGATTTCGTGGGCGACGGCCTGATTACCGTGCTCGGCCTCGTCGCGATCCGCCGGTCGGCGTCGTGGCGTGCTCGAACTGCATTGATCCAAGGCGGATTCCTAGCTCTGCTTGGGCTTGGCGTCCTGGCCAACACGACGTACCGGACCTTCGTTCATCAGATGCCGAGTTCCGAGGCAATGGGCGTCCTCGCAGCCCTCGCGCTTATCGTGAACCTAGCCGCCGCTACGCTACTACTACCGCACCGGACGGGTGACTCCAATGTCCGCGCAGTCTGGCTATTCTCTCGAAATGACGCGCTAGGCAACCTGCTAGTGTTGGTTGCGGCGGGTCTGGTCGCGCTGACCGGGACGCCGTGGCCGGATGTCCTCGTTGGAGCAGGGGTGGCAGCGTTGTTTCTACAGTCATCCCTAGTGATCATTCGGAGCGCGCAACGTGACCTGTTGGAAGAGACGACCTGAACTGCAACGACGCGGCGTCTAACGTTTGTTGAAGCAGACGGGGTCGCAAGGCAGATGTGAAGCAGCTGGTGAGAACTCGTATCGCAGTGAGATGCGCGGGCGCTGGCTGTGCCCGCAGCTTAACATTGGGCGTTAGAATGCTTGGGCTATCCGCTGCGTTCGCGGCTTGTCTTAGTGCGTGCCCGTTTCGCAGGCTGTTTGGTGAATGAAGCTTGCTTACGTGGCCGCTTCTGCAGCGCAGCGGATTCGACGACCTTAACGAGCCAATTGTTCAAGCTTTCGCCGTCGGCTGCAGCTGCGAGGGCTGCGGCGCGATGCAGATTCGTTCCGAGGCGCAGATTCAGTTTTCCGGAGAATGGGCGTTCGGGTTCCTCGCCGCGCTTGGCACAAACGGCCAGGTAGTGATCGACCGCACGCTTCATCGATGCCTCGAGTTCTTCGACCGAAGATCCTTCGAAATAGATCTCGTCGCGCAAATCGATGACATGCCCCGTGAAAGAGCGGAGATCCGCGTCGAACTCGACCAGGCCCGTGTATCCCTTGTACTCGATCATCGTCGCTCCCACTCTATAGGTGCCCGATAGATTCCAGGAAACTGCGAACGCGCTTGACTAAGCCGACCCCGCACTCTCGCCGCGGGTGAGGCCGATCGACGGTGAGCTTCCGCCCCTCGAGGACGAAGGTAACGGTAGATCCGGAGCCTTCGTAGACTTCGGCGCCGAGGTGCTTCAAATACGCCTCGACCTTCTTCCAGTGAAGTCCCGGATTGAGGCGCCGTATCTGGTCCAAGGTGTCGGCGTGCTTGGCCATGGTACCATGATGCAGTACTGCAGGTTCCCAGTCAAGACTGGAAGGCCTGCAATCGCATTCTAACGTTGGGTGCAGCTGACGAGCGGATCGGTCAGTGCGAACGTGCTGGCGAGAACTCGTATCGCAGTGCAGATGTGAAGCCGCTGGCAAGGCTCGCAGCTGACCCTTGAGGCGTTATGCGGAGCCGTAGCGTGGGGTAGCCGCAGCGGCGCGCACGTGAAAGTTGGGTGAACCTCGCGATGTCTTGCGTGATCGAGCCTACGCCAATGAACGTGGTCTGGCTCACGCCGCGCACTCCGGGCGGTGAAACGTGGACGTAACGGTGGAGTGTCGGAACGCGTTCCGAAGGATGCGAGCGCGAGCCAGACCGTGCTCTCACGTGCTCGTGGCGATGTTCCTCTCGATCACTGCGAACGTTTTGTTGAGTTCTTCAGTGGGACTGAACTCTACCACCTCTGTTCCTGCGTGCAGCAGCGGCAGGTGCCCCGGCGGAGCGTAGTACGCCTCGCCCTCGCCCACCGTCATGTCGCCGTCGTGGGTACGGAATGTGACTGAACCCTTCAGGACGACACCCCAGTGCGGGCATTGGCACCGGTCGCCCGGGAGACCCTTGAACAGCGGGGACGGATCTGATTCCGCGGTATACGTCTCGAACGCCACGGTGTACATTCCGAGTTGGGCCAGTCGGCCTTCGTATCCCTCCAGACGAACGACGTCCGCGATGTCCGCTTTTCCGATCTTCGGCATTGTAAGCTCCTCAGGTGGCTGGTTGCGTCAAGATGCGTACAACCCTCGCGTCACGTCCGCACCCATGCTAAGACTTCAAGTCAACTTGAGATCAAGAGGCGCGTGATGGAGACCCTGGGATAGGCGAACTCGCGAGCAGAACCGGCCTGAGACCTTCCGCAATTCGGTACTATGAGAGCCTGGGATTGGTGACCGCAAACCGTCGCGGCAACTGGCGCCGCTACACCCCGGATGCTGTCGAGCACCTCGAGGTCATACGCATGGCGCGAGATCTTGGGTTTGGCATCGATGAGATTCGGACGCTCCTGAACGGGTTCTCGCCCGACACACCCCCACCCGAGCGGTGGAGGCAGCTCGCCCAGGAAAAGCTCCCTCAGCTTGATGCCCTGATCCGACACGCGTCCGCAATGAAACGCTTGCTCGAAGTCGGAATCACATGTCGCTGCGTTCGCATCGAGGACTGTTTCATTGAAGACTGCGCGGGTGTCAGCACCAACGCTGGATCGAGTCTGACATTGGTCCCGCTCCGCGCACAGCCCGCTTCGATGCGGCGCGCGCGCCCGGTAACTACGGCGAAATCATAAGTATGCGGCGAGCCCGCATAACAGCTCGGTGCAATTGTCGAGCGGCAGAGTTCATCTCGATCGTGAGTTACTCGCTGTTCAGCATCACTCCGTTGATTGACTTCGCGGCTTTCTGCCGCTCGCAATTGACCTCTTATACGTTAGATGGCTTGAGACCATTATGAGCGCAGGTTTCGACAACGTCTACAGCGATGACACACGAGCGAGTGCGTACGCCGAGCTGGCGTTCCCTGGAACCTACTACCTGGCGTTTCGCGATGTCCCGCAGCTACTCGCCCGACATGTTTGTGGAGGGTCCGCCCTGGATTTCGGCTGTGGCGCCGGACGATCCACCCGGTTTCTGAAGGAGCTGGGGTTCGACGTAGTGGGCGTGGATATCTCTGAAGCAATGCTGCGCGAAGCCAAGCTCCGCGATCCCCAGGGTACGTACTACCTCCTATCAGACGGGCGGCTCGATGTCCTTGGTGAGCGGTATTGCGATCTCGTCCTGTGCGCCTTCTCGTTCGACAACATCCCTGGGGGTTCTGCGCGCGTCGAGCTGTTCCGGCAGATGCGCGATCGGCTGTCCCGGCACGGGCGGATAGTCAACCTCGTGTCGGCGCCTGAAATCTATGTGAATGAATGGGTTTCGTTCTCGACGGCTGAGTTCCCCGAGAATCGATACGCGAAATCGGGCGACCTCGTGCGGATCACAATGCTCGACGTCCCGGATCGACGTCCCGTGGAGGACGTTCTGTCGTCGGACACCGACTATCGGACGACCTATGCCGCCGCGAGCCTCCACGTAGTCGATGTGCACAAGCCACTCGGACTGCCGACCGACCCGTTCCAGTGGACGAGCGAAGTCGAGATTTCCCCGTGGACTATTTGGGTACTTGGAGCCTCACCTGGCGCACGACAGCCATCTAACGTTGGGTGAAGCTGTCGAGCAGATCGGTCAGTGTGGGGAAGCTGGTGACAACTCGTATCGCTGTGCAGATCTGAAGGCGCTGGCAGGGCTCGCAGCTTACCCTTGGGCGATAGGCGGCGCTGACTGAAGCTCGTGATTCCTTTAGGTCGGGTCCTATGACTCACCTTGAAACAGACCGGCTGATCTTCAGGGACCACGAGATCAGTGACCTCGAGCCGT
>JBBEBA010000068.1:0-17750 GCA_040882575.1 Gemmatimonadota bacterium
GGGATGCAAACGGGATCGAATGCAACGGGATTTCTGAATCACAACACTAGGAGGCGGTGACGATGGCGTGGTTCCGAAAGCCGAAGCAGAAGCTCAGCGCGACCGAGCGGCGTGACATGCCGTCGGACGTGTTCGACAAGTGCCCGCAATGCGGTGAGATCCTGTATCGCGCGCGCCTCGAGCAGAACCTGTTCGTCTGCCCGCAGTGCGGGCATCACAACCGGATCGATGCCGAGGATTACATCCAGATTCTGCTGGATGGCGAGTACATCGAGCACGCCGGCAATCTGCGCAGTGGTGATCCACTCTCGTTCGTGGACCTGAAGCCGTACCCGCAGCGGCTCGAGGCCGCCGAGCGGAAGTCCGGTACCGGCGATGCCGTCCGCGCCGTTACTGGCTCGCTCGACGGCATTCCGGTCTGCCTTGCCGTCATGGACTTCGCCTTCATCGGTGGCAGCATGGGCTCCGTCGTGGGCGAGAAGATCGCGCGCCTGGGCCGGCACGCGCTCCAGGAGCGCAACCCGCTCATCGTTCTCAGTGCGTCGGGCGGCGCACGCATGATGGAAGGCATCCTTTCGCTCATGCAGATGGCGAAGACCTCCGTCGTGCTGGCGCAGCTGCACGAGGCCGGCATTCCCTACATTTCGGTGCTCACCGACCCGACGACCGGCGGCGTGACTGCCTCCTACGCCATGCTCGGCGACGTCAACCTGGCCGAGCCCAACGCCCTTATCGGCTTCGCAGGTCCGCGCGTGATCGAACAGACGATCAAGCAGGAGCTCCCGGAGGGGTTCCAGCGATCGGAGTTCCTGCTCGAGCACGGCATGGTCGACGTCATTGTGGACCGCCGGGAGATGAAGTCCACGATTTCCCGCATTCTTCGTCACATGCTCGGCCAGCCCGCGCCACACGAGGCCGTCGGCGGCGTCGCAGACGCACCGTCGACGTAGCTGCGGTTGGGCCCCGTCTCTTACGAGGCCCTCGTCGCGGAGCTGTTCCCGCGACTCACGGGCGGTGTACAGTGGGGCCTCGAGCGAACGCGACGACTGCTGTCTGCCGTCGGCGACCCGCACCGCTCCTTCCGCGTGCTGCACGTCGGCGGCACCAACGGGAAAGGCTCCGTCGCCGCTCACCTGGACAGTGTCCTCCGCCGGGCCGGTCACCGCGTCGGCCTGTACTCGTCCCCTCATCTGTGCTCATTCCGCGAACGTCTTCGCATTGGCGGGCGCCCGATCGAGGAACGTGCACTGCTCGAATCGGCCGGCCGGCTGTGGCCGATGATCCTGCATGAACAGGCGTCGTTCTTCGAGGCGACGACGGCGATCTCGTTCCTCGCGATGGCCGCCGCGGGGGTCGAGACCGCGGTCGTCGAAGTCGGGCTGGGCGGCCGTCTCGATGCGACGAATGTCGTGGATCCCGACGTTGTCGTGCTTACCAACGTCACGATGGACCACGTGCAGCTGCTCGGTCCGACACTCGACCGGGTCGCATCGGAGAAGGCGGGCATCATGAAACCGGGCGTGCCCATCGTGACGGCCGAGCCGGACCCGGCCATCCTCCAGGTCTTCCGCGCCGCCGCCGATGCCGCGGGATCCAGCCTCCGTCGCACCCGGTTGGTGCTGCCTGGCGAAACCGACGCTCCGGTCCCCGCCGGGGATGCGCAGGTGGCGGAGGTTGCGGTCTCGCGCCGCGGCACCGTATTCCGGCTGACCGGCACGTCCTGGGGCGACCTGCGCCTGACGACACCCCTGATCGGCGGCCATCAGGCAATGAACGCCGCGCTCGCGGTGCATGCGCTGGATGCCATGTGGGGAGCTCGCGGACCGGACGCAGCCCGGCCGTCGCTCGACGACGTGCGACTCGGCATCGCCGATGTTCATTGGCCGGGACGATTTCAGATCGAGCAGATCGCCGGCGTGACGTGGCTGTTCGACGTCGCTCACAACGTCGCCGGTATACGATCGCTCGTGACGGCGCTGGACGCGGTGGATCTGCCGAGCCCCCTCATCGCCCTGGTAGGCGTGCTCGGGGACAAGGACTGGCGCAGCATCCTGGGGCCGCTGCACGCGGCTGCTGATCGCGTTATCCTCACGTCGCCGCCGAGTGCGCCGGCGGAACGGAGCTGGAACCCGGCGGCGGCACTGTCGGCTTCTGGATTGGAACGGGGCGCGGTCGTTGACAGTTTCGCCGGAGCGCTCGAGGCGGCCCATGCAGCCGCGCTGCCGCGTCGGGGAACTGTCCTGGTGACCGGGTCGTTTCACACGGTCGGAGACGCCATGAGCGCGCTCGGCCTGTGCCGCCATGGCTCGGACGCGCAGGTTGCGCCGCCGGCCTTCATGCGCTGACATGCACTGACGGGTCCCGGCGCGTGCCGTCGCAGACCGCCCTCGCCAGTGTCCGCAATAAGAGCGTCAGGCTCTGTTCGCGGAAATTGTTGGCGACCGCCGCGGGGGCGGGCTGCGCGACACGCCGCGCACCAGCGCGGTCACCCACGCAACACCGAGCTCAGGATCCACCGCGCGCTGCCACGCCAGATAGTTGTCCAGGGTATCGTGTCGCGACGCCACGAAATCGCCGGATCCATGTTTGCACCCTCGCCGTGCAGGCCGTCACATGGCCAGATGCCTGACATCGTCGGGTGCGTGCTGCGCGTGCACATGCTCTGCACCGGTACCGCTGGCGGCCCGAGAACGCGCCCCATTTCCTGCGAACAGAGCCTGACGGACCTGGCTCTGCCCCCTGGGTTCCGGCTCAACCCACGAGCCGAGCCGCGCGCGCGCCACGAGCGCGTGCCTGGCCTTGCCCCATTCGTCCGGCGGCGCCTAACTTCGCGCGATGAATCACGCAACTCTGCCAGGTTTTCGCGACTTCTATCCGCGCGAGATGTCTGCGCGCACAGCAATCATGAACGCATGGCGCGAAGTCGCGCGCCGATACGGATTCGAGGAATACGATGGTCCGCCCCTCGAACCGCTGGACCTCTATGTTGAAAAGAGCGGCGAAGAGATCGTGCGTCAGCTCTACAGTTTCGAGGACAAGGGCGGTCGCGCGGTAGCGCTGCGTCCCGAGATGACGCCGACCCTGGCGCGGATGGTCGGCGCCAGGGCGGGCTCGCTCAGAAAACCGATACGCTGGTTCTCCACACCTCAGCTGTTCCGCTACGAACGTACTCAGCGCGGCCGGCTGCGCGAGCACTACCAGTGGAACGTAGACGTCATCGGAGAAGACGACATAGCAGCGGACGCCGAGGTGCTGGCTGTGGCGCTCGATGCGCTGCGGTTGCTGGGTCTCGGGCCCGAAGACATCGTTGCACGCTACAGTGACCGCCGACTGCTCGAGGTGCTGCTGCTGCAGGCCGGTGTGCCGGCCGCTTCGCTCGCGGCGACCTACGCGGTCGTCGACAAGGTAGGCAGAGAGTCGGATGAGCGGATCCAGGCCCGTCTCGGCGAAGAGGCAGGGCTCGACAGCGCTACGCTCGTCCGCGTCCTGCGTTTGTTCGACACGCCCGAGCTGAGCACACTGCAGGAGGAATTCGGCGCGGATCCAGTGATCGCCAGAGAGCTGGATCGTATGCAGCTTTACGCGGCGCGCCTGGCAGAGCTGGGGCTGGGCGGGTACGTGCGCTTCGATCCGTCGATCGTGCGCGGTCTTGCCTATTACACGGGAACGGTCTTCGAGATTTTCGACAGGCGCGGGATCCTGCGAGCCATCTGCGGGGGTGGACGTTACGACCGTCTGCTCGGCGCGATGGGCGGCGCGGACCTGCCTGCCGTCGGGTTCGGCATGGGCGACGTCGTGCTGACCGAGCTCCTGCGCGACAGGAACCTGCTGCCCGCAGGTGACCCGCGCGTGGACGTCTTCATCGTCACGATGGCTGAATCGGAACGACCGCTCCTGCTCGATATCGCCGCATCCCTGCGGTCGGCAGGACGTTCCGTGCTCTACTCGCTCAAGCCAGTCGGTATGGGTCGGCAGCTCAAGGAGGCCGACGCGCGGGGCGCTCGTACGGCGCTTCTCCTCGGGTCCGACGAGGTCGCACGCGGCGCGGCGACCATCCGCGCGATGGCGACGGGAGAGCAGCGCGAGGTTTCGCTGGATGAGCTGCTGCGTGATCCTTCAGGTGCGCTGGCGTGACGCGTCCGCGGGACGGGGAGGCAGAGGTTCGCCGCCAGATCATGCGGCGGGCGGCGATGTACACGGCGGGGTTCGCTGCTGCCGCGGTCGCGATTGCGGCAGTGGGCGCAGCGCTCATCGCCTGGATGCTCACCGGCCGGGGACTGCCGTTCGGTCGGACGTGGCTGACGGTGATGGGGATCGTCATTCTGCCAGGGCTGCTGGCAGCGATCTGGAAGACTATCAGAGCACGGTGAACGTACCGGCTCGCAACGACGGACGAGGATATGGCCGACGACAAGGCTCTGACCACCAGAGCAGCAGATTTTTCGGCGTGGTACAACGAGCTCGTACAGCGCGCGGAGCTGGCAGACTATTCTCCGGTGCGCGGCAGCATGGTCATCCGACCGTACGGATATGCGATATGGGAGCACATGCAGCGCGCGCTGGACGACATGTTCAAGGCGACCGGTCACCAGAACGCGTACTTCCCGCTCTTCATCCCGCAGAGCTTCATCACGCGGGAGGCGGAACACGTGGAGGGGTTCGCCAAGGAGATGGCGATCGTCACGCACACGCGTCTGAAGGTAATGCCGGGCGGCGGACTCGAGCCTGACCCCGAATCGAAGCTGGACGAGCCGCTGATCGTGCGGCCGACGTCGGAAACCATCATCTACGCAATGTTCGCCAAGTGGGTGCAGAGCTACCGTGACCTGCCGCTGCTGATCAATCAGTGGGCCAACGTCGTGCGATGGGAGATGCGCACACGACTGTTCCTGCGCACTCTGGAGTTCCTGTGGCAGGAGGGGCATACAGCGCACGCAACGGAAGCAGAGGCCGAGGAAGAGGCGCTGCGCATGATCGGCGTTTATCGCGACTTCATGGACAACTGGATGGCCATGCCGCCCGTGCTCGGGCGCAAGTCGGAGTCGGAGAGGTTCCCAGGGGCGGTCCGCACGTACGCCTGTGAGGCGCTGATGCAGGACAATCGTGCGCTGCAGGCCGGCACATCGCACATGCTCGGCCAGAATTTCGCGCGCCAGTTCGACCTGAAGTTCCAGACTGAAGCTGGCGGCGAGGACTACGCATACAACACGTCGTGGGGCGTGTCGACGCGGCTGGTCGGCGGGCTGGTCATGTCGCACGGCGACGATGCCGGCCTGATTCTGCCGCCGCGCCTTGCGCCGCATCATGTGGTGATCGTGCCGATCTACCGCAAGGAAGAGGAGCGGTCGCTCGTCCTGGAAAAAGCCGAGGCGGTCGCGGCAGCACTGCGCGGTCGCAATGTGCGCGTGCACCTCGATGCGCGCGAGAACCTGAAGCCGGGCCCCAAGTTCTACGAATGGGAGCGGAAGGGTGTGCCCGTCCGCATCGAGATCGGACCGCGCGACGTCGCGCAGCAGCAGCTGACGGTCGTGCTCCGGATGCCGATCGGCGATGCACCGCGGAAGGAATCGCTGGACGAATCGGCAGCAGTCGACGCGATCGTCGGCCGGCTGGATGAGCTGCAGCACGGAATGCTGCAGGCCGCCGTCGCACGACGCGAAGCGAACTCACATCGCGGCGTGCATGCGTATGCCGCGCTGCGCGAGCTGATCGAGGACGCGGGCGGTTTCGTCTATACCGGGTGGTGCGGCGGCGCGGCATGCGAACAGAAGGTGAAGGACGACACCAGGGCAACGATCCGCGTGCTTCCGTTCGAAGAGTTTCGCTCAGTAGAAGCGCCGGCGAAGTGCGTCGTCTGCGGCGGCGACGTGCAGGCGGAGGCGATGTGGGCGCGGGCGTATTGAGTCCGAAACAGGCGGGTTTCCACTACCAGAACGACCGTCTGTACTGCGACGGCGTACCGGCGGAACACCTGGTGGCCGAGTACGGCACGCCGCTCTACGTGTACAGCGAGGCGGTGATCATCGAGCGCTACCGCGCGTTCTTCGACGCTTTCGCGGCGATCGACCCGCTGATCGCGTATTCCGTGAAGGCGAACGGCAACCTGGCGGTGCTCAAGCTGCTCGGCGACGCGGGTGCTGGCGCGGACATTGTCAGCGGAGGCGAGCTCCATCGCGCGCGGCTGGCCGGCATCCCGGCGGAACGCATCGTGTTCAGCGGCGTCGGCAAGACCGTCAGAGAGCTCGCGACTGCGCTCGACGCCGGCATCTACGCGTTCAACGTGGAAAGCGAGGGCGAGCTGCGTGCGCTGTCCGACCTCGCCGTCACAATGGGAACCCGTGCGCCGATCGCGCTGCGCGTCAATCCCGGCGTCGAGACGGTGACACCGCACCACTACACGGCGACCGGCCACGAGCAGACCAAGTTCGGCATCCCGTACGAGCTCGCGGAGCCACTGTACCGCACGGCTGCGTCGTTGCCGGGGATCAGCATCCGCGGTGTGGATGTGCACATTGGCAGCCAGATCACCGATGCCGAGCCCTACCGGCTCGCCGTGTCCCGCGTGCTCGAGCTCGTCGAGCGCCTGCGCCGCGTGGGCATCGAGCTCGAGTTCATCGATCTCGGTGGCGGCTTCGGTATCAGCTATGGCGACGGCGACAGCCTCGAGTCGGCCGACTTCGCGGCCGTGCTGGTGCCACTGCTCGCAGGCTCCGGCCTGCGCGTGCTGTTCGAGCCCGGCCGCTTCATCACCGGCCCGGCGGGCGTGCTGCTGACGAGGGTGCTGTACGTCAAGCGCATGGGCGGCAAGACGTTCGTCATCACGGATGCCGGAATGAACGATCTGCTGCGGCCGAGCCATTACTCCAGCTACCATCGGGTGGAGCCCGCACACCTGACCGCCGGCCGGGACATCATCGAGGTCGATGTCGTAGGCCCGATCTGCGAGAGCGGCGATTTCCTCGCGCTCGACCGGCCGATTCCCCGCGTCGAGTCGGGCGAGCTCCTCGCCATTGGCACGGTGGGCGCGTATGGTTTCTCAATGGCATCCACGTACAATGCTCGACCGCGCCCGGCAGAAGTGCTCGTCCACGGCACCGCTCACCGGCTGGTGCGCCGACGCGAGACGAACGACGACCTCGTCCGCGGCGAGGCCGAGCTCCTCTGATTGATCCCATGGAAAACAGGATTCTAATTCTGGACTACGGCTCACAGTTCACGCAGCTGATCGCCCGCCGCATCCGCGAGGCGCACGTGTACTGCGAGATTCATCCGCCGACGGTCGATGCAGCCTGGATCCGCGAGTGGGCCCCGCGCGGCATCATACTCTCCGGAGGGCCGTCATCGGTGTACGATGTCGACGTCCCCACGGTCGAGCCCGCAGTGCTCGATCTGGGCGTGCCCGTGCTCGGGATCTGCTACGGCATGCAGCTGCTCGCGCATCTGGGCGGCGGCCGTGTCGTGCCCGGCAAACGGGAATACGGCCGGGCCGAGATCCGCATCACCGCGGCCGATGACCTGTTCCACGGGTTCGACACCGACGAGAGCATCACTGTCTGGGCAAGCCACGGCGACCATGTCAACGAGGCGCCGCCCGGCTTCGAGGTCCTCGCGGCAACGCGTGATCTGCCCGTTGCCGCGTTCAGGAAGACGGGAGCGCCGCTGTACGGCGTGCAGTTCCATCCCGAGGTCGCGCATACACCGCGTGGCGATGAGGTGCTGTCGAATTTCGCGTTCCGCATCTGCGGCTGCGAGCCGACGTGGACGGCCGGCTCGTTCATCGACGAGTCGATCCAGCGAATCCGCGACCAGATCGGTGATGCGCACGTGATCTGCGGGCTCTCGGGCGGCGTGGATTCGTCGGTCGCCGCGGCGCTCGTGCTGCGCGCGGTCGGCGATCAGCTGACCTGCATCTTCGTCGATAACGGCCTGCTGCGTAAGGGAGAACGGGGGAGCGTCGAACGAGCGTTCCGCAAGCACCTGCACGCGCACCTGGTCGTCGTCGATGCGCGCGAGCAGTTCCTGAGCCGGTTGGACGGCGTCGTCGAACCGGAGGAAAAGCGCCGCCGCATCGGCGAAGTGTTCATCAGGGTCTTCGAGCGCGCCGCCGAGGATGCGGGCCGTGACGCGAGGTTCCTGGTGCAGGGGACGCTCTACCCCGACGTGATCGAGTCGCGCTCGGTGCGCGGTCCGTCGGCGGTCATCAAGACGCATCACAACGTCGGCGGCCTGCCGGAAGACCTCCGCTTCGAGCTGGTCGAGCCACTGCGCGAGCTGTTCAAGGACGAGGTCCGGCAGGTCGGCAGGGAGCTGGGCCTGCCGGAGGAGCTCGTCGGCCGCCACCCGTTCCCCGGGCCCGGCCTGGCCATCCGTGTGCTCGGTGCAGTCAGCGAGGACCGGCTCAGTGTGCTGCGTGAGGCAGACGCGATCTACCTGGAAGAGATGCGCGCCGCTGCGCTGTACGACGACATCTGGCAGGCCTTCGCAGTGCTGCTGCCGGTACAGAGCGTCGGCGTGATGGGCGATTCGCGAACCTACGAGAACGTGGTGGCGCTGCGCGCTGTGACCAGCCGCGACGGCATGACGGCGGACTGGTACCCGTTCCCGCCGGATGTGCTCGGTCGGATGTCGTCGCGGATCATCAATGAGGTGGCCGGCGTGAACCGCGTCTGCTACGACATCAGCTCGAAACCGCCCGCGACGATCGAGTGGGAGTAGGCGCGCCCGCCGCGGGCGCCCGGCCCGTGGCAAAGCGTGTCAGGCGGCAGCCCCAGGTCAGTCGCGTTCCGCGCTGAGATGGGCGGCGCCTTCGGCCGCAAGGCGGCGCAGGTATATGCCCGCGTAGTTCTCGTCGATCGCCGCGAGCCTGTGCTCCGGAGTGGCGTTGTGCTCTGCGCCACAGCGGTCGCAGCGGATGCGACGCTGCTCGGTGCTGCCGACGAGTCGCCAGTTCCCGGTGCAGTCGTCGAAGATGTGCGCCATTTCCAGCAATGATCCACTCCGGTGACGCCAGCCGCGCCGCGCAGCCGGGTTCCGAAACCGGTGCAATCTCCACGCCAGCCGGGCTCAGCGCGGCCCCTCGAACCGGAGTCGCTCGTTGACGTCCTCCCAGACTCTCTCGAAATGCTGCAGGTCGGACGAGTGCGCCTTCACGTACTCGCCGAGGTCGGCCTCGCTCAGATTCCGCTCGCGCAGGATCCGGTCCCGGTCAGCAGCGAAGGCGATGCTGTCTCCGCCCGACACGTTTGCGGCCTGACGCAGCTCCACCATCACCTCGATGAACTGCTCGTCGGCGATGCCGGCGGGATGATCCGTCTGCGCGCACCCGGCACAGCACGCGGTGAACGAGGCAAGTAGACATCGTCGCATCATACGCTCATTGTAATGCGTCGGGCGACCGCCTGTCACCCGCCTGCCGACGTGGCTCGTGGCTTGCCCCGGGGCGATGCGGCGGTGGGAGGACCGTTCATGCAGGGCAGGTAAGGGAGGCAGGACGTGCTGAACCACGAACGGCTGACGATCAAGGCCTCTGAAGCGATCCAGGCTGCGGCCCAGGACGCGACCCGGCGCGGCAATCCGGCGCTCGAGGACGTCCACATACTGATAGCGCTGCTCGGCCAGGACGAGACGGTGGTCGTGCCGGTACTGCAGAAGGTCGGCGTCAACATCGCGCGGCTACGGGAAGCCCTCACCGCCGTGCTCGACCGGTTGCCGAAGCAGACCGGCGGCTCGGCGCCGACGTTCAGTCGCGAACTGAACCAGATCTTCGACGCGTCGGAGAAGATCGCGCGCACCCTGAAGGACGAGTACACGTCAACCGAGCACCTGCTCCTGGGGCTCGCGGCGCACAAGGGCTCGACGGCTGGCGATCTGCTGAAGCATCAGGGTGCGACCGAGCAGACACTGCGGGACGCGCTGGAGAGCGTACGCGGGTCGCACCGCGTGACGGACCAGAGTCCGGAGCAGAAGTATCGCGCACTCGAGCGGTTCACGAAGGACCTGACGGAGACGGCGCGAGCCGGCAAGCTGGATCCCGTGATCGGCCGCGACGAGGAGATCCGGCGCGTGGTGCAGGTGCTCAGTCGCCGCACCAAGAACAATCCCGTGCTGATCGGCGAGCCTGGCGTCGGCAAGACGGCGATCGTCGAGGGTCTCGCGCAGCGAATCATCAGCGGCGATGTGCCCGAAACGCTCCGGGACAAGCGCCTCGTCGCGCTCGATCTGTCGGCAATGGTTGCTGGCGCAAAGTACCGGGGCGAGTTCGAGGAGCGGCTGAAGGCCGTGCTCAAGGAGATCACGGAGGCCGAGGGCCGCTACGTCGTCTTCATCGACGAGATGCACACGATCGTTGGCGCCGGCGCGGCCGAGGGCGCCATGGACGCCGGCAACATGCTGAAACCGGCGCTCGCGCGCGGTGAGCTGCGCGTCGTCGGCGCCACCACGCTCGACGAGTATCGCAAGCACATCGAGAAGGATGCCGCGCTCGAGCGCAGGTTCCAGCCGGTGTTCGTCGGCGAGCCGAGTGTCGAGGACGCGATCGCCATACTGCGCGGGCTGAAGGAGCGCTACGAGGTGCATCACGGCGTGAAGATCACCGACAGCGCGCTCGTCGCCGCCGCGCGGCTGTCCGACCGTTACATCGGCGGCCGGTTCCTGCCCGACAAGGCGATCGATCTCATCGACGAGGCCGCATCACGGCTTCGCATCGAGATCGATTCGATGCCCCAGGAGATCGACCAGGTCGAGCGCCGCATCATGCAGCTGGACATCGAGAGGACTGCGCTCGCCAACGACACGGAGCGCGCCGCGGTCGAGCGGCGCGAGCGCATCGAGTCGGAGCTGGCGGAGCTGCGCGAGAGCTCCAACGCCATGAAGGCGAGGTGGCAGGCGGAGAAGGACCAGATCGCACGTCTGCGCACGCTGAAGCAGAAGATCGACGAGCTCCGGATCGAGGCGGAGCGCGCTACGCGTACCGCCGATCTCGCCCGCGCTGCCGAGATACAGTACGGCGAAGTGCCGAAGGCCGAGCAGGAGCTGGGGCAGGCGGAGCAGCGGCTGGTCGAGCTGCAGGCGAACGGCAAGTTCCTGAAGGAAGTGGTGGACGCGGAGGACATCGCCACCGTTGTGTCGCGCTGGACGGGAATACCGGTGACCCGGATGCTCGAGTCGGAGAAGCAGCGGCTGACGCACCTCGAGGAGGAGCTCGGCTCCCGGGTCGTCGGCCAGAGACCGGCGGTGGTCGCAGTCTCCAACGCGGTGCGCCGCAGCCGTGCGGGGCTGCAGGACCCGAACCGTCCGATCGGCAGCTTCGTGTTCCTCGGTCCGACCGGCGTCGGCAAGACGGAGACGGCGCGCGCGCTCGCCGAGTTCCTGTTCGACGATCCCGATGCCATGGTCCGCATCGACATGTCCGAGTACATGGAGAAGCACGCGGTCGCACGACTCATCGGCGCGCCGCCCGGTTACGTCGGCTACGAGGAGGGCGGCCAGCTCACGGAAGCCGTGCGGCGCCGGCCCTACTCCGTCATCCTGTTCGACGAGATCGAGAAGGCGCATTCGGACGTGTTCAACCTGTTCCTGCAGATCCTCGACGACGGCCGGCTCACCGACTCACAGGGCAGGACGGTGGATTTCCGCAACAGCGTCATCATCATGACGTCCAACGTCGGCAGCCAGTTCATCCTGGAGCAGACCGGCACGGCGGAATGGAGCCAGGTCGAAGCGCACGTGCTGGCCGAGCTGCAGCGTCATTTCCGGCCGGAATTCCTGAACCGCGTCGATGACGTCATCGTGTTTCGCCCGCTCGAGCGCGGCGAGCTCCAGCACATCGTCGAGCTGCAGCTGGAGCGGCTGCGCGCGATGCTGGCGGAGCGTGACATCTCGCTGACCATGACACCCGCCGCCGAACGTGCGATCGCTGAGGAGGGCTACAACCCGGCGTACGGAGCGCGCCCGCTCAAGCGCGCCATCCAGCGGCTCGTGCAGAACCCGCTCGCCATGCTCCTGCTCGAGGGCCGGTTCGCCGACGGCGACGCCATCGGGGTGGACGTCGATCCGGACACCGGCGAGCTTCGCTTCGAGAATGTTTCGGCTTGACACGCGCCGCGCGCTTCCGTCACCTTTGCTTGCGTGCCAGCCGGCCGCACTACCTCAGCGAATGGATCAGCCATGCGGATGACCACCGCCCTGGATGCCCGACTCCTCATTGCGAGTCTGGCGCTCCTGTCCGCCTGTGCCAGCCCGCCGCGGCCGCCGCTGACGCAGCAGGCCGGTGTAGCGCCGACCATGACGATCGAGCGGTTCCTGCGCGCCGTAAACGAGAACGACCTCGACACCATGTCGGGCCTGTTCGGCACACGCGATGGCGCCATCGACCAGTCGTGGCCCCGGGAGGAGAGCGACGCGCGCATGTTCCTGCTCGCATCGATCCTGCGGCATTCCGACTACTCGATCCTGTCCGAGCAGATCGTGCCAGGCCGGCGCGAAGAGGCGACACAGTTCCTGGTCAGCATCTCGACCAGCGAGCAGCAGGTCACGGTGCCGTTCACGCTCGTGCGCACGAGCGAACACCAGCACTGGCTGATCGAGCAGATCGGCATCGAGAGCGTCACGCGGTGAGCGGCGGCGGGTAGCGCGGATGTGACATCAATCTCCGACCAGCTCGATGAGCACGCCGCCGGTGCCGCGCGGGTGCAGGAACGCGACTCTGTGCCCGCCGGCGCCCGGCCGCGGCACGTGATCGATCAGCTCGAGGCCGGCCGCGGCAAAGCGCCGGAGCGCCGCATCCAGATCCGGAACACGGTAGGCGATGTGGTGGACACCCGGCCCGCGCCGCGCCAGGAAACGGCCCACGGCGGTGTCGGGACCGGTCGGTTCCAGCAGCTCCAGGCGCCCTGCCCCGGTCCCGATGAAAACGACGTCCACGCCCTGCGCCGCGATGCGCTCGACCGGGGAACCGGAAGCGCTCAGCAGGGATTCATAGAGTGGCTGTGATGCGGCGAGCGAATCGACAGCGATCGCCACATGGTCCAGGGGAAGCTGCACGGGCACGCTCCGGCGAGTTTCTTGCAATTCTTCGAGAGATCGGAACGTAACACTCGTGCCCCGTACGGTCACGGCGGGGCAGCAAAAATAAGGAGTCGTAATGGCCGAAAACGGTGGACCGATCACTGTGAGCGACGCGAACTTTTCGACGGAGATCGAGCAAGGTCAGGGCCTCTCGCTCGTCGATTTCTGGGCGGCGTGGTGCGGGCCCTGCCGCATGGTCGCGCCCATCGTCGAGCAGCTCGCTGGCGAGTATACCGGCCGGCTGAAGGTCGCCAAGCTGGATGTGGACGCCAATCAGCAGGTCTCGACCAAGTACAACATCAGGTCGATCCCGAGCATCCTGTTCTTCAAGGACGGCAAGCACGTGGATACCGTGGTCGGTGCCGTGCCGAAGGCGCTGCTCGACCGCAAGATCCAGGAGCACCTCGCGGCATGAGGAGCGGTCGAGCGGAGGAGCGTTGGAGCGGGGGATCAGCGGCCTGCTCGCTCCCCCGCTCCCCCGCTCCCCCGCTCTCCCGCTCCCCACTACCGTAACTCCATGTCAGTCCTGTATATTGTCAGCACACCCATCGGCAATCTCGAAGATTTCACCTTCCGCGCCGTAACGGTGCTGAAGGAAGTCAGCCGGGTGCTGGCGGAGGACACGCGCCGCACTTCGATTCTCTTCCGTCGACATGGTATCGTGGCGCCGCTCGTTTCCGCTCACGAGCACAACGAGGCCGCGCGTGCTTCGCAGCTGGTGGGCTGGCTGAATGCCGGCGAAGACGTCGCTCTCGTGTCCGACGCCGGCACGCCGCTGTTGTCCGATCCCGGCGCACGCCTGGTCCGTGCGGTGATCGATGCCGGCCACGACGTCGTGCCGGTGCCGGGCGCGTCCGCACTGCTCGCAGGTCTCGTCGCATCCGGCCTGGAGCCCGAGCCGTTCACATTCTTCGGCTTCCTGCCGCGCGCAGCGGGCGCACGCAGGCAGCGGCTGGCGGCGGTTGCAGCGCTGCCGCACACCGCAGTGCTGTATGAGTCGCCGGCCCGCCTGCCCGCGCTGCTCCGCGACCTGGTCGACCTGTGCGGCGCGGACAGGCAGGTCGTCGTGGCGCGCGAGCTGACGAAGCTGCACGAATCGATCGTGCGCGGATCGGCGGCCGAAGTGAGCGCGTCCTATGACGAGGCCGTAGTGCGAGGCGAGGTCGTCGTGATGGTGGCGGGCGCAGCGGCCGAGGCTGCCGGCGTCGATGAGGTCGCCGCGCTGGCTCGCGAGCTGCTCGCGGCGGGCGAGACGACGCGAAGCGCGGCCCGCGAGATTGCACAGCGCTTGCAGGTACCCCGCAATGAGGCCTACTCCCTCGTGCTGTCGCTGACCGGGGAGGGCCGGCAGGAGAAGGAATGACCGTGCGTCTGCTGACAGGCCTGCTCGTCGCCCTCGTGACCATGGCCCACGCGCCGCGGCCCGAACGTTCGCAGCCGGTCCTCACGATAGCGCAGCTGCAGTATGACGGCGGCGGCGACTGGTACGCCAATCCGTCGGGTGTGCCGAATCTGCTGGGTGCGATCCGGGAGCGCACGGGCATCGCGGTTTCGACCGAGCCAGGGCGCACGAAGCTGACCGACCCGACTCTCTGGTCCTACCCGTTCCTGTACATGACCGGCCATGGCAACGTGCGCTTCTCGGCCGAGGAGAAGCAGCTGTTGCGGCGCTACCTGCTCGACGGCGGGTTCCTGCACGTCGACGACAATTACGGTCTCGACGAGAGCTTCCGCCGCGAGATCCGCGGCGTGTTCCCGGACCGCGAGCTGCAGGAGATCCCTGCGGATCACCCGGTGTTCAGCGTGTTCTACGCGTTTCCCGATGGCCTGCCGAAGGTGCATCAGCACGAAGGCCGCTCACCCCAGGCCTTCGGCATCTTCGACGCCGGTCGCCTCGTCCTCTTCTACAGCTTCGAGTCCGACCTCGGCAATGGCTGGGAGGATCCCGGGAAATACGACGACGCGCCCGAAACGCGGGAGGCCGCACTGCGGATGGGCGTCAATCTTTTCCTCTACGCCATGGCACAGGTGGTTCCATGACCCCTTCCACCGCTCCGCTCCGTTCCGTCATCGAAGCTGCCCGCAGAGCGCTGCGCCGCGACGCCGTAGTCGCGGTGGTCGGTAGCGCGCTCTGCGCGGTCCCCACGGCACTGCTCGCGGCATGGCTGCTCGGCCTGTTCCAGCCCTGGCGCGCTGCCGGGTTCGGTCCGCTCGTGCTCGACGGGCTCGTCGTAGCTGGTGCTGCAGGTGTGGCGTGGCTGGGGCTGCGCCGGTGGGTCGGCACGCTCGACGAGCGCGCGATCGCGGCCGATGCCGAGCGGACGGCGGGCATGGCCGAAGGCTCCGTGCGCGGCGTGCTCGAGCTGTCCCGCTCGGTCCCCGAAGGGACTTCCGCGGCGCTCGCGCGACGCGCTGAAGCGGAGCTCGGCCGCCGACTCGCGGGCATCTCGCCCGGTGCCATTGCCGCGCAGCTGACGGCGACGGTGCGCCGGCGACGGCGTGCCGCGGTCACCTCACTCGGTGTGCTCAGCCTTGCCACGGTGCTGGCCGCGTTCGCGGCGCCGGAGCATTCGCGGACAGCCTGGGCGCCGCTCGCCAGTCCCGTCCGCAGTCTTGCGGGTCCTGCGCTCCCCGCACTCATCGTGTCGCCCGGCGATGCCTCTGTCGACCGCGGCGCCAATCTGCTGGTGCACGTGACTGCACCCGGGCGCGAGGTCGTCACCGTCCGTTGGCGGATGCGGGGCGACGTGCCGCGCGAGAGGATCGGTACTGTGAGCGGCGACAGCGCCGTCGTCGCGATCGACGACATCGACGCGCCCACCGAATACTGGGTCGAGGCCCCCGATGGTGCAGTGACCGGACGCTTCCGGATCACGCCCTCCGATCCGCTGCTGCTCTCGGAGCTGCTCGTGGACGTCGTCTACCCCGCCCACGTGGGGCGGCCGACCGACCATTTCCAGGGCGATGTGCCGCCGCTCGAGGTGCCGGAAGGCACCCAGCTCGTGATGCGGGGACGTGCGACGCGCCCGCTCGGCGGTGCCCGGCTGCGCGGCCCCGATGCCGCACTCGATCTGAACATCGAGGGAGATCGTTTCAACGGCGCCTTCGCGCCGCGCACCAGTGGCGTCTACGCGCTGCGGCTGCGCGACGCAGCGGGCGCGGATGCGTCGGTATCGCCGCCGCCGATGGCGATCACCGTGGTACGCGACGCCCCACCGGGCGTGACCATCGCGTTCCCGGCCAGGGACACGGTCCTCGACGCGACTCTGCGGCAGGGCATCGTCGCCGACGCTCGCGACGATCACGGCCTTGCGTCCGCTGCACTCGTCAGCTGGCGCGTGAGCCGCGCGGGCCAGCCGGATCCTGCCGTCGAAGATCCAATCCGCCTTGCCGGCGACGACCGGGCGCTCATCCGCGCACTTCTGGATGGCAGCAGCCGCAGCCTGGTGCCTGGCGACACGCTCAAGTTCTACGTGCGCGTGACCGACAATTCGCCCGCCGGGCAGAGCGCCGTATCGGCGACGATCGCGTTGCGGTTGCCGACCATGCTCGAGCTCCGAGACCTCTCGCTCGACGAGGCTGACGACCTGCTCGAGAGGACCGGCGACCTCGCACGCACCGCCGCCGAACTGCGCGAGAGCACACGCACCCTGGAGCGCCGGGCTGGGGCGGCCAACGCACGCCGCCGCGCCGAACAGCAGCAGGCCGGCCGCCGCGGTGGTTCGGCCGGCGATGCCATGGATTTCGAGGAAGCTTCGCCATCGCGTCAGATGCTCGAGCAGCAGGAGCGGATGATGGCCGAGATGGAGGCCATGCGCGAGAACCTGGACGCTCTCGAAACAGCCATGGAGCGCTCCGGGCTGCGGGACGCCGAACTGCGCGAGCGGCTGCAGGAGTTGCGCGAGCTCTATGACGAGATGCTGTCGCCGGAGGCGAAGGAACAGCTCCAGGCGCTGCGTGAGGCGCTCGACGACCTCGACCCGGAAGCCCTCGAGAAGGCGCTCCAGCAGATGGCGGAGCGCCAGGAAGAGATGAAGGAGCAGCTGGACCGCAGCCTCGAGACGATGCGGCGCGCCGCCGCCGAGCAGCAGATGAACGATCTCGCACAGGAGGCGAGAGAGCTCGCCACACAGCAGGAAGCCCTCGCCCGCTCGATGGACGGACGCACCCCCACACCCGGGCAGGCCGAGGCGCAGCAGAAGCTCGCCGAGGAGGCGGAGCAGCTCGAGCAGGGGCTCGGCGACATGCAGCAGCGCCTCGAGGAGCAGGGCGAGCAGCAGACCGCCGAGAGCACAGGCGCCGCGCAGAAGACGGCCGGTGCCGCCAGCGAACAGATGGAGCAGGCCGCCCGGGACGCCGCCCGCCGGGAAGGCACCGAGGCTGCCGAGAAGGGCGCACAGGCAGCCCGCGATCTGGAACGCGTCGCAGAGTCGCTGGATGAGGCGCGGCAGGCCATGGCGGAGCGCTGGCAGCAGGAGCTGCAGGAGTCGATGCAGCAGGCTACCAGCGACGCGCTGTCCCTCGCGGAGCAGCAGCAGCAGCTACTGGAACGCCTGCAGCAGGCCGAGCAGCAGCAGCAAGGCCAGCAGCGTCAGCAACAGGGTCAGCAACAGGGTCAGCAACAGGGTCAGACAACGGCGGCTACCAGGAGCTCGTGCAGAGCCCGGACTGTCCGGAGCTCTGGA
>JBBEBA010000069.1:0-34964 GCA_040882575.1 Gemmatimonadota bacterium
CTCACGACGAGAGCAGCTTAAACCCGGTGTCCATTAAACCGGGGGAAGTCCAGCGCACACGCACACGCACACGCACACGCACACGCACACGCACACGCACACGCACACCAGGGTGGGTCAGGCGGAGTCGGCGGGGAGCTCGCGGGCCAGGAGCAGCGCGGCGGAGAAGACGAGGGCAATGCCGACGATCTGCAGGGGAACGATGTGCTCGCCGATGAGGATGGCGGCGAGCACGGCGGCCACGACAGGCTCGACGGATGCCATCATGGCTGCAGTGCTGGCCCGGAGATGCCGCAACGCTACGAGAAACAGCGCGTAGGGCAGAACGGTCGGCACGATGCCGAGCGCGATCAGCAGGAGAGCATGGCCGGGGATACGCAGGAACGGCGCGATCGGCGGTGCAATGACGGCGAGCACTGCTGCGGCGAAGCCGAACGACCAGAACAGCGACGCGAGCGGACCGTACCGCTCCGTGGCCAGCTTGCTGAACAGCGTGTAAGCGGCGTAGCCGACGCCCGAGCCGAGGCCGAGCAGCAACGCGGCAGGAGAGAGTGACGCGTCGCCACGGAAAACGGGGCTGGCAGCGCCCGTCACGAGCAGCACACCCGCCAGCACCAGCGCCAGCGCGACCAGTCTGTGGGCGCCGACGCGCTCGTGCCAGACCAGTGCGGAAATGATCACGACGAACGCCGGCGCCGTGTAGAGCAGCGCGACGGCGATCGAGACCGTCGTCCGCTCGAGCGCGGCGAAGAAGACGAGCTCGAAGACGGCGAAGCCGAAAACGCCGTACGCGGTGAAGAGCAGCAGAGCGCGGCGCGGCACGCGCACGCCGCCCCGCTCGTGCGTGCGCAGCAGCCGCGGCGCTGCCACGAGCAAGACGGCGAGGAAGCCGATCGATGTTCGCACGCTGGCCAGCTCGAGCGGCTCGAAGCCGGCGGCGAAGAGCACCTTCGCGAAGAGGCCGAACGTCGCCCAGAGCGACGCGGCGAGGAGCACCAGCGCAGCGCCGAACATCGGTCTGCGCGCGGCGTGCGCGTCCGCAGATGCGCCGGCCGGCTCGCCCGCTACTGCCCCATCGATTGGAGATACCGCAGGTTGGCGAGCCTCAGCCACTCCTGGCCGACGTCGAGGTGTCGCTGCGCGTCTTCGCTGCGGCCAGCTGCGTCGTACACGTACCCCAGTCCGAGGTGGGAATAGCCGTAATACGCGGGGATCCCGTCGGTCGCAGCGTCGACCCAGTGGCCCCATTCCCCGGGCAGGCCACCGCGATGAATGAAGACATCGGTGAGCAGGGTTTCCGTGCGCGGCACATCCATCCATGGCCCGATGAGGGCGGAAATCTGGCTGGCCGGGACGGGGTGGATCCCGCGGGCGGAATCGGGTGCGACGGGGCCCTCGTTCAGCTTCAGCGCCACACCCTGGCGGATCAGGTACGGTCTGAGGTTGAGCTCCTCGTAGGCCTGCGTCGTCATGGCGAAATAGACGGGTCGGTCGCCAACCGCGGACACGATGATCTGCGCCATGAAAATGTCCGCAGGCAGCATGACGGTCTCCTGCGGGATGACCGCCTCGATGCCGCCCGCTGTGAATACCTGGGCGTGGCTGGTCATGTAGGGCGGTGTGTTCGTGATGTCCTGGATCTGCGCGTCCGTGAGGGGCAGGATCGAGCCGGTCGGCGCGCCGCCGGCCGGCCGGCCATCGGCGGTGAAGCCGGGCTCATCGCCGCGCATGACGAGCGGACGGTAGAAGTCAGGGCCGTCATCGATCTCGTACGGCCGCTGGCAGATTATGCGGGTGGGGTCCTCCGCGGGCGACACACCGGGCGGACAGGGCGCGGTGAGATCGCGCAGCTGCCCGGCGTACCAGGGCGTGTTCAGGTAGCTCATCACGATGACGGTCACATCGCGGCGCAGACCCTCCACTTCCTGGAGGTACCAGAGCGGGAATGTGTCGTTGTCGCCGTTGGTGAACAGCACGCCGTACGGCTCCACGCTCATGAGGAGGTTGTACGCCCAGTCGCGGGCGGAGTAGTCCTGGCTGCGGTCGGCCCAGCTCCAGTTGGCGAAGAGCGGGATCAGCGCGAGCGCGAGCACGGCTGCCGTTCTCAGCGACGGTCTGATGGCGGCCGCCGGCATGCGCTCGAGCACAGCCTGCCGTGCGGCGTCCGCGCCGGCGCGGACGCGTTCGGACAGCCAGAGCCAGAGCGCGGCCAGGCCGATGCCGGCCCAGAGGCCCCACAGCGAGAAGCTGACGATGAAGAAGTAATCGCGCTCGCGGACCTCGGTCGTGTCGCGTGTGGCGCCCGGATGCGAGTAGCCGTACTTGAAGTTCATGTAGAACGTCAGGCCGACGGACAGCGTCACGAACAGCAGCGCGCAGTAGACCCAACTGGTGCGGTCGCGGCGATAGTGCGACAGCGCACCGAAGACGCCGAGCGCTGTGAACAGCAGCGTGAACAACACGCGGACCGGACCGAAGAACGACACCAGACCGTTCACGGAGCGGGCCCACTGCCAGTCGAAGTACTGCGCATACGTCGTGTACTGCGCGGCCAGCAGACCGATCGTGCGCGGCTCGTCGTAACCGCGACTCGCCGCGATCGGATCCGATAGCATCGACGGCTTGTCGTACTGCTTCCGCGAGAGGGCGGCGGAGAGGTCGTCACAGCCTGCGCGACCCATCGTCACAACACTGGTCAGCGCAGCGCTGACAGATTCGCAGGTCGGGTCAGCCTCGTTGATGACCGGGTCGAGGCCGGCGCGTAGCGGCAGGTACATGTGTATCGACAGACCGAGCAGCACCGTGACGAGGCCGGCGGCGTACAGCTTCCAGTTGGCCAGCGTGCCCGGCGCGACGAGCAGGATGAACGCGACGAGAGCGGGCGCGGCGAGGAACGCCATCAGGTGGTTGCCAACGGAGAGCGCGAGCACGAAGACCATCAGCAGGATCAGGTTGTCGTCCTTGCCGCGGCCGATGTTGTCGCGCCAGCGGAACGCAAGCCACGAGAGCAGCGCAATCGTGAAGAGGGTGACCGTGTACACCTTCTCGTTCACGTTCGACTGGTTCCAGACGGTGAAAGCGGTCGCGCTGATGAGCACGGCTGCAGCTGCGCCGACGATCCTGAACACGCGGTCGCTCGAGTAGAACGACAGGATCCGGTCCACCAGCAGGAACCAGCAGCCGTGGGCGAGCGCGCCCATCGCGGCGCTGAACAGGTTGATCCGTACCGCAGCGGAGAGGCCGAGCGGCTCGAGCATCAGCTGCCATGCGCGCGCCAGGACCACGAACAACGGATTGCCGGGCGGGTGTGGAACGCCGAGCATCGTGGCCGTCGCAATGTATTCGCTGGTGTCCCAGAATGCCGTCGTCGGGCTCAGCGTGATCACGTACAGCAGGAAAACGGCACCCGAGGCGAGCGCGGCGGCCAGGTACGGCGGGTGGTACTGCGTCGCGTCCAGCGGCTCGCGCGCGACACGCGCGGGTCGTTCCTCGTCCATCTGCTTCATTTTCGGGAATCCGGTTCGCGGAGCATCCATGATGGGCCAGCACAAGATAGGCGCGTCCGCCCGCGTTCGGTAGGCCGCGCGGGTCTCGGCCGCTGCGGGCCTTGACCGCAACCGGCACCGCCTCGACATTCCGCGCCCTATGATCATACCCGACTTCGATACGTTCTGCGGGCTCGCCGCACAGGGCGGGCACGTGCCCGTCGCACGCGAGCTCCTGTTCGACGCCGATACCGCCGTCACCGCATACCACAAGCTGCGCAGGCCGCCGTTCGGGTTTCTGCTGGAATCGCTGGTGGGCGGCGAGAAGTGGGCGCGTTACACCTTCGTCGGCACCGCGCCGCGCTCGGCCTGGCGACTGGAGGCCGGCGGCAGGGTCTCCACCTGGACCGCGGCAACCGGCTGGGGCGAAGCGCGCGTCGTGGCCGATCCGCTCGCCGAGCTGGATGCTCTGCTGCGCGCCGTGCAACCGGTGCAGGTGCCGGGGCTGCCCCGCTTTTTCGGCGGCGCCGTCGGTTACCTCGGATACGACGTGATCCGCTACATCGAGCGACTGCCCGACGCGCCGGTGGACACGCTGGACGTACCGGAGGCGCTGATGGTCTTCACGGACACGGTGCTCGCGATCGACAACGTCTACGGCCGCGCGCACGCAGTGACGACTGTCGACACGGCCGGCGCCGACGCGGACGACCTGCGGCGCATGTACGATGCGGCCGTGGCGCGCGTAGACGATGTCGTGGATGCGCTCGCCACGCGCGCCGGGCCGTCGCCCGTGGAGCTGCCGGCCGCGACGGCAGACGTCGCATTCACGAGCAGCTACACGCGAGCCGACTACATGCGGGATGTGGAGCGAATCCGCGGCTACATCAACGCCGGTGACGCGTTCCAGGTCGTGCTCAGCCAGCGCCTCAGCGTGGAGCTGCGGCGCGACCCGCTCGAGCTGTACCGCGCACTGCGCGCGTTGAACCCGTCGCCATACCTGTTCTTCCTCGAGCTGGACGGCATCGCGCTGGTCGGCTCATCGCCGGAGGTCCTGGTGCGCGTCGAGGACAATGTCGTGACCGTGCGGCCGATTGCCGGGACGCGGCCGCGCGGCCGCACGGAGGTCGAGGACGAAAGGCTCAGCGCCGAGCTGCTGGCCGATCCGAAGGAGCAGGCGGAGCACCTCATGCTGGTGGACCTGGGCCGCAATGACGTCGGCCGCGTCGCCCGCTTCGGCTCCGTCAGAGTCTCGTCCTTCATGAAGGTCGAGAAGTACAGCCACGTCCTGCACATAGTCAGCCAGGTAGAGGGAGCGTTGCGAGAGGGCATCGGGGCCGTCGATGTGTTTCGCGCCTGCTTTCCGGCCGGCACGGTGTCCGGCGCGCCGAAGATCCGGGCCATGGAAATCCTCGACGAGCTGGAGCCGGTTCGCCGCGGCATCTATGCGGGAGCCGTCGGCTACTTCGCCTACGGCGGCCGCACCATGGACGCCGCCATCGCGATCCGCACCCTCGTCGCCACGGGCGGCATGGCTCACGTGCAGGCCGGTGCGGGCATCGTGGCGGACTCCGACCCGGCCACGGAATACGAAGAGACGCTCGCCAAGGCACGGGCCCTGCTCCGCGTGCTCGCCGACGACTGACGACTTCGTTCGCCACCGTTCCTCCCTCCTCCAGGTTCCCGCCCACCATCCCACGGCCCCCTCGGCGCCCGCTCCCGGCTGTCATGGATCTTCCGGTTCATACGTTTACCCTCCTGCGAGCCAGGATCAGGGACGAATGACACGGAAACGAGGGTGAGGCGGTAGTAATCGGGGACATATTGCATCTGTGGCGCGATCGGTGTACCCTCGGGAGTCAGTCTGCGCATGGGTCCGCCGGGAAACGGGAGGCGTCAAGGCTTGCCGAACCACGTGGTACATCAGGGCTATCACAGCATCAACGGAGGGTGGCACACGTATGTATGTTAATTGGAGATGTCTCATGGGAGCCGGCATCGGCCTGCTGCTGTCGATCGCGCCGTTGAGCGCGCAGCAGACCGGCACGATCACCGGGCTGGTCACGGAGGCGGGCAGCGGCCGGCCCCTGCCCGGCGTCGTCGTCGAGATCGAGGCTGGCAACCTCCAGACGCTGACGCGGGAAGATGGTCGATACCTGCTGCAGAACGTGCCAGTGGGGCAGCGCACGTTGTCGGTGGCGACGGTCGGGTATGCCGAGGTCGAACGCGCGGTGACGGTGAGTGCCGGCGCGAACACGGCCGACTTCGCGCTCGAGACGCGGGCCCTGCAGCTCGACGCGATCGTGGTTACGGGACAGCAGATCCAGCGGCAGGCGCGGGAACTCGCCTACTCGGTGACGACGATCGAGGGTGAAGACCTGACGGAAGTGCGCGAGACGAATTTCGTCAGCGCGCTGGCGGGCCGGAGTCCGGGCGTGGAGGTCACCGGCCAGTCCGGCGACATCGGCGCCTCGACGCGCATCGTGATCCGCGGCGTGTCGTCGCTGTCCGGCGACAACCAGCCGCTGTTCGTGGTGGACGGCGTGCCGATCTCGAACTCGAACATCGTGGCCGGGACGAGCCAGGATCGTCTCACGGGTGCGATCGACGTGGGCAACCGGGCGGGCGACCTGACGGCCGATGACATTGAATCGGTCACAGTGCTGCGGGGCGCGGCGGCGGCCGCGCTGTACGGGCAACGCGCCAAGGACGGCGTCATTCTGATCACGACGAAGCGCGGCACCGCTGGCGGGGGCGGCTCGATCAACGCGAGCACCACCGTTCGCTGGTCGGAGCCGCTCGTGCTGCCGGATTTCCAGAACTCATACGCCCAGGGTGACGCTGGCGCGTACGATTCCCAGGTCCTGAACGGCTGGGGCCCGCTGATCGCCGGGCAGGAGGTCGAGAACATCCGTGGCGAGATGGTCACGCTGCGCGCTTTCGAGAACAACGTCGCGGATTTCTACGACAATGCGCTGCTGACGATCAACAGCGTCTCCCTCGCCGCGTCCAACGAGAGCGGCGACTTCCGCCTGGGCTTCACGAACCAGGATCAGGGCGGGATCGTGCCCAACAGCAACCAGGCCAGGACGTCGGTCAACATCAACACCGGCTACCAGGTCATGCCGACACTGAACGCGCGGCTCTCCGGCTTCTACATCAACACGACGGGAGAGGGCCGCGCGGTGGCTGGCGGCAACGACCCGAACGTGCTGGTGACAATCGTCAACGGCCTGCCGCGCACGATGGACATCGACGATCTGCGAAACTACCGGGACGAGTTCGGCGACCAGCGGTCGCTCAGCAACTTCATCAACAACCCGTTCTGGGTCGTGAACGAGAACATGTTCACGAACGAGGTGGACCGCGTCTTCGGCAGCGGCTCGCTCGTGTACACACCGCTGGATTGGCTGACGTTCACCGGTCGGGCCGGCCTGGACACCTACACGGAAGACCGGCGCAACATCAACGCGGTCGGCACGATCGGCCGGGAGAACGGCCTCTTCTCGCTGGATGTGCTGCAGGAGGCACAGCGCAACGTCGATCTGCTCGGCGAGGCGCATCGGGATCTGACCGAGGACTTCGATCTGCGCGGCATCATCGGCGGCAACTGGAACGAGCGCTCGCTGCAGATTCAGCGGAACCAGGCGTCGAACCTGACCGTCACGGGTCTCTACAACTTCGCGAACGCCAACGCGAACGCACCGGCGAACAGCTCGTCGCTGCGCAGGCTGTACGGCGTGTTCGGCGATATGACGCTGGGTTATCGTGACTACGTGTTCCTCAACGTGACCGGCCGGAACGACTGGTCGTCCACGCTGCCGGAGGAGAACAACTCGTTCTTCTACCCGTCGGTGAACCTGAGCTTCATCGCGACCGAGGCGCTGGGCATCGCAGGCGACGTGCTGTCGTACGCGAAGCTGCGAGCCAACTACGCGCAGGTCGGCAGCGACGAGGCGCCGTACCAGCTCGCATTCCGGTTCTTCCCCGTGTCGGCGATCTTCGGGCAGTACGGGACGGGCAACAACTTCCCGTTCGGCGGCCAGACCGGCTTCGAGGCAACGAACATCATCCCACCGTCCGACCTCAAGCCGCAGCGGCAGCACTCGTACGAGATCGGCGGCGAGTTCCAGTTCTTCAACGGACGGGCCGGCGTCGACCTCACGTACTACGACGTGCGTACGGAGGACCAGATCATTTCGATCCCGATTCCGGAGAGCACCGGCTTCGCCGCGAACCGCACGAACATTGGCGAGGTGTCGAACGAGGGCATCGAGGCGCAGTTCAACCTGAACCCGGTGCGCACGAGCCGCTTCAACTGGGACATGTTCCTGAATTTCACGAAGAACGAGAACACTGTCGTCTCGCTGGCGCCGGGTGTGGACGAGCTCATCATCCAGAGCGGCTTCAGCTCGCTGCAGGTGAAGGCCGAGCCCGGCAAGTCGTTCGGCCTCTACGGTCCGGGTTTCCTGCGAAACGACGCGGGCCAGATCCTGATCGACGGGCGCACGGGTCTGCGGCAGGAGGGCGACATCCGGCGGCTGGGCGACATCGATCCGGACTTCCGCCTGGCGCTGCACAACACACTGCGCGGCGGCCCCGTCGTCTTCAGCTTCCTGCTCGACTGGCGGAAGGGCGGCAGCATCTTCTCCGAGACCGTCGCGACGCTGCGGGACGAGGGTCTCGCGGAGGAGACCGGAATCAACCGCGAGGGCACGTTCATCGACGAGGGCGTGATCGACAACGGCGATGGTACATACCGGCCGAACGATGTGCCCGTGCAGAACATGCAGGCGTTCTGGGAGCGGTACTCGGCGCAGGGGATCCATGAAGGCAAGGTGTTCGACGCGTCGAACGCGCGGCTGCGCGAGGTGCGGCTCGACTGGTCAGTGCCGCAGCGCTGGCTGGGCAATATGCCAATTGCGGGACTGCGGGTTGGCCTCGAGGGCCGGAACGTGTGGCTGTTCCACAGGAAAGTGCCTCATATCGACCCGGAAACTGGCCTGTTCGGCTCGGCGTCGAACGGCCAGGGTGTCGAATGGGCCACGCTGCCCTCGACGAGGTCCTTCGGCTTCAACATTGAGGCACGCTTCTAATGAAGGGAATAAATATGCTCAGGCTCAGGCCTCACCTGCTGCTGCTGATGTGGCTCCCGTTCGCCGCCGGCTGCGGCGACATGTTCGATCTGGACATCAACACGGACCCGGACGCGGCGACGGAGATCACACCCGACCTCCTGATGCCGACCGCGCTCGCCAATTTCGCGGCGGTGCGCTCGATCGAGATGAGCCCCGGCAATGCGTTCCATGCCCAGATCTGGTCGTCGAACGGTTCGACCAGCGTGTTCAACGACCCGGAGCGCTACATCATCAGCTCCTTCACGACCGGCAACACGTGGAGCATCATCTTCAATGACGGCATCAAGAACCTGACGCTGATGAGGGACCAGGCGCTGGGGCAGGATCCGGCCGCCGTCAACGTGGCGGCGCAGGCGGAGATCCTGATCTCCTACATGTACTGGACGCTGACGGCGCTGTGGGAGAGGGTGCCGTTCACGCAGGCGCTGCAGGGTGACGAGTTCCCGCAGCCGGAGTTCGACGACCAGGAGACCATCCTGCGCGGCCTGCTGGTGCGGCTGGATGGGGCGATCGCGATGATCGACCAGGGCGCACCGGGCGTCGAGGCGGGCGACCTCGTCTACGGTGGCGACATGGCGCTATGGGAGCGGTTCGCCAACTCGCTGAAGCTCCGGATCCTGATGATGATCCGCAACGAGGACCCGTCCGTGGATTCGCAGATCCAGGCGCTGCTGAGCCAGCCGCTGATCCGTGAGAATTCGCAGGAGGCGGCGATCCCGTTCTTCGACATACCGGACAACGAGCACAACCTCTGGAAACTGAACGACATGTACGGCGGGTTCATCGACGTACGCAACGGCAACGGGTACATCTACGCCGGCCAGGCGCTCGTCGACCTGATGAAGGATCTGGACGACCCGCGGCTGAGCACGTACTGGGAGCTGGCGGTCGACCCGGACGACCCGGAGAACTATCAGACTAGCGAATATTTCGGCCAGGCGCCGGGCGTGTTCCAGTACGGCGACGAGACGTCGATGGTGAGTCAGAACATCATTCGGGAGGACTGGCCCAACCGCATGATCACGGCGGCCGAAGTGTGGTTCTACGAGGCCGAGTTCCTGGCTTCCACCAGCGGGCCGGGTGCCGCGCAGAATGCCTACGAGACGGGCGTCCGGCTCGCGATCGACTGGTTCGACGGCGAGGCAGGCGCGATCTCGGAAGCGGACGAGCAGGCGTACGTCGCGTCGCTGCCGCCCGCCACCGTCGAGGCGATCCAGGGGCAGCAGTACATCGAGGTGCTGGACCGGGCGCCGGAGAACTGGACGCACTGGCGGCGGACGCACTATCCGGATCTCCAGGTCGCATCGCAGGCGGTTCTGGGCGGCATCATCCGCCGCTACCCGTTCCCGCCCGATGAGCTCTCCTCCAACACGAACGCACCCGGCCAGATCCCGCTGGATCAGCCGATGTGGTTCGAGCCGGGGAACTGATGGCCACTCAAGCTTTGGAACGGACAATGATGAAAATGAAGAGAGTCGTGGGTCCGCTCGCAATTGCCGCGGTGGCTGTTGCGGGCTGCGAGGATATCACGAACCCGGTGGAGGAGTTCGGCTCGCTGGTCGATCCGTTCGTCCAGTTCGTGCAGCCGTCCACGATCGGCACGCCGGGATCGTACAACCGCGTGATCATCCAGATGCCGACGCGGCTGGAGGAGGATGTCACGGTCCAGTACACGTTCGGCGGCGATGCAGTGTTCGGCACGGACTACGTGATCGTGAACGCGGACAGCACGGTCAGGACTGACGTCACAGCGGCCGGCGGCACCGCATCGATCCGCTATGATGCGGGTGAGGATCTGCTGCCGCGTGACACGATCATCGTGTTCGTCCCGTTCGACGCGACGGATGGCCGCACCCTCGAGATCGAGATCGTGAGTGCAGAGGCGGAGTCGGGACGGAATGTGGAGACGGGCTATATCGATGACTACCGTTCGTTCTCGCTGAACGTCGAAGGGTTCGTCAATGTCCCGGTAGGCGTGTACGCCTCAGCGCGGACCGGTGACTTCGGCAACGGCACCGGCACGGTGACGATCAGCACACCGGCACAACCGATCGTGGTGGACGGCGTGCCGTACAACCAGCGGTTGTCGGACTATCAGGGCGACGCTGGCGTGTTCGGCATCCCGGTGCCCTGGGCGTTCAGCGTGACGTCGGGCGGTACGGTGCTGGCGGCGCCGATGGACGCGGCGGGGTACGAAGTAACATCCGACGTGACGGGCACGTTCGATTTCGATTCGAGCACCCTGGCGCTCGATATCGTGCTGACCTGCTGCGGTGCGGCGGGCTTTGGCTGGTCGATGGAGGCGACGCAGTAGGGCGTCGATACGACCGGTCGGATCACGTTCGAGGAAGGAGCGGGGTGCCATGGCGCCCCGCTCCTTCTGCTTCATGATGTCAGGCGAATGCGGCGGTGCATTCGGTGAGGGCGTCGAAGAGGCGCTCGAAGTGCTCGGGTCGGTGCGCGGCAGTGGCGCATAGCCGGAGCCGCGCGTGGCCGGGCGAGACGGCCGGGTAGACGACAGCGGAGACGAATATGCCGCGCTCGAGCATGGCGCGTGCGACGCGGTACGCGCGCCATTCGTCGCCAAGCAGGAGCGGCAGCACGGGTGAAGTGGAAGCCCCGGTGTCGAAGCCGAGCTCCGTCAGGCCGGCCTTCATGAGGACGGTGTTGGCGCGGAGCGTCTCCATGTGGTGCGGCTCGGAGCGGATGATGTGCAGCGCCTCGAGAGCGGCGGCCGCATTGGCGGGCGTGATCGCGGCGGAGAACATGTACGGTGCGGAGCCGTGCTGGATGTAGATCTTGAGCCCGCGCGAACCGGCGACGAAGCCGCCCGAGGAAGGTATGCCCTTCGAGAGCGAGCCGGTGACGATGTCGATGTCCGCGGGGTCGATGTTCTGCTCCTCACAGATGCCGCGGCCGGTCGCGCCGACGGCACCGAGCGCGTGAGCCTCATCCACGAGCAGGAACGCGCCATACGTGCGCTTGAGCTGGATCAGCTCGGCGATGGGAGCCTGGTCGCCGTCCATTGAGAAGACGGAGTCCACTGCGACGAGGATGCGGTTCGCACCGCGGTTCTTCGCCTGTCGCAGGCGCCGCTCCAGGTCGTCCATGTCGTTGTGCCTGAAGCGACGTGCCTCACAACCCGCCATGCGGACGCCGTCGTGGATCGACTGGTGTGCGTACTGATCGAGAATGGCGACATCGCCGGGACCGAAGAGCGAAGTGATGGCCGCGAGGTTGGCGTCGTAGCCGGACGCGAAGGTGGCGGCGCCTTCCTGGCCGAGGAACGAGGCCAGTTCGTGCTCGAGCTCGTGGTGCAGCTCGAGCGTGCCGGTCAGCAGCCGCACGCCGCCGGTAGACGTGCCGTAGCGCGCGACGGCCGCGTGGACGGCAGCGGCGATGCGCGGATGCCCGATCAGGCCGAGGTAGCTGTAGCTGGAGAACATCACGAGCGGCTCGCCCAGCGCCGCCGAATGCGGGCCGGGCGCGCGCGTGAGCGGCAGCTGGTATGTGTAGAGCGACTGCGGCAGACCTGCCGCGAGCAGCTCGAACCAGCGGCGGGCGTTGGGATGGTCGAGCAGCGAGCCCTCGGGCAGGATCTGATCAACGGAGCGGCCGTCGAAGTAACCGAGGAACGGGTCCCGCGTGTACTCATGCAGGTGCTCAGCGCCGTGCACGGCAGCCATTGCCTCGGTGAGGGTCACGCCTTCCACGCCATCAATCGGGCTGGAAGACGACCTTGACGGAGCGATTGGCGCCTTTGTCGAGGGCTGCCGCGAGTGCTGCACGATACTCCTCCAGAGAGAAAACGTGGGTGACCATCCCGAGCGCCCCGAGGTCGCGGCCGCGCAGCATGTCCAGCGAGCTGTCGTAGATGTCGTGGCCAGTGTCCGCGGCCGCGCCGGCATCTGCGCCGCCGGCCGCGCCGGGCACAGGCCCGTAGGCAAAGATACCCGCGATCGTGAGGTGGCGGTACCACAGGCGGGTGAAATCAACGGTCACGCGGGCGGCTGCTCCCACCAGAACGATCCGGCCTCCCTCGCGCGCAAGCGCGAGCGCGTCTCCAAGGGAAGACTCGCTGCCGACGGTGTCGAAGACCAGAGATGGCCCGCCTTCGACGAAGCGGGCCGCGAGCGTCGGCTTCCAGCCGTGCGCGTGCGGCAGCGATTCCGCCCAGCGGTACGCTTCGGCAGCACTGCGGAACACATGATCTGCGCCGGCGGCCTTCGCGAGGTCGAGCTGGAAGTCGTGGCGGCCGAGACAGGCGATGGGGCCGTCCCAGCCGGAGCCACGCAGGGCGGCGACAGTGAGAACGCCGATCGAGCCTGCGCCAATGATGAGCACGACGTCGCCGTCGCGGGGCGGGTGCAGCAGCACGGGCCGGAGCGCGGAGGCGAGCGGGTCGGTGAGTACGGCGACCTCGTCGGGCAGGTCGCCCTGGGCGAAGAGCTGCGACCGGTGCGCGACGAAGGAGGCGGACCAGCCGCCGCCCGCACCGGGGCAGTAGCCGATCATCGGGCCGGGCCCGACGACGCCCTCGCGGGTGCTGCGGCAGAGGCCGTACTCGCCGGTGGCGCAGGCGGGACACGGCTCGAGCCCGCGCTGGGCGCACGCGAGCATGGGGTTCACTACGACGCGATCGCCGGTCGCCCACGGCGCGGCGGCATCACCGGCTTCCAGCACGCGGCCGATGTTCTCGTGGCCGAACGTGAACGGGTAGGCGCCGTAGGGCTCGAGCGTGAAGCTGTCGTGCGCCGTGATAGCCGAGAGGTCGCTGCCGCAGACACCGGACAGCGAGGATCGGACGCGGACCCAGTCGGGCCCCGGCAGCGGGACCGGCTCGACGTCGTCGAGGGAAACGCAGCCGAGCCGGCCGAGGGCAAGCGATGGGCTGCGGCTGGCCGCGAAGCGGGTCCAGAGGTATCGTACCGGCCGGTAGTGAAAGCGGATTGCGCGCAAAGGAGCACAGCCTCGAAGTCGTGGTCCGGCAAGGTAACGGCGCCCCCGGGGAAACGACAGGATCGTCGCTGCCTGGTCCGGAACCTGCCTCCGGGGCGAGCGGACGGCCCGTGATCATCCCGCGGCACAGGAAGGAGTCGGCATGAGTGGAGAGATCGTGCTGGCGACCCGGTTCGGCCCATCATCCGCCGCGCCGGCAGCCGTTGCGTCGCGGCTCGCGGACCGGTTCGGCGCACCGATCACGGTGGTGTATGTCGCGACCGAGCTGGACGCTCTCATTGTATCGGGCGGCGAAGCGGGCGTGGACCTGCACGGCGAGCGGGACCGGATCCTGGAGCGCATCAACGACGAGCTGGTACAGTTCATCGCGGAGCACCTGCACGGTCGCGGTGCCTCCATGCGCGTGGTGGAGCGGGGCGACGTCGCAGACGGCGTCACGCGCGCGGCCGAGGAGCTGGGCGCCGCGTTCCTGGTGGTCGGCACGCGCGGCCGCGGCCAGCTCGCGCGACTGATCCTCGGCGACACCACCCAGAACATCCTGCAGCATGCACCTTGCCCGGTCGTCGTCGTGCCGCTTCGGGACTCGGACGGGGGCGGCGTCTGACCGCCGCAGTGCTGCAGCAGGCGCCGGCCCTGACCGACGAGGTGATCGTTGCGCTCGGCCTGACGGCGCTCGCACTGCTGCTCTTCGTCTGGAACAGGTTCCGTGTCGACGTCGTCGCGCTGATGATCATGCTGTCGCTGATCGTCACGGGCGCGGTGACGCCCCAGCAGGGCATCAGCGGGTTCGCCCACGAGGCGACGGTGACGGTGGCACTGATGCTCGTGCTCGCGGCGGGACTGCTCCGCACCGGAGCGATCGACGTGCTCGCGCGCTGGACGTCGAGGTTCGCGGGCACGAGCGAGTTGCGGCTGCTGCTGCTGACGGTCGGCATCGTGGTGCCGCTGAGCGCGTTCGTGAACAACACGGCAGCCGTCGCGGTGCTGATGCCGATGATCCTCGGGCTCGCGCGCGGCATGAGCGTCGCACCCTCGCGGCTGCTCATGCCGCTCTCGTTCGCGGCGCAGCTGGGTGGCACACTGACGCTGATCGGCACCAGCACCAACCTGCTGGTGGCAGGACTGGCGCTCGATCTCGGTGTGGAGCGGATCACGCTCTTCCAGATCACGCCCGCTGCGCTGATCGTAGCCATCGTAGGCGTGGCGTACCTGTTGACGATCGGACGGTGGCTGCTGCCACACCGGGAGGCGGACCGGGACCTGCTGCGCAGCTACGAGCTGCATGACTACCTCACCATGATGCGCGTGCTGCGAACGTCGAAGCTGTGCGGCCGCAGCCTGGCCGAAGCGCGGTTCGGCGAATCGCTGGGCCTGCAGGTGGTGCGGATCCGGCGAGCGGCCGGGCATATCGAGGTGCCGCGGGGCAGCACGATAGTGCGAGCGGGCGACGTGCTCGTGCTCGAAGGCAAGATCCCCGACATCGCGAAGGTGCAGCACGACGAAGGGCTCGAGCTGCTCCACTCGGAGCTCGATTTCGGCGGTGGGGCGGAGGAGTCGGAAGACGTGCGGCTGGCCGAAGTGCTGGTGCCGCGTCGCGCGAATGCAGTGCGGCGCACGGTTCGTGACCTGGCTCTGCGTGCACGTTTCGGCGTGAGCGCCATGGCCGCGCGCCGGCACGGCGTGACACTGCAGGAGCCGATGGGCGAGCTGCGGCTGCAGCCGGGCGACATGCTGCTGGTGCAGGGCACGGCCGGAGCACTGGAGCGGCTGCACAGGGAAAGCGGGCTCGTGCTGCTGGGCGCCGTCGATCTGCCGACGATGCGTCAGACGCGGATGAAGATCGCCGTGCCGATCGTGGTCGCGGTGGTGCTGCTGCCGGCGCTCGGTATCACGACGATCCTGGTCTCCGCGCTGATGGGCGTGGTCGCCATGTTTCTGACCGGCTGCCTCACGCCCGATGAGGCGTACCGCGAGATGGACTGGATGGTGATCGTGCTGCTCGGTGCGGTGCTGCCGCTGGGTATTGCCATGCACGAGTCGGGCGCCGCGGCCTGGGTGGCGCATCACCTGCTCGAAGCCGCGCGACCGCTCGGCCTGCACGGCATCCTCGCCGCGTTCCTGCTCGTCACGACCGTGCTCACGTCCGTGATCTCCAATGCCGCCGCGGCCGTGGTGCTCGCACCCATCGCCGTAGCCGTGGCGGCATCCCTGGGCGTGTCGCCGCTGCCGTTCGTGATCGCGGTCATGGTCGGCGCGTCCAACAGCTTCCTCTCGCCCGTCGGCTATCAGACGAACACGATGATCTTCGGGCCCGGCGGCTACCGGTTTTCCGACTACATCCGCGTCGGTGCGCCGCTCGCCGTGCTGGTCATTGCGGCCGGCACGTTCGCGATTCCGCTGTTCTTCCCGTTCCGCTGAGCTGCCCCCGGTCTTAGCTTCCAGCGATGACGACGACACGACGCGGCTTCCTGCGCTCCGCTGCAGGCGGCACCGCCGCTGCTGCCGTGGCCTCACTGGTCCCGGCCGGCTGCGCACCGCAGTACCCGGCCCGTGCGGCCGACGGCGGCGCCCTGCAGTCGCTCACGCCCAAGGAGTATGGCGTCGCGCGTGCGGCCGCCGAGGCCATCCTGGTCGGCGTGCCCGTCACGCCCGACGTCGTGGCGACGCGCATCGACCGCGAGCTCGCGGTTGCCGGCGATCCCATGCGCTCCGACATGAAGAGCGTCCTCGGTCTGATGGAGCACGGTACCGTGCTGTCGTTCCGCCGCAGCCGCTTCACCGAGCTGTCGCCGGAGGAGCGCCGCACCGTGCTGGGCCATTGGGCGGGCTCCCGGTTCAACCTGCGACGCGCGGCGTTCCAGGCGATGCGCGGTTTTATCGTCTATTTCGCCTACGCCGATGACGCGACGCGCGCGCTGACCGGATTCCCGGGCCCGTGGCCGGAGCGCGTGCAGGTGCCCGTGGTTCCGGTCGATTTCGGCGGCATCGCATGATCATCCAGGGGAACGGCCGCACGGACACCGTGCGCGAGCGCGCCGACGTCATCGTCGTCGGCACCGGTGCGGGCGGCGGCACGCTCGCCGCCTACCTGGCCGAGCGCGACTGGGACGTCGTGATGATCGAGAAGGGCGGGTTCTTCCGGGCCGAGGACTTCTCGCAGCGAGAAGACGATGCGATGCGGGATTTCAACGGCCGGCGCGGCCTGGACTCGACGGTAGACAACGCGGTCTTCCTGAACTACGCGGAAGCGGTCGGCGGTTGCACCGTCCACTACTGGGGCGACTCGTTCCGCACGCCCACCGATCGCCTCGAGCGGTGGCGCCGGGAGCACGGCGTGGACTGGCTGATCGAATCGGAGCTCGACCCGCACTGGGATGCGATCGAGCAGGAGCTCGGCATCCACATCACGCCGGAGCGCCTGTTCAACGAGAACAACCGGCTCGTGCGCGAAGGCTGCGAAAAGCTGGGCATCGAGGGACATGCGCCGCCGACGGCGCGCGTGGACTGCGTCGGCTGCGGCTGGACGCAATTCGGCTGTGCGTACAATCGCAAGACGTCGCAGCTCGTGACGACCATTCCGCGCGTCTCGAAGGCCGGCGGCCGCATCTACAGCGATGCGCACGTGACGCGTCTCGTCATGGACGGCGGGAAGGTCACAGGCGTCGAAGCGGACCTCGTCGATCGCGCCACCAGGCAGCCCACGGGCCGGCTGCGCGCCGACGCGCCCATCGTCGTGCTCGCCGCCGGCGCGCTCGGCACGGCGGACATCCTGCTGCGCAACGTCGAAGATGACGTCGTCGGACGCAGACTCTACATCAACCCGCACTATTTCGTCTGGGCCGACTTCGACCGGGTGATCGACAACCAGACTGGCATACCATGCGCCTATGTGGTGCATGGATTCCGGCATGTGCAGCGGGATGCGCGCGGCGACTACGCTGGCGGCGGCTACATCATGCTCACCAACCATCAGTCCCCCGGGATCGCTGCCGTGATGCTGAACGGCATGGGCGTGGCGCATGCGGACCAGATGAAGCGGTACCGCAACCTCGGCTCGCTCATGAGCGTCATCGACGAGGACCATCCTGGCCGCGTGTTCCTGGGGCGCGACGGGATCCGCCGCACGGAGTACGCAGTCCGCCACGCCGACCAGCTGAAGGCAGTCGATTATCTGAAGAACGCAGCCCGCATCTTCCTCGCCGCGGGCGCGCGCGACGTATGGATCCCCGACGTGTACGGCACGCGCGTGAGCAGCGAGCGCGAAATCCGGCAGCAGATCACGCTGCGGTCGGTGCAGCCGAATGCGCAGTTCTGCGCCGGCTCGCATCTCATGGGCACGGCGCCGATCGGAGTGGATGCCGCCGACTCGTTCGCGGGGGCGACGGGTGAGGCGCATCGCGTGAAGGGGCTGTACGTGGCCGACGGTGCCGCACTGCCCGGCTCGGTCTCGGTGGATCCGTCCCTCACGATCATGGGCGTCGCGCGCCACATTGCGGCTGGGCTGCACGAACGCCGCGGAAAGGCCGGCGCATGAGGCTGCGCGCACGACGGCTGCTGGCGGCTGCGGCCGCAGCGGTGTCGTTCGGCTGCGTCGTGCCCGCGCCGGGCGGGGCGCCCGCGGCGCCGCCCGGTCCGCAGCCGCCGGCGGCGGGTGGGTCGGCCCTGGCAGAAGCGGTGGTCAATGAGTCGAACCGCACGCGCGCGGCGCACGGTGTCCGTGTGCTCGCCATGGACGAGGCCCTGAACGAAGCAGCACAGGGCCATGCCGAAGAACTGGCCGCGCGGCGCACGCTCGACCACCGGTCCATCACGCCGGGCCGCACCACGATGTCGGAGCGGATCCGCGCGGCGGGAGGGACGTGGGTGCGGGCGGCAGAGAACCTCGCGAACATGTCGGGCCCCGCCTCGAACGTACCCGCGCAGACGATCGATCTGTGGCTGAGCTCGACCGGTCACCGCCGCAACCTGCTGGAGCCGGCGTACACGCATACGGGCACCGGCGTCGCGGCGGATGCACGCGGTGTATGGTACGTCGTCCAGCTCTACACGGTGCCCGCACCCTGAGAGAGAGCGTGCACGCGCCTGCTCGTCAGGCACTCGAGCGGCTGCTCGCCGCGTATGCGCCGCTCCGTCCCGCACCGCTGTGTCCCGAGATCCTGGTGCATCGTGCGCACACGCTCGTCGCTGTGTGGGAAGCAGCCGAGCAACTCGCGGGTGTCCCGGTGCCCTCGCCGTTCTGGGCCTGGCCGTGGGCGGGCGGCTGCGCACTGGCGCGCGTGCTGCTCGACGCGCCGGAGCTGGTCCGCGGATCGAACGTGCTCGATTTCGGGGCGGGCGGCGGCGTTACGGCGCTGGCGGCCGCACGTGCAGGCTCCGCGTGCATCACCGCCAACGACACCGATCCGTGGTCGCTGCTCGTCACGCGCATCGCGGCCGACGCGCAGCAGCTGGCGGTCGAGCTGCTGGCCGATGACATGTGCGAGGTGCCGGCACTCGTGGATGACTACGACGTCGTTCTGTGCAGTGATCTCGCCTACGAGCGGAGCCAGGCGCCGAGGCAGCGCGCTGTGCTCGAGCGTGCGCTCCGCAACCGCGCGACCGTGCTCGTCGCGGACGCCGGGCGCACGTACTTCGATCCGGGCGGCATGCAGCTCCTGGCGGAATACCAGGTCGATGTGCCCGTCGATCTCGAAGGCATCGCCGTGCGCACCGCCCGCTGCTACCGCCTCGTGCCGTGAACAGCAGTCAGTCGACGTAGTACTCGATCTCGATGCGCGCGACCGCACCGTTCACCAGCACGAACGTGACCGGCTGCTCCACGGCTTCGGCGCAGCTGTAGACGAGTGTCGCGTCGTCCAGCGTGGCGGGTGGGCCGAGCACATCGATCACCTGCTCCGCAGGCGCGCCGATGCCGACTGCCTCATTGACGAGGTAGCGGTTGTCCGTCACGTCGACACCGCTCACCAGGTCGCGCGCTGAAGGCGGCGTCCTGATGCTGACCGTCAGGCCGGGATAGAACACCGTGAACAGAGAGTCGGTCGCGTCGGGCAGGTGCCGGTTCGGCTCGGTCAGGGCGCTGATGCTGTCGGCTGCGCCATACGTCTCCGCGAGTGCCTGGCGGGTCGCGTCCGTGGTCAGGATCGTCTCGGCGAGGTCGGTGCAGTCGAGGCGCAGCGCGCCGCCGCCGGCGGCGGCGTCCGGAGCGTCCGGCGCACGTTCGGTCGAGCATGCACCCAGCACGGCGAGAAGAGCCGCTGCCTGGCTCCTGCTGTTCATGCGGCGGCGGCTTCCTTCCCTCAGAACGATTCACGCAGAATGATATGCGGCTCCAACTCCGCGCGCGTGAACCAGACCGGCTTCATTTCCTTCCGCGAAAAGAGACCGAGCTGATCCGTCCGATGCGGCGACCCGGCCTGGCTCCAGTTGCCGTACGTCAGCAGCGACGTGGCACGCACGGGTGTCGAGAACTCGACGGCAGCGATGAAGCCATCACCGCCCGTGGCCTGGAAGCGCGGAGCACCGCTCGCCGGATCCGGCGGGATGGTTGAGAATTCGAGCACGCGGAACGCGCCCGCTCGAGAGGGTCCGCCGCTGGCCGGCAGGTTCACGGAGTCGCGCTGCAGCCGGTACACGCTGCCCCATGGCACGTCGAGCGTGCCGTGCAGCGAGTCCACCTCGATCGCGACACGGCTCAGCAGGGCGGCCGCGCGAACAGGATCGGCCAACCCGTCGGGTGTCGAAAGCGGTGCGCTCGAGCGCCAGTCCACGTCCCACGCCGAGCCGTTGGGCCACACTTCGCGCTGTAACGCATCGAAGAATGCCATGAACAGGACGGCGCCGGGGCTGTCTGCATCCGTCGTGCGATCCCACGCTTCCAGCACGTCGGCGGCCGCGCGTGCGTGCTCGTCGCCCGCAGCGCGTCCCGCCGCAACGAGATCCTGCACGACGTGATCGGCCGCCTCCAGCCGCGTGTCGTGCGCGTATGCGTTGAGCTCCTCGAACGTTATCGACGCATCCTCGGTCAGCATGCGCGCGCTCCGCTGCGACCGGAACGCCATGTGCGGCTGCGGCGCGACGTAGGCCGGGTAGGCGCGCGGATCCAGGGCGTACGGCAGGGTCGTGGTCCAGGGCGGATCGTTGGAGTTCTGCAGCCAGCCGCTCGCCGGATTCACTATGCGCGGCAGTGAGTAGTAGTCGTGAGTGCGCGTCCAGAGCGCCGCAGACGAATCGCCGGGCACCGCACCCTGCCAGTAGTACCAGTCGCCCCAGGGCCGCACGGGTACTGCGCCATTGAACGCGTGCATGATATTGCCACCGCGGTCGGCGTAGATCACCGTGAACATCGGCAGCTGCTGCCAGGACAGGGCGTTCTCGAACTCGTTCAGGTTCGTTGCCCCCATCATGTCCCAGTACTGCTGCATGAGGTGCGGCCGGTCGACGCCGGCGACGCGGAGCGCCCACGCGCGGCCGTCGCGCTGCGCCAGGACCGGTCCATGCACCGACTGTCTGAGCGCCAGCCGCATCTCCTGCAGCGTGCCGTCCGGCCGCCGCACCTGCAGCACGTGTACGGAGTCCTCGAACGCGCGCGTCTGCCCATCGAATACGTAAGCGTCGCCGAGCGTCGAGAACTCGAAGACGTCCACGCCGTCGATCGTGTTCACCGTGTGCGTCCAGCCCAGATTCTCGTTGAACGCGATGGCGAGGATCGGAAAACCGACCAGCGTTGCGCCGTACGCGTTCATGCCTGGAACCGAGAGTTGCACCTCGAACCACGTGAACAGGTCGCCCCACGGCAGGTGCGGGTTCGCGAGCAGCATGGCGCTGCCGCTGGCCGAGCGGGATGGCGCGATCGCCCAGCCGTTCGAGCCGCCCGGCTGCGCAGGCGGCCCGCCCTGCAGCATGCCGACCACTCCGGACCCAGCCATGAACGTGTACTGGATCACGCGCTGCTGGTGCGCCAGTATGTCGGTCGGCGTGACCGGCAGGACCTGCTGCCACGCTGCGCCGATGGCGTCCGGGTTGCGCCTCGCGTATTCGTTCATGCCGGCGGCGAAGGCGGCGAGGTACTGCCGCATGTGCTCCGGCTGCTGCGCCAGCCACGCCGCCGCACGGCCGGGGATGCCGTTGGTGTGCACCCAGGTGTCGGACTCGGCGAACGGCTCGCCCCAGTACTCCGCGGCGCGCCCGCGCGACTGGCCGTACAGACGGAGCACCAGGTCCGCGTGGCCGCGCATCTGCGCCCAGCCGTGCGCATAGAACAGGGCGCCTGCGTCGTCGGCGAAGATGTGCGGTACGCCGTAGGTGTCCCACAGCAGCTCGGCGCGCGGATCCACAGCCTGCACCGGCACCGCAGCCTGCACCGGCACCGCAGCCTGCACCGGTACCGTGTCGACAGAAGCGGGCGGCGGCGGTGCGCTGAACAGCGCACAGGATGGGATGAGCGGCAGCAGGAGCGTAAGAATGGATGTTCTAGGCACCACGGGTCCCCGCGTAGATGTCGAGCACGACTGTCGTCGCGCCGTTGATGACGAACTGTGCGCCGATGACCATGACGAGCAGGCCCATGAGACGCGTCAAGACGTTCATTCCGGTCTGCCCCATGCGTCGCGTAACATATGGCGCCGCGGCCAGAGTGACCCAGCAGATGAGCATTACGACCGCAATGGAAAGATAGACGTAGATCGACTCGAGCACAGTGGTTGCCTGTGCGTCGAGCGCGATGACCGTCGTGATCGCGCCCGGCCCGGCCAGTGACGGCAGTCCGAGCGGGATGATGCCGACGTCTTCCTTCAGCGCGCTCTCGGTTTCCTCGTCCTCCGTCGTCTTCACACGCGAGCGTCGCGCCTGCAGCATGTCCCAGCCGACGGCGAACAGCAGGATGCCGCCGGCGATCTGGAAGGCCTGCCGCGTAATGCCGAAGAACTGAAGGATGTGCGTGCCGGCGAGCGCGAACACGAGAAGCACGGAGCAGCCGGTGATCACGGCGCGGCGCAGTGTGGCACGCCTGTGATCGCGCGTGTACGATGCGGTCAGCGTGACGAACAACGGTACGGCGCCGAGCGGATTCACGATCGCGAGCAGCGTCGTGAAGGTCAGTACAGCGAACTGCAGGTTCATCCGAGCAGTGTCCGCAGACGGTCCGTGTCGATATTGCCGCCGCTCAGGATGGCGGCGGCGCGGGCACCGCGCGGGATAGCGGCGACGCCGGCGAGCACTGCCGCGACCGCCGCTGCGCCAGCAGGTTCGACGAGCAGCTTGCAGCGCTCGAGGATCATGCGAAGTGCGTGGGCAATATCTTCTTCCGATACAGTGACCATCTCATCCACGAATGCGCGGACGTGCGCGAGCACGTTCTCGCCGGTCATCGGCGCGCCGAGACCGTCCGCAATCGTGTTCGACGATGCCAGCCGAACCGGCCGACCGGCGGCCAGGCCGCGGCTGACCGCGTCGGATGCAGCGGGCTCGACGCCGATGATGCGCGCTGCCGGCCGGAGTGCGCGCACGGCGGCGGCGACGCCCGAGATCAGGCCGCCGCCGCCGACAGGCACGATCACCAGATTCAGATCGCCCACCTCGTCGCACAGCTCTGCGCCGACCGTCCCCTGGCCGGCGATAACGGCAGCGTCGTCGAACGGGTGCACGAGCGTGTAGCCGTGCGCGGCGCGAAGCTCTTCCATCTTCGCGAACGCGTCGAAGACGTCACCGTGAAGCACGACCTCGGCGCCGTATGCGCGGCTCGCCGCCACCTTCGTCTTCGACGCGTGCTCCGGCATGACGACGATGGCACGCACACCCTCGAGCGTCGCGCCCCACGCGACGGCCTGTGCATGGTTGCCCGCTGACACCGTGATCAGCCCGCGCTCCCGCTCCGCCGGCGTCAGCTGGTGCAGCCGGTTCAGCACGCCCCGCACCTTGAACGAGCCCGTGCGCTGCAGTGATTCGACCTTGAGCAGCAGGCTGCCGCCGAAAGACTCGCCGAGTGTGCGCGACCCCAGCACCGGCGTGCGGTCGACACGACCTTCGAGGTACTGCTGCGCCGCACGCACGTCTTCGATTCCGATCATGGACCTATGCGGACCACTCACAGAACTCATAGCCGTTGCGGATGCAGCGGGAGTGGCTGACCGGGTGGGCGAAACCCGTGTTGAGCAGCAGCATCTCCTCGACCAGCCCCGTAAACAGCGCGCAGGCGCGACCCTCGGGCATGATCGCCGTCATGCAGTCGTGGACCGTGATGGTCATCGGCCTCGTGCCCTGTATGCTGGTGCCGGCGCGCAGCGCGCTGAGTGCGCGCACAGTGGCGCGGCGGGCGGAGCGGAGCGCGACGGCCGCCGGCAGCCGCAGTGAGAGCCGCTGCCACCAGCGGGGCGAGTTGCGGCAGTGCCAGCGGGCGGCCCGCTGCCCGGCCTCGCGCAGGATCGCGTCGGCATCGGGCCGGCGCAGCACGAGCCGGATCAGTCCGGCGACCTCATCGAGCTGCACCTGCCGGCCGGCGCGACGTGCGTCCTCATAGCGCCTGATCTGCGTCTCGACGATACCCGTCAGGCCGAGCCGGCGCGGCAGGCTTTCCGCGAACTGCTCGTCCTCGAGCACTTCGCCTGGCCGGTCATGAGAGCGGACGGACTCGAGCAAAGCGATGGGGTATGCAGCCGCGACCTCGCCTTCGAACCGCGGCTCCGATCTCAGTTGCTGCTGCGACATGACTTCCTTCCGGGGAGCGCGCGCGGCGCCGGCAGTATGAATCGGCGACAATCTGATGCACCCGGCCCCAACTGGCCAGAGGGGCCCGGCATCATGCAACGACGCCATGCGAAATGCATTCCGCTGGCGGAACGCGCGGAGCGCGTGCGCGGCAATGCCGCAGCCCGCGCTCTTTTGCGTCGGCGGCACCGGTCGTACGTTGTGTCATGCGCCGCTACCCTGCTTTCGATCCACCGGAATATGTCGCATGGAAGGCCGAGCCGGCGCTCGTCGACGCGTATGCCGAACGCGTGTCGGCGGACCCTGCCAGGCGCGATATCGTCGACGCGCTTGCCGAGCACGACCTGCTCGAGCTCTACGCGGGGCTGATCCGGTTCCGTCTGCAGGATGTCGCGCTGAAACGGTGGGTGCGCACCGGCGCCATCTCGAAGGCGTGGCTCGGGACGGGCGAAGAGGCGGTCACGGTCGGCTGCACACACGCGCTCGACCGCGGCCGCGATGTGGTCGCGCCGATGATCCGGAACGCCGGCGCAATGCACGAGATGGGCATGCCGCTCGCCCGCGTGTTCGCCGGCTACCTCGGCACGGCCGACTCGCCGAACGGCGGCCGCGACGGCCACTTCGGCGACCTCGCCGCCGGCGTACTGCAGCCGGTCTCGCACGTTGGCGACATGGTGCCCGTCACCGCGGGCATGGCGCTGGCCTTTCTTCAGCGCGGCGAGCGGCGTGTGGCGCTCACGTGGATCGGTGATGGCGCGACGAAGACTGCCGCAGTGCACGAGGGGCTGAACCTCGCCGGCGTGCTCGGTGTGCCGGCGGTCTTCGTGCTGCAGAACAATCAGGTCGCGCTCGGCACCCGGCTGGACCAGCATCAGGCCGGCGCGTTCTCAGACTGGCCGGCGATGTACGGCCTGCGGGGCGCGACGGCCGACGGCAACAACGTGCTCGACGTGTATGCGGCGACGAGGCTGGCGGCGGAACATGCGCGCAGCGGCGGCGGTCCGACGCTGCTGGTGGTGGACACGTTCCGGATGGGCGGCCATGCGACGCACGACGAGGCCGAGGCGCGGGCCACATTCGCGCCGTCGCTGTTCGACCACTGGGGCCGGCGCGACCCGATTGGCCTGTACGAGGAGTATCTGATGCGCCGCGGTGTGGACCGGCAGACCCTGGCTGACGTCGAGGCGGAGGCGCTGGCGCAGGTGGAGGCCGCGGCGGAGTCGGCGCTGCGCGACCGCGCTGCTAGATTGCCGGCGGCGGCGAGTGCCGAGTACGACGGTATCAGCGCGGGCGCCCGGCAGCCGGCACTGGCCGCGCGGCTCGCGGGACGAAGCCCGCCGATTGACAACCGTGCATGACATGAGGAGTACAATGACTGACCGTGCATACGACCTGCCGCTGAACACGCCCGACCCGATGGAGGACCCAGGCGATCCGGAGGAGGCCGAGGAACCGAAGGCCGACGACGCACCGCGCTCGACACCGACAGCGCTGACCGAGGATGTGCGCAACCTGCTGTTCAAGGCGCGCACGCTGATCATCAGCGGCGAAGTGAACCAGAAGCTCGCCGCGAACGTGATCGGCCATCTGCTGGCGATGGATTCGCTGTCGGACGAGGCGATCACCATCTACATCAACTCGCAGGGCGGTCACGTCGAGTCGGGTGACACGATCCACGACATGATCCGCTATGTGCGGTCGCCGGTTCGCATGGTCGGCACCGGCTGGGTTGCGAGCGCGGGCGCACTCATCTTCGTCGCCGTGCCGACCAACCGACGGTTCTCGCTGCCCCACACGCGCTACCTGCTGCATCAGCCTGCTGGCGGCATGCGCGGCAGCGCGGCCGACGTCGAGATCGAGGCGCGCGAGATCCTCAAGATGCGCGAGCGGCTGAACCGCGTGTTCGCCGAGCGGACCGGGCAGACGGTCGAGCGCATTGCCGACGACACGCGCCGCAACTTCTGGCTGGGCGCGAGCGAAGCAGTCGAGTATGGCCTGGTCGGACGCATCATCTCGAGCGTCACGGAGCTCGACTGACCGCGAGGTCGTCGTCAGCCGTCGGCAGTCAATGCGAGGAACTGTTGCAGGATGACGAGCGTGAGGCCCCAGATCTCGTAGTCGGCGTAAACGAGCGACGGGAACGCGCGGCTCGCGTCGGGCAGCTCGACCGTGATCTCGGAAATCGCGTCCGGATGGCGCAGCGCATCCACCGGCACCCAGAGCGCCGCCTGCACCTCGCGCGGATCCGGATGCGCATGCGTGTCCGGCGGCACGGCGAGCACGAAAGGGGCAATCACGAGCGGCGGCAGCAGCGGCGAGGACGGCGCGACTTCGTTCAGGCTGCCCAGCAGGCTGCCGACCGCATGGAGCGGGATGCCGACCTCCTCCCGGGTCTCGCGGCAGGCGGTGGCGAGCAGATCGGCGTCCGTGGCCGCGCGCCGGCCGCCGGGCAGTGCGACATGGCCCGACCACGGGTCGCCGTGCAGCTCCGCGCGACGGATCAGCAGCACCTCGAGCGTATCCCGCGGCCGCACCAGCAGCGCCACGCCCGCCTCGCGCGGGGGCGTCGCTCCCGCTCTGTCCACGCTGCCGCACTGCGCGCTGGCATCGCCGGGAAGCCCGGCTCGCCGCGGCGCTCGCAGCCCGATGCTCCGGCGCAGGCGCTCGATGCGTGGATCGTCGAACATGTCTCGACCTGCCGTGTAGAACGGGTGTGGGAAAGAATGCGGCGTCGGGCGGCCGGCGCGAACGCATCCTGCGCCGGGACAGATTCCACTGCGTTTATTGCGCCGTTCCGTTCCCGGCCGAGGATCTGACGCTCGACCACGTCGAGCCGCGTATGCGCGGTGGCGACGAGTCCGAGGGGAACCTCGTCGCCAGCTGCCGCGAGTGCAACCGCCTGAAGGGTGGTCTGGCGGCGTGGTCGTTTCTGGCGCGCCGGCCCGAGCAACTGGCGAATTTCCTGGCCGCCGCCGGATCAGCTGATGTAAGACATGCCCGCCCTGTCTGGGATCGGCTGCTGCGCGCGATTCGCGAAGCTGCTTCCAACAACGATTGACGGAGTCCGATGAGGAACCTCCGACGCCTACCGCTGATTCTCGCCCTGGCGAGCCTGACTGCTGCAGCCTGCGGCCAGGCGGAGCACGCCGGCCTGACGCCGGACATCCGGCGCGACCTGCAGGCGGGCGAGGAGGCGATGGCGGAATGGATCGCGGTCTCCCGCGACGGTACGGTGCCTGCCGACGAATCGGTGATCGGCCTCGGCTACGCTGAACGTCTGCGGCTCGGGCTCGGCAGCCCGTTCCGGCTCGTCGAGTCGGCGCTGCGCGACCCCCGCCTGCCCGCAGGCGTGCGGCGTCAGGTCGCGTGGGGGCTGCTCGCGCGCACGCTGGCCGGCGATGCGTACGCGATCGATCCGATCGCGCTCGACCGGGCGGGCGTTGCAGGAATACCGAACTGGCCGGGTCTCGGGCGTCACCACCTCAGGATCATCGAGAGCGCGATAGCGGAGTCGCGCGACCCGCGCAGCGGCGAGCTCGCCGTTCGGCTCGCCTACCGGTTGGCGTTCATGGAGGGCAGCCTGCCCGAACAGGCGCCCGTGCTGGCCAGCCGCGTCGCCGCGCTGGTCCGCGACCGGGAGCTGGCGCGCGCCGATGTCGTTCGCCTGCTGCGCTCGGCCGAAGCGGTGCAGGGCGATCCGCTCGCAGCGATCGCGCGGTGGCGCACCGAACGCTGGCTGAGCGTGGAGGCACCGCCGCTGCAGGCGCTGGCACCTGCGGTGGAGCGTGAGGCGCTGGAGCTGACGCCGCGTCTGGCCGAGGCGCTGCGCATGCTTCGCCCGCGCCTGGGCGAAGTGACGGAGACGGTGCCGGACGATGCGGACGTGAATCCGTCGCTGCTCACGCGGGATGTCGCGCGGCGTCTTGCCGCGATCGCGGACTCCACGAACATGCCGCCGCTCGCGCCGGTGGCGATTGCCACACGAACGTACGGACCGGAGCTGCTGCAGCAGTCGGGGCTGACGCCGGCGGAGCGGCAGCTGCGCGAGGCGTTCACGGCGGTGGGTACCGAAGAGAAGCTGGCTGCGCAGTACGCGCTGCTCGACCGCGACTCGCCACACGACGCTGTGCCGTCGCTGTCCGTCGTATGGGCCGCGGTCGCGCTGCGCACGCACGCGCAGGAGCCCGTCTGGTTCCCGGGCTTCGGGGGGCCGTCGAGCCGGCAGCTGGAGGAGCGGTTCGGGCTGGAGACGGTGCGCTTTGCCGACGCCATTCCGGCCGGGTGGCGGCCGTACTATCGCGGCGCCCTCGAGCTCGCGTTGCAGGACATGCAGCGCGTGCTGCCCGCACTGGACCTGCGCGGCCTGACGGTCCACTTCGATGCCGCCGATCGCGGCGCGACCACGCTCGCGCTGCACGATCCGCGCAAGCGCGTACTGCTGCTGCCGCCGAGCAGCTCGGCCGGCACGATCGCGCACGAGGTCGCCCACGACCTCGACTGGCAGGTTGCATTGCGCCGGTACCGCGTGCGCGGCGACTACGCGACCGATCGCGCATCCCGCAACGGCAGTGATCGCCTCGCCATGCGTGTGCGCAGCCTCGCTCCGCACGCGGCCATGGAGCCTGCGTCAAACGAGCGGACGCACGCGCACGCGCAGCGGCCCGCCGAAAATTTCGCTCGCGCCATAGACTGGTTCGTCGCATCCGCCCTTGCCGCGCAGGGCCGCACGAACGGCTATCTGTCGTCCGTCCAGGATGACGTGCTCACTGGATACGGCACGGTCCGCTCGCCCGACATCACGGGACGCGCCGGCACCGCCATCGTCAACATTCTCGACGAAGTGGCGCCGCTGTATCCGGAGACTCGCACGTGGTTCCTGAAGAGCTACGGCACCGCCCGCAACCTCAGTGCAATCGACCTGGTGCGCAGCCTGTTCGAGCTGCAGCTGCCCGAGCCGCTCGAGCCCGCAGGCGCACCCGCGTCCGCGGCCAACCCGTCGATTGGCGCATCATTCGCCGCCATCGAGGACGCGCGACTGCGCGGCTTCGCCGCAGTCGACGAATGGGTCTGCCGCGCACCCGGCGGCGCCCGCGAGGCCGAGCTCGAACAGGCGCGCAGGCAACTGGTCGCAGACGCGGCGGCGGCACGCACCCGCGGCGTCGCCCTCGATCATGCCGCTCAGCTCGTCGGCGAGGAAGGCGCCCGCTGGGTCGCCCGCCAGCTCTACGGCGGACCCTGGCCGGCGCTGGAGCTGGATGAGGGAATCGAGGAACTGCTGGCGCAGCTGGTTTCCGACGCCAGGAACGCCGGCGTGATCGAGGCACAGAGGCCGTTCGTCAGCTTCGAGCTGCTCCCGCGACCGGAGAACTGCTCGACCTTCTAGCCAGTCGCTGCGTCACACGCCGTGCACGTGCGCGCCCCATATCACCTTGTGCAGCTGGATCTGGTAGCGGACCGGCAGCCGGTCCGCGAGCACCCAGTCGGCGAGCTCCCTGAAGTCCATGCTGTCCCAGACGGGTGAGAACAGCAGTGCGCGCAGAGTGCCCGTGCGCACGCGCTCGTCGAGGCCGCGTTCCCGGATCGCAGCGCGCGCCCACTCGTAATCCTCCCGGCCGGCGATCACGAACTTGACCTCATCGCGCGTCGTGAGGTGATCGAGGTTCGACCAGAGGTTGCGCGACGACTCGCCGGAGCCGGGGCACTTCAGGTCCATGATTTTATGTGCGCGCGAGTCGAGCGGCGCGACGTCCACTGCGCCGGACGTCTCGACCAGCACGGTGTAACCGAGGTCCAGCAGGCGCTGCGTGAGAGTGAACGCGTTGCGGTGGATGAGTGGCTCGCCGCCCGTGATCTCGACGAGTGGTGTGCCGATCCCGGCCACGCGTGCGACGATCTCGTCGAGCGTCATCCGCTCGCCGCCCTCGAACGAGTACGTCGTGTCGCACCAGACACAGCGGAGCGGGCAGCCGGTCAGGCGGATGAACGTGCACGGCAGGCCGGCCCAGGTGCTTTCGCCCTGGACGGAATGGAAGATCTCGGTGATCCTGAGGAGCTCCGTCATGCAGTCTCTTACTTCCGGCTGCGGCCGCCGCGCATCTCCCGCCACAACGAGCCGACAATGAACATCAGGTTCGCCGGCCGTTCCGCCATGCGCCGCATCAGGTAGGGATACCACGCCTCGCCGAACGGCACGTACACACGCAGGTTGTACCCCGCTGACCTCAGCTGGTGCTGCAGGTCGCGCCTGATGCCGTAGAGCATTTGGAATTCCCACCCGGAAGGCGGCAGGTCCCGCGCCCGCGAATACGCCCGGGTCGCGTCGATCATCGCCGGGTCGTGGGTGGCAATGCCCGGATACGTGCCATCGGAGAGCAGCGTCTTCATGAGCGCGATGTAGTTCGCGTCCACTTCCGACTTCGGCTGGAAAGCGTATTCCTCCGGCTCGTTGTACGCGCCCTTGCACAGTCGCACGCGCGCGCCGAGCAGGTTGGCCTGCTGCACATCATGGCCCGCGCGGCGCAGGTACGACTGCAGCACTACGCCGATATTGCGATAGCCTGAGTCCCAGAGCGCGCGGAAGAAGTCCAGCGTGCGCTGCGTGTGCGGTGTGCCCTCCATGTCGAGCCGGACGAAGATGTCGTGGTCGCGGGCGGTGTCCAGGATGCGCTTCACGTTGTCGAGCAGGAGCTCGTCATCGTAGCCACCGGTGCTCTCGGGCGTAGCCGCGCCGGCGGTCGGCCGCGGCCAGGCGCCTGCCGCGGTGCCGTTCGAGTCACCCGCACCCGCTCCGGTCGACGGCAGCCGGATGTCCTGCCCCATCTGCGTCAGCTTGAGCGAGACGTTGACGTGCTCGCGCAGTTTCGCGTCCGCGCCGATGCGGCTCAGCATGCGCACGTACAAGTCGGCAGCAGCGCGGGCTTCCTCCCGGCTGTCGACGGACTCGCCGAGGTAGTCGAGCGTCACGAAGAAGCCGTTCTCGACGAGCGTGCGCGACGCGTCCAGGCCTTCGTCCAGCGTCTCGCCCGCGACGAAGCGCCGCGCGACGGACCGCGCGCCCGGCGCCTTCATGGCGATGTGCCGCGCCCTCGCGTTGTCGCTCAGAAAGATCAGTGCATCACGCAGCAATGGCTCAGTCCTCCAGCGCCCGGCGGCGCTCGATGGCGGAGTCGAGCTCCGCCTTGATCTCGTAGAGCGACAGGTCCATGGCGGCCTGTCGTGCTTCATCTTCCGTGCTGCCGCGTGCGACGTCACCCGACTCCGCGTGGTCCATGATGCCCGCGCCCGTCTCCGCCCACCGGATGAACATCAGAAACGCGACGTACGTGCCCGGCTCGGCGTCGTCATCGACGACGTCGATGTCCACGGTGTATGGCTGACCGTCACTGCCGTCGAAGGCGGGGACGCGGTCGTGCAGGTCGATGTAGCCGCCGAGCGTGACGTCCTTCGACGGTTCCTCGACGTCGCCGCGCAACTCCCCGAGCAGATCGGGCGCCGTGTCCTCGCCCGGCTCTTCCTCCGGCAGGTCGAACAGCGCGCGCCGCTCCAGCTCGTCGTATGTCGAATCGTCATCGTTCATGCCCCGGAAGTCTGACGACGCCGGTGTGCCGGAGCAAGGGCCCGTCTATATTCGGAATCATGGCCAACCGTTGCGAAGGCAGGTGCGCGTGAGAGCGGCAGTATTTTCAGAACACGGCGGTCCCGGCGTGGTCGGCATCGGCGAGGTGCCACTGCCCGAGCCCGGCCCCGGTGAGGTGCGGTTGCAGGTGGCCGCAGCTGCGCTCAACCACCTGGACGTGTGGGTCCGGCGCGGGCTCCCGATCCAGACGACCATGCCGCACGTCGGCGGCGCCGATGTCGCCGGTGTGGTGGACGCGCTCGGCACTGGCGTGACCGCCGTGCGGATCGAGGACCGGGTGGTCGTCAATCCTTCGCTCTGGTGCGGCGCGTGCGAGTGGTGCGCGCGCGGGCAGCATCCGCTCTGCCTCACGTATCGCATTCTCGGCGAGCACGTGCAGGGTGGCTTCGCGGAGTTCGTGGTCGTGCCCGCGCGCAACCTCTATCCGGTGCCCGCCGGCTATCCCATGGAAACCGCTGCCGCTGCGCCGCTCGCCTTCCTCACCGCCTGGCGCGCGCTCGCCAAGCGCGCGCGGCTCACGGCAGGAGAGAGCGTGCTCATCACCGGCGCGTCGGGCGGCGTGGCCACGGCAGCGATCCGCATCGCGCGTCATCTCGGCGCCCGGGTGTATGCAGTCACCTCGGGCGACAACGTCGAGCGGGTGCGCTCGCTCGGCGCCGACGTCGTCTACGACCGCGACGAAGTGGACTTCGGCAAGGGCGTCTGGCGCGACACGGGCCGACGCGGCGTCGATGTCGTCCTCGACTCGGTTGGCCAGGCGACGTGGCCACGGGTCGTGCGCTCCGCCGCACGCGGGGGTCGCATCGTCGTCTACGGCGCAACCACCGGACCCGCGCTCGAGACCGACGGCCGCGTGCTCTTCTGGAAGCAGCTCGACGTGCTCGGCACCACCATGTCCACGCACGCCGAGTTCGAGGAAGTCATGGAACTCGTCTTCTCCGGCGCACTCGAGCCGGTCATCGATGTCGTGTGGCCGCTCGACCGCGCTCGCGACGCGCACGAGCGGCTGGAAGCGGGCGCCCAGTTCGGCAAGATCGTACTCGTCCCATGAGCCGGGCCGCCTCCGCCCGGGGCGCCCGGTGGAACGGATCGTGCCCCGGCTAGCGGGGCTCCCTGCGAGTCCAGCGGTCGGCGTCGCGCAGATCGTACTTCTCGAGGACGCGGCGGAACGCATCTTCGAGATCGATCTTCTGCTCATTGGCGATGGCGATGACGACAAAAAGGATGTCGGCGAGCTCGAGCGCGAGGTCCTGTTCCGGCTCGCCGGGCTTCTTGGTCTTGTGGCCATAGCGGTGGTTGAGTTCGCGCGCGAGCTCGCCAACCTCTTCGACGAGGCGGGCGAGGTTAGTGAGCGGCGGCCAGTAACCTTCGGCGAACTGGCCGATGTACGCGTCGACGGCGTGCTGCGCTTCCGATATCTTCACGCGTGGTTCCTTCCGAGGCCTGCGACGAAATAGTGGAAGCGACGCGCATCGTCCCCGAATTCGAAGGCATGGATATCGAACACGGTTCAGGTCACGGCGTCAAGGTAGACGAGCCTGCGATGTCGCTGCAAGGCCGCAGCGCGCGCGGTACGCACCAGTGATGAACCGCCTGCTCGAGTGGCTGGCGCTGCTGCCATGGCTCGTCATGCTGGTGACACTGCCATTGCTGGTGCTGCGGCGCGTGAAGCTGTCCGCGTTCCCTGCGCCCGCGCCTGAGGACGCGCCGCTGGTGTCGATTGTCGTGCCTGCGCGCAACGAAGCGGTGAACATCAGTGTGTGCCTCGCCAGCCTGTACAGCACGAACTACCCCAGGTTCGAGATCATTGTCGTCGATGACGGAAGTGTGGATGGCACGGGCGACATCGTGCGCATTCTCGCCGACCATGCGGATGGCAACCTGGAGCTGGTGGCCGGTGCGCCATTACCGGACGGATGGCTTGGCAAGCCGTGGGCGTGCTGGCAGGGTGCGCAGCGCGCGCGCGGCGAGCTGCTGCTGTTCACCGATGCCGACACCCGGCATGACGAGCTGCTGCTCGGCCACGCGGTCGGCGCGCTGCAGGCGAACGGCGTCGACCTGGTCACCATCCTGCCCCGCCAGCTGATGGTCGGATTCTGGGAGCGCGTAGTGCTGCCGCAGATCTTCGGCCTGCTCGCGATCCGATATCACGACCTGCGTCGCGTCAACACGACGGGCAAGGCGCAGGACGTGATCGCGAACGGCCAGTTCATGCTGATCCGGCAGGCGGCCTACCGCGCGCTGGGTGGACACGAGGCGCTGCGCGGCGAGGTCGTGGAGGATCAGCGGATGGCGCAGCGGCTGGTGGAGAGCGGTCGCCGGATCTTCGTCGGCCATGCCCCGGAGCTGATGGAAACACGCATGTACCGGTCGCTCGGCGGCATCCTCGAGGGGTGGACCAAGAACCTCGCCATTGGGTCCCGACGCGCCTCGCCCGGCTGGGCGGCGCCGATCGTGCCCTGGCTCGTCGCGCTTTTCCTGCTGGCGGTATGGGTCCTGCCGCCCGCGACCCTGCTGCTCACCTTCACGACCGCCCAAGCCGCCGGGCTGCGGTCCTGGAGCCTCGCCGCCACCCTGATCTGCCTCGTCTTCTGGCTGCTGATGTGCCGCGGAATGCGCGTCCCGCTGCGGTATGCGGCCGCTTTCCCGGTCGGCGCCGCGATCACCGCCGGGCTCTTCATCAGGAGCGCGCTGAGGGGCCCCCGGGTCGAATGGAAGGGCAGGCAGTATGACATGAGGCCTGATAACCCTTGAGTAGACCGCCTCCGTAGCGGTACATTTCAGGGACCGACCCACGCGCCCGCATGACTGCCGGCGTTGGGGATGATTGCCTCTTCACCGGACGTGCATGTTCGATCGCCTCCTCGACCAGCTCGAATCGCCGCGCCGGCACCTGACCTTCCTGGTCGGTCTGCTCGCGCTGACGTTCGTGTTCACGGGCCTGCTCGCCCGCGAGGCGCGCCGAGCAGAGATGAGCCGCCAGGCCACTGCGCAGGGTGTGTTGCAGGATATGGTCGCTGGCGCGGCGCAGCAGTGGGGCGACCG
>JBBEBA010000069.1:35064-38933 GCA_040882575.1 Gemmatimonadota bacterium
GGTGGCACATCGACGGCGCGGCTGTCGCTGCTGCTCGCGCTGCTGACGACGATCGCGGGCCTGATCATCCTGGCGCTGCTGCTGGTCAGGCGCGAGGCGGAGCTGGTGAGGCTGCGGGCTGACTTCATCTCGGGCGTGTCGCACGAACTGCGCACACCGCTCGCGCAGATCCGCATGTTCACGGAGACACTGCTACTCGGGCGGGTACGGAGCGACCTCGAGCGCCGGCGCTCGCTCGAGATCATCGATCAGGAGGCGCGCCGGCTGACGCATCTCGTCGAGAATGTGCTGCTCTTCTCCAAGACGGAGGGCGGGCGGGACACACGGCTGGCGCCGGAGCCGACGCCGTTCGCGGGCGAGATCCGGCGGGCGGTGGAGAGCTTCGGCCCGATGTGCCGGTCCCGCGATGTGGAGATACGGACGGAGCTGCAGGACAACATCACGGCAGCGGTGGACCGGGGCGCGCTCCGCCAGATCCTCGTGAATCTCGTGGACAACGCGCTGAAGTACGGGCCCGCGCATCAGCGGATCACGGTAGGCGTCGCGCTCTTCGAGAACGTGGCGCGTGTCTGGGTGGACGACGAAGGTCCGGGCATTCCGCAGGCGGAGCGGGACCGTGTCTTCGAATCGTTCCACCGTCTGCAGCGGGACATCGAGCTGCGCACGGCCGGCAGCGGCATCGGCCTCGCCGTCGTACGCGAGCTGGCGCGCCTGCACGGCGGGCAGGCCTGGGCGGAGGACGCGCCCGGCCGCGGGGCCCGCGTCGTCGTGCAGTTCCCCGGCGCGTACCTTCGTGTCGAGCCGTCCACCGAGCTCGCTGCGGCGTCCTGACGGGTGACCTTAGCGGATCTCGATGCAGCGCATATTGATCGTTGAGGACAATCCCGACCTGGCCTTCGGGCTGCGCAACAATCTGGAGATCGAAGGATACGAGATAGACACCGCGGAGGACGGGCTCGCCGGCCTGAACCGCATCCGCTCGTGGCAGCCCGACCTGGTGATTCTCGACCTGATGATGCCCGGGCTCGATGGCTACCGCGTGTTGCGCACGCTGCGGGAAGAAGGCAACAACACGCCCGTCCTGATCCTGTCGGCCAAGGGTGAAGAAGCCGACAAGGTGCGCGGCTTCCGGCTCGGTGCCGACGACTTCGTCAGCAAGCCGTTCAGCCTGCTCGAGCTCCTCGCCCGCGTGCAGGCCCTGCTCCGGCGCTCCGCCGGAAACGACTCCCGCCCTGTGGACAGCGAGACCTTCCGCTTCGGCAGGGTCCTGGTGGATGCGACCGCGCAGCAGGTCGCCCGCGAAGGCGAGCAGGTGCCGCTCACACACCGCGAATTCGAGCTGCTCATGGCGCTGCTGCGACGGCAGGGCGCAGTAGTCAGCAGGCAGGATCTGCTGCGCGAAGTGTGGGGACACCGGAGCACGGTCATGAGCCGGACGGTCGACACCCACATTGCCGAGCTGCGCCGCAAGCTGGAGGACGATCCGGCCCAGCCGCAGCACATTCTGACCATCCGCAAGACCGGGTACCGCCTCCAGTCCTGACCGAACTTCACAGTTCCCTGACATTTCTTCACGACATCCTGACAAACCTCTGACACAACCCTGACCTACGCCGTCCCGCCGGACACTATCATTCGTTGTGGCTGTTTGATTCTCCCCGGACGTCGAGACGATGCTGAATCTGATGAAGCGGGGCCATGCCCAGTCGCAGCCGGAGATCCGCGCGGCTGACGCTTTGCGGCCGAGCCGCGACGTGCTCACCGCGCGGCAGGACGGCATGACCGTGCTGCTCGATCTGCGCCGCGAGGTCTTCCTCGGCATCGACGAGGTGGGCAGCACCATCTGGCAGGGCATCGAACGGGGCGCTACGCGCGCCGAGATAGAGTACGAGCTGGAGCGTATGTATGATGCGCCTCCGGAAGTGCTGCGCAGCGACGCCCGCCGTTTCGTGGACGACCTGCTCGAGCGCCGGCTCGTGGTGCGCGCATGATGTCCGCCGCCGCCCCGCGCCTGGCTGCCTGCTTCGCCCTCATTGCGCTGATGGATCTGGTCTCCCGCGTGCTCGGCATGCGGCGCGTGCTGCGCCTCGCACACAGGTTGGCGGGTAACGGCGGTGCCGGCTCCGACCCGCGGCTGAGCGACCAGATTGCGGATCGCGTCGCGACCGCGGCTGCGTTCTACCCGCGGCGCGCTCTCTGCCTCGAGCAGTCCCTCGCCCTCTATGTGCTGCTGAAGCGCAGGGGCCTCGCCGCCGAGCTCAAGCTGGGCGTGCAGGCCCGTCCATTCTACGCGCATCTGTGGGTGGAGTCGTCAGGTCGAGCGATCCGTGAGGAAAGCGATCTGCCGCTGCGTCTCGCCACTTTCTCCGGTCTGGGAGCCTGACCATGTACGTATGCGCACTGCGGCCGGAGGGCGAGCCGCTGTCCAAGGGTGACGTTTTCGGATACATCGCGCGGCTCGGACGCCGCCCCGACACGTCCCTGCACTCGCTCGTGGAAGGTCCGTTCGCGGCGGTGGCGACGAGCCATCCGACGCAGCTCCGCCCGCAGCTCGGCCGCTGGGGCAACCTGATCGGCGCGGGCGATGTGCGGCTGGACAATCGCGAGGAGGTCGCACGCCTCTCCCGTCTCGATGCAGCCGATGCCGAGAGCGATCTCGTCATGGTGCTCGCGGCCCTGGATCGCGCAGGTGAGGCGTGCATCCCGCAGATCCTCGGTGATTTCTCGTTCGTCGCGTGGGACCCGCGAGCGCACAAGCTGCTGGCAGTGCGCGACGCTTTCGGCGTCAAGCCACTGTACCATCGCGTCGGCAGCGGGCTCGTCCTGTTCTCGTCGGAGATCGCGCCGCTGCAGTACGACGAGTCCTACGATCTCGACTACATGGCAGATTACCTGACCGGCCACACGGCGCCGGCGACGCAGACGATCTGGCGCGGCATCTCGGCGGTCGCTGCCGGCGGCCTCGTCCGTCATCGCGGCACCGTTCAGTCGCACGAGCGGTTCTGGAGTGCGGATCGATTCACACCAGCCGAGGCGGGCGACGAGCAGGCGAACTGCATGCGCTTCCGTGAGCTGCTGGAGACCGGCATCCGCACGCGCATGGGCGCTCCGGGCCAGACCTGGGCCCACCTCTCGGGCGGCCTCGACTCCTCATCGGTCGTCGGCATCGCCAGCAGCCTGAGCGGGTCCGCCGGCCTCGCCGGCACGATCAGCGTCGTGGACTCCATGGGCGAGGGCGACGAGACCGCCTACTCGGATGCCGTCGTGCAGCGGTACGGCCTCCGCAACGAGCAGGTCCGTGATTACTGGGCGTGGCAGGACAACGGGACGGGCGCCCCGGCCACGGACCATCCCTATCCGATGCTGCCGTTCCACGCGCGCGACCAGCGCGTGCACGACACGGTTCGCAACGCGGGGGGACGCGTGCTGCTGAGCGGCATGGGCGCGGACCATTACCTGTATGGCTCGCTCGACTACATCACCGACATGGCGAGCTCCTGGCGCGTGGGTGCTGCTGTGCGCGAGCTGAGCACCTGGTCCGTGGCCACACGGAAGTCCTTCTGGCAGCTCGGCCGTCAATACCTCGTCGACCCGTTCCTGCATCCGCGGCAGTCGGTGCCGCACGCTGCGCCGGCGTGGTTCACACCTGCGATGAGCGGCAGGCTGGGCGCGTACACCGGTCGGGGCCAGTCGGCCCGGTTCGGCGGACACCGCTTCGCTCGCCGCGTCGCCGCAGGAATGGAGACGCTCCCTGCGTGGCTCGAGCGGTGGCCGTACGGCGAGGACGTCGAGATGCGGTACCCGTTCCTGTACCGCCCGCTGGTCGAATGGTCACTGCGACTGCCCGCGCAGCAGCGGGTGCGGCCGCA
>JBBEBA010000069.1:39033-77629 GCA_040882575.1 Gemmatimonadota bacterium
TCCGATTACGACTACCCGCCGCCGCCGCCGCGCGACTAGCCCTCGCGTATCACGATGCAGCACATCTCCGCGCCGGTCCTGACGGCCGGCGCGGCAAGGAGAGGCGGCAAGGAGAGTATGATGAAGCGAACTGCGACCACGGACGCCGAGATGCAATCGGCGACAGCCGGGGACTGGCTCGACCAGATCCCTGCGGCCGCTGCCGTGTTCGCAGAGGACGGCACGCCGCTCCGGTGGAATGCGGACGCGGGGCGGCTGTTCGGCTGGTCCACCGGCCCGGTGCCGCGGCAGGGTGCCGGGCATGGAAACTGGTTCGGGCGGCTGCGGCGGGCAGTGGAAAAAGAGGGCCGAGGCTCACTCGTGCTGTCGAGGCGCCGCGGCAGGATAAGGACGGCGGTAAAGGTCGAGGCGTGCCCTGCCGGCGATGGGGCGATCATCGCGATCTTCCATGACTATACGGCTCCGGTGCAGGCGCGGCATGCGGGGCGTGAGGCGGTGACGGCCAGCCGCCAGGCGGCCACGGGGCTCCAGGCCACGCACCAGCGCCTGCGTCTGATCATGGACGTGGTGCACGACCACGCGATCCTGACGCTGGATCATGAAGGCATGATCGTGAGCTGGAACGCGACCGCTGAACGTGTCACCGGCTTCGGCGCGGTGGACGTGATCCGCAAGCCGTTCACGATGCTGCATCCTGTGACGGACGGCGAGCTGGCATCGCTGTTCAGCCAGCTCGACGAGCGTGGCAGGTACGAGGAGGAAGTCGGCATCGTGCGGCGTGACTGCACGCTGTTTCGCGCGCAGATGACGATGGCATCACTCTACGATCCGGCTGGCGCAGTGATCGGCTACGCCGTCATCCTGCGCGACCTGACGGAGACCCTGCATGCGGAGGAAAAGCTGAGGCGCAGCGAAGAGCAGCTGCGGCACTCGCAGAAGATGGACGCGGTCGGACGCCTCGCCTCCGGCATCGCACACGACTTCAACAACGTGCTCACGGCGATCCACGGCCACGTTCAGTTCCTGCTGGACGATCTGCCCGAAAACGCGCCATCGAGAAAGGATGCCGTCGAGATCCGGGTCGCTGCCGAGCTGGCGACGCGCCTGACGCGGCAGCTGCTCACGTTCGCGCGCCGGCAGCCGAACGTGCCGCAGGTCCTCGACCTCAATACGGTCGTCGGGGCAATGGAGACGCTGCTGCGCCGGTTGATCCCATCCGACATTACGCTCGAGGCAGAGCTGCAGGAGGTGCCGCAGATCGTCGCAGACCCCGGCCAGCTCGAGCAGATTGTCGTCAACCTCGTGGTCAATGCGCGCGAGGCGCTGCCGCCCGGCGGCACGATCAATCTGAGAACCTCGCGGGTGTGGCTGGAGGAGTTCTACACGCCGCCCGGCTCCGATCTGGCCCCGGGCGAGTACGTTCAGCTCTCGGTGAGCGATGATGGCCCGGGCATGAGCGCGGACGTGCAGCGGCAGGTCTTCGAGCCGTTCTTCACCACGAAGTCCGAAGGTACCGGCCTCGGCCTTTCCACGGTCTACGGCATCGTTAAGCAGGCGGGCGGACACATCACGGTATACAGCGAAGAGGGCATCGGCACCACGTTCAAGATGTACCTGCCGGCGTATCACGGTGCGACGCAGGACGCGACCGCATCCCGCAGCAACGGCTTCGAGCAGCGTGCACCCGCAGGTGCGACAGCGTCCGAAGCGGATGCCGGCTGCGTGCTCCTCGTCGAGGACGACACGGCAGTGCGGGCACTGGCCCGGCGCACGCTACAGAGCGGCGGCTTCTCCGTCGTCGAAGCGGCGAGCGGTGACGAGGCGCTGCGTCTGGCGGGTGAAAGCGGACAGCGCATCGACGTCGTCGTGACTGACCTGATGATGCCGAAGATGAGCGGCGAGGAGCTGGCCGAGCGGATCTTGGAGGTGCGGCCGGATGTCGGCGTCGTCGTGATGTCCGGGTTCGCGCGCGCATCACTGGTGCGCGAAGGCCGGCTGCGAGCCCTGCCGCATTTCCTGGAAAAGCCGTTCACACCCGACGTGCTGTTGCAAACGGTGCGCGACGCGCTGCCGCACGCCTGACCGACGCAGACAGGCCACAGACCGGATCAGCCGTCGTCGATGAAATCCACCTGCACGCGATGCGGGATCAGTCCCGCCTCGTGCCCGCGATCCAGGAACAGCTGCACCGAGCGGCGGCCGTCTTCGCCGTAGTCGAGCGTGCGCTGGTTGACGTACATCCCGACGAACTCATCCGTCTGCGACTCGTCCAGCCCGCGCCCGAACTGACGCGCATGGGCGATCGCCGGCGCGCGATGCTCGAGGCCGTACGCGATTGATGCGCGCAGCAGCCGCGATGCTCGCCGGATCAGGTCGTCGCCCAGGTCGCGCCGGATCACATTGCCGCCGAGCGGCAGCGGCAGACCGCCCGTCTCCCCCGCCCACCATACGCCGAGGTCCTGCACGAGATGCAGGCCTTCGTCCGCGTACGTGAGCTGGCCCTCGTGGATGATCAACCCCGCGTCGGCGCTGTCGCCCCTGACGTAGTCGATGATCTCATCGAACGGTACCGCAATCGTGTTCACGTCCGGCAGCAGCATGCGGAGCGCGAGGTACGCCGACGTCATGGTCCCCGGAATGGCGATCAATCCGCCGCGCAGGTCGTCGAGCGCGGCCGGCTCGCGCGCGACGATGCGCGGACCGTAGCCCTCGCCCATCGACGCGCCGTGCGGCAGCAGCGCGTACGTGTCGGCGATGTACGCGTAGGCATGGATCGACACGGCGGTCACCTCCAGCTCGCCCTTCAGCGCGCGACGGTTCAGCGTCTCGATGTCCTGCAGCTCGTGCACGAACTCCAGGTCGCCGGTGTCGATGAGGCCCTCGGCGAGAGCATAGAACATGAACGCGTCATCGGAATCCGGCGAATGCGCGACGCGGATGGTGCGGGGCATCGGTGCTCCTTGAACAGTCAGCGGTGTGTCTGGCGGGGCGAATAGTAGAAATGCAGGCTGGAGGGGACAAGGCTGAGAAGGGCGGGCGGGGCACCGACATGCGCGTGCGGGGTCCTATAGCGGATGGAGCAGGCGCTTCTCACCGGAACCGTATCGACCACGCAGCTCGGCGAAAGCATCCGGGCGGAAGCACTGCGGATCGGCTTCGACATGGTCGGTATCACCGACGTGCGGCCGAGCGAGCATGCTGCGTTCTATCGCGCGTGGATCGAGGGCGGCCGGCACGGGACGATGGATTACCTGGCGCGCGAGGACGCTGTCGAGCGACGGCTGTGCCCGGACAGTGGATTCCCGGAGCTGAAGTCGGCGGTCGTCGTAGCACTGAACTACCATGGCGAGGCGGAGTCCGAGTCTGTCGAGGCTCAGGAGGGCCGAGGTGTCATCGCGCGGTATGCGCGCGGGCGCGACTACCACAAGGTCATCCGGAAGAAACTGCTCGCGCTGCTGGAGTTCGCCGAAGCGGAGCTGGGCCGCGAGCTGCCGCGCGCGCGCGCATACGTCGATACGGGGCCGGTGCTCGAGCGCGAGCTCGCGCAGCGCGCTGGGCTAGGCTGGTTCGGGCGCAGCACCATGCTCGTGAACCCGCGCCGCGGCTCGTACTTCTTTCTCGGCTCCCTGCTGCTCGATGTCGAGCTGCCCGCGGACGCGCCGTTCGAAGCGGACCACTGCGGCACGTGCAACGCATGCGTGACTGCGTGTCCGACCGGCGCACTGCTGGGACGCGACGACGACGGCGCTCCCGTGATCGACGCGACGCGCTGCATCTCCTACCTCACGATCGAGAATCGCGGCCCGATCCCGCGCGAGCTGCGTCCGCTCATCGGCAACCGCATCTTCGGCTGCGACATCTGCCAGGAGGTTTGCCCTTTCAGCCGAAAGTTCTCGACGACGTCGTCGGAAGCGGCGTTCGTGTCGCGCGAACCGGGGGAGCCGCCGGCCGATGTCGAGAGGCTGGCGTCCGACGGATGGCACCCGGGCACGCAGGCACCGTCGCTGATCGACCTCATGTCAATGGATGGCGCCGGCTGGGAGGGGTTCTCCCGCGGCTCTCCCTTGCGCCGGGCCGGATGGGCGGGTTTCCGGCGAAACGTGGCCGTGGCCCTCGGCAACTGGGGCGACGAAGCTGCCGTCCCGTCTCTGGGATCCGGACTGTCCGACCCTGACCCGCTCGTACGGTCGCATTCTGCCTGGGCGCTTGGTCGGGTCGCATCGGGCGCGGCGGTCGCCGCGTTGGTGGAGGCGCTCGGGGCCGAGACAGACCAGGGTGCGATCGACGAGATCAGGGCTGCATTGGCCGCAGCGTCGTCCACCTCGGCAGACGCTAACGAGTGAGGAGGCCAAGGCCTCGCGCGGCTGAGAACCTATCCTTCCGAATCGCTCCCGTGACGTCGGATCTTCCGATCTGCCAGTGCAACAGCGAGTACGCAGCCACTACAGGAAGCGCCGCGAGTATCAGCGTTCGAGTTCGGCCAGCCATGCAATCAGAATCACGAAAGTGAGCGCCAGACCCCGGGTTCACGCCCCACTCGCTCGTCGACCTGCTGAAGCGGCGTGGCCGGAGCAGTGCACGCCGCCCGGGGTATCACACGACATGATACTCACACTCGCCATCGGTCTGACGTTTGTCGGATCACTTCTGACGGCGCTGCCTGCGCTGGTGGTGGAACTGGCTCGGCGCGCGTCGGCGGACGTGGTGTTTCATGCGCAGACGGCGCGGCCGGTGGTGGCGCTGTCCATCGACGACGGGCCGTCAGAAGCGACGGCGGAGATCCTGGGCGTTCTGGCCGAACATAACGTGCGCGCCACGTTCTTCGTCATTGGCGCGCACGTGGAGGCAGAGCCTGAGCTGGCGTCCGCAATCGTGTCTGCCGGTCACGAGCTGGGCCACCACATGATGTACGATGAACGGAGCATCGGCCTCCCGCAGGACACGTTCATCCAGCGGTTCGAGCAGATGGACGGGAAGCTCAGGCAACTGGGAGGCAGCCGTCTGTTTCGGCCGGGCTCCGGCTGGTATGACGCTGAGATGGTGGCTGCCGTGGCGGATCGCGGTTACCGCACGGTTCTGGGTTCCGTCTACCCGTTCGATGCGCAGCTGCCGTTCCCCCGGCTGGCGAGTTGGTACGTGCTGCAGCAGGCGTCGCCCGGCGCCATACTCGTGCTTCACGATGGTCCGGAGCGGGGCATCCGCACGGCAGAGGTGCTTCGCAGGATCCTGCCGGTACTGCGGCGACGCGGCTACGATGTTGTTCCGGTTTCGGAACTGCTGGACCTGGCAGGGCGCGAGTAAATCACCAGACCGGATGCGTTGATGCGTGCAGCGGAGGGGGGTGTGGGAGCAGCGGGCGACGTGCGCCCGGCGGCTGGCACGCGGGCGGCGGAACTCGACTGGCTCCGCCTCGGCGCCGTCGTGCTGGTGCTGATGGTGCATTCGGCGCAGGTGTTCAGTCCCTTCGAGTCGTGGCACATCGCGAGTCCCGACCGGAGCTGGGCGCTGGGTCTCTTCACGGCGGCGACGGCACCATGGATAATGGCGCTGTTCATGGTGCTTGCCGGCGCCGGCGCGTGGCACTCCCTGCAGCGACGAACGCCCGTCGAATGGATGCGCGTCCGGGCGTTGCGCCTGGTGCCGCCACTCGTGTTGGGTACGCTCATCCTCATCCCGCCGCAGGTCTACTACCGCAGGATCTACCGCGGCGAGTTCCACGGCACCTACCTGGACTTCTACCCGGAGTTCTTCAACGGGGTGTTGCCTGAAGGCAACTTCTCGTGGGGGCATCTCTGGTTCCTCGCGTATCTCTTCGTGTACTTCCTCGTTGCCGTCCCCTTCTTCAGCTACATGGAGCGCGACGGCGGGCGCCGGCTGCTGGCGCGGATCGCGTCCTGGTGCGGGGGCCGAGCCGGGATCCTTTGGGGGGTCGTACCTTTTGCTGCCGGGCAGCTGCTGCTGCGCTGGCGGTACCCGCAGAGCACGGGCACGCTCGTGAACGACTGGGCGACGCACGCGTGGCTGTTCACGGCACTGCTGGCAGGGTACGCGCTACTGGCGGAGCCCCGGCTCATGGCCGCGGTGGATCGAGGATGGCGCGCGGCGATCGTGCCGGCAACGGCGGTGTGGGGGGTCCTGGGCGTGTATGTGCTGTATGGCGAGCCGTACATGCGGCTGCCGTCAGAACCGGGCCTCTGGTATCTCGTGTTCTGGACGACGTTCGGCGTGGCCAGCTGGTCCTGGCTGGTGCTGATCCTCGGCGCGGGCCGGCGCTGGCTTAACCGGCCGACGGCGTTCCTGGAACGATGGCGTGGCGCTGCGTATGGGATCTACGTGCTGCACCAGACCATCGTGGTGTGGGTGGCCTATCATGTTGTGGGCTGGCCGATGGGCGTTCATGCCCGATTCCTCATGGTGACGCTCCTGTCACTGGCTGCCACGCTGGTACTGGTCCGACTGCTGCGACGCGTGCCTGGCGCGCGGGCTGCCCTGGGCATCGCGTAACGCCCTGTCTTCTCCGCATCCGTAAGCTCCGTTGTGCCATTCCGTTTATACGCCCGTGGTGCCGCCGTGATCGCGAGCATGTCCTCGGCCAGGGCGACCGGGAGGTCGGGCAGCCCGGCCTGCTGCGTGAGAGCGCGGCGCGCATGGTAGCCCGCGACCGCGCGCAGGCGGCCGCGGCCGCACCGCCGAGCAGAGCGCCGGCTCCGGCCGAGCGCCGGCTCCGGCGGGCGAGGACGCCGCCGGCGATGGTGCCCGTCGCGATGCGCCCGAGGAGCGGGCCCGTCGGGATCGGCCGCGGTGGCGTCGGGAAGGTCTCGAGGTGGTGCTGGACCAAGGGGTAGAGGGGTGTGCGGTGGGATCGCGGCGGCGGTACACGGCAGCGAGGCCGGCGGGCCGCGGCGGTGCCGGCGGGTGCGGTGGAGCTCATGAGGCTGACGACGACGACGCCCTTGCCGTGCAGCGTCTCGTGCCGGGCCCACCTGCGCGGTGAACACGCTTTCCGTGAGGATCCCGAGATCGAGCGTGCGCAGGTTCATGACGCTGCGGATCATCAGGCCGGCGCCGACCAGCAGGCCGCAGGAGAGCGCGACCTCGACGACGTCTCGTCGGATCTGCAGCCGCTGATCCGCGACGGCGTCGCCCAACGTGATGCTCGTCCTGATAGCGAACGCATTCATTTTTGGCGCAATGCTCGTCGCCATCGCGTTCTTCCACTGGTGGCGCGGCCGGCGATCCTCCCATTAGTTTGCACGCCGGCCGGTACATCAGGCCACACAGCTCAGAGGAACACGGAGAGATGGCGATTCCGCTGCAGTCCTTTCGCGGCGCTGCTGCACTGACTGCCCTGCTCGCGTTCACACCGGTAGCCGGGCGGTCGCAGCTCGCGCAGGATCAGCGGTCCGCGCCGGCGAATGCGCCTGCAACGCCGCATCGCGTGGCCGCCCGCACCGCCGAGTCGCCGGCCATCGACGGCGTGCTCGACGATGCAGTGTGGTCCGACGCGCCGCTGTTCAGCGGCTTCGTGCAGCGCGAGCCGGTCGAAGGCGCGCCGGTCAGTGAACGAACCGAGGTGCGCGTGCTGTACGACTCGCGCGCGATCTACATCGGTGCGTGGCTGTACGATCGGGAGCCCGGCGGCATTGTCAGCGGCGAGGCCCGGCGGGACGCCGATATCGGGGACGCCGATGCGATTGTGTTCATCATCGACACCTACCTCGACCGCCAGAACGGCTTCGTCTTCGGCACCACACCCGCCGGCATCGAGTACGACGGTCAGGTCACGCGTGAAGGCGAGGGCGGCGCGGGCGCGAACATGCGGCAGCAGAGCGGCGCCGGTGGCGGCTTCAACAAGAACTGGGATGGCAGCTGGCAGGTGGCCACGTCGCGCGATGCCGATGGCTGGTACGCCGAGTTCCGCATCCCGTTTTCGACGCTGCGCTATGACGGCGCCGGCCTGCAGACGTGGGGCATCAACGTCGCCCGCCGCATCCGGCGCCGCAACGAAGAGTCGTTCTGGGCGCCGATCCCGCGGCAGCACGACCTCTACCGCGTCTCACAGGCGGGCATGCTCGAGCTGGAAACGCCGGTCACGCGCTCACTCGCCATCACGCCGTACATGCTGGTGTCCGGCCGGCGCGACTACGCGGCCGGCACGCGCACGACGCGCGATCTGGACGCCGGCTTCGATGCCAAGCTCGGCCTGTCCAGCAGCCTGTCGCTCGACCTGACGCTGAACACCGACTTCGCGCAGGTCGAAGTCGACGAGGAGGAGATCAACCTCACCCGGTTCCGCCTCTTCTTCCCCGAGAAGCGACCGTTCTTCCTCGAGAATGCCGGCACCTTCGCCGTCGGCTCGCCGCAGGAGGTCGAGCTCTTCTTCAGCCGCAGCATCGGCATTGCCGACGGCGCGGCCGTGCCGATCCTCGGCGGTGGCCGGCTGACTGGCCGCGTCGGCCGCTGGACGGTAGGCCTGCTCGACATCCAGACCGAGCGACTGGTCCGGCCGGGTGATGACGCGGCAGTGATCACGCCCGCCAACAACTACTCGGTCGCGCGCGTGCTGCGCGAGTTGCCCAACCGTACGCGTGTCGGTGCCACGCTGGTCAACCGCTTCGCGACCGGCAGCAGTGACGACCGCAATCACGCGTACGGCATCGACGCACGCGTCGGCGTCGGCGAAGCGCTCACGTTCGAAGGGTACCTCGCCGGCACGCACACGCCGGATGTGGACGGGCCCGCGTACGCGGCCAGCATCGACGCCGGCTACAACGACGCCGACTGGTCGGCCGGCGCGTCGTACCGCGAGGTGCAGCGCGGATTCCAGCCCGACGTCGGATTCCTCGCCCGCAGCGAGTACCGCTTCGTGACGGCGCGCGTGCTGCGCCGCGTCCGGCTCGACGACGTCGCCTGGTTCCGCGAGCTGCGGCCGCACGCCTCGTATCGCGAGTACTTCGACCTGCACGGCTTCACTACCACGCGGCTCGTGCACGTCGACAACCACTTCGTGTTCGCGAACGGCGCGTTCTTCCAGCTGCCGGCGTTCAACTACACGCGCGAAGGCTTGCGCGAGCCGTTCGAGATCGCGCCCGGCGTCATTGTGCCGGCGGGCAGCTACGACAACATCGAGTTCGGCTTCGTCGGCTATACCGACCAGAGCGCACGCGTCTCGTTCCGCAGCGCCATCGACATCGGCGGCTTCTACTCCGGCCGGCGCGCGGGCACATCGTCGACGCTGAACGTGCGCTTCAATGACGCGTTCAACATCTCGCTGCGCGGCACCTGGTACGACGTCCGTCTTGCCGAGGGCGATTTCCGGACGAGTGCGCTCCGCTTCCGCGCGTCGTACGCGTTCACGCCGAAGCTGTACCTGCAGTCTCTGCTGCAGTACAACGACCAGACGAAGAGCTTCTCCAGCAACGTACGGCTCGGCTGGCTCGCAACTGCGGGCACCGGTCTGTTCGTCGTGTTCAACAACATCGAGCAGCTCAGCCCGCTCGAGCGGTTGAACCTGGAATCCGGTTTGCAGGAGCGCGGCCTGACGATCAAGTTCACGCGCCAGTTCGACGTGCGCTGAGTCAGCTGTTGGCGGCCAGCCCGATTTCCGCCGGCGACTGACGTGCTTGACGCTACTTCGCGGACACGCATACCTTGGGCTCGACAATCCGTCATCCTTCAAGACATATCGACTGGCCAACCGAGTGTGCGAGCCCGGCGCTTGGTCCGGAGCGTTTGCGTTCCACTCTCTGCGGCATTGTTTCGTGGTGATGACCGGAGTGCTGGCGGCGCTGGTTCTCGGTCCAGTCGAGGTGCTCGCGCAGAAAGGACTGCTGCGCGGCCGGGTCAATCCGACGCGGGCGCGCCGATCCCCGGCGTACGGATCAATATGACCGGCACGGACCGTGGCGGCCACACGGATGGCCGGGGGCTGTACCCTACTTCCCGCGTGCTCAGATTGCAGACATCACGTCCGGCGTGCGCCCGTTCGCTGTGGTCTGCCGCTGCGTAATTGCGGTGAGTTCCCATCCTGCGGTTCCATCAGGCGGATCCGCTTACCGGCATGGCAGCAGAGGCCCTTCTCACGGCTATCCCGCGGCTCCATTATACTTTGCGCCTACCGCGTGGAAGACTAACAACAAATCGGGGAAGCCGGCACTCCTCCCAGGAGGTGTGCCCGTTCACGCGTCGCTTCGCGAAGGCGACGCCCGAGCCCGCGTTCGCCGCGCGTGCGCCGGGCGAGCCGCCGTTCCGCGTACAGATCGAGCCTGGCGCGTCGCGGTCGCACCCGGGGACGGCCTCGCCGTCGCTCATTTCGCTGCTCGAGACGTCACTGGATGCAGCGGCGTGGGACTCGTTTTCGCGCGGTTCCGCGCTTCGGCGAGCAGGCCGTGCCGGCTTCGCGCGCAACGTTTGCGTCTGTTCCCGGACGCCATTGGCTCGTGATGGGAGGAGCGCGCAGCCGTTGGCCGTCGACCGCGACCGCTGAATGCAGGCCGCGATGGGTTCATGCCTGGTGGGCATGCACGCGCGTTCAGGTTGGCGGCGGAGGCGGGCTACCTGCACACTGGACGTGGCGGTTGTGCCGGTCTGGGCCGTTGACCGGCTACGAGGCGGAAAACTGCACAAGCTCGCCGGCGCCGCGCGTCGCGTCCGGAGTTGTCCGCTTCCGAGACGGGTAAACTGCACAACCCGGCGGTTCCGGACCGTCGAGTGTGCAATTCAGACAGGTTCGGGGAGTCGGCTCGGCCCGACACCGGCCGCGGCAAGGGAACGGCAAGATTGACGCAACCCGACGAAGGCCACTCTGGCAGCACGCCGCAGCCGCGGCTATTCGATATGGGACGCAAGGCCAGCCGCTCACCACGCGGTCCGGCGGCGAGCGGCAGCGTCTCAAGCTCGCCACCCACACGGGCGACGAGGGCGGGATCTACGTGCTCGATGAGCCGACCACCGGCCTCCACCCCGCCGACCTCGTCGCCGCCAACTCCACCCTCACCGGCGCGCACCCTGCGGCCTGCGTCGGCGCCCGACCGATCGGAGGGAGGTGAAGAGAATGGCGCCCCGCGGCCGACCGGCCGGTACCGCGTTCACGGTGCCGCGGAAGGATCGGCGGGCAGCCACAGTCTGAAAGTCGCACCGGCGCCGGGCGCGCTCACCACCTGCACAGTGCCCCCCAGCAGCAGCGCGTACTCGCGCGCCGCGGCGAGGCCGATGCCCAGGCCGCCCGCCGGCCGCGTCGCCCCGCCGTCCACCTGCCAGAAACGGTCGAAGATGCGAATGTGGTGTTCGGCGGCGATGCCGATGCCCGTGTCGCTGACCTCGAAGCTCACACCGCCCGACTCGGCGCTCACGCGGATGCGCACCCCGCCCGTCTCCGTGTATTTCACTGCGTTGCCGCACAGGTTCATGAGGATCTGTCGGACCTTGCCGGGATCGGTCACGATCATCACTGCTTCCGTCGGCAAGTCCAGCATGAAGGAGAGCGCCTTGGCATCCACGGCGGGCTCGATGAGGTAGGCGGCCTCACGTGCGAGCGCGCGCGCATCCATCGGCTCTGCCTCGACCACCTCGTATCCGCCGTCGAGCTTGGCGAAGCCCAGGATCTCGTCGATCATTGCAGCCAGATGCCAGCCGCCCGCCTTGATCCGCTCCACCTTCTGCTCCTGCGACTGCGACAGCTTCCCTTCGACCTGGAGCAGGTCGGCATAGCCGAGGATGCCGTTCAGCGGCGTGCGGAACTCGTGCGACAGCGTGGACAGGAACGTACCCTTGGCCAGATTCGCCGTCTCCGCGGCGACGGTTGCAGCACGGAGCTCTTCACGCGCCCTGTGCTGCGCAGTGTTGTCGAAGAACGTGAGCACGGCGCCCTCGCTCGTGCCGGCGAGGGAACGGTACGGGCTGATGCGCATGATGTAGGACTTGCCCGTGTCGCTCTGCACTTCGTGCTCGATGCGCTCGAGCGTCGAGAGCACGGCAGACACGTCCTCCAGCAGCGCGTCGTACTGGAGCCGGTGCGTGATGTGCGAGAGTGGCCGCCCCTGGTCGGTCGGCACGAAGTTGAACAACGAGCTCACCGCGGGCGTGAAGCGCCGGATGCGCATCGCGCGGTCGAGGAAGATCGTGCCGATCTCAGTGGACTCGATGAGATTCTGCAGATCCTCGTTCGTGCGCTTCAGCTCCTCGATCGTACTCTGGTGCTCCTGGTTGATCGTGGTCAGCTCTTCGTTGATCGACTGGATCTCCTCCCGTCCCGTCTCCAGCTCCTCCGACGCCGCTTTCTGCTCCTCGTTGATCGACTGGAGCTCCTCGTTCACCGTCTGCAGCTCGGCTATCGTGCGGTCGTGCGCATCGCTGGTCGACTCCAGCAGGTCGCGCGTGCGGGACAGCTCTTCCTCCAGCTCCGTCTCGATCGCCGTCGGGCGCCCGTCCGGCCGCACTGCTGACGCCGGAGCCGCGTCGATCTCCGCCGTGTCGAAGACGACCAGTGCGAAGCGACCTCCGTTGCCGTCGCTCGCCGCCGGCCGCACATGGACTCGCATCTCGCGCTCCACGCCGTCCACTTCCGTGCGCACCTGCCGCATCGTAGAGGACCCGCTCTCGAAGGCGTGATGCAGCGCGGTGCGCAGTACTTTGCGCATCTCGCCGTTCGCCATGACCAGCACGTTGTGCGTCGGCTCTCCTCCGCCCGGACGCAGGAACCGGCCGGCGCCCGCCGAAAGATGAACCGCGTCCATGCGGTCGTTCACGACGACGCTCGCGGGGGCGTACTGCTCGAGCATGCGCACGTGCAGCGAGCCGTACGAGAACACCGGCCGCGCCTGCTCGGGCGTGACGGCTGTCTGCACGGTACTAGATGCACCGGGTTGCGGGTCCGCGGCCGAGAGTCGCGGCATCACCCGGTACCGCGCCGCGTTGCGGCGGAACAACCTGTGCCCGTTGCCCCCGATGGGTGCGAAGAGGCCGCTCTCACCCGCCGTTTCGGACGCTCCCAGGAAGAGGAGCCCTTCCGGGTTCGTCGAGAAATGGAACGTCTCCAGCACGCGCTCCTGCGCCTCCGGCTGCAGGTAGATGAAGAAGTTCCTGCAGCTGACCAGGTCCATGCGCGAGAACGGCGGGTCATGCAGCACGTTGTGGCCAGCGAACAGCACCAGCTCGCGCAGCGACTTCGCGATGCGGTAGCCGTTCGCCTCCCGCGTGAAATACTTCTCCAGCAAGGCCGGCTCGAGGCCAGCCACTGCCGCCGTCGGGTACAGCCCGGCCCGGGCCGACGCGTACCCCTGCTCGTCGATGTCCGTCGCGAAAAGCTGTAGACGAGGCGGATCGGCGAGCGTGGACGCATGCTCCGTCAGTACCATCGCGATCGAGTACACCTCCTCGCCTGTTGCACACCCGACCACCCACACACGAATCGCGTCGCCTGCACCCTTCCCCTCGAACAGGGAAGGCACCAGTGCCGATAGCGCCTCGAACGCATCAGGGTCCCGGAAAAAGCTGCTCACGGAGATCATCAGGTCGCGCAGCAGCGCCTGCGACTCCGCAGCGCTCCCCTCCAGCAGCGGCTGGTACTGCTCCAGCGTCGTCACGTTGTTGAACCGCAGCCGCCGGTCCAGTCGCCGCATCACGGTCGATCGCCGGTACATGCTGAAGTCATGGCCAGTTCTGCTCCGCAGCGCCCTGAACACGCCCGCCAGCTCCGCTTCCGTATCGGCCGGGGAACCGGCGCCGCCCATCCCATGCGGTCCAAGACGCAGTCGGATCAGCTCACCCGGGATCTGTGCCGATGGCAGCACCAGGTCGATGAGGCCCGTCGAAATCGCGCTCGACGGCATGCCGTCGTATGCCGCTTCGTCCGGCGACTGCGCTGCCGTGATCCCGCCCGCCTCCCGGATGTAGCGGATGCCCGCCGTGCCGTCCGACCCCGTGCCCGACAGGACCACGCCCATCGCGTCTGCCCCGCACGCCTCCGCCAGTGTGCGGAAGAAGAGGTCCACAGGCGCATGCTCCGCGCGCTCGCCCCGCTTCCGCAGCTCCAGGCCGCCCCTGCGCATCGTCAGGTCCTGCCCGGGCGGGATCATGTAGAGATGATTCGCCTCCACCTCCACCGGCCCGCCGACCTGCGTCACCGGAATCGCCGCGCGGTCCTGCAGCAGCTCGCTCATCCGGCTCTCACGCTCCGGGTCGAGGTGCATGATCACCACGTAGGCGAAGCCGCTTTCAGCCGGTATCGCCGGCACGAACTGCTGCAGCGCCTTGAGCCCGCCTGCCGACGCGCCGATGCCGACCACGCCGATCGGAGGATCTCCAGTCGGGGCGGATAGGTCAGGAGGGTGTGAGGTCGTCACGGCAGCCATTCGCGAGGGTGCGGTCCCGCCACGTGCGGCTATTGACCGGTCGGCAAATTCAATATAGCGTTGTCTGACCAATTGGTCAATAAAGTAATTACGCAGCAGACGGCTTGAAAGTGCGCAGAGCGAGGCAACCGGAAGAAGTGCGGCGAGAGCAGATCCTGCGTGCGGCGTTCGAGGTGGCGGCGCTCGGTGGGATCGGTAGGCTGACGATACGGGCGGTGGCGGCGGAGGCGGGAATCAGCCACGGGTTGGTGCTGTTCCATTTCGGCCGGAAGGAGCGGCTGGTGCGGGAGCTGCTTGACTGGGTGATCGGCGGGACGGCGGTGCTGCGCATCTCGGAGGACATCGCGCAATTCCCGTACGCCCGCGATCGACTGCACGCGCTGCTTCAGCAGGAGATGTCGCGGCTGTCGCATCAGCCGCAGCAGACGCGGCTGTTCCTGGAGTTCTGGGCGATGGGGGCGCGGGAGGAGGGGATCAGAACGCGGATCAGCGCGGAGCTGGAGCGCTACCGCACAGCATTCCGCGCCATAATGGAAGAGCTGCTGCTGTCGGAGCCGGCCGCATTCGCGGGAGCGACGGCGGATGGCCTGGCCGCGGTGGCAGTGAGCTGGATCCATGGCTGTGCCGTGCAGGCGATGATCGACCCGCAGCACTTCGATACGGACGAGTATCTGATGGCGGTGCGGGGCATGATCGGGCGGCTCGGTTGAAGCAGGCGCGCGTCACGTCGGCGCCTGCCTTCGGTTCATCGATCAGTAACTGGAGGGATACCTTTGCGATTGTCCGAGTTCATCAATGCACAACGCGAGCCGATCCTGGCCGAGTGGGAGTTGTTTGCGCGCCGGCTGGGCTCGATCACCGACACAATGGACATAGCAGCGTTGCGCGATCATGCGAGCGCGATGCTCACCGTGATCGCAGCGGACCTGGAAACGCCGCAGACCGACCGCGAGCAGCATCAGAAATCGGTTGGCAACGCGCCGCCGGAGTCGAGCGAGCCACCGACTGCTGCGGAAGAACATGGCGCAGATCGCGCCGAGCGCGGCTTCAGCATCGACGAGATGGTGTCGGAGTACCGCGCACTGCGCGCGAGTGTTATCCGCCTCTGGATGGACGCCTGCGACACGCTCGCGGAGGCGGACATCGTTGACTTGACGCGATTCAACGAGGCAATCGACCAGGCGCTCGCCGAGGGCGTGTCGCGCTACACGATGGACCTCGATCAGTCGAAGGAGATGTTCATCGCGATTCTGGGACATGATCTGCGCACGCCGCTCGGCGCGATCATCACGTCATCGTCGTTCATGCTGGAGTCGGGCGAGCTCGAGGAGCCGCATCTGACGCTCACGTCGCGGATCGCCAGCAGCTCGCGTCGCATGGAGCGCCTGATCGGTGACCTGCTGGACCTCACACGCAGCCGTCTAGGCGGCGGTATTCCGATCAAGCCTGACTGGATGAACGCGGAAACGGTGGTGCGGGACGCCGTGAGCGAGCTGGCCGCGGTGCACCCGGAGCGCGTCATCGAGATCAAGGTTGAAGGTGATCTGCGCGGCCGGTGGGACGAGGCGCGGCTGACCCAGGTGATGACCAACCTCATCGGCAATGCGCTCGAGCACGGCGCCGGTGAGTCGCCGGTCACGGTGTCGCTCTGCGGACTGAAGGAGGAGGTCACCGTCGCGATCCACAATCACGGCGTGCCGATCGCGCCCAGCATGGTGAGCAGGGTATTCGACCCGATGAAGCGGCGGCAGACGCGGGACGGCAGCGCGCCAGCTGCATCGTCGCATCTGGGGCTTGGTCTCTACATTGCCGAACGCATCATCAACGCGCACGGCGGCACGATCGACGTCGTCTCGTCGGCCTCCGCAGGTACCACGTTCACGGTCCACCTGCCGCGCAGCGACTGAGGCTCGGCCAGTAATGACGCATCTCGAATGCACGCGCTGCGGCGCGTCGCACGCAGCCGACGAGCCGCAAGGGCTCTCGCGCTGCTGCGCGAAGCCGCTGTATGCGCGATACGATCTCGACGCCATTGCACCGTCCTTCCAGCCGGAGCATCTCCGCGGTCGCGAGCCGACGCTGTGGCGGTACGCGGAAGTGCTGCCGGTCCGCGACGCGCGGTTCCGGCTGACGCTGGGCGAGGGGTTCACGCCGCTGCTGCCGGCGCCGCGGCTCGCGGCGGAGCTGGGCGTGAAGCGGCTGTGGCTGAAGGACGAGGGGCAGAACCCGACGGGCAGCTTCAAGGCGCGCGGGCTGGTCATGGCGGTCGCGCGCGCGTGGGAGCTCGGCATCGAGGATGTCGCGCTGCCGTCAGCCGGCAATGCGGGCGCGGCTGCTGCGGCGTACGCGGCTGCGGCGGGACTGCGGTGCCACGTCGTGGTGCCGCGGGACACGCCGCGCGTGATCATCGAGGAGACGCGCGCGCTCGGCGCGGACCTGGAGCTGATCGACGGGCTGATCACGGATGCGGGCGAGCGCGTCGCCGAGGGCGTGCAGCAGCACGGCTGGTTCGATCTGTCCACGCTGAAGGAGCCGTACCGGGTCGAGGGCAAGAAGACGATGGGCTATGAGCTGTTCGAGCAGCTGGGCAGGTTGCCGGACGTGGTCGTGTACCCGACGGGCGGCGGCACGGGACTGGTCGGCATGTGGAAGGCGTTCGACGAGATGCAGCAGCTCGGCTGGATCGGCGACGCGCGGCCGCGCATGATCTCCGTGCAGGCGGCGGGCTGTGCGCCGATCGTCCGCGCATGGGAGGCCGGCGCAGATGCGGCGGAGCCGTGGCAGAACGCGAGCACGTATGCGTCGGGGCTGAGGGTGCCGCGCGCCGTCGGCGACTTCCTGATGCTCGACGCGATCCGCGCTTCCAGTGGCGCGGCCATAGCCATCGAGGACGAAGCCATGGCGGACGCGGTCCTCCGGATCGGCGCGACCACAGGCGTCTTCGCGGCGCCGGAGGGCGGCGCCGTGGCCGCGGCGGTGCCGCTCCTGGTCGCGCGCGGCTGGCTCTCGCGGGACGAGGAGACCGTGCTGTTCATCACGGGCAGCGGCCTGAAGTACGTTACCTGAAACCGTCCGGCATGAGCCATGCGCTGACCTGACGCATCATGGGATACAGCGCACAACGCCGTCAATTCTCGCTCGGTCGCGGCTGGACACTGCTGCTGCTGGTCGTCGGACTGCTCGTCGCCGCCTCGTTCTGGATCGGGCCGCTCCGGCCGCTGCCTGCCGAGCTCGAGCTGCTGGCAATCACCGGCGACATGGCGGTGCCCGACGTTCATGTGGCGGGCGCGGTCACGGAGAACGGCCTGGTCCGCTTTGCCGTGCCGGTGGCAGTGCGCAACGCAGGCGCGCGCGCCGCGCGGCCACGGCGCCTGATGCTGAGTGTGCCCGCGCGCTACCGGCTCGCCCTCACGCGCGGCCGGCTGGTCGGCCAGGTGACGCCGGGCGTGCCACTGCGCCGCTATGAGATCGATCTCGCAGCGCCCGTACTGGAGCCCGGCGCTGTCACGGTGCGGCTGCCAACGCTCGACACGCTGTGGCTGGAGCCGGACCTGCCCCGCTACTACTGCACACTGACCGACGGCCGTGTGCCGGAGTTCGAGCCTGCACCGCCGTACGACCCGGCCACGCTCGCCGATGTCCGCATCTTCTACTCGTTCGTGTCCGATGTCGCCGATGAGCGCAGCACCGGTGTGCTGACGGTGCACGTCGACTCGTCGTTGCTGCAGGTACAGCCAGCGCCGCGGCCGCCGCTGTTCCCCGTCGTATTTCACGAAGGCGTGGGCGGCCTGCCCGATCTCGGCGCACTGCACGTGACGGGAACGCGGACCGCGTGGTGCGGCGATCCGGAGCAGCCGGTCGAGCTGCTGACGATGATATGGGGGAACGCCGCGGGAAGCAGGGCGCTCGTCGTGCATGTGGACGGGCGGCCGCGCAAGCATCTCTACGACGTGAACGGCGACGGCATCGTCGAGCTCGAGACGTGGGATGCCGACGGCGACGAGCACTTCGAGGCTCGTCGCGAGGCCCGCTTCGCGATACCGGAGTTCCTGCTGCCGCTGCCGCCGCGGAATCCGGAATTGCTGCGTCCCGACAGCATACCGCCGGATGGCGCGTGGCTCGCGGTCTTCAATGACCGCTCGCAGGGTCCGTGGCGGTTCGCGCGGTACATCCTTCAGACCCGCGCGGACAGCATTGCCGGCGAGCGCACGCGCGCCGACAGCCTGGCGCGGCTCGCTGCGGACACCCTGCCCGCAGCGCCCGCAGTCGTCGCCATGCCGGGCCTCGCGACCGCCGGCGACTCCGCTGCCATTGCCGGCGTGACGCTCCCGACGCAGGAGTGGCTGCGGTTGTTCAACAACACGGCCGCCGGCCCGTTCCGGTTCTCGCAGCGCGCGGCTGCGGCCGCCCCGCCGCGGGCAGCGCCTCCCGCAACGGCTGTCGCGGCGAATCCGGATACGACGCCGGCCAGGACCGACACGGCAGTGGCGGAGCCAGAACCGCCGCGGCGTCGACGCGAACCGCTGGGCATACCCGTCGAGCTGCTGCGTCGTGATACGACGCGCACGCAGTCGTCGGACTGAAGCGCACGTCGGAACGGTTGTTGCCCCGGCAATGGCAGGCGCGCCGCCGGCGCGCGCTGGACTCTCGAGGAGTGAAGGCAAGGCATGAAGGAAACCGATCGGAAACGCATCGAGGAGCGGCTGCTGGAGGAGCGCGAACGGGTCGCGAAGTCGCTGGAGCGACTCGATGAGTCCACGCGCATCTCGACGGAGGATGACGGTGAGCTGACGCAGTATGATCAGCATCCCGCGGACGACGGCACGGACACGATGGAGCAGGAGAAGGCGCTGATGCTGCTGCAGCGGGAGAGTGACCTGCTGACACTGATCGACGAGGCGCTGCGCGTGCTGTACCAGGAGGAGGAGCAGTTCGGCAGGTGCGGTAGCTGCGGTCGCGACATTCGGATGGAGCGGCTCGAGCTCGTACCGTGGACGCGGCTTTGTTCCGATTGCGCGACGGATCAGGAAACAGGCGGTTGACGCGGCTCCGCGTGCCGGCCTAGCTTCAGCCACACCCCCGCCGCAGTGAGCGATGTATTCTGGTGTAATCTTCGGCCTGCTGGCCCTGATCGCTGGCCTGCTCTACCGTGCTCGCCTGAAGCGCGTAACCGGTGAAGGCCGGACTGCGCTTTCGGACGAGCTGCTGCGCCAGATCGAGGAGACCGGAACAATCGCTGTGGACGAGCCCCTGGACATCGAGGAGATCCAGGCGGAGGAGGCGCGCTTCTGGGAGGACCGCCCCTGGGAAGACACCGACGAGTGGTGACCGGCTGATGGCGGACGTACAGGTACGGTTCCAGGCTACGCCGAACCCCAATGCAGGCAAGTTCACGGCGAATCGCCGGATCGTAGAGGGCAAGTCGTCGCGTTCGTTCCACTCACCCGAGCAGGCGGCAGCGGATCCCGTTGCCGCTGCGCTCTTCGAGATCGACGGCGTCGCGAGCGTGTTCATGGTCGATGACTTCGTGACCGTGACACGACAACCCGCTGCGGACTGGGGCGCGCTCATCCCGCGCGTGATCGACACGATGGAGCGCACACTGGCCTGATGCCGCGCCCGCTGCTGGAGTCAGGTCCATGAGCGACGTCTTCAGAGACCGTCGCGCGCGTGTCCTCGACATGCTCGGCGCCGGCCACGCGCTCGTGCTCGCGGCAGCGCCGGAGCTGCGCGCTGGCACGGACGGCGAAATCCGCTACCTGCCCGATGCCGACCTCTACTACCTGACCGGCTACACCGAGCCCGAGGCGGTGCTGGTGCTGTGCGCTGCGGCAGAACAGCCGTACACGCTGTTCGTGCGCCCGCGCGACGCGGACCGTGAGCGCTGGACGGGCGCGCGCGGCGGTGTCGAGGCGGGCCGCACCGAGTACGGCGCTGACGCCGCACATGCGATCGAAGAGCTGGGCGGGAAGCTGCCCGCGCTGGTCGGCGGTGCGACGACGCTCTACACGTCGCTGGATCAGGGCCGGCCCGACGTGGACGCGGCGGTGCGGCAGATGCTCGCGAGTGCGCGCCGCACGCGGCCGCGTACCGGAATGGGGCCGCACACGGTGATCGACCCGCGCGTGCTGCTCGCGCCCATGCGGCTGCGCAAGGATGCCGACGAGGTGCAGCGCATGCGCGCCGCCGCCGACATCACCGTTGCATCGTTCAGTGCAGTGGCCGCTACCGTGCGTGACGCGGAGGGCGAATGGCAGGTCGAAGCCACGCTCGAGCATGCGTTCCGCACGCGCGGCGCGACCGGGCCCGCGTTCCCATCGATCGTGGCGGGCGGCGTCAATGCGACGGTGCTCCACTATACCGCGAACACGGCGCCGCTCCAGCGAGACGCGCTCGTGCTGCTGGATGGCGGCGCCCGTCATCGGATGTACTGCGCCGACGTCACGCGCACCCTGCCCGTCGGCGGGCGATTCGTCGGTGTGCAGCGCGCGGTCTACGACATCGTGCTGGCCGCGCACGCCGCCGCGCTTCGCGCGATCGCGCCGGGGGCGCCGGTCTCCGCGCTGCACGACGCTGCGATCGGCGCGCTCGTGGACGGCATGCGCCAGCTCGGTCTGCTGCGCGGGTCCACAGACGAGATCATGGAGCAGAAGCAGTACCGCAGATACTATCCGCACCAGACGTCGCACTGGATCGGCCTCGATGTGCATGACGTCGGCGACTACGTGCACGGAACCGGCGAACCGGTGCTGCTCGAGCCTGGCATGACACTGACGGTCGAGCCCGGACTGTACGTACCGGTCGCTGATGAAGAGGCGCCCGCGTCACTGCGCGGTCTCGGCCTCCGCCTGGAGGATGACGTGCTCGTGACGGACCTCGGCAGCGAGGTGCTGACCCGCGGCCTGCCCATCCGACCGGACGATGTCGAGACGATGATGGCTTGACCCGGACTCTGCCGCGGTCTAGTTTCAAGGGTTACGTACGGCGGAGGGATTTGTAGCGGCCGCTTGCTACCGCCGGGCGCTTCTCACGACGCGCCGAACAAAAGCTAAAGTGCCGGGACAACCGAAGTCTCGAGATCGGCGGCCCCGCACACGAATGGCGGGGTCTTTTCTTTTTGGTGGCAACGATGAGTCGTCCCGACTATCTGCAGACTCTTTCCCGACGCGTCCTGGTCTACGACGGCGCCATGGGCACCAGCATCCAGGCGCTCGACCTCGGCGCCGCGGATTTCGGCGGCGTGGACCTCGAAGGCTGCAACGACTACCTGGTCATCACGCGGCCGGACGCGATCGAGGGCGTGCACGCGTCGTTCCTCGAGGTCGGCTGCGACGTCCTGGAGACGGACACGTTCCGCTCGAATCGGCTGACACTGCGCGAATACGGCCTGCAGGACCGCGTGCTCGAGATCAACCGCGAAGCCGCGCGCCTCGCTCGCCGCGTCGCCGACCGTTTCGAGACCGCGGACCGGCCGCGCTACGTCGCGGGCAGCATCGGACCGTCCGGTCTGCTGCCCAGCACGTCGGACCCGGTGCTCGGCAACATCACGTTCACGGAGCTGGTGGAAGTCTTCGGCGAGCAGGCGCGCGGCCTCATCGAGGGCGGCGTGGACGTGCTGCTGATCGAAACGAGCCAGGACATCCTCGAGGTCAAGGCGCAGATAGTCGGCGCGCGCCGCGTGCTGCACGAGCTCGGCGTGAGCGTGCCGCTCCAGGTGCAGGTCACGCTCGACACGTCCGGCCGCATGCTGCTCGGCACCGACATTGCCGCTGCGACGGTCATCATCGAGTCCATGCGCGCCGCCGTGATCGGCCTGAACTGCTCGACCGGTCCCGAGCACATGCGCCAACCGGTCCGGTTCCTGGCCGAGAACGCGCGCCTGCCGATCAGCGTCATCCCGAACGCCGGTATCCCGTTGAACAACGCGGGCACCGCGATCTATCCGCTGACACCGGACCAGCTCGCGGACGCGCACCACGAGTTCGTCACGAAGTATGGCGTCGCCGTGGTCGGCGGCTGCTGCGGCACGACGCCGGACCATCTGCGTGCCGTCGTGGATCGCGTCTGGGGTCTCGCGCCGCTGCGGCGCGATGTGCCGCGCGTGCCGCGCGTCGCCAGCGCGATGACGGCCTACAACCTGAAGCAGGACCCGCCGCCGACGCTGATCGGTGAGCGCGTCAATGCGCAGGGCTCGCGTGCGGTCAAACGCATGCTGCTCGCCGACGATTACGACGGCATCCTCGAGGTCGCGCGCGGTCAGATGGAGGGCGGTGCGCACCTGCTCGACGTCTGCCTCGCCGTCACCGAGCGGCAGGACGAGGCGGAGCAGATGGCGACGGTCGTCAAGCTGCTCGCGCAGGGCGTCGAGACGCCGCTCGTGATCGATACGACGGAGTACGCCGTCGTCGAGGCCGCACTCCAGCGGTATCCGGGGCGGGCGACGGTCAATTCGATCAACCTCGAGAATGGCCGCGAGCGCATCGAGGCGGTCGTGCCGCACGTGGTCGAGCACGGTGCCGCGGTCGTCGCACTGACCATCGACGAGCAGGGCATGGCGAAGACCGCCGCGCGCAAGCTCGAGGTCGCGCGCCGCATCCGCGACATCGTCTGCGACGAGTACGGCCTCGAACCCGATGCGCTCATCTTCGATGACCTCACGTTCACGCTCGCGACCGGCGACGCCGAGTTCCGGCGCAGCGCGATCGAGACCATCGACGGCATCCGCCTGATCAAGGGCGAGCTGCCCGGCGTGCTCACGTCGCTCGGCGTGTCAAATGTCTCGTTCGGCCTCGCGAAGCACGCGCGCGCCGTGCTCAACTCCGTGTTCCTGCACCACTGCGTCGAGGCGGGCCTCGACATGGCGATCGTGAATCCCGCCCACATCACGCCGTACGCCGAGATCGATGCGGAGCAGCGGGCGCTCGCCGATGACCTGATCTTCGATCGACGCGAGGACGCGCTCGCACGCTTCATCGCGTTCTACGACGTGCACGCGGTCGAGGAGGAGGCGGCCGGCGATCCGACCGACGCGATGGCGCCGGCCGACGCGCTGCACTGGAAGATCCTGCATCGCAAGAAGGAGGGGATCGAGGCTCTGGTTGATGCGGCGATTCTCGCCCGACTGTCGCCGGGCTCGGGAGCGGGAGAGCGGGGGAGCGGGGGAGCGGGAACGGCGGGAACGGCGGGGGCGCGGGAACTGCGGGAGCTTTCGAAGGCGGAGACGGACCGGGCGGCGGTCGATGTGCTGAACAACGTGCTGCTGCCGGCGATGAAGGAAGTCGGCGACAAGTTCGGCGCGGGCGAGCTGATCCTGCCGTTCGTGCTGCAGTCGGCGGAGGTGATGAAGCGCGCGGTCGCGCGGCTCGAGGAGTACCTCGAGAAGAAGGAGGGTCAGACGAAGGGCCGCGTCGTGCTCGCGACCGTATTCGGCGATGTGCACGACATCGGCAAGTCGCTGGTCAACACGATCCTGTCGAACAATGGCTACACCGTCTACGACCTCGGCAAGCAGGTGCCGGTCAATGTGATCATTGCGAAGGCGCAGGAAGTCGGAGCCGATGCGATCGGTCTGTCCGCACTGCTCGTGTCCACGTCGAAGCAGATGCCGCTGTGCGTGCAGGAGCTGCACTCGCGCGGGCTGACATACCCCGTGCTGGTCGGCGGTGCCGCCATCAATCCGTCGTTCGTCCGCATGTCGTCCTTTACGGATCGCGACGCCGGCGAGCTCTACCCCGCGGGCGTGTTCTACTGCAAGGACGCGTTCGAAGGACTGGGCACCATGGACGCGCTGATGGATCCGGCGCGCCGGGCGACGTTCGTGAAGGACCGGCTGGAGGACGTGGTCGAAGGCATCGCGAAGCGGGACCGGCTGAAGGCCGAGACGGAGGCCAGAAAGGCCGGGGCCAGAGGCGGGAACGGCGGGCGACCGGTCGGGCCAGCGCGCGACATCGCGCTGCCGACGCCACCGTTCCTCGGCGTCAAGCACATCCCGCGGCTGCCGCTCACCGACCTGTTCGAGTTCTTCGACCTGAACACGCTGTACCGGCTGCACTGGGGCGCGAAGAACGCAAAGGGGCCGGAGTACGAGCGGCTGGTGCGCGAGGAATACGAGCCGCGCCTGCGTCGCATGAAGACGGAAGCGCTGACCGGTGGCTGGCTCAAGCCGTCCGCCGTGTATGGCTACTTCTCCGTTGCGGCGGATGGCGACACGCTCGTCGTCTACGACCCGGCCGATCCGTCGCGCGAGATCGAGCGCTTCGAGTTCCCGCGCCAGCCGGATCGCGACGAGCTGTGTCTGACCGATTACTTCGTCGCCGGCGAAGGCGGCGCGCGCGATGTCGCAGCGCTGCAGGTCGTCACTGTCGGCGATACACTGCTCGAGCGCAGCGAGCGCATGATGCGCGGCGACGACTACACCGAGGGCTACTACCTTCACGGCTTCGGCGTCCGCCTCGCCGAGGCCGCGGCCGAGTGGGTCAACCGCCACATCACGGCCGAGCTAGGCATTACAAAGGGCAGGGGCCTGCGGTACTCGTGGGGCTACCCCGCGATACCCGACCACCTGCAGCATCACATCGTCGCGCGCCTGATGCCACAGATGAAGGATGCGATAGGAGTCACGGTCACGGAGGCAGGGGCATTGTCCCCAGAGCTGACCACTGCCGCGATCGTGGTGCATCATCCCGAGGCAAAATACTTCAGTGTCTGAACGGTCCGTGTGCGTGTGTCTGTGCGTGTGCGTGTGCGAAAGCAGCATGGCCGGGATACGGACCTCATGTTTACGTTTACGGTCACGGGTGAGGCCCATGCGCACGTTTACGGTCACGTCCACGTGTATGGGCAGCCGTACCTGACCGTAAACGTTCTCATGCCCGTAAACGTAAACCTGAAAACCCTGTCCCCGTCCGTTGCCGAGGCCGAATGAACTTTACCGACCTGCTCAGCGATGGCCGCCCTCATCTCTTTGACGGCGCGATGGGCACCATGCTCTACAGCAGGGGTGTCTTCATCAACCGCTGCTACGACGAGCTGAACCTGCGGGATCCGGACCTGATCCGGGATGTGCATCGCGCGTACGTGAAGGCGGGTGCGGAGCTGCTGGAGACGAACAGCTTCGGTGCGAACCGCGTCAAGCTGTCGGATCACAGCCTGGAAATGCAGGTGCGGGAGATCAATGCTCGCGCGGCACAGCTCGCGCGCGAGGCCGCGCAGGGTCGGGCGCTGGTCGGCGGCGCGATCGGCCCGCTCGGCATCCGCATCGAGCCGTACGGCCCGACGTCGCTGGATGAAGCACGCGCGGTATTCCACGAGCAGGCGGAGGGCCTGGCGGAGGGCGGCGTCGATTTCTTCATCCTGGAGACATTCAGCGACCTGCTGGAGGTGCAGCAGGCGCTGCTGGGCGTACGCGAGGTTTCCGATCTGCCGGTCGTCGCGCAGATGACGGTGCAGGAGAACGGCAGCACGGCGTACGGCACGTCGGCCGAGCTGCTGACGCAGCGGCTCGACGCGTGGGGCGCGGACGTGATCGGGCTGAACTGCTCGGTCGGGCCGCACGGCATGCTGTCGGCGATCGAGCTCATGTCCACGCTCACGACCCGGCCGCTGTCGGCGCAGCCGAACGCCGGTCTGCCACGCGAGATCCATGGTCGCAAGATGTACATGGCCTCGCCCGAGTACATGGCGACGTTCACGGGGCGGCTGATCCGGGCGGGTGCGCGGTTCGTCGGCGGCTGCTGCGGCACGACGCCCGAGCACATCAAGCGGATGGCGGACGCGGTGCACGCGATCGCGCCGCGGCACGCAGTGATCAGTGTCGCAGCGCGCGAGCACGATGCGCCGGTCATCGAGCCGACGCCGCTCGCGGAGCGCTCGAACTGGGGTCGCAGGATAGCGGCGGGTGAGCTGGTAACCACGGTCGAGATCGTGCCGCCGAAGGGGATCACGCCCGCGCGCATGCTCGCTGGCGTGCGCCTGCTGAAGGCTGCGGGTGTCGATGCGGTGAACGTGCCGGACGGTCCGCGCGCGCAGATGCGGATGGGCGTGCTGCCGACGGCGACGCTCGTCGAGCAGCTGGTCGGCACGGAGACGGTCGTGCACTACTGCTGCCGAGACCGCAACCTGCTCGGCATGCTATCGGACCTGCTCGGTGCGCACGCGCTCGGCCTGCGCAACCTGCTGCTGATCACGGGCGACCCGCCGAAGATGGGGCCGTACCCGGAAGCGACGGCCGTATTCGACATCGACTCGATCGGCCTGACGAACCTGGTGTCGCGGCTGAACCGCGGCCTGGATCCGGGCGGCAACCCGATCGGCGAGCCGACTTCGTTCACGATCGGCGTCGGCGTGAACCCCGGCGCGCCGGACTTCGACAACGAGCTCAGCCGGTTCGGGTGGAAGGTGAAGGCGGGCGCGGAGTACGCGATCACGCAGCCGGTCTTCGACCCGGAACAGCTGCTCTCGTTCATCGAGGAGATCGAGAAGCGCGGCACGCGCATCCCGATCGTCGCCGGCATCTGGCCGCTCGTTTCCGCGCGCAATGCCGAGTTCATGGCGAACGAGGTGCCTGGCGTCGTCATTCCGCCGGCGATCCTGAAGCGGATGCAGCGCGCGACGGAGAAGGGCCGCGAGCACGCTCTGCAGGAGGGCATTGCGATCGCGCGCGAGATGTTCGAGCGCGTGCGCCCGCACGTCCAGGGCCTGCAGGTCAGCGCGCCGTTCGGCCGGGTCGCGTTCGCACTGCAGGTCTTCGACGGCCTGCCAGGCATCAGGACGGACGTCACCGAGGACGCAGAGCTGCCCGGCGATGCGTTCGGCTTCGCACCACCGGCGCGCGGCACGGGCCCGCTGCTGAGCGCCGGCGGCTCATGAGCGCAGCGTCCGACGACACCGCCCGCGCGCTGCGCGATGACGCCGGCGCCGGCGTTGACGGCGATCTCGCGCCGTCGCGTCGCTTCAGGACCGTCTTCGCAGCGGCCATGATCCTGATCGCGCTTGGGTGGTCGTGGGTCTGGCGCGAGAAGACCGATCGCGTTGCAGTAGAGGCGCCGCCCGTGATCGCCGTCGTGAGCGTCACGACTGACACGATGCAGCCGGGCAACACGCCGCGCCTCGTCGGCACACTGTCGGTCGCATTTGCGCGCGTGCCCGGCCTGACCGTCGTGAGCGCCGACCGGCTCTTCGGGCTGTCCGGCGGCGACTCGGCGCCGGCCGCATTGGTGGAGGCGGCGCGCGTGGCCGGCGCGGGCGAAGTGCTGGAGGTGGTGCTGACGCGCGACGCGAGCGGCGGCTACGCGCTCGACGCCGAACGCACCGATGCCGGCACGCGGGAGGCGCGCGGCGCACTGCGGTCCGAGGGCGCATCGTTCGACGACGCCGTCGATCTGCTGACCGCCCACGTAGCGATGCGGTTCGGACTGGCCGTCCCCGAGATGGACGCGAAGTGAACGGTACGCGCTTCACCAAGGGCCACGCGCTCGGTAACGACTACATCGTCATCGATCGGGCGGACCTCACCGACGACCTCTCGCCGGCGCAGGCTGTCAAGCTCTGCGATCGCCACCTCGGCGCGGGCTCCGACGGCGTGCTGCTCGCCGACCTCGCCAACTCGCCCGTCAGTCTCCGCATCATCAATCCCGATGGCACGGAGGCGGAGAAGAGCGGCAACGGGCTGCGCATACTAGGCGCCTACCTGCACCACCGCGGCGCCGTAGCCACCGGCGAATGGTTCGACGTGCGGCTGATCGGCGACGTCGTCGAGATGCGCGTCGAGCAGAGCGATCGCGGCGTCGTCATCGTGCGCGTACGGATGGGCAGCGCACGCTTCGACGGCGAGCCCGGCCGCTTGCTGGATCTCGGCGACGGCCTCGCCGCCCACGTGGACACGCTCTCGGTCGGCAATCCGCACTGCGTCGTATTCGTGCCGGAGCTCGAGCGGGCCGACTTCCTCATGCGCGCACCACGGCTGTGCACGCACGACGCGTTCGCGCGCGGCACCAATGTGCAGTTCGCGCGCGCGACAGGAACGCAGCAGATCGAGGCGTGGATCTGGGAGCGCGGCGCCGGCGAGACCACAGCCTCCGGCTCGAGCGCGTGCGCCGTCGCCGCCGCCGCCGTCCGCCGCCAGCTAGTCGTGCCCGGTTCCGTGACCATTCACATGCCAGGCGGCAGCCTGAACGTCACGGTATCGGAAGACTACGAGATCGAGATGGTGGGACCGGCGCAGCTCGTGTATGAGGCGGAGATCATTAACGAATTGACAACGTGAAACGTGAAACGTGAAACGTGAAACGTGTTTCGTAAACGTAACTACGTTTCACGATGGTCATCCATTTTCATGTTCGCACTCTGAGGAGAAGCACCCCCGCCGCAATCACAAAAATCGCATTCGGTATCCACGCAGCCAGCACCGGATCCATCAATCCCGCAATCCCCATCGCGCCGGTCAGCTTGAAGAGCATCAGATAGAGAATGGTGATGCCGAGCGACACGCCGATGCCGTAGGCGGTACCGCCGCGGCCGGACGAGTTGGCGAGGGGCGCGCCGAACAGGACGATGACGAGAGTGGCCATGGGGATGGCGATCTTCTGTGCCTGCTCGACGATCAGCTCGAGCGGTCGGCCACCGGACCGCTCGAGAGTCTCGATGAGCGCATCCATCTCGGCGTAGCGCAGCTCCTCGGGCGCCTTCGGCCTGGCCATCAGCTGCTCGGGCGTTTCGGTGAAGCCTGCGACGATCATGCGCTCGAACATGAACGCGCTCTCGACGCCGAGGTCCGGCTCGAGCGTGCGGAACACGCCGTCCTGCAGCACCCAGTGGCCGAGGCTGTCGTAGTGCGCCTCGCCTGCGGTGATGTAGCGCGGTGCGGAGGTCGCGGACCCGGGGTGTTCGATGGTGATGGAGCGCAGTGATGGCCCCGACATGGTCAGCGCGCGGATCGTATAGACGTGGCCGTCCGCGCCCGTGTAAATGAAGTCGTGGCGCATGTCGCTGCGCGTCGCTTCGACTTCCCCCATCACCACCATCTTGCGGCCGATCCCGATCGGCACGAGCTCGGTCAGCACGAGGCCGAGCGCCGTCAGCAGGATGCCGAGTACCGGCAGCACGGCGAGCATGCGGAAGAAGCTGATGCCGCCCGCCTTCGCGGCCGACATTTCCGAGTGCCGCGTCATGTTGTTGACCGTGAAGACGGTCGCGATCAGCGCGGCGACGGGCAGCGACCACGAGATGAACAGCGGCATCTGGTACAGGTAGCCGAGCGCGACGTTCTTCAGTGGGATGCCCTGCTCGGTGTAGTTGTCGATGCGATCCGTCCAGTCGCCGAGCACGAACAGCATCGGTGTGGAGATGACGAACAGCAGGAACAGCCGCGCGAACTCGCCCGCGACGTACCTGTCGAGGGTGCGGATCATGCTCTCGCCTCGCCCGCTCGGTGCCGGCGGCGGCGGCGGCGGCGGGGCCGGCCGGGCGCGAGCCGCTTGAGCGAGACCCACAGGTCGTCCCAGCCGCCGCCGCGACTGGTCGCCGTCTCCCGCCCGATCCGCGACAGCGCCCAGAGCGACAACGCACCGAACAGCGCGTTTGGCGCCCACGGCCCCCAGAACGGGCGGATCACGCCGCGATCGCCGAGCGACTCGCCGCCGATAAGCGACATGTAGTAGACGGCGAAGATCGTGAGCGACGCGGCGATCACCATGCCGACGCCGCCGCGCGGGAAGCGGACGGCGAGCGGCGCGCCGATCAGCACGAAGATGATGCACGAGAACGGGATGGCGAACTTCTTGTGCACCTCGACCTGATACATGTTGATGCGCAGCTCGAGGTTGCGCGCGGTGTTCGCGAGCATGTGCGCTTCCTCGAGCGCGCGGTCGATGACGCCGTCCCCGCTGGTGCTGATGACGCGGGTCGTGAACGACGGCGACCCGCGCTCGAACTCGGCGTAGGCGTTCGTACCATCGATGTAGTCGGCGTTCGGTCCGGCGAGCACGCGATCGAGCGTCGCGCCGTGCACAGCAGCGCCCTCGGCGCGGACGGCCGCAAGCTCGCGACGCGTCGAATCGACCTGCGCGCGCAGCAGAGTGACGGACATCTCGCGGTCGCTCCGGTGCTCCTCGGAGCTCCGCTGCAGCTCCGTGCCGACGCCCTTGAGCTCGACGCGCTGCTCCGCAAACGCGACGCGCTGCAGTTCAGTTCTCGACCGGTCCGAGACCTCGCGCATGTGCCCGTCGTAGAGCGTCAGCATGAGGTCGGTCTGGTTCGCGTTCATCGCCATGCGGCCGCTGTCGGCGTAGATCGTTCGCGCGCGGCCCGGCTCGCTCAGGTCGTAGATGACGACGTCCGTCATGCGGCGCGTGCGATCATCGATCTCCGCGGCCTTCAGCCAGTACCTGGTCCTGAAGTCCTGCGTGCGGATCGGATTCACGATCTGCTCATCCAGATCGAGCGTCGGTGTCTTCGCCGTCACGTCCACCAGCAGGTTCTTCAGCCGATGGTTCGCATCGGGCAGCAGCCGGTCGTTGAACCAGAGCATGAACCCCGCGAACAGCACGGACACGACGATCAGCGGCATGATGACGCGGATCAGGTTCGTGCCGCTCGCCTTGAGCGCCGTGATCTCGTTCTCCGCCGCCAGCATGGCGAACGCGTAGAGCACCGAGACCAGCACGGCCATCGGCAGGGTCAGGGCGAGGATGTGGGGGAGCGACAGCACGAAGACTTCGAAGATCACGTCGGCAGGCAGGCCCTTGCCGGCGAACTGCTCGAACCGGCGCGCGATCACGTTCACGAACAGGATGCCGGTCAGCGCCAGGAGCGCGAACAGAAACGGCCCCAGGTGCGCCTTCAGCAGGTATCGTGTGAGAATCCGCATGTCAGTTGAGAAGATCCCCGTAAATCGTTACAATATCTGTATATTCGGTATTCGACAAGGCGTTGTGCGCAGCCGGCCGCGGGCCCCGCGGGACCCGCTCGACGCCTTCCATTCGGCCCATCAGGTTCTGGTGCAGAGGCGCCGTCGCCGCATGCGATACAGGCTGACAGCCCTGCTGCTTCTGTGGTGCGCCCTGGCCGCCGGCCCGCCGCTGCACGCGCAGCAGGCCGGCCTGCGAGCGGCGCTCGAGCCGCCGCTTCAGCTTCCGACATTCAGCCTGGTTCCGCTCGACGCACTGTTTCAGGCGCGCCCGTTTGACGACTACGTCGCCGAATGGGCCGCAGCCACCCGCGCGGGTCTGACGGACGCCCGTACGCTCCTCCACGAGGCCCGCCTCGCGGCCCGCGCCAACCCGCCAGCCGTGGTATCGCCCGGGATTGCGCCCGTGTCCGATCCGTACGCCGGTCTGCTGACGACGGGCAGGCTGACTGAGCACGCGGACCTCGGCATAGCGGTCACGGGCGCAGGCAACCTCGGCGGCGCGTGGAGCCGCTTCACGCCGTGCGACCCGACCGTGCAGTACAACTGCAACCCGAACCTGTTTCCGCAGCTGACCCCCGAGGTGCAGTTCGGTGTTCGCGTCGGCGGCACGATCTCCGACCGCATACACGTGGACGTCGATTACGACCAGACGCGCGAGTTCGACGCGGCCAACAACATCAACGTGTACTACCAGGGACTGCCGGATGAGGTCCTGCAGCGGATCGAGATCGGTGACGTCTCGATCCGGCTGCCGTCGTCGCGGTACATGACGCGCGGTGTGCCCGCAGGCAATTTCGGCCTCATGGCATCCGGCCAGCTCGGCCGGCTCCGGTTCCAGACCGTGTTCGCGCAGCAGAAGGGCGACATCACGACGAAGGAGTTCCGCCTCGGCACCGGCGGCCTGGCCGGCGCCGGTGGCGAACCCCGTTCCCCCGGTGTGCCCGGCCAGCCGGGGCTCGAGCAGGACGCGCAGCTCGTCGTCGATGATGCCGACTACGTGCGCGGCCAGTTCTTCTTCCTCGTCCCACCGTCCGAGCTCGCCGGCTATCCGCACATCGACGTGTTGTCGCTGCGCAGCACCGATGCGTCCGCGGCAGCGCGGCCGGGCGTCGGCGGCAGCATCAAGCTCTACCGTGACGAGCGACTCGCGGCGCTGTCGACTGGCGGCCAGAGCGCGCAGCTCGGCTACTTCCTCGCCGCGGCCGTGCCGCCCGGCGGCGGCGCGCGTCACACCGGCTCGTTCCGACGTCTCGTGCCGGAGCTGGACTACACGGTGCACGCGAGCGGCCTCTGGATCGTGCTGCGGTCGCCGCTGCGCCCGGACGAGGCGCTGGCGGCGTCGTTCGTGACGGAGTCGGGCGACACGGCAGGCGCGCTGAACGCGGAGAGCGCGCCCGCTGGCGTGACGCCTGAACTGCAACTGCTGCGCGGGCCGGCGTCGCTGCATCAGCCGGGTGCTGCCACGTGGCCGATGGAGATGCGCCAGGTCTACCGTCTGGACAGCTCGACGGACGTCGATCTCGAGAGCGTCGACCTGCGCATCTCGCTCGGCGGCCTCGCCGGCGGCCGCACGTCCCGCGACGCGCTCGGCCGTCAGCTCACGCTGCTCCGCTTCTTCGGCCTCGACGAGGACGCACCCGCGGACCGGCTCGACGCCGCGCAGGTTTTCCGGCCGTCGCGCGACGCGTTCGACACCGGAACCGGCGCGCCGATCGGCGGCACGTTCATCGTGTTTCCCACACTCCGTCCGTTCGCCGCGCCCGCACCGGTCACGAGCGAGCGGCTGACCGCAGAGGAGCTGCAGCTCGCGCTCGGCGGCGATGCGAACGAAGCGATCTACGACGACCCCGACCCCGTGCGACGCGACGGGGCAGCGCTGTTCCGCCTGAACTTCGACTACCGCGTACGTGTCGCTGGCCTGGTCACGTCGTTCAACCTCGGCGCGTTCGGCATCCGTGAGGGCAGCGAGCGCATCACCTTCGGCGGCCGCACGCTCGTGCGCGACATCGACTACAGCATCGATTACGAGATTGGCACCGTCATGCTGCTGAGCGCGCAGTCGCTGCTCGCGACGTCGCCGGACGCCGAGATCCGCGCGACGTGGGAGCAGAAGCCCATCTTCAGCATTGCACCTACGACGGTGTTCGGCGCGAGCGCGAGCTACTCCCTCGGCACGCGCGGCGAGCTGAACTTCGCAGGCCTGCACCAGCTCGAGAAGTCGATCATGACGCGACCGCAGCTCGGTGTCGAGCCGGGTGCGGCGCTCGTCGGCGGTGCGAGCGGACGGTTCGAGCTGGGCGGCGCTCTGCTCGACCGTATGCTCGGCGGCGTGCCCGGCCTGCGCAGCACCGGCGGCTCGTCGGTCTCCGTCACGACGGAGGTCGCGTTCTCGATGCCGAACCCGAACCGCCGCGGCGCCGCGTACCTCGACGACTTCGAGGGCAGCGACGGGCTCCTGCTCAGCGTACGTCGCCAGGCGTGGAAGCTGGGCAGCGTCCCGACACCGGAGGCGGACGCGGGCACGCTACCGTTCACGCTCGATGCGACGACGGCAGCGCCACTCATCTGGCAGCACGATTTCCTCGAGGACGGCAGTGTGCGCGGCGCGCTGCTGCCGAGCACGCAGATCGACCGCCGGCTGAACGTCGTCGGCACCGAGGTGCCGGAGCCCGTCATGTGGCTGACGTTCGGCGGACCATCGGCGCAGCCGGCGCCCGCACCGGACGACCGCGGCTGGCGTTCGCTCACCACGGTGCTGTCCACGACCGGTCGCGACATGACGCGTTCCGAGTACATCGAGCTCTACGTGGACGTGCGCAGCACGCAGCCGCTCGCGTTGATCCTCGACGTAGGCGCGGTCGGCGAGGACGCGTTCTACATCGACGATGTCGGCAACACATCCGGCGTCACCGACGACGGCCGGCCGTGGGGTCTCGGCGAGCTGGACGAGGAAGCCCGCCTGATCGACCGTGAAGTATGGGGTGCGGAGAGCGACCGGCGCGGACTGTGGGGCCAATCGTGCGTCGGCGACGCGCCGGTCACGTACGCGCTCGGCGACCCGCGTGCGAACTGCACGCGCAACAACGGCCTGCCCGACTCGGAGGATCTCGACGGCAACGGCATACTCGACCCGGACGACGGGCCGCTCTTCCGCTACGTCGTCGACCTGGAGGGGCTGAGCGAGTACCTCGTGCGCGACACGGCCGCGACCGGCACGCCGTTCCGCCTCTACCGCATCCCGCTGCGCAGCGGCGCGGCCGTCAACGGTGCGGACGAAGGCACGTGGCGTTTCATCCGACACCTGCGCATGACATTCGCGGGCGAGTCCGACGAAGTGCGCACGGTCGCGATCGCGCGCATGCGCATCGTCGGGTCGCGCTGGACGAAGCGCGACATCCACGGTGTGCAGCGTGGCCTGCTCGACGCGGAGCCCGGCATCGGCGGCGCAGGCACGGTGCGAGTCGGGCCGGTCAGTCGCCTGACGGACGGCGCGCTTTACGTCGAGCCGCCCGGCGTATCGGAGGAGGCGCAGGACCCGGCATCGCAGTTCGGCGGCGGTGTCGAGATCAACGAGAAGAGCATGCGCCTCGGCTACACGGCGTTGCAGCCCGGCGAGCGTGCGGAGGTCTACTATCGCTACCCGCAGCAGCCGCGCAACATGCTTATGTACCGCGAGCTCAGGCTGTGGGTGATGGCGCGCGAGGGCACCTGGGGCCCGGGCGCGGGCGGCGAACGGTTCACGGTACGCGTCGGCACGGACCCGAAGAATTTCTACCTGTACCAGTCGCCACTGCGTCCGGCGACGGGTCCGCGTGCCGCTTCGCCCGCCGACTGGCTGCCCGAGATGGTGATCGACGTGCAGCAGTGGCTGGAGCTGAAGGTGGCGGCGGAGCGGCGGCTGATCGAGCGCGGTAGTGCCGGCATCGACACGCTGTGGAGCGCAGACAGCACGTACGCACTCGTGCTCGAGGACCGTGCGCGCGCGCCGAACCTCGCCGCCGTGCGCGAGCTGGCCTTCGCGATCTACAACGGCGGCAACGTGCCAGCGACTGGCGAAGTCTGGATCGACGAGCTGCGCGTCGCGCAACCGGACACGAAGCCGGGTGCGGCGGGCAACATCGCGCTCGACCTGCGCGCCGGCGATTTCGGCGGTGTCACGCTCTCATTTGCGAATCAGGGCGCACTGTTCCGCGAGCTGAACCAGACGCCGCACTACCTCGGTGCGACGGACTTTGCGGCAACGGCCGATGCGCGGCTCGACCGCCTGCTGCCCGAGTCATGGGGCCTGGACCTGCCCGTGTCGATCTCGCACCACCGCAACGGCCAGGCGCCGACGTTCCTGAGTCAGTCGGATGTGATGGCCGACCGGCTCGAAGGCCTGCGCGATGCCGGCTCCGACGCGACGCGCATCGGCCTGCGCATCAGCCGCGGCGCGGAAAGCGCGCAGCCGCTCGTCGCGTTGCTCGTGGATGGCAGTGCGCTCCGGCTCGCATACAACACCGGCTCGAACCGGTCGGTCACGTCGCTCGCGGAGTCGACCGGCTTCATGGGCGACTACTCGTACCGCCACGAGCTGGTGCGGCGCGACATCGGTGCCATGCCCGGCTTCTTCGAGCGGATACTGCGCGTGCTGGCTTCCGACCGCCTGGAACGGAGCGACGTGTTTGCGCGACTCGTCGGCTCGCGGCTGCGCTGGAGCCCGGCGACGCTGGCGCTCGGCTCGACCTGGAACGACCAGCTCACGCGCTCGTTCCTGTACGACCGCATCCTCACGCTGCCGTCCGACGGCGATGTCGTGCCGATCGAGAGCCCGCGTCGCGCGCTGCGCAACGACGTGCAGCTCGGGCTGCAGCCGTTCGACCGGCTGACTGCGGCCGTGACGCTCGAGAGCGACCGCGACATGCTGTCGGCAGCGCGCGCTTCGACGCGACCGCTGGAGCGGCAGGCACTCGAGCGCGCGCGCAGCGGCGTCGGCGGCCTGGACCTCGGCTGGGAGACCGGCCGCATGCTCAGCACTTCCGTCAGCTACCAGCCGGAGCTGACGCGCTGGCTGAGCGGCAGCTACACATACCACAACCGCTACCTCACCGACCGCAACGCGTCCTGGCTCGAGGTGCGTGCAGCGGGTGCGGACACGACGACGGAGCTGCAGCGCCGGTTCGAATCCACACGTCAGGTCTCGCGCCGGCTGCAGCTCCAGCCCGCGGGCCTGATCGCGGCGCTCGGCGTCGACAGCGCGTCCGTGCTGTCTCACTGGCAGCGCATCGACTTCGGCTGGCGCAGCACACTGTCGTCACAGTTCGAGCGCGAGACGTTCACGCCGTCCGCGCTCTATCAGGTCGGCATCGGCGGACTCGCCGCGTTCACGTTCATGGAGGCCGACACGGCAGCGCGCGCACAGCAGCGCGAGACGTTCACGGCCGGCACCGCCGTTCGCCTCGTCGGCGATGCATTGCTTAACGTGGACTACTCGACCGAGAACGTCGAGAGCTTCGACCCGCGCGGCGGCAGCCGCACACAGCAACGCGTCGGCTGGCCGCACGTCACCGTGCAGTGGAGCCGCCTCGGCGTGCCCCGCTTCATGAGCGCGCTCGTGCGCAGCTGGGGCGCGAGCTTCGGCGTGCAGCGCAACGAGGCGACGACGCGCTACGGCAGCCACCTCGGCGGCACGTCCGGCGGTCAGACCGGCGGCGGCAGCGCACAGACGCGCGGCACCACCGAGCTGCGCTTCCCGCTCTCGCTCAACATCGGCCTCGCCGGCGGCGTCAGCCTGAGCTACCGCGGCGCGTTCTCCGCCGGTGAGACGCTCGACCCGACCGGCAATGTCGAGGACGGTGGCTATCAGCAGGACCTCGGCGTGACCGGCGTGTTCCAGCCGCCCGACCGCTGGCGCACCAAGCTGAACGGTCCGATCACCGCGCGCTTCGCGTTCGCCGAGCAGCAGCTGCGGCAGTGCCGCTACAACCCGACACTCGCCGGCGACGACGGCTGCATTGCGTTCCTCGACCTGGGCACGCGCAACGCGAACTTCACGCTCGAGACGCTGGTCTCCGACATCACCGTCGGCGCATTGTTCAACTACGTCTCGCGCCAGAGCCAGGGCGGCACCCGCAACGGCTCGACGCAGTTCCAGCTCGGGCTGTACGGGCGGTTCAACTTCACGGCGGGCGTCATGCCGGCCGGCTTCTAGCAGCGCACCGGGGCGGCCGCGCGGATTGGCCCCCGAGGCTGGGTGCGCGACGTCAAAGTGCCCCCACGGCGCCGTTCCCCGGGGTCGGGGCCACTTCGACTGCACCGCCCGACGTCAGAAGGGCCCCGCTCGCGGGCCGCGGCCGGGGCGGGGCTGTGCCCACGGCGCTACGAGACGGCGCATCGGCCCCACCCGCCTCCGAGCATGGGGGTGGGGCCATCCCGGCGTCGCACGGCCGGGGTCCCCGCGTCGCACGGCCCGGGGCTGCAAGGGAATCACGTCCCAATCGCCTCCGCCGCCCTTGCCCGTCCTTGCTCCCGCCGCGAGAATGGTACGGGAACGCGTACGTTCCGCTGACGCAACAGAGGTGGCGAGCGATGAAAATTCATCCCGGCCGGACCCAGCCACCCGCGCCGGCGCTGCTGGCGCTGGCGCCGTCCGCCGCGTTCGCGCACCCATGCCGCCGACGCGGATCCGCTCCGTAGTGAGCCGACGGTCGCGATTCCGGCCTTCCGCCCTGCTCTGGGCGGTGCTCTTCCTGCTCAACACGGCGGGGAATGGCTTCGGACTGCATCCGTGCCCACACCACGACTCGCCTGCGGGTCACGCCGCGTCCACGGCGGCCGCTGACCACGGGGACGTCACCGATTCGACGACGTCGCATCACGCGCATCACGCAGAGTCCGCGACGACTGCGGAGTCCACGGCATCGGACGACGCCTCCTCCGATGCGCACGACGGGCCGTGCACCTGTTCGGGTGCGTGCCAGGCAGGCTCGGTGGCCGGGCTCCCGTCCGACCGCGCACACGCGCCGGTTGCGGCGATCGACGCCGCCACGGTCGGGCCGGTGCTCGCCGCGTTCGACGTTCTCCCCTCGCGGCACCCGCCGCACTTCCTGCCGTGGGGTCTGGCTCCTCCCGCACACGACTGATCTGCTCGCGTTCGGCCGGCAGCTCCGCCGGTGGCGCACATTTCATTCGTGTTCATGGGAGATCCAATGTTCGCAGTGTCCTGTCGCACGCGCGCGCTCGCGCCGTGTATCCTTACGTTCCTGTCCGCGCTGGCGTTGGCCGCCGGGTCTGCCGCGGCGCAGCAGACCGGCACGATTCGCGGCGCCGTCGCGGGCGCGGGGGGGGCCCCCCCCCCCCG
>JBBEBA010000069.1:77639-83226 GCA_040882575.1 Gemmatimonadota bacterium
CGCACCCCTGCCCGGCGCCACGGTGGCCATCCGGGCAGCCGCCCCGGCCTTCGCTCTCGGCGCACTGACCGATTCGGCGGGCCGCTATACCATCCCGAACGTGCCCGCGGGCCGTCACGAGATCGTCGCGCAGCACGTCGGCTTCCGCACGCGCAGTGTGTGGATCGACGTCGTCGCAGGCGAGACGACTGTCGTGCAACTGGTGCTGGAGGAGCGCGCGGTGCTGCTGCCGTCCGTCGTCGTCAGCGCGACGCGCGAGCGTCAGCGCCTGGCCGAGACCGCGGCGAGCGTCGGCGTCATCTCGGGCGAGACGCTGCGCGCGCAGAAACCGACGCATCCGTCCGAGGTGATGGGTCAGATACCCGGCGTGTGGGTGAGCGTCACGGGCGGCGAGGGTCACATGACGTCGATCCGTCAGCCGAAGTCCACGAACCCGGTCTACCTGTTCCTCGAGGATGGCGTGCCGACGCGCTCGACGGGGTTCTTCAACCACAATGCGCTGTACGAGGTGAACGTGCCGCAGGCGGAGCGCATCGAGGTGCTGAAGGGTCCCGCGACGGCGCTCTATGGCAGTGACGCGATCGGCGGTGTCGTCAACGTCGAGACGCGCGCGCCGTCCTTCGATCCTTCCGCGGAAGCGTACGCCGAGGGCGGCGCGTCGGGCTACCGCCGTCTGCTGCTCGCGGCCAGCGACACGCGCGGCGGCAACGGTCTGCGCGCCGATGTCAACCTGACCGCGACCGACGGCTGGCGCGACGGCACGGGCTACGACCGGCAGAGCGCTACGCTGCGCTGGGACCGGGATCTCGGCGGCGGCGCCGTGCTGCGGACCACGCTCACGGCCAGTCGCATCGATCAGCAGACGGCCGGCGCGTCGTCGCTGCTGCGCGACGACTACGTGAACGATCCGACGCTCAACTACACGCCGATCTCGCTGCGCGAAGTGCGGGCGGCGCGGTTGACGAGCGCGTTCGAGAAGCTGGTCGGCGCCACGCTCGTCAGTATCACGCCGTTCGCGCGCTGGAACGAAATGGCGATCCTGCCGAACTGGTCGCTCACGTATGATCCGACGTATTACACGACCGGCCACAGCTCGGCCGGCGTGCTTGCGAAGGTGCGCCGCGACTTCGACCGGCTGCGCATGCGCGTGATCGCCGGCTTCGACGTCGACCACAGCCCCGGCGGTCGCACCGAGCATCAGGTGTCCGCCACGCGCGACGGCGAGGTGTTCTCGGACTATGCGCTCGGCGATGTGATCTACGATTACGACGTCACGTTCCGTTCGATCTCGCCGTACCTGCACGCCGAGACGAATGTGTCGGACCGGCTGCACCTGATGGCGGGAGTGCGCTACGACCACATGGCGTACCGCTACGACAGCGAGCTCGAGCCGCTCTCGACCGGCCGCTGGCGCCGCCCCGCCGATACGCGCGTGTCCTACGACTACGTCAGCCCCAAGCTCGGTGCCACGTACGACTTCGGCCGCGCACTCAACGTCTACGGCAACCACACGCGCGGCTTCCGCGCGCCGTCCGAGGGCCAGCTCTTCCGGCAGGGCGCGGCCGCGAACACGACGGGGCTCGAGCCCGTCATCGCGAACAGCACGGAGCTCGGCGCGCGCGGCGAGCTGTATGACCGCGTCGGCTACAGCATCGCCGCCTACAGCATGACGGTCGAGAACGACGTGCTGAGCTATGTCGAGGCGGATGGCACGCGTGAGACGCAGAACGCCGGCGAGACGCTGCATCGCGGCATCGAAGCCGGCCTCGGCGTGCGGTTGACCGACGACATTCGTGCGGACGTGAGCTGGTCGCTGTCCCGTCACACCTACGAAGCGTGGAGCCCGCGACCGGACGTGGACTACGCCGGCAATCGCATCGAGTCGGCGCCCGGCACGCTGCTGAACACGCGTGTGGGCTGGAAGGGTGTCGCGCTGGAGTGGAACCGTATCGGCAGCTACTGGCTGGATGCGGAGAACACGCATCGCTATGATGGCCACGGCCTCGTCAACATCCACGCGAACGTGCCCGTCGCCGGCAGTGTCCGTGTCGTCGCGCGCATGCTGAACATCATGGATACGCGGTTCGCAGAGAGTGCATCGTACACTGCGGTGCGCGGCGAAGAGCTCGCGCCAGGCATGCCGCGGTCCGTCTATGTCGGTGTGCAGTATCGCTGGAACCAGGGAGGGACCCCATGACGATGCGCATGCTCGGCCTCGCCGCGCTGCTCGGCCTCGCCGGCTGCGGCGGCGCGGAGGCGGCGCCCGGTGCGGGTCCGGTGCACACGCTCGTCGAACGCGGCGGCAGCAATCCGACGGTCGCGATCGATGCGCGCAGCGGACGCGGCTACATCGCATGGGTCGGCACGCGTGACGGCGTCTCCGACGTCTACCTCGCCGTGCGCGAGATCGACGCGGCGGCGGACACGGTCGGTGCGCGGCAGGAAGTGCGCGTGAATGATGTCGCGGGCGACGCGGCGCCGCACGAACAGGCGCCAGCGCAGGTCGGCGTCGCGCCGGACGGCAGCGTGTACGTCGTGTGGCAGAACAACACGCCGGTCGAGGGGCGACGCTTTCCGGCGAGCGATGTGCGGATCGCGGTGTCGACCGATGGCGGCGCGACGTTCGCGCCCGCGATCACGGTCAACGACGACGCAGGCGGCGCGCCGTCGTCGCACACGTTCCACGACCTGGAGGTGGCCGCGGACGGCACCGTCTACGTGTCGTGGATCGATTCGCGCGTACGCGACAGCAGCGGCGCGGCTGCGGCGGGCGCGGGGCCCGAGATCCGGGTCGCGCGGTCCACGGACGGCGGCCGCGCGTTCGGACCGAGCGCTGTCGTGGACACCGACGCGTGTCCATGCTGCCGCACGTCGCTCGCGACGGCGGCCGATGGCAGCGTCTACATCGCGTGGCGAAAGATCTTCGAAGGCGATCGCCGCGACGTGGTCGTCGCGCGCGCGGAGCCCGGCACGCTCGAGTTCGGCGCTCCGGTCGCCGTCCACGACGACGGCTGGATCTTCCCCGGCTGCCCGCACGCCGGACCCGGCATAGCCATTGCCGGCGATGGCACCGTGCACGCGGCGTGGTACACCGGCGCGGAGTCGCGTCAGGGACTGTGGTACGCGACGTCGGACGACCGCGCGGAATCCTTCAGCGCGCCGGCGGCGCTGCTCACCGCCGGGTGGGTGCCGCCGTCGCAGGTGCAGCTCGCGACGGCTGGCGACCTGCTGCTGGCCGTCTGGGATGACCGCCGCGAAGAGATCAGTACGGTCACGGTCGCTGTCGGCGACGGTGCCGCGCCGGTGTCCGCATCGACGCGCCGCGGCAAGGCGCCGGCAGTGGCTGCCGCAGGCAATGCGACGCTGATCGCGTGGCTGGATGGCGAAGCGGTGCGCGCGCAGTGGATCGTGAGCGCGGATGCACGCTAGGTTCAGCCACGTCCTCGCGTGCTGCGTTGCCGTCGCAGCTGCCGGCTGCGTCGGCGGCAGCGGTCTGCCGGGTACGGTCGGCTCCGATGCGCCGGCATACGGCGCGCGCACACTCGACGGCGACAGTGTATCGCTCGCGGATCTCGATGGGCCCGTCATGCTCAACGTCTGGGCGACGTGGTGCCACCCGTGCCTCGAGGAGATGCCCGGCCTTCAGGCAGTGCACGCGACGTACGCCGGGAGCGGACTGCGCGTCGTCGGTGTCAGCGTCGATGGCGCGCGGGCCGATGCAGACGTGCGCGAGTTCGTGCGTCAGCACGGCATCGCGTTCGTCATCCTGCGCGACCCGTCGGACCGCTTCGCGCGCACGTTCCGCACGAACGGCGTGCCCGAGACGTTCCTGATCGACCGCGACGGCCGCATTGCCGCGCGCTGGATCGGCCAGTTCGATCCGATGTCGGATGAGGCACAGGCAAAGGTGAGGCAGGCGCTCGCCGCGCCGTAAACGCAGTGAGGCGTGCGGAAGGCGGGCAGGCGGCTCCATTTTCACGCAGAGGCGCGGAGATGCAGAGACGCAGACGCGCTGCGCGTGGCCGGCGAAACATGACACGGTTCCGCTGTTCCTGAATTGTAGTAGTTTGTATTCGTTCTCTGCGATGTCTGCGCCTCTGCGTGAGATGGAAAATGCCCATACGACGGCTGTATCCGCTGATGCTGGCCCTGCTCGCTCTCCCTGCCTGCGGCGGCGATGACGTGCGGGGCGTCGGTCTCGCGGCGTTCGACACGGCCGGCGTGCCCGCGTTCGACGCGGACGGCGCGCATGCGCTGCTCGCGCGCCAGGTCGCGTTCGGGCCGCGTGTGCCGGGCTCCGCGGCGCACGCGGCGCAGCTCGATTGGATGACCGCGTTCCTGCGCGAGCGCGCCGACACAGTGATCGTGTCGCCGTTCCAGCACACGGCGAGCGATGGCCGCGCGCTCGCCATGAGCAATGTCTTCGCCCGGTTCGAGCCGGAGCACCGCGACCGCGTGCTGCTCCTGGCGCACTGGGACACGCGCCCGACCGCCGACAACGACGCCGAGCGCAGCGATGAGCCGATTCCGGGTGCGAACGACGGCGCGAGCGGTGTTGCTGTCCTGATGGAGATTGCCAACGTCCTGGCCAGCCATTCCGCACCCATAGGGGTGGACCTACTGTTCGTGGACGGCGAGGACTACGGACCCGGCGAGCGGGACATGTACCTCGGCGCGAAGCACTTTGCCGCCAACCGTCCGCCGGGTTATCAGCCGCTCTATGGCATCCTCGTCGACATGGTCGCCGACCAGCAGCCGGTCTTCCCGATCGAGGGCAACTCGCAGTCGATGGCGCCGGAAGTCGTTGCGCGCGTGTGGGGCGTCGCCGAACAGCTCGGCCTGGGCCACATCTTCGTGCGGCGCCCGGGACGCACCGTCATGGATGATCATGTCCCACTCAACCGGGCCGGCATCCGCACGATCGACATCATCGACTTCGACTACGGCCCCGGCAACGGCCTGTGGCATACGCACGGTGACGTCGTCGAAAACACGGGGCCGGCCGGCCTCGACGCGGTCGGCCGCGTCCTGCTCACGCTCATCTGGAACCGCGGCTGAGCCTGGCGCCCCGCAGCCAAGCCGTCGCAACCAGGGTGTGCCATGCAGCTGAGCGTGGACGAGCGGCGCGCGCTCGGCATCATTGCGGCACTGATCGTCCTCGCCGCGGCCGGCCGCTGGCTCGAGCGGCCGCAGCCGCTGCTCAATGACGCCGAGGCTCTGGACCTGGCTGCGCTCCAGCAGGCCAGTGTAGAGGCGAAGGACCCCCCGCGTCAGCCAGCCCGCACCTCATCGGCCCGGCCGCCGGCCGCCACGCAGACTTCCGCCTCGCCCGCCGGCGCCTCCGCCGACCCGAAGCCGGGGCCCATCGACCTGAGCACCGCCACGCCGGCGGATCTCGAGAAGATTCACGGCGTCGGGCCTGTGCTGGCGGCGAGGATTGCTGCGTACCGGGACTCGCTCGGCGGCTTCGGCGCGTGGGAACATGTGGACGCGGTGCCGGGCATCGGGCCGGCCATGCTTGCGCGGCTCAAGGACCTGGCAGTTCTCCGACGATAGCGAAACCGCCTCGCGGTCGCGTGTGAATCCT
>JBBEBA010000070.1:0-6420 GCA_040882575.1 Gemmatimonadota bacterium
CGCGACGCCGTGATACAGCCCCGCCTCGAGGTTGACGCCGTACTGCGGCCGGAGCTGGTCGTTGGAGAGTGTTACGGAAAACGGCGGGTACGGCACGCCGATCGACCGCTGATCGAACAGCTGGTCGAGCGTGGGAGCCTTGAACGAGCGCCCTGCCGTGATGTACAGGTTTCCGGACCGCGCTGCGGAGCGGGCGTACTCGAAGTTGAGACCGATCTTCGGGCTGAACTCGTCGTGCGAGGCCGTGATGCCGTCATCCTCGGACGGGGCCGAAGCGTCGAACGCATCGCGGACGGCGTCGAACCTGGCGCCGAGCACGAGCCGCAGCGGCCTCAGCAGGTTCACACTGTACTGCGCGAACGCGCCGGCAGCCGCCCGCGACCCGGTCCCGCTCGCGTCGAGCTCGCCGCGCTCACCGGACGCCGCGGCGTAGTCGGCGCTGGTGCCGGCCATGATGACGTAGTATTCCGAGTCGAAGCGGCCGGCCGTCAGGTCCGCGCCGAAGAGCAGATGGTCGGCCCCCGGCAGGAACGTGTCGTCGATCTCCAGCTGGGCGGTGGCGAAGCCGCGCGTCGTTTCGGTATCGCGCTCCTTCGTATCGCCGTAGCCGGGCGCGAGCGGCAGCGTGCGCACCGCGTCGAGGTCGCGGTACTCTCCCGTGATCGAGCCGGTGAGCCGGGTGCGGGCGCCGAACACCGCATCGCCCAGGAGGCTGAGCATGTGCGCGCGGTCCTGCGTCTCGTCGAAGCGGAAGATCGGGTCGGAGGCAGCGCGGCTCGCGTCGAGCGTGCTGCCGAGCACCGCGCCGGCCTCCTGGAAGTCGCGCGCATGCGTATGCGCCGTCAGGTCGAGCGATGCGGTCGGCCCAGCGAGCAGCGGCGCGCGCACACCGAGCCGGAACGAGGAGCGCTCCGCATGGTCGCGGAAGCCTGCCGTGCGGTCGATCGCGCCGGACAGACCGATGCCCCGGCCGCCGAGCGTGACGCCGACGTCGGCGTCACCGCTGAACGTGTCGTGCTCGCCGCCGCTGACGGACCAGCGCGCGGGCATGTCGCCGCTGACGTCGCGCGTGATGATGTTGATGACACCGCCGATCGCAGCATCGCCGTAGAGCGCCGACGAGCCGCCGCGCACCACCTCTATCGCCTCGATCGCGCTGAGCGGGATCGCGTCCCAGGCGATCAGGCCGTTCTGCAACTGGTTGAACGGCCGGCCGTCCAGCAGCACCACCGCGTACTCGGCTTCGCCGCCGCCGTAGAAGCCGCGGACCATCAGCTGCGGGTCACCGCCCAGGCCGTCGAACGTGGCCAGTGCGAAGCCGGGAACCTGCTGCAGTGCGTCCGCGACCGTCGCCTGCGGGAATTGCCTCAGCTGCGCCGCGTCGATCCGCGATACCGACGAAACGGACGAGCCCAGCAGCGTGCTGGTGCGCTCGGCCGAGACGATCACCGCATCGAGGCTCACCACCGTCGTGTCCTCGACTGCGGGGCGCTGCGCGGCGAGCGGGCTGGCTGCGGCCGCGGCCGCCAGGAAGATCGCGAATCTCATGCGTTGATATCTCATGCGTTGAACCTGAGTGCCTTGAACTTACGGGTCTGCTCCTCGATCGCGGGCTCCGTGGCCAGCCGCTCGATGCTCGATGCGCCGAAGAAGCCGGCAACGCCGCGCGTCCGCGACAGCACGTACTGCGCGTCGTCCGGCTGCGCGATGGGGCCGCCGTGGCACAGCACGATGACGTCCGGATTCACCTTCTTCGCCGCGTCGTGCATCATCTGTACCTTGGCCACCGCCTCGTCCAGCGACATGGCAGCGGTCGTGACTCCGATCGACCCGGCCACCGTCGTGTTGACGTGGGCGACGACGACATCGGCGCCCGCCTCCGTGAAACGCACCGCAGTGTCCTCGTCGAAGACGTACGGGCACGTCAGCATGTCCAGCTCGCGCGCCTGCGCGACCATGTCGATCTCGAGCTGGATGCTCATGCCCGTCTCTTCCAGGATCTGACGGAACTGGCCGTCGATCAGACCGACGGTCGGGAAGTTCTGCACGCCGTCGAACCCCATCTCCTTCAGCTGCGGCAGGAACGTGCGCATCATGCGGAACGGGTCGGTGCCGCACACGCCCGCCAGCACGGGCGTGTCCTTCACGATGGGCAGTACCTCCGACGCCATGTCCACGACGATCGCATTCGCATCGCCGTACGGCATCATGCCCGACGCACTGCCGCGGCCTGCCATGCGGTAGCGGCCGGAGTTGTAGATGATGATGAGATCGACGCCGCCCCGCTCCGCGAACTTGGCGGAAATGCCGGTGCCGGCACCCGCCCCGATGATCGGCTTGTTCTCGGAGATCTGCGCGCGCAGGCGGCGCAGGCTTTCCTTACGCTCAATGAAAGGCATGTTCTGCTCTGGTCAATCGAGCAGCGCGAGCAGCTCGTCAGCGAGCGTTCGCGCGAACCCGGGATCATTGATGTGTGCGTCCACTTCGAGGACGCGGACGTTGGCTGCGACGTGCGTGCGGAGCGCGTCGAACAGCGCGCGGTCCGCTTCGGGATCGTGGAACACCTCCCCCTCGGCATCGATCATGCTCACGCCGCGGAGCGGCAGCACCAGCACGACCGGGCCCGTGGCGCGGTTGAGCTGCTCTGCGATGCGTCGTCCGATCTCGCTGCATTCCTCCGCGGTCGTGCGCATCAGCGTGACTGCGTCATTGTGGCGGTAGAGGTTCCGGCCGCGGAACGCCTCCGGCACACTGTCGATGCCGCCGAAGTTCACCATGTCCACCGCGCCGACCGAGATCACCTGCGGGATGCCGACGCGGCCAGCGGCCGACAGTCGGTCCGGACCTGCGCTCAGCACGCCGCCCACGACCTCATCTGCCCACTCCGTCGTGGTCGCGTCCAGCACGCCCTTGAAGTAGCCGTCCTCAATGAGCGCCTCCAGGGCGCGGCCGCCGGAGCCGGTCGCGTGAAAGACCAGCACGTCGTAGCCGGCTGCCTCGAGATGCTTGCGCGCCGCGGTGATGCACGGCGTCGTCACGCCGAACATGGTCGCCGCCAGCAGCGGCCGGTCCGTCACGGCCGGAACGGCCTGCTCCACCATGCCGCACAGCGCGCCGGCAGCGTTCGAGAGGATCCGCCGCGACAGCGGGTTCAGCCCGGCAATGTCGATGACGGAGTACATCATCGTGATGTCCTTCACGTCCACGTACGGGCTGGTGTTGCCGGATGCCATGGTGGACACCATTACCTTCGGCACGCCGACCGGCAGCTCCCGCATCGCGGCAGTAGTCAGTGTCGTGCCGCCGCCACCGCCCAGGCCGAGCACGCCGTCGAAACGCCCTTCTTCGTAGAGCGCGCGCGTGAGCACCCGCGCGCCCGCCTGCATCACGTCGATGGCATCGCCGCGGTCGTGGCGCTCGCGCAGCTCAGCCAGTGTGCTGCCGCCCGCGCGCGCCACCTCGTCAGCCGTGATGTCCGCCTCGAACACCGGATTGCCGAGCACGCCGCAATCCATGACGACGACATCGTGGCCGCGCTCCCGTATCCGATCCCGGACGTACGCGTATTCGTCACCCTTGGTGTCCAGCGTCCCGATCAGCAGCGTCCTGGCCATGTCATGCACTCTCGGGGAAGGTGACCGGCGCTTTCAGCGTGCGCCACGGCTCGTCGTGCGAGACGTCGACGAGCGCCGGCCCCTTGAACTTCGCAGGAGAGAGAATCGCGAGGAAGATCAGCGTGCCGCTGCCGGCGTTGTAGGTGCCGTGCACGACGTCCATCGGGATGTGCGCGCTCTCGCCGGGACCGAGCAGGCGGGACTCCTCACCGACCCACTGCTCCGCCGTGCCCTCCAGCACGTAAATGATCTCCTCGGCCTCCGGGTGGCGGTGGAACTGATGCGCGCGACCGGCCGGCATGCGCACCCTGACCAGCAGCAGGTCCTCCGCCTGCGTCAGACCGGGCCGCGACAGCCACTCGTGCGGTCCCCACGGCGACGGCTCCACCTCCATCTCGGCGGCCGTGACGAACCTCAGTCCTTCCTCCATCCGTCCTCCGCTGCTCCACTCAGGTTGGCCGCCTGCGTCGCGGTTGGCGACCGCCGGCCGACATTGTATACTGTCTTCTCCCGCGAGCCAAGGCCCGGGTCCCCTACAACGCACGCATCATTCTCACTGCCGGAGGCACGACTCATGGTGGCCGCAGTCAACCAGGACGGGGACGCCGTCAACCGCAGCAGGCTTTTCTTCGGAATCTGCCTTGCACTGATTCCCACGGGCATGTCGTTCGCGCTCGTGAGCAACATCCTCGTGCCCCTGAAGCAGGAATTCATCCTCACCAACTACCAGGTCGGGCTGATCGGCGGTGCCGCGCTCTGGGGCATGGCGCTGTCGCTGCTCATCATGGGGCCGCTGCTCGAAGGCATCGGATTGAAGAATGCCGCGCGCATCGCCTTCGCGGGACACCTCGCCGGCATCACGCTTATGATCTCCGCGGTGACCCTCGTCGGCGACCCGGCCGCGTTCTGGCTGCTGATGCTGGGTGCGGCGACGCTCGCCGCCGGCAACGGCATGATCGAGGTATCGGGCAATCCGCTGGTCGCTGCGCTCTATCCACACGACAAGACCACGCGCCTGAACTGGTTCCACGCCTTTTTCCCGATCGGCATCGTGGCAGGCGGGATCATTGGCTTCCTCCTGGCGAACTACGGCGGCGCTCTGGCCCGCTGGCCCTATCAGCTCGCAGTCATCTACATCCCGATCCTGATCTATGGCTACATGGTCCTCCCGCAGGCGTTCCCGAAGACCGAGAATGCGGCGGCGGGCATCCCCGTGGGTGAGATGTTCCGCTACACGCTCACCAGCCCGCTCTTCATCCTGCTGCTGGCCATGATGGCCATCACCACCTCGATGGAGCTCGGACCGATGCGCTGGATCCCGTCCGTGCTGCAGGCGGGCGGAATCCACGGCATCCTGGTGCTCGTCTGGATCAGTGGCTGGATGGTCGTGCTGCGACTGCTGGCCGGCCACTTCGTCGAGCGCTTCTCGCCATCCGGAATGCTGCTCGGCGCCGCAATCCTGACCGGCACCGGCCTGTTCCTGCTCAGCTTCGTCCAGGGTACGTGGTCCGCGTTCGCTGCGGCCACCATCTTCGCCTGGGGCGTCGCGTTCTTCTTCCCGACGATGGTCGGCAACGTCGCCGAGCGTCTGCCGCGCACCGGCTCGCTCGGCATCGTGCTCACGGCGGGCGTCGGTCTGGGCATGGCCGGTCTCGTTGGTGTGCCGCTCATGGGCAAACTCGCCGACAACTACCTGGCGGAGGCGCTGCCCGCTGAAACCGTGACGGTGCTGCAGCAGGTGGATCAGCAGTTCCCGGCCTATATCGAGAGGGCAGAGACGACGACCGATCTGTCGACGCTCGGATACCGGTCCAGCGAAGTGGCCGATGCGCTCGCGGCAACGCGCACCGCGCTCGCACGCTACGAAGCCACGCAGAGCGTCGAGCATGACGAGACCGCAAACGCGCTCCGCGCCGTGGTCGGAACCGCCATCCCGGGCGAGCCGCTCATCGGCGAGGCCAATGCGATCCTGCAGCCGGCCGAGGCCCAGGGCGGGCAGCGGTCGTTCCGCTACGTCGCGCCCGCCGCGCTGATCCTGATCGCCGTGTTCGGCGCGCTCTACCTCAATGATCGCCGCCGCGGCGGATACCGTGCGCAGAGTATCCAGGGCGAGATCGACGCAGACCGGCGCACACCTTCACCGATTTGACGGGAGCGGAAGAGCGGGGAGCGGTGGAGCGGGATCTCCTCCGCTCCCCCGCTCCCGCTCCACCGCCCGCAGTCAGGCACCCGCTCGCCCGATCCCCCGCTCTCCCGCTCCCCTCCTGGCGCGCAGCGCCAGAACTGCCATCCAGGCGCCGACTATCAGCAGGCCGTACATCTCGCGCGACTCCTCAATGCCCTGACTCTTCATCTCGAATGCGCCGAACATCGACATGAACGGCACCTGGCCCACGACCCGCGGCGCCAGGGTCGCTGCCCACGCGACGCACAGCACGAACAGCAGGGTGGGGAACCACCACCGATCACGCCCCACCAGCTCGAGCAGGCACGCGCCGGCCGCGGCCACATACAGCGCGACCCAGATCAACGGATCGGGATCGTTGAGCTGCACGATGGCGGAGAACACGAACATGATTAGCACGACGGTGTTGACGACTTTCCAGATTCTGTTGCTCATGGCCTGTTCCATCTGGTGATGCGCCGGCCACAGCGCCGGCACGGTGTCGTTGGCCAAGCTATGCCGGTCCGGCGCGGCCACGCCAGATCCGGGCGCGCGGCCCGTCGCGGTGAGCTCCCTCTTTCACGCAGAGCCGCAGAGCCGCAGAGCCGCAGAGCCGCAGAGCCGCAGAGCCGCAGAGCCGCA
>JBBEBA010000070.1:6520-17017 GCA_040882575.1 Gemmatimonadota bacterium
AGCCGCAGAGCCGCAGAGCCGCAGAGCCGCAGAGCCGCAGAGCCGCAGAGCCGCAGAGCCGCAATTGGGCTTGCAGCGCAGTTGGGCTTGCAGCAATGCCAGGCGATCGCTCCGCTGCCGGCAGAGCCTGCATCCTTCTGTTGTTTACAACCTACATGGCGCGCAGCCGGAGTCGCGGACGCTGCGGAGCCTGAAACGTTGCTCCACCGGCCGCGACTCTGCGACTCTGCCACTCTGCGTGAAAAGGAACCGGCCGCGCGGCCCCAGCGCAAAAAGGTGCGCATGCCGCGCAACCCGTATCAGGCCAGCCGCTCCCGCAGGGCTCCCGGAGCAGCGCAAGTATCTCCTCAACCTGCGGCCGCCACACGAGTTGCACCGGCCGGAGGCGTACCCGTCCGCGGGGAACGCCGATTGCCCCGTCACGCTCCGAAAGGCATCACCGCAGAACTGGAGTGGTTCACATGGCCGCGGGCTCACCATCAAGAAAGCTGTCGGCGTCCGCGCGCCGGGAGTTGGAAGTCGCTGCCGCAGTTGCGCGTGAATCCGTGCTTCAGCTGCACGTCGACAGCGCACTCGGTCTCATCCGTCTCGCCGACGGCCGCATCCCGCTGATGCGCGCTCTCGACATCTACCTGCGGCTGCAGACGCTGACCGGTCCCAACTCGGACATGGTCTCGAACCGCGTGCTCGCGTCTTTCGGCCGCGACGGCGCCGGCCGCACCCTCGCCGCAGCCAATGGCAGTGCCGCGCGAACCGGCGTACGGCCCCACAGCGCCGATGCGGCCCCCGCGCCCGACACCATGGGCGCCCCTGTCGAAGCCGATGCAGCGGACGACCAGTCCCTGTTCCGCTCCATGCGTCGCCGCCTGCGCGGCCGCGTCAATGATGCGCTGCGCCGGGATGTCGAGCTGCACATGGGCGTCACGCGCGTCGCCCTGCTCGATCTGCACGTGCGACACGCCCACGGATTCGCACGCATGCTCGCCGATGCGCACGACATCGCTGCCGCATGCGCCGTCTACACGGAGCTGCTGCATGTACCGCCGACCCTCTCTCCCGTCCTCTACATCATGGTGCTCGATCGCATCGCCGGCGATGAGAAGAACCGCAGCCTCCCGGCCGACTGGCGCCACGCCGTGCAGTCGCCCGCCCGCGACCTGCTGCGCCGCAGAAAGGTCCTCGATGTGATGTGATGCGGCCTGCGACTCCACCGAAGAGCCGCTCGCTTTCCTGCAACCGCGTCCCACCGTTCGACCGCCAGCCGTACCTTCAGCTCGCCACGGACCAGCACGACCGCACACCCCGGAGTCATTATCCACAGGGCTTGTGGAGAACCGGCGCAATGGTTGTGCAAAACCGGGCGGCGGCCGGTGGATAGAATGGCAAAGAATGTGAATTGAAGTTGTTACAAATCGGGAAGGCTCGGTGGCTCAACGGTATGCGGGCCGGGGCCGCGGAGCGGCATCCAGAAGTCTTGGGCACAATGCCGTAAGACCATGCGCTAACGCAACTTGTAGCATGTCGTGAAAAGGTTGACCGGGTGCCTGGCGGGTAGTATCATTGATTCAGACGTCAGCAGCGAGCGGCCTGCTTGACTGCACCGACGTCGCCCTCGGATCGGACGCTTTTCGAGGGCAGCTCGCCGGAAGTTCGGAGATGGCGAGCCGGCTGTGAGGTGACTGGCCGCAGCCGATACGCCCCGGGCCAGGGGCACCCGACGCGCAGGGCCGTGCGCGCGGTGAAAAGAGAGTCAGGAACCGGCGCGCCGTGAGGCGTGACACCGAACCCTGCGGGACCCGGCTCTCGCCAGTGAACTTGAACCCCCGGTGTTGCGGATTCGTCCGCGGCGTCGGGGGTTCTTGCATCCGCCCGGATCGCCGGAATCCCCGTTCGAACGCCTCAGGCCGGGTGAACGATGTCGCCGCAGCAGGAGAGCAGCATTTCGGCCGCGGCCTCACCGCAGGTGCGCAGTACGAGGCGCGGCTCGTAGCGTTCGATCTGCGTGTCGTCAGCCTGGCAGTACTGCAGGTCGATGGCTGCGAGTTGAAGCAGATTGCGGTCGGGCTCGGGCGTGGTGTCGAGCAGGGAGATGGTGCGGAGCCTCTCGGCGACAGGAGCGTCGGCGTCCGCGGCGCGAATCGCGTCCACGGTTGCCGGGTCCATGTCGTCGAACTCGAAGAGCACGTTGCACGGCTGGGGTCCGGTCACGTCCTCACCATCTGCGCAGCCGAGGGCTCCGCATACGGCATCGGTCGTGCCGGCGATGAACGGCCACATGCCGATGCCGGGCTCGAAGACCTGACTGCAGACGGGACAGGAGCGTTGCGCGGGAGTGTAGTTGAAGCGGTACTCCAGGGTGCGCGCGGCGGTGTCGTGCATGGTCACATTCCTTCGATCAATGCGGTGTTGCAGCGTGGAGGGCAACTTTCAGGCCGGGCCCGGCGCGGCCGCGCTTGCCGGAGCGCACGCCGCGTGCGCACAATGGAGTGTGATTCCTGACGAGCCGGACCGTGCGCCGCGCCTGCGACCGCTCGGTGATGCCGCGGTGCTGATCGAGGTTGCCGATGAGGTCGGCGACGCATCACATCGCGCGGTGAACGCTGCATCGGCCGCGCTCGCGGGCGGTGCCGACGCCGTGCAGCTGGAGGTCGTGCCGGCGTACACGACCATCGCCGTGCACTACGATCCGCAGCATTTCGCACACGGAGGCGGCAGTCCGTATGCGCAGGTGTGTGCGCTGATCGAGCGGCTGCTGCGCGAGGCAACGCGCGGCGAGGCGATGCCAGTGCAAACGGTGGAGATACCCGTGCGTTACGGCGGTGCGGACGGACCGGACCTGGACGATGTCGCGCGGCATGCAGATCTGGATGCGGACAGCGTGGTGCGGCTGCACGCGGCTGGCGAATACACGGTTCAGATGATCGGCTTCGTGCCGGGGTTCCCGTACCTTTCTGGTCTGCCGGCGTGCCTGGCGACGCCGCGTCGCGCATCACCGCGGCTGCGCGTGGCCCCCGGCACCGTGGGCATAGCGGGTGTCCAGACTGGTATTTACCCCCTCGAGACGCCGGGCGGCTGGCAGCTCATCGGTCGGACCGATGTGCAACTGTTTCGGCCGGATCGGGATCCGCCCGTGCTGCTGCGCGTCGGTGACCGTGTCCGGTTCGTCGCTGTCGCATGAGCATTCGCGTCACGCGAGCGGGGCTGCTCACGACCGTGCAGGATCTCGGGCGGCATGCGCGTGCGTTCGGCGTCGTGCGAGGCGGCGCGATGGATCGGCGTGCAGCACGCGTGGCGAACCTGCTGGTCGGAAACGCGGCAGGGGACGCGCTCCTCGAGGCAACGCTCACCGGTCCGACCCTGACGTTCACGGAGGAGGCGATCGTCGCGATCACAGGTGCCGAGCCGGATGCGCAGCTCGATGGTGTACGGGTTGCCGCCTGGCGCCCGTTCATCGCACGCCCGGGCAGCGTGCTCGAGCTGGGCGGCACCAGACGCGGCTGTCGCGCGTGCATTGCGGTCGGGGGCGGCATCGACGTGCCGGTCGTGCTCGGCAGCCGCGGCACGGACCTCATTGCGCGGATGGGCGGGCTCGAAGGCCGTGCCCTGGCGGCCGGCGACGAGCTGCGCGTCCGGCCCGCCGGCGAAGCGACGCGCCGCCGCATGCGCGGGTTGCGCGACGCGCCGCCCGTGCGCTGGGGTGCGGGCAGGTCGCTGCGCGACTATGTTGCCGACGCTGCCATGGTACGGGTCATCGATGGCCCGGAGTACGACGCGTTCACGGCCTCCTCGCATCAGGCTTTCGGCGCAGCGCCGTTCGCAGTGACCGCGCAATCGAACCGCATGGGGTACCGGCTGTCCGGCGCGCTTCTCGAACTGAAGGCTCCGTTGGAAATGATCTCGTCGCCCGTCGCCGTGGGCACGGTGCAGGTGCCGCCGACGGGTCAGCCCATCGTGCTCATGGCGGATGCACAGACGGTTGGCGGCTACCCGCGCATCGCGAACGTCATCACTGCCGACCTGCCGGCCCTGGCCCAGCTCGCGCCGGGCGGGATCGTCCGGTTCCGGCGCATCGACCTCGAGGATGCTCAGCGCATCCAGGCCGCGGCGGAGCGTGACCTGGCCCTCTTCTCGGTCGCACTGACCCTGCAATGAGGCCGGGTTGAGTGCTCCGATGAGTCGTTGGCGCGTCGATATCAACTGCGACATGGGCGAGGGCTACGGCGTGTGGCAGCTCGGCGAGGATGAGGCGCTGCTGCCGCATATCAGCTCGGCGAACATCGCCTGCGGATTCCACGCGGGCGACGCGTCCGTGATGCGTCGCACGGTTCGCGCGGCAGCCGCTCGCGGAGTTGCCATAGGTGCGCACCCCGGCCTGCCGGACCGCGCTGGCTTCGGTCGCCGCCGCATGCAGGTGACACCAGAGGAGATCTATGATATCTGCGTCTACCAGATCGGCGCGCTGCTCGGTCATGCGCGCGCGGCCGGCGTGCCGCTGGCACACGTGAAGCCGCATGGCGCGCTCTACAACATGGCGGCTGCCGATCGGGCGCTCGCTGCTGCCGTCGCCGCAGCCGTGCACGACGTCGACAACGCGCTCACGCTGTTCGGCCTGGCCGGCAGTGTACTCGTCAGCGAGGGCGAGCGCGCCGGCCTGCTCGTCGCCGCTGAAGCGTTCGCCGACCGCGCGTATGAGCCGGACGGCAGCCTCACGCCGCGCGACCGGCCGGGCGCAGTGATCGCGGATCCCGCCGCCGCGGCGGACCGTGCACTGCGCATGGTGGTGGATGGCGTCGTCGCAACGAGTGCCGGGACGGATTTCGACCTGGTCGCGGACACGATCTGCGTGCACGGCGACAGCCCGCACGCCGTCCGGATTGCGCGCAAGCTGCGCGCTGTGCTCGAAAGTGCCGGGGTGCGCATCGCGGCGCCGGGGCAGCCGTGATCGAGCCGCATCGAACGCCGCACGTCGAGTCGGCACCGGCAGTCGCGACGCCCGAGGCGCTCGCCGCGACCGGTCGCGCTACAGCGCTGCTCGGCGCAGCGTTCCTGATGGCCACGTCTGCGGTCGGTCCGGGATTTCTCACGCAGACGACGGTGTTCACTGCGCGGCTCGGCGCCAGCTTCGGCTTCGCGATCCTCGTGTCAGTGCTGTTCGACCTCGCCGCGCAGCTCAACATCTGGCGAGTCATCGCAGTCACGGGCCGGCGCGCGCCCGACATCGCCAACGCGGTATTGCCGGGCCTCGGCTACGCGCTCGCGCTCCTGATCGCGTTCGGCGGCCTCGTCTTCAATATCGGCAACATCGCCGGCACCGGCCTCGGCGCCAACGCGCTTCTCGACATCGATCCGAAGGCCGGCGCGGCGATCAGCGCCGCGGCCGCCATCTCGCTGTTCCTCGTGCGCGAGGCGGGTCGCGCGATGGATCGTTTCACGAAGATGCTCGGCCTCGTCATGATCGTGCTTATGTTGTACGTGACGGTGACGTCGTCGCCGCCGCTCGGTGAGGCAGTCGTGCGGTCGGTATGGCCGGAGCGCATCGGCGTGCTGGAGATCGTCACGCTGGTCGGTGGTACGGTCGGCGGCTACATCACCTTCGCCGGCGGGCACCGGCTGCTCGAGGCGGGTGTGCATGGCGTCGCGGCCCTGCCCCAGGTCCAGCGCAGCGCGATCACTGGCATCGGCGTCGCCTCGGTCATACGCGTTCTCCTGTTCCTCGCGGCGCTCGGCGTCATCACGCAGACTGACATTCTGGGCGCGGACAATCCTCCAGCAGCGGTGTTTCAGGCGGCTGCCGGCGACATCGGCCGCCGCATCTTCGGGCTCGTCATGTGGGCTGCGGCAATCACGTCCGTCGTCGGCGCATCGTACACATCAGTGTCGTTCCTTCGCTCGACCACACCCATCATCGATCGGAACCCGCGCGCGGCGATCATCGTGTTCACCGTGGTATCCACTGCCGTGTTCCTCGTCGTCGGCCGGCCTGTTCGGCTGCTCATCCTCGCCGGCGCCTTCAACGGCCTGATCCTGCCGCTCTCGCTCGGCGTGATGCTCGTCGCTGCGCACCGGCGCGGCGTGGTCGGCGACTACCGGCACCCGGTGCCGCTCACCATCGCCGGTGCGCTCACCGCGCTGCTCATGGCGGCGCTCGGCGTCATCACCCTCGTGCGACAGCTTCCTCAGCTGTAGCCTGGCGATCAGGAACGTGCTCCTCCGACACGCCCGCCACCGCGCCGCAATCGCCCTCATCGCAGTGCTCGCCGCCTGCGTCGCGTCCGACGATTCGCCTGAGGCAGGGCAGGGTAATCCGGCCGGATCACGTGCTCACGCGTCCGTTCACGGACGAGCCCGGCGGCCGCATGCTCTACAGCACCGGCAGCACGCATGTGCTCTCAGCCATACTGACGCGTGCCACATCGCAGAGCACGCTCGCGTACGCTCGCACCCGCCTCGCGCAGCCACTCGGATTCGAGCTGTCGCCCTGGACGGCTGATCCGCAGGGCATCTACTTCGGCGGGAACGAGATGCACATGACGCCGCGCGCGCTGCTCACGTTCGGCGAGCTCTACCGCAATCGCGGCGTGCACGACGGCGACCAGATCGTGCCTGAATCCTGGATCGACGAGTCATGGCGACAGCGCACTTCGTCGCCGTTCAACGGGCACGGATACGGGCTCGGCTGGTGGATGCGGCGGGCGGGGCGCCACGACGTGTACTTCGCATGGGGCTACGGCGGCCAGTACGTGTTCATCGTGCCGGATCTCGCGCTGACCGTCGTGATGACGTCGGATCCGGTGTCGCCGCGGGAAGGCGGGCACAACCGGGCGCTGCACCGCCTGATCGACGAGCTGCTGATTCCCGCTGCCGAAGCAGGCGCATCGATCGAGCAGGGAACTGCCGGGGCCGGTGGAGAGGCGCGTTAATGCTTCATGGGTCAGACGAGGACGAGGGGTTGGGTTCCGGTTGAGGGGAGGGGCCCCCGCCCGGAAACGTCGACCCAACCCCTCCTCCCCGTCTGACCCATGAAGCATTAACAGTCCCCTCCGCCTCCCCCGTTTCGTTCGTGACCGCATGACGGCTACTGGTACTGGATGTAAACCGGCTTCGGCTCCAGCCTGAGCACATCGGCCGCGCTCATCAGCGGATCGCCGGCCTTCGTGTCGTTGTGATAGAACAGCTTGAAGCCGGTGTACTGCACGGGCTCGCGGACTACGTAGTCCTTGTACGAGTCCCGCTTCAGCCACGGTGCGCCCCAGCCATCCATGTGCATCACCACCTGTACTTCGGGCCGCAGCCTGATGTCCTGCGAGTTGGTGACCATGCCGCGTGTGAACCGGTGAATGACCAGCACCTTGGGCGGCAGCCCGTGCTCGCGCACGAGGTTGGCCAGGTGGTCCGCGGCGTAGTTGATGTCGGCGGCGTCCATCGTACCTATCTTCGTGCCCGGCTTGTGCCCGCCCTTCATGTAGAACTCGGGATCGACGGCGAGGTGCACGTCGGGATTCCTGAGGATCCAGTCGAAGCGTGGCAGGATATTGCGCAGATCGTCCGTGCCGACCTGCATGTCGACGATGAACGTGCCGTCGATCTCGCGCGACCATTCGTAGACCTTCTGGACGTCGACGTCGCGCATGATGCTGCGGTAGTGCCCGGTCGTGCCCGGCTCGCCCTGCGCTACGACCGCGACCATGTGCAGGCACGGCTCCACTGGTGTCGCCGGGTCTGCAGCCCGCCACTCGTCCGTCTGCAGCTTCAGACGGCGCAGCATCTCGTCCTTCGGGTACTCGCCGAGCGCACCCATGCGTGTGGAGTTGGGATTGCCGTAGTAGCACACGATCCGCCGCTCCGGCAGCAGTGAGCCGGACAGGGCAGGCGGCATGTCCACGGGCCAGCCCATCGACGTTGCGAACGACGGGTCCTCGCCCGACCGGAACCGGGGCGCGCCCTGCGCAGTCGAGCCGGAGTCGTCACTGTCTGCGGGACCCGCTTCGCCGGCGACTGCGCCAGCGGTAGCGGAATCGGCGGCAGCAGGAGAATCGTCCTGCTGTGACGGATCCTGCGGCGCGGAATCGGCGGCGGTCGATGCAGTCGTGGAACCCACGTCAGTCAGGTTCGGGTCAGGCGTCGCGTCGGCCGGTCGGCTGCTCAGGAACGCGGTCGTGCCGATGACGAGTCCGACCGTCACCGCTGCTGCGATGTTGCGGCGCTTGCGGTCGAAGTGGGGGCGCTGCATGGGTGCTTCCTCGGGGTCCTGAACCCGGAGCTGCCGGCTCGGGGCGGGGCGCGTCATGTGCGCGCCGACAATAAAGATAACAGCCCATGCAACACCTGTGCGCGGGGGTATCGAAGCCGTGACACACCTGCGAAGCGGCGTTATCCTTGAGCATGAGTCATCCACGCCTGAAGGCGGGGCTGGTCGCGGTGCGCCCAGCCACCGATTCCGGACGCCTGGCCGCCGCGCTGGCCGCGCCGGCCGCCGGCGCGTTTGCGTTCGGGCTGCTCACCATTTTCGCACTCACCGCCCTCCTGCACGTCGTGGTCGACCGTTCCGCATGGCATATGGAGATGCCGCAATCGTTCCGCTGGGTGCTGCTGGCCTGGGCCGTGACCCGCGCAGCGTTACTCGGCGTCGCGACGGGCGTCATCGCGGCCCTGCTGACACTGCGCCGGCAGCGCCTCGCGACTGCCTCGATCATGGTCCTCGCCATCCTGCTCTTCCTCTGGACGACGAGCTGGGGGTTGTTCTGGGCCACCGGCCGGTTCCTGGACCTGGATTCGTTCGAGCTGGCGGCCGCGAGTCCGGGCTCGATGCTGATGCACGTAGCGCAGCTCGCGCCGCTCACGCTCGTGCTCGTTCCGGTCGGCACGGCGGCGGTTGCAGTGGCGATCATCGCCGGCGCGCGGCACATGCACCGCGTGCCTCGTCTGGCGCGCGGTGGACTGCTGGTCATCGTGCTGGCCGTCTTCTTCGGAGTGGACAACTTCAGCCGCGAGACGGGCTCCATTCTCGCCGGCAGTGAGTTGCACATCGCCCATCCGGAGGGCGGAAGCGGGACGCGCACGCGCGTTGGCGATCTGTACGAGGAGATGCGCAGCGAGCGGTCGGAGCCGCTCGCGCATCTCGTGTCGAGCCTGCGCCGCGGCGCGCTCGAGTCGGAGATGAGCGACAACGTCGAAGTCAGATGGCCGGACCAGACGCCGTACAGCGCCAAGGCGCCGCGCGAGCCGTACAACGTGATCGTGCTCGTCATCGAATCATTGCGTTCCGACGAGCTGGAGGCCTACGGCTCGATGCTGCCCGTGATGCCTGCCGTGGACCGTCTCACGCGCGACGCCGCCGTGTTCCGCGACCACCTCGCCGTAGCGACGCATTCCAACTACGCTTCCGTCGTGCCGGTCTCTTCGCAGTACCCGCTGCGCGATGAACGCATGCACGTCTATCCGGAGGAGCCGCTGTACCCGCGGGTGCTGCTCTACGACGTGCTGAAGCCGCTCGGCTATCGCACCGCCATCATCTCGTCGCAGGACGAGCGCTGGGGCGGCATGAGCAATTTCCTCGCGTCCGACCGGCTCGACCATTTCTTCCATGCGGAAACCTACGATGGCCCGAAGTATGTCGCGGCAGACGACGAGGGCTTCGCACGCTACGTCGAGCAGTACAATCGTTCCGGCAAGATAGACGATCGCTACACCATCGACGAGGCGATACGCTGGATCGGCGCCGACACCACGGCCGCGCCGTTCATGGTGTACGTCAATCTGCAGAACAGCCACGTGCCGTACCCGATACCTGCCGATGCGCCAACACCGTTCGGCCCGCGCGAGGCATCGTTCCCGATCCGCTTCAATTACTTCCCCGAGGATTCGGCCGACGTGGTGCACGGCATGTACCGCAATGCACTGCACTACGTCGATGCGCAGATCGGCAGGCTGACGGACCATCTGCAGCAGACGGGGCAGTGGGACCGCACGATCTTCGTCGCCGTCGGCGACCACGGCCAGGCATTCTTCGAGCATGGCTTCGCTGCGCACTCGAACGAGCTGTACGATGAGCTGCTGCGTACGCCGCTGATCATCCGTGCGCCCGGCATCGCGCCCGGAATGTACGAAGGACTGGTGCAGCAGGTGGACATCGCGCCGACCGTGCTCGGCCTCCTCGGCCTGCCGCCGCACCCCGGTTTCCAGGGGCTGAACCTGCTGTCGGCGCAGCGCGAGTTCGCCTACTCGATCGTGCAGTCCCCGCTCGCCAACCAGTTCGGCATCATCCAGGGTCCGTACAAGCTCGTGGTCGACACGCGCCGGCACACGGCAGTGCTGCGCAACCGCGCTGTGGACCCGCTCGAGCGCTACGATCTGAGCGCGCGCGACAGCACGAGGACCAGAATACTGCGCGAGCGACTCGATACGTGGCGCGCGGCGCAGCTGCGCTTCTACACCAACCCGTTGCTTCAGGCGGAGACCTACGCGCCGGTGCTGCCTGAGCCGCGCGCGCTGGCCGGC
>JBBEBA010000071.1:0-3575 GCA_040882575.1 Gemmatimonadota bacterium
GCTACGTGGCGGGACCGGGCGCGGGAGCGCAGCAGCGGGAGATTCTCCTGCGCGACGTCGCGCGCCGTCTGCTGAAGGAGGCACACAGACACGGATTCAGCGGGGCGGAGCTGGCGGCGGCGCTCGAGCGCGAGGCGGATTTCTCCGGAGGGAAGGCGTGACCATGGACAATTCGTACGGAGTGCGCACCGACAGGCTGACAAAGCGGTTCGGTCGGACGATGGCGGTGGCGGAGCTCGATCTGAAGGTGCCGCAAGGCGCGTTCTATCTGCTGATCGGTCCGAACGGGTCGGGCAAGACGACAACCTTTCGCATGCTGCTAGGGCTCCTGCGACCCGACGGTGGGACGCTCGAGGTATCAGGCCGCACCCAGCACTCGGGCGGTGCGCTGCGCGCGAATATAGGGTTCGTGCCCGAGGTGCACGAGCTGGCCTGGTCATGGATCCGGGTGGGCGATCTGATCGCGTACCATGCTGCGTACTATCCGAGCTGGGATGCGCCGTACGCGCGACGGCTCATGGACTTGCTCGATATTCGTACCGGGCAACGCTACGGCCAGCTCTCGAAGGGTCAGGCTCGACGCGTCCAGCTGCTCCTCGCTCTGGTCCACCGTCCGCCGGTCCTGCTGCTGGACGAGCCGACGGACGGGCTCGACCCGGTGGCACGGGACGCGGTGCAGGCGGTGATCGCCGACCATGTCGCAGATACAGCGACGACGGTGATCGTTGCGACGCACCTTGTCTACGAGATGGAACGGTTCGCCGACCATGTAGGAGTGCTGCGCGCCGGACGCATGATAAAGCAGCTCACCCGCGAGGCGTTGCATGCGCAGCTGAAGCGCTACACGCTCGATGTGCCGGACAACTGGCGGCCGTCTCTGGAGCAGCTCGCGCCGCTGACGGCGAACGGCACTCCGCGCGAGCGGCGTTGGACGGTATGGGGGGACGAAACCGAAGTCACGCAGTGTCTGACCGCCGCCGGCGCCGCCGTGCGCTCCGTGACATCACTCTCGCTTGATGAAGCGGCGCTGGCGCTGCTCAGCGGAAAGGATCAGGACGCATGAGCACAGCCGCTGTCGTGCACTTCGCGCCGTCATACGGCACCGTCCTCAAGCAGCAGCTCCGGCTGTTGTGGCTGTCGCGCATGCCCTGGTTCCTGGCCGGACTCCTGCTCGTCCCGGTCGCCGCGTCGGCGGCGATGATCCTGTACAACGGCGACAGCCTCGGTTTGCTGGTGCTCCATCTCGTGCCCATCGTGGGGTTTGCGAGCGGTGCCTGGGGACTCCTGATCTGGCGTGATGAAGGTCCGGCAAAGCGCGCGCATCAGTGGAGCCTGCCGGTCGATCGACCGGCACATGACCTGGCGCGTGTCATGGCGGGGGCCGTCTGGCTGCTGGCCATGCTCGGCCCGTTCCTGTCCATGACGATCCTGATGGGCCTGCTGTCTCCGGATGCCGACGCCGTGCGGAATGGTTTGCCGCTCCTCCTGCCGCACTACCTGCTGTCGTCCCTCACGATCTTTCTGTTGGTCGCCGTCCTGTCCACCGCGCTGAACCGCCCGGCGGAATGGCTGATCATGGGATTTCTCGCGCTCATGATCCTCTCCATCACTGCCGCACTGGCCGACCTGCGCATCGCAGAGAGGACGGTCCGGCTTGTCATGGACAGTCCCTACAGCATCGGTACGGCGCTCAGGACGGGTGCGGCAGGCGCAAGCGTCCGGATGAACAGGCCCGAGTACGCGGACCTGTCCTTCTACTATTCCGAGTGGCTGCCGGTGGCGGTCGCGTGGCTGGCAATCGCGATCATCGCTGTCGCCGCTGCGGCATACGTGCGCCGCGCCCGCTGAATCACTGCGGCGGCCGCGGTACGGGCGGTCGCGCGATGGTAGCTGGATCGCCGTCGCTGACATACCTCGTCGCGGTCCTGTCGAGCTGGTCGAGCACTCGCACGAGCTCGTCGGCGAACACCTGTACGCGCGGCACACGCAGCGGGTCGAACTCAGGGTCGTGCGGGCTGCGTGCCGGCCCGCCCGCCACCAGCAGCACGATATCGTGCTCGTACGACGTCGTCTCGCCTGTCTTCGGATTCGTCCACGATCCACGCGCGGCGAGGCTGCGGTTGGTTGGCCAGTCGCCGAGCGGCAGCGCGAATGAGCGGATCCGGTAGCCGGGCACCGCCGAATCGACCGCGAGTTGCAGCCGCGCGATCTGCTCCTGCGCGAAGGCGTCGTCGTACTTCGACAGCGTCGCGTGCCACAGTGTGTGGTTGCACAGCTCGAAACCCTGGTCGGCGAGGAACTTCACCTTGCGATGCCGCCACTCGCTTTTCTGTGCTTCGATGCCCTTGTCGCCGAAGAATGACCGGCCGGCTTCCGCGCCGCTCAGCACGCAGAACACCGCCTCGTTGCGCCACTCCGGATGGTGGCCGGCGAAGTCCAGCCAGATGCCGACGGCGCTCCGCGGATCGATCCTCAGCTCACCGTTCTCCTCGACGTAGCTGAACTGGCCGGGCGAAGCGTCATCGAACGTGAATACGACAGGCGACGTGCCCGCCGGCAGATCGATGGCGGCGGCGGCGAGGTGCCGCAGCGATACGGGCCGGTAGCCGCGCGCATGCAGCAGCTCGAGATCATTCCGGAAGTTTTCCGGGGTGCGCGTCCAGCGCGCCTCTTCGGCGCCGATCAGGTGGTACTCGACGACGGGGATGCGACCGAGCTCATTTGGCGCGAGCTCTGTCCTCGGCCCGTCGTCGGACGCGGCGCTGCCGGCGGACGCGACCGCCGCCCGGGTGGGATGGTTCGGCGTGTCGGCCGCGGCGGGAGTAGCCGCCGCGGTGCGATCGCCCGCGCCGTCGCATGCTGCGACGAAAACGAGACCGACGATCCAGCTGCTGCGCATGTTTCTTCTGGTGTCCCGAGAGTGATGCGACGGGGCGGACAGCACCTGCCGCCCGCCCCCCGCGAACTTCGACGTGCTCCGGTCGTCAGCGGCCGAGCTGAGCCTCGCGATTGATGCGGCCTTCCGCCAGCTCGGTCAGCTTCTTGTCTGTTGCGCCTTCCTCATCGAGCGTGCGCTGCAGCAGCTCCACGTGCTTATCGAAGCCGAGCTGCCGCGCATACGTCCGGGCAGTGCCATACGCCGCGATCTCGTAGTGCTCGACGCGCTGCGCGGCCGCGATCAGCGCTGCATCGCGGACATCCGGATCGGCATCCTCCTTCAGGATCTCCTCGCCCTCCTCGATCAGGCCCTCCATTCCCCTGCACTTCTTGCCACCCGAGCTCTGCCCGAGGTCGTCGAAGATCACGTCGAGCCGGGTGACCTGCTCTTCCGTGACCTGTCTGTGCATCTCGAACGCCTGCCGCAGGCTCTCGTGACTCGCCTTGCTCGCCATCCTGGGCAGCGCCTGAAGGATCTGTTTTTCCGCGTTGTAGATATCCTTCAGCTCGTGAAGGTAGAGGTCCTGCATCGATTCCATGGCCATTGGTGGCTCCTTCCTGATGAGTGCTGCTCGCGCCCCTGACGCAGGTCTGGAAGTGCAATTCGAGTGCCTGAAAATCAGAACGCGGCGCGTCCG
>JBBEBA010000071.1:3585-80394 GCA_040882575.1 Gemmatimonadota bacterium
CCCCCCCCCCGCGGCTGTCTGCGCTGCACTACCGGGCGCGGCTGCAGCCGCGCGTTCTTCAGGAGTCGGGATCCACGACGGCGACCGGCAGCATGATGATCTGACCGGCGGTGATCGCGGAGCTCCGGAGACCGTTGAGCTGCTGGAGCGCCTCGACGGTGGTGCCGTTCCTGCGCGCAATCGACCACAGCGAGTCACCGCGATTGACGCGATACTCGTGAGACGCCGGTTCCGCAGGGCTGACGTCAGCTGCAACGGCCGCCGTCGTCATGAGGACCGGCACGGCCGCCGACGTACGGGGCTCGGACTGCGCTGCGGGATTGCGGCTGCCGGTCTGGCTCACGGCCGTCTCGACCGCGGCCACGAGCGTCGTGGTGCCACGACTGCCGGAGACACGCGCGACATACTGCGTGTAGCTACCCGTGAACAGTGCGACGTGATAGTGCGGCGGGGACTGCTCGCGTGTGGCGTCCAGCACGCCCTGCCGCTCCAGCGACAGCAGCGTGTCTTCCAGCCATCCTCGGCACGCCCGGCTGGTGCTCACGCGCAGGTCCACCGCCATGCCGGCCGGGTGTACGGACAGGTCCGATGCGTTGCGCGGCTGCTTCTGCACGGGGCGAGTCAGACTCGTGACGATCAGCTTCTCGCCGCAGGCCGCGTGGTACTGCGCCGACAGGCGCTCCACGAACAGCTTCAGCGCCGGCCGCGCGTACGGGTACGACACGCCGGCCAGGCCGTAGTCGGAGCTGCCAGGCAGGCGCGTGAGCAGCCCCGCATCCACGAAGCGGCGCACCTGGTCCGAGGTCTTCAGGAAAGAGAAATCGTTCTCGACGGCGATGCTGTGCTGCCTCCGCATCGTCTGCGGCGAACCCTGGAGGCTCTGCGCGCTCGCGACGGCTGCCCCGGCGAGTATGGCGGCTCCTGCGACCAGTATTGCTACTGCTGTTTTCATGCGTCTGCTAATCGCTGTGCGTGTCAAAATTACGGCTTGCGCGCAGCTCTGGAGAGATGCGCGCAGGCCCGCGACGACGATGGCTGGAAACGGGGGGAACCGCTCCGAAAACGACACTTGCGTACCGCATGCTCAACCTGTACGGAAACTATATACCCCCCGCCCGCCCGTTTGTCCATGATCTCGCCCCGGAGGCCCCGATTCCCCGCCGGTGCGAAGGATTCGTACTTGCGCTACCATTGTCGATCATGATGCCTCCCAAGACCGCGTCGAACAGCGACGCGAGCCGTCTCGCCATCGCACTTCGTGCGTTCCGCCACCGCAATTTCCGCCTGTTTACGGCCGGTCAGTCGATCTCGCTGGTCGGAACCTGGATGCAGCAGGTCGCCATAGGCTGGCTCGTGTACCGGCTGACCGGGTCGGCTTTCCTGCTGGGCCTGGTCAGCTTCGTGAGCCTGGGCCCCGGCTTCTTCATCGCCCCCATCGCCGGCGAGCTCGCCGACCGGTTCAACAAGCATCGCATCGTCATCGCCGCGCAGGCCGCCATGATGGTGCAGGCGCTCGTGCTCGGCGGACTCGTGGTGACCGACCGCATCGACGTCGGCTGGATCATCGTTCTCATGGGGACCCTGGGGATTGCTTCCGGGTTCGACGTCCCCACACGACAGGCGTTCCTGATCGACATGGTCGGCGACCGTGAGGATCTGCCCAACGCGATTGCGCTCAACTCGTCCATCTTCAACGCCGCGCGCCTGGTCGGGCCCGCGATCGCCGGATTCGCGATCGCCGCGGTCGGCGAAGGCTGGGTCATCCTGATCAACGGCGTGAGCTACATCGCCGTGATCGCGAGCCTGCTGGCCATGCGTCTCCCGCCGCCCACGCGGGCGCGCGGGCGCGGCGCAGTGCTGCGACGCGTCGGGGACGGCTTCACCTACGCGTGGCACTTCACCCCGATCCGGGTCGTGCTGGCGCTCGTGGGCGTCATCGGCCTGCTCGGCGTCCCGTTCACCGTTCTTCTGCCCGTTATCGCGACGGATGTGCTCCACGGCGGCCCGCGTACGCTGGGGTTGCTGATGTCGGCGACCGGCCTCGGCGCCCTCTCCGGCGCCCTCTTCCTCGCATCGCGCCGGAGTGTGCGCGGACTCGGCCGGGTGATCGTCGTCACCGCCGTGCTGTTCGGCACGTCGCTCGTACTGCTTGCCTTTGCGCGCTCCGTCGCCGTCGCGATCCCTCTGCTCGCGCTCGCCGGCTTCGGCATGATGGCGCAGATGGCGTCCAGCAACACCGTGCTGCAGACGCTCGTGCAGGATGATATGCGCGGCCGCGTCATGAGCTTCTATTCCATGGCTCACATGGGGACGGCTCCGCTGGGAAGCCTGATCATCGGCCTGCTCGCCGGCCGCATCGGCGCTCCAGCCGCGATTGGCGCAGGCGGCGCCGCCTGTGTCGTCGCCGGCCTCTACTTCGGCAAGCAGCTGCCGATTCTCCGGGAGATCGTCCGCCCGATCTACGCGCGAATGGGCATCCTCCCTGAAGTCGCCCGGGGCCTTCAGGCCGCCACTCACCAGGCGACGACGGACACCGATGATGGGCCGTTGCCGTGAGCGGCTCGGCACGTTAAACTGTTCTGTTGCATACACCTCACCGGAAAACTTGAAGACGGGCACTTTCGCACGCCACTTCGTGTATGGATTACTGTCCCTGCATCGGACAGGCGCCGGAGCGCGCTTCATACAACATCAACGGAGGCTTTACCCATGAACCGGTTCGGCCGAATGAACCTGGCGCTCGTTCTGATGCTGCTGATGCCGGCTGCAGTTTCGGCGCAGCAGGAAACAGCTCAGACGAAGGAAGGCGAAAAGTACATCGGACTCGCGATGACGCGGCAGGATCACGCGGGGCGCGTGGAGATGTACACGCAGGCAATGACGCATCTGCGGCCGGCGATGACCGGGGATGCGCAGAACGCGCGCGTGTGGCTGCTGGCTGGGACCGCACTGGCCGGCATGGGCCAGGTGGCGGAGGCCAATTCGGCGTTCGAGCGCGCCCTCCAGCTGAACCCGGCGTACGCGGAGCAGATCGATGCGGAGCGATTCGACGTATGGATCCGCGCGTTCCAGCGCGGCCTCGCCGCGATGGAATCGGAGCTGATGGATTCGGCGCAGCAGGAGTTCGAGCTGGCGGAGCAGATCTACACGGGCCGCCCGGAGGCACTGATGTACCTGGGCGTGATCTACGCGAATCACACGCAGGACATCGCGAAGGCGGACGCCGCGTTCCGCGCCGCGCTTGCCGCGACGCAGGGCCCGCTCCTGGCCACGCTCGAGGAAGAGGAGAGGGCGAACTGGGCGGAGATGCGCACGTCGCTGGAAGGCAACATCGAGCGGATCGCGATGCAGGTCGGGATCGAACATTTCCAGGCGGAGCGCTTCGCCGAGGCGGCTGAATCGTTCAAGCAGGTCTCGGAGTTGAATCCGCATTCCCGCGACGTGTGGTTCAACTGGAGCCAGGCGCTGCTGGCCGAAGCGCAGCGACGCGACGACCTGGTCGCGACCATGCCGGAGGCGGAAGCGGCGGCTGCGAAGCAGGAGCTGCTGAAGCTGTATGCCGAGCTCGAGACGGTTACGAAGCGCACGCAGGAGGTGGACCCCAACAGTGAGGTCCTATACATGATCCTGGCGCGTTCGCATCGGATGCAGGGCGAATACGGCGGCACGGAAGCGACCCTCCAGGAGGGTCAGCGCGAGGCGCTGGCGACGCTGCAGGCGCACGAGAACCTGCCGGTCACGGTGGAGCGCGTCAGCCTGGACACCGGTGCGGGCGCCATTCAGGTCACGGGTGTCGTGAAGAACCGCAAGCTGGCAGCCGGGGCGCCGGTGCAGCTGCAATTCACGCTGCTGGGCGCTGACGGCGCGGTCGTCGGCGAGCAGACGGTAACGGTCAACGCGCCCGCGGCGGAAGCGACGGCCGAGTTCTCCGGCACGATTCCGGTGCAGGGCGAAGTCGCCGGCTGGAAATACACGGTCGTCAGCTGACGCCGACCGCCGACAGAAGAAACGCCCCCGGCGCCTGACGGTGCCGGGGGCGTTTGACCTGCTGGCTGTTCCGCTCAGCCGCCTCCGCCGAGACGGAACCGGAGGCCCACGAGCAGGAAGGCGTCGTGCTGGCCCCAGTCGTCGTCTTCGGTGCGCGTGATGTAGTCGGTGATCTCGGCCATCACCCCGAGGCCACCCAGCATGACATCGCCGCCTATGCCGACGTGCAGGGCGACATCCCGCTGCTCTTCTGTGAACGGGTTCGAGCCGGCGCCTTCGTCGTCGTAGGAGTAGTCCTGCCGCTTGAAGCCGATGCCGCCGAGCAGGTATGGCTGCACGAGCAGGCGGGGCAGCGGGCGCACCACGATGTCGGCGGCCACGGCCAGCACCGAGCCGTCCCCGACCTCGCCCTCCGTCCCGCCGTCCTCGAGCGAAACCGAAGCGCCCGACGCGTAGGCCAGGCTGCCGCGGAGCCAGCCGGCCTCGATGTTGAGCCCGAGTCCCAGTGTGCCCTCACGCGAGCCGCGCAGATCCTCGGCGCCGGCTTGAACGCCCTGAAGGTCGCTCGCCGGGATGAATACACCGATTGCGGGCGTAACGTGGATGCCCTGGGCGTGAGCGCCGGTCGGCGCCGCCAGCAGCGCGACCGCGATGACGAGAACGTCCCTGCGTATCATATCAGTCTCCGGTTGTCAGCGACGAAGCTGGATCGGGTCGAGCGAGCGGATGGTCATGTCCAGGCCCGCGGGCAGGAGTGGCTCGGCATCGCCCGTGCCAAGTGAGATGATGGAGCCGGCGCCGGGACCCAGTGCGGCCGTGATCAGCAGGTCCCGCAGCTCACCGCCGACGATGGCGCCGAGAACCGCGCCGACGGGCGCACCGGCCCCCGTCGTGTCCGCTTCCGTCTCGGGCGCCGGTACCAGCTCCGTCTCCATGATGGCTGCGCTGAACGGGTGGATCGCCTCGTCGATGTGGATACGCACGAAATTCAGCCGGATGGCCGCCTGATCACCCGGAGTCCCGGACGGCAGCACGCCGGTCACGAGGCCGGTCAGTAGTGCGCCCTCCTCGACGACGATGGATCCATCCTGCGCTATCAGCTCCTCCGTGACGGTGGCCGTGAAACGGTCGCCGATGCGGCTGGTGCGCGCGTCGAGTGCAGAGGTCAGCGCCACGGCCAGATACGTGTTGCCCGGCAGGATCCGATTCGTCGCGGGTACCGGTGCGGGCTGCGTGTCGGCTTCCCGCGCGCGTTCCTGCGCAGCGGGAGCAGTCGTCGCGCAGCCTGCGACGAGGAGGGAGCCCAGCACGGCCGCAGTGACGAGTATTCTCATGGATGGTCCTTCCGTGGGTACACGTCTCGGGAATGGAAGTGTTGCAAGCGCCGGGCCGGTCACCACGTACCTCGCTCGCCGACAGCGTCGATCACGCGGGCGAGGCGATCGGACGCATTGGCCCAGTTCAGGCGCATTGCCCGTTCAGCCCCGGCCACATCGCCGTCCTCGATCGCGCGCACGACCGTCTCGTGCTCCCGCACGGACGTCACGATCTCGTCCACGAGTGCACTGCTGTAGATGCGACCGTACCTCTCCGACTGTGGCTTGAAGGCGTCGTGCAGCGCGAGCAGGCGCGGACCTGCCCCCGCTTCGACGCTCTTCCGATGAAACGCTTCGTCGAGACGGAACACGCGAGTGGGATCCGGGCTCGCTTCGGTTGCGGCGGCGAGCAGCGCTTCGTTCAGCGCGCGTAGCTCGGCCACCACCGCCCGGCGCTGCTCGACCGGCCGGCCGGCCGCCCAGCCGGCAGCCATGCCTTCCACGCTTGCGACCATGCCGAAGAGCTCCACGGCGTCTTCGCGAGTGAGCGGTGCCACGGACATGCGCGACTGCTGGCCCGGGCTCGTCACTGTGACGTACCCCTCCTGCTGCAGCCGCTGGAGGGCGGCGCGAACCGGTGTTCGGCTGACGCCCAGGAGAGCGGCCACGGCTGTTTCGATGATGCGGGCGCCCGGCGCGAGCCGCCCGAGCACGATCAGCTCGCGCAGCTTCTCGTATGTTACCGCGACGCGGTCGCCCCGACCATTACGCTCCCGTGCGTGTGTGCCGTCCTGACGCTTGATCATTGGCTCAGTCGAGGGTGAATGTGGCCGAGTATCCGGTTGCACCGTCCGGAAGTCAAGGATTGCGCGCCGTTGCGCAAGGCACCGCTGTCGCCTACCCTCCCGTCCGTGAGCACACACGTGTCGGACCCTGTCGCGTCGGATCATCCACCCGTGCGGAAGCCGGGCTTCGCGGAGGAGGCCCTGCCGTGGCTCGACGCCGTGTACCGCTTCGCCATGCGACTGACCGGCGGCAACGCCGCGGAAGCCGAGGATCTGGCCCAGGAGACCTTCCTGCGGGCGCACCGCTCCTGGCACACGTACACGCGCGGGACATCTGCCCGCTCCTGGCTGTTCACCATCACGCGCAACGCATTCCTGCGCAGCCGTGAGCGGCGCGCACGGCGGCCGGAATCGCTCGAGTCGGACCTCGACCTGGACATTGCGTCGGTGACGGCGGGCGGGCTGTTCGACGCCGCAGGTGTGAGCGACCCGGAGCGTCTGTTCTTCGATTCGCTCGTCGATGACGAGGTGATCCGCGCTGTCGAAGCGCTGCCGCCCGAGTTCCGCGAGGTGGTGGTGCTGAGCGATGTCGAAGGCCTGAACTATGCCGAGATTGCCGCGGTCATCGGCGCGCCGCTCGGCACGGTCAAGAGCAGGTTGTATCGTGGTCGTCGGTTGCTGGAACGGGCGTTGTACGAGTATGCCGTCGAAGTGGGGCATCTGCGGAGGGACCCGCCATGACGAGCGAGGGCATCAACTGCCGTGCGACGATGGATCGCCTGTGGGCACTGCTGGACAGCGAGCTCGACGCCCCGACCGCGGCTCAGGTGCGCGAGCATCTGGACGCGTGCCAGCACTGTTACCCGCAGTACGATTTCCATCGCGCGTACCGGGACTTCGTAGCCGGCAGGTGCCGCCACGAAGCGCCGCCGGAGGTGAGGCGCCGGATCTTCATGAGCCTGCTCGCGGAGGAGGGCCGGGGCCCCGATGCCGACGAATGATGCAGCGGCGACGTCTGCCTCTCTTCGTGCTGCCGATCGTGCTGGTCCCGCATGCAGTTCTGCCGCTGCACGTGTTCGAACCGCGGTATCGCCGCATGGTGGCGCGGTGTCTCGAGACGGATCGCTGCTTCGGCGTGCTGTTCCACGACGGGGAAGCCGGCCCGCCGTTCGTGCTCCAGGAGGACGTGATCGGCTGCGTCGCGGAGATCATCGAGTTCCGGCCGCTCCCCGACGGTCGCTCCATCATACTTTGCCGCGGGCGAGAGAGGTTCCGTGTTCTCGACGGCATCGAGAACGCCGATGATTATGCCGAGGCACTGGTCGAGGGGTACGCGGACGCGGCGGACGAGCCGGGCGACATCCGCGAGCAGCGGCAGCGCGTCATTGAGCTCTTCACGGACGCCGTCGCACAGGTCGCCGGCGCCCAGGACATCACGGACGTGACTCTCCCGACGGCGAATGGTGGCGACGTTTCGTTCCGCATCGCCGCCTTCCTCCAGTCCGACCCGCGCTGGCTTCAGGCGCTGCTCGAGCTGCCGACGGAGCACGGGCGGCTCGGCCTCATCGAGCGTGCTCTCCTCGACGAGCCCTGAGCTGTATGCGGCCACCTGTCCGACGAGCAGCCGGTCGTGGTATTTTCGCGGGACGGCGGTGCCGCACAGCACGCGGAGATGGCCCCGTCGTCATCATCGCAGTCTGATCAGGAGCAGCTTCATGAGCGAACCTGCCATTCCCCTTCGTGAATTCGATGCCGAAATGGCGTCGACGCGGCGACTGATCGAGCGCGTGCCGGGCGGACGCGCGACGTGGAAGCCGCACGAGAAGTCGTTCTCGCTCGGGCACCTCTCGCAGCTCGTGTCCTGGATGCCGGGCTGGATCACGCGCACGCTGCGCCAGCCGTTCATCGACCTGGCCGCCGGCGGCGGCTACAGCATCGAGACGACGGATGCACTGCTCCGCGAGTTCGACTCGAACGTCGAGTCCGCCCGCGTCGCACTGGCGGAGGTGACCGGTGCCGCGCTCGCGGAGCCGTGGTCGCTGCGGATGGGCGAAAAGATACTGCTCACGTCGCCGCGGGGTGAGACCGTCCGCGGCCACCTGAGTCACCTCATCCATCACAGGGGCCAGCTCACGGTCTACTTGCGCCTGGTGGACGTTCCGCTCCCGCAGGTCTACGGTCCGACCGCTGACGAACGATGGTGACTCGTCGGCGATTGACCGGCCTCTGACAGCCCGCGACATTCCGTCATGCGCGATCTGAGTCAGCTCTTCGACAACAACCGTGCGTGGGCGGCCGAAGTCACGCGGCTGGATCCGCAGTTCTTCGAGCGACTCAGGAGCCAGCAGGCGCCGAAACACCTGTGGATCGGCTGCTCGGACAGCCGCGTGCCGGCCAACCAGATCGTGGGGCTTCCGCCCGGCGAGATGTTCGTGCATCGCAATGTCGCGAATGTCGTGGTGCATGCGGATCTGAACTGCCTGTCGGCGATCCAGTACGCAGTCGATGTGCTGGCCATCGATCACGTCATCGTGTGCGGACATTACGGCTGCGGCGGCGTGCTTTCGGCACTGCGTGATGACAAGCTGGGACTCGTCGACAACTGGCTGCGTCATGTGCAGGACGTGCGCCTGAGGCATCGTTCCCAGATCGATGTGCTGGAAACGGAAGCGCAGCGGCACAACCGGCTGTGCGAGCTGAACGTCATCGAGCAGGTCGTGAACGTCAGCCAGACGACCGTGGTGCGTGACGCGTGGGCGCGCGGCCACGCGCTCACGGTGCACGGCTGGATCTACAATGTCGCTGACGGTCTGCTGCGTGACCTCGGCATCTGCGTCAACACGGAGTCCGAGCTGAACACGTTCGCCGAGGCGGCACGCGCCCCGGCACCGGCCGGCCGGGCGGGCTCCTGACTTTCCTCGACCCCCGGAGACGGTCGCATGCGCAGGACGATAGTCGCTGTACCTCTGACCGCCCTGCTCATCACCTGCTGCGACCGCGCGCACTCCGTGCCCGAGCCCGGCTTCCAGCCAGTGTTCCCTCCACTCCGGGGCGAGCTGCTGAGCTACTCGTCGCCCAACGCGGCAGACCTGAACGGCGATGGCGTGCTGGACATCGTGTACGGCACGGGCGTGGACCGGCTGCGGCCCGTCGACGGCCGGTGGGTGCTGAGCGACGAGCCTGCAATCGCGGGCTACGTCACCGCCGTATCGGGCGCGACCAACGATATCCTCTGGCGGGTTTCCAACGGCGGCGAAGCGTTCACCATGCCGCGGTTCGCGTTGCTGAACGGGGATCGCGTGCCGGACGTGCTGATGGGCGGCCGTCAGGGCTCTTTCGCTGCGTACGACGGCACCAGCGGTGCCGTCCTGTGGCGCGTGCTGCCCGAGCAGGTCGCGGAGACGCCCGACCCGTACAACTTCTTCACCCCCGCCACGATCGGGGACGTGACCGGCGATGGTGTGGCGGACTTCGTGGTCGCATACGGCGGGAATGACACCCGTCTTCCGGAGGACCCGCGCGACCCGGGCTTCGTCGTTGCAGTATCCGGCGCGGACGGCTCGGTGCTGGCCGTGCATCAGACTCCGGACGGCCGGGAAACGTACTCCTCCGTGGTCACCTATGCGCGCGATGACGGCTCGGTCTGGCTCGTCTTCGGGACGGGTGGCGAAAAGCACGGCGGCGCGGCCTACCGCGCGCCTGCGACCTCACTGCTGGACGGCACGTTCGCCGACCGCGTCGAGCCCCTGATCTCGATCGGCGAGAAGGGCGTGATGGCCCCTGCAACGCTCGTGGAGCTGACGAACGATGGCGAGCTCGACATCGTGATCAGCACGTTCGACGCACGGCTCTTCGTGATCGACGGGTCGACCGGCGACATCATCTGGGAGCGACACGACGAGCGGGAGGAGTCGTACCACCCGGCCGCAGTCGTGCGCGTTTCGCGTGACGGACGTCTCGGTCTGTTCGTTTCGCGCGCCATAGGCGTGTTCCCGACCTACGCGGGCAATGTGCACCGCCTGTTCGATGCACGGGACGGCACCATCCTGTATCAGTACAGGGATCCGCTCGACCCGACGGCCGCGCCGCTGGCCATCGATCTTACCGGCGACGGTATCGACGAGCCTGTTTTCTTCGGCGCCCGCGGGCGCGTACACATCCTGCACGGCCTCTCTGGCGAGCTGATCGTGCACGATGTGCCGGCCAACTTCGCCGCTACTCCGATGATCGTCGATGCGCGCGGCACGGGGGCTCTCGAGCTCGTCGGCGTCATGTGGCATAACGCCAACGAGGATGGAACGCTCGCGGAGTGGCGGAACCTCAGCTCCGAGCTGGTCCGGCTCGATCTGAATGCGACAGCCCCGGCTTTCATGGGCTGGACACGATACATGGGAACCCATGCGGATGGCTGGTTCCGCCGGCCGCCCGCAACCGAGTGAAAGGCAGAGCGTCATGTGCAGGAACATCAAGCCTCTGTTCAACTTCGATCCGCCCGCCGATCAGGACGATGTGCGAGCCTCGGCGATCCAGTATGTGCGCAAGGTCAGCGGCTATACGCGGCCCTCGAAGGCGAACGAAGCGGCGTTCAACCAGGCGGTCGATGAAGTCGCCGGCATCACGGCGCGCCTGCTCCGTTCTCTCGTAACGGATGCGGCGCCACGCAGCCGGGAGCTCGAGATCGCCCGGGCGAAGGCGCGCTCCGCCCAGCGGTATGGTCGCGACGGCAGCGTGACGGGAACAGCGACGTGACCTTTTCGCCGTGGCGGCCCCACCCCTGGCACGGCCTGGAGACAGGCAGGGAACCGCCGCTGTTCATCAACTCCTACATCGAGATTACGCCGTTCGACCTCGTGAAGTACGAGGTGGACAAGGCGACTGGTTACCTTCGCGTGGACCGCCCGCAACGCACGTCATCGCAGCCGCCCGCCCTCTACGGCTTCATCCCGCGCACGTACTGCGGCGAAGCGGTTGCGTCGTTGTGCCCCGGCGCGCAGCGCGGAGATGGCGACCCGCTCGACATCTGCGTGCTGAGCGAGCGTCCGATCGCGCGGTCCGAGATCATCGTCCCTGCCCGTGTGGTCGGCGGCATCCAGCTGCTCGACCGCGGCGAAGCGGATGACAAGATCATCGCAGTGCTCGAGGGCGACCTCATGTGGACGTCGGTCGACGACGTGGCCGACCTGCCGACCATCCTCGTGGAGCGGCTCGAGCACTACTTTTCGACGTACAAGCTCGTGCCCGGCGCGGACCTGCAGATTCGCGTGCAGCAGACGTACGGCGCGGCATATGCAGCACGGGTGGTCGAGGCGGCAATGGCCGACTACGGCGAGCTCACGGCAGCGCAGCCGGATTCCTGAACGACACGGAGGATCCATGCGGCATCGGCTGACTCCTGCCTGCTGTGTAGCACGCGCTGGGCAGGAGTGACGCGGCCGATCGCAGCTACCATCCTGCTACTGCTCGCTGCCGGCATCCCCGCCGACGCTGCGACGCAGCATGGGCAGTCGCACGTGCAGCGCATCGCAGTGGCGCATGGCGACACCATTGCCGTGTCATCCGCCGGCACCGGTCCCGCTGTTCTCATCGTTCCAGGGCTGCTCGGCTCCCGGCACGGGTTCCGTCACGTGACGGCTAGCCTGGTCGCGAACGGCCACCGCGTGATCGTGCTGGATCCGCTGGGCACCGGCCGTTCGTCACGGCGCCGCGAATCCGACTACTCGCTCGAAGCTCAGGCCACGCGCATCGCCGCCGTCATGGACTCCCTCGCCATGGATTCCGCGGTGCTGATATGTCATTCCGTCGCCGGCTCGATGTGCTACCGCCTCGGTCTGCTGGACGCAGCCCGCGTTCGCGGCATCGTGGCAGTCAACGCTGGGCCCGACGAGCGCGCCTCGACGCCTGGTCTGCGCATGGCGATGCGTTTCGCGCCACTGATCCGGCTGATCGGTGGTGCAGGCTCCGCGCGGGGTCGCACCCGTGGCGGACTCAGAGAAAGCAGCGTCGATCCGTCGTGGGTCACTGATGAGGTCGTCGAGGCGTATACGCGCCCGTTCGGCGACATGGACGCAGCATTCGATGCGCTCGGCGGCATGGCTGCCGCGCGCGACACCGTGCCGCTCTTGCCTCGACTGCGTCTGCTCGATGTGCCAGTGTTGCTGCTCGTCGGAGCGGCGGATATGAGCGGCGTCACGAAGCAGGACGAGATCGAGCAGCTGCGCGCGATCCCCGACTTCACGGTGGTGCGGGTCGACGGTGCCGGTGCCTACATCCAGGAAGAGCGGCCCTCCGCCATCCTGGATGCAGTGCGCGCACTGGCCGACCGCACCGCGCCGGGCGCGTCCTGACTCGGGACACTAGCGGAACGTGAGCCCCAGCGTCAGCGTCACGATTTTCATCAGATCGTCGTCCTTCCCGGGTACATGTCCATGCACTCGTGGATCCGTACAGTGAGCCCGCGAGCGAAGTTCCAGCCCGGGGACGATCTGACTGGCGTGGAACCTGCACGTCGGCAGGACATGTACGAAGCCCTCGTCCGCCTCTACACGAAAAGCTTCGGCCGTCCACCCCGCTCGATCCTCGAGGTCGCGGGCGATGGGTCGAACCGTGCCTATTTCCGGCTGATCGGCGACGATCTGCAGACTGCGATCGGCGCCGTCGGCCCGGACCGGGAGGAGAACCGCGCGTTCCTGTCGTTCACGCGCTCGTTCCACGCGGCAGGCCTGCCCGTGCCGGAACTGTTCGGTGTGGATGAACCCGTCGGCGTCTGGCTCGAAGAGGATCTGGGCGATACTACACTGTTCAGCGCGCTCGTCGAGGCGCGCAAGCGCGAGCCCGGCACGGCGTTTCCGCCATCCATGCTGGGACCGTATCGCAAGGTCGTGGAGATGCTGCCACGCTTCCAGGTCGAGGGTGGTCGTGTAGTCGACTATTCGGTCGCATACCCCCGCGCAGCGTTCGACCGCCAGTCCATCCTGTGGGACCTGAACTACTTCAAGTATCACTTCCTGAAACTGGCGCACATACCGTTCAATGAGCAGCGGCTCGAGAACGATTTCGAGACGCTCGCGGATTTCCTGCTGAGCGCCGACACCGAGCATTTCCTGTATCGCGATTTCCAGTCGCGCAACATCATGCTCGTCGACGATGAGCCGTACTTCATCGACTATCAGGGCGGTCGCAGGGGCGCGCCGCAGTACGACATCGCATCACTGCTGTACGACGCGAAGGCGGCGGTGCCCGAGCCGGTGCGGGACCAGCTGCTATCGCACTACCTCGACGCACTCGCACGGCACGTGGAGCTCGATCGCGTGGAGTTCATCAGGCTGTACCGCGGCTACGTCCTCGTGCGGATCATGCAAGCGATGGGCGCGTATGGCTACCGCGGCTTCTTCGAGCGGAAGCCGCGCTTCCTGCAGAGCGTGCCCTTCGCAGCGCGCAACATCCGGCGCGTGCTGGAGAACGGCATGCCGGTGGACACGCCGGAGCTTGAATCCGTGTTCCGCTGGATCGTCGATGAATGGGCGAGCAAGGGCGAGGATGGTGACGCGGGCGCGGGCCTGACGGTGCGCGTGAACAGCTTCAGCTTCAAGCGCGGCTACCCCGACGATGGGGGCGGCCATGGCGGCGGCTTCGTCTTCGATTGTCGCGCTCTACCGAATCCAGGTCGGCACCTCGAGTACCGGATGGTGTGCGGCAGGGATGCCAGTGTCGTCGAGTACATTGAGCGCTGCTCCGAATCCCATCGCTACTGGACGCACGTGCGTTCACTGATCGACGCACAGATCGACGAGTACCTGAGACGCGGTTTCAGCAGCCTGGCGATCAACTTCGGCTGTACGGGCGGCCAGCATCGTTCCGTCTACTTCGCCGAGCGCGTGGCCGCGCATGTCCGGCACGAGTACCCGCACGTGAATGTACGGCTCGTGCACCGGGAGCGGAGCACGTGGCCGGAGGACCAGGACGCGCCGCCGGCCCACGCGCTGGAGTCGCGCGCGGAGCCGGCGCAGCGCGCGTCGCCCGAAGAGTTGATCGAGGGGCGCCGCAGCCGTGTGGCGCGGCAGCGTTAATCCTTGGACGCGATGATCCTCGCCGCGGGTCTCGGCACGCGTCTCGGCGACATCACTCGCGTCATTCCCAAGGCGCTCGTCGACGTGGCGGGCCGCACCGCGCTGGAGCACGTCGCGGGCCGGCTGATCGATGCGGGCGCGGACCGTCTCATTATCAACGTGCATCATCATGCGGCGCTCATCGTCGATTTCGTCGAGAGCCTTGGCGGATTCGGCGTGGAGGTCGCGTTCTCGCATGAACGTGACGCACCGCTCGAGACCGGGGGCGGACTCCTGCATGCGGCCGGGTTGTTCCGTCGCGATGCACCTTTTCTACTTCACAATGTGGACGTGCTGTGTGACGCCGATCTGCACGCGCTCTACGCTGCGCACGCCGCGAAAGGCGCACTGGCGACCCTGGCCGTTCACGCGCGGGAGACGACGCGCTACCTCCTGTTCGACGGCGACCGGCTGATCGGGCGGCACGATCGCCACTCCGTTTCCGGCGCCGAGATGTTCGCCGCCGCCGAGGAGCCGCGGCGCCTCGCCTTCGCCGGGATCCATGTCATATCGCCCGCGCTGCTCGACCTGATCACGGAACGTGGCGCGTTTTCCATCATAGACGTTTACATGCGTCTGACCGCTGCCGGGCACCGGATAGTGGGGCACGACATCGGATCTGCGCGCTGGCTCGAGATCGGGAATGCCGCGCGTCTCGACGCGGCGCGCCGCGAGCTGGGCGACTGACGGTCCGGCGGTGAACGAGGAGCGGCCGTGATTTCCCTGCGCGGAGTGGCCGGCGCAACGGCCCGCGCGGCCATCGCAGTGCTCCTGGCTGCGGTACCGGCAGCCGGACAGCACGTCCTGGTGCTGAGCGGCGGCGGTGCCCGCGCGCTCTCGCATGCCGGCGCAGTCGTCGCACTCGAGCAGCTCGGCTACGATCCGCCGCTCGTCGTCGGCACGAGCATGGGCGCGATCATTGGTGCGCTCTACGCCGCGGGCTATTCGCCGGACGAGACATACCGCACGATCCTGGAGGAGAACTGGCTGGTGCGCTTCGCCGCCGAGCCGGTGCTCGTCGGCCAGCAGCGGATGCCGCTGCGACCGGTTCTGAGCTTCGGCCTCAGCCGCGGCCGGTTCTACGAGGGCTTCATACCCACGACCGGCGTGAACCTGCGGCTGGTCGAGCTGCTGTTCGACGCAGGAGCACGCGCGCGCAACGACTTCGACCGGCTGCCGCGGCGGTACCGCGCGGTGGCGGCGGACCTGGCGACGGGCGCCGAGGTCGTGCTGTCCGGCGGCGACCTGCCGCGCGCGGTCCGGGCAAGCATGGCGGTGCCCGGCGCGTTCGCTCCGATCGAATGGGACGGCCGCGTCCTCGTTGATGGCGGAATCGCAAACAACCTTCCCGTTTCCGTGGCGCGTGCACTCACGGATGCGCCGGTCATTGCGATCGATGTGCTCCGGCCGTCCACCGAGATCGAGGAACGCCGGCCGCTCGACCTTGGCACGCGCGCCGTGCGGCTGCTGATCGAGAATGCCGCGCCCGATGTCGCGGCGCCGGAGATCCTGGTGCTGCCGAGCCTTGCCACCGGCTTCTCCGAGGCGCGGTTCCCCCACGATCCGACGAGCATCCTCCGCGGTGGTTACGACGCCGTGATCGCTCAGGTCCCTGCAGCCGCGCCGGCGTACGCCCCAGCCGGCCGCCCGCCCGGACCGGCGCCGCGGGAGATCATCGGGCTGCGCGTCGAATCGACGAATGCCGCGCTCGCGCGACTGGTCAGGCGCACCATGCAGGCGAGCGTCGGCGCCTACGACGCCGCAGCCGTCGTGCAGCGCACCGCGGCGTTGTACGGCACCGGGCTGTTCAGCGCCGTGTGGCCGCGGCTGGAGTACGAGGAAGGCGAGGACGACGAGGCGACGCTCGTGGTCGCCGTGACGCCGATCGCCGGCACCATCGTCGCCGCTGCCGCACGCTGGGACAATGACGTCGGCGCTGGTGCGTGGCTGTCGCTGCGACAGCAGCTGCCGCTTGCGTCGCCGGTCGACCTTCAGGTCGGCATGCTGATCGACGAGCTGAGGCACCGCGCATCCATCGAAGTGGCCGCGTTCTCCCAGCTCCTGCCGGGCGCGGTCTGGAGTGCGGGCGGTCATCAGAGTGACGAACGCATCCGCTCGTTCCAGGACGACACGATTTCCGGTGAGGAGCGGGTGCGCCGCGCGGGCGGCTGGGCTGGCGCGGAGCTGCGCGGTCCCATCCGCGACTGGTTCATCTCCGTCCTCGCCCGCGCAGATCACGTGCGCCTGCCGGACGGCCGGAGCGGCTGGACGGCCGGCCCGTTCGTGCGGCTCGCGACGCCCTCGCGACCCGACCGGATCGTCGGCACGGATCCGCTGATCGAGTGGGAGTCACGCGGCGGGATACGCTATGACCGGGTTCGACTGCGCACAGGCGCCGGGCATGAATTCGGCCGCGTCAGCACCGCCGCATTCCTCGACGCGCACGCGGCCAGCAGCGGCGCTCCCGACGATGTGCTGCCTTCGGCCGATCCCGAGCTCCTGATGTGGCGGCCAACCGGCGCGGTGCGCGCACCATTCGTCGCGGGTGCGGGCCTCGACCTCGCATATCCCTTCCTCCTCGATGGCTACGCCCGCCTGCGCCTGCGGGCAGTCGCTGCGGGGTCGAAGGGCGGGGAACTGGGCGAGCGGCGCAGCTGGCGGGCGGGCGGAGAGGTCGGCGCAATCTGGCCTACTGTCGCCGGGCCGCTCACCCTCGGCATCGCCGTGGGCGCGCCGCTGGATGGCAGCATCGACTGGCGGTTCAACCTCGCGGTCGGCCGCGCCTTCTGAGCCGCACCACAATCAGCCGCGAAAACACCCGTGCCCGGCCGATGCCGGACACGGGCGGACAGATCACCGCATGGGTCAGTCCTGCCGGGCCCATTCGGGGCCGAGCTCCCTGCGGATCATGTCTTCGGTGGAGTGGCGAGCCCGGTTCCGGGCTTCCTGCAGGCGACGGTGCGTGTCATCATCGCCAATGCGTGAGTGGGGTCCTCTCGGGGCGGTCCGGGCGGTTCCGGAGAAGCGGTCGGTCGGCCTGCTGTACTCTCGCCGCACACGCGGCTCGAACGATCCCGCTCCGTTACTGTCGTGTCCTGGCCGGTCTTCACTGCTCTGCATCTCAGCCCTCCTCGCAGGTGGGTCCGGCACGCCCGCAGGCGTACGCTGCACGTGCCGGCGGCCACACCGGCACATACCCAACATAAACCCATCGGCGTCGCTCCGAAACCTTCCTCCTGCCGCCGCCCTGCCCTCACGGGCAGCCAGGCGGCCGGTTCGCCGCGAATCTGTGGCGCGCCCTCAGCATCCATGCCGTCACGGATGCCTTGACCTCCGACAACTGAGGTGTACTGTTGTCGGAGGCCATAGTATTCACGGAAGGGATGCGGATTACGATGCGGAGCCTCATGCGGCGGCTGATTCGGCGAGGTGCGCAGTGGCGCGAGATGCTGGCGGAACTCCGCCAGCATCTGGACCTGGAAATCTAAGACAGGGTGCGCAGCGGACTGCCGCCTGCGGAGGCACGTCGGAGCGCGCTGCGTGACTTCGGTGCAGAAGGACGGTGGCTGGAGGAGGGGCGGGAATCGCGTGGCTGGCGACCCATGGACGAGGTGTCGCAGGATGCGTGTTTCGCCGTTCGCTCGCTGCGGCGGTCGCCATTCACCATAGAGAGCAGGACCGGCGAGATCGCTGTGCGGATGGCGCTGGGGGCGTCGCCGCGGCAGACGCTCGCGCTCGTGCTGCGGGATGGTCTGAGGCCCGTGCTCGGGGGAATCCTCGTCGGCCTCGCACTCGCCGTCGCAGCGGTGCGCTGGCTCGAGAGCATGCTGTTCGGCGTGTCGCCGTTCGACGCTCTCGCGTTCGCAGGCGTACCGGTGGTGCTGCTGGCCGTGCGGCCGCGGCGACTCTCGTACCGGCCCGCCGCGCGGCCGGCATCCACCCCATGATCGTGCTCCGCAATGATTGAGAGAGCGCATGAATAAGCGCGCCGACCTGCTCCAGGGGACCCTGGACCTGCTGATTCTGAAGACGCTGGCGCTCGGGCCGCTGCACGGGTGGGGGATCAGCAAGCAGCTGCGTACCCTGTCGAGCGACGTGCTGCAGGTGAACCAGGGATCGCTGTACCCGGCTCTCTACCGGCTGGAGGAGCGTGGGTTGATCGAAGCCGAATGGGGCGTGTCGCGGGAAGGCCGGCGGGCTAAGTTCTACCGGCTGACGAAGGAAGGCCGGGCGGCGTTCACAACGGAGCGGCAGAACTGGCAACTGTTCTCGTCTGCTGTCGCACAGGTGCTGGACGCGACGTAGATTCGCCTGCCGTCTGCACCACGTGAACGGAAGCCGGGCGAGGACTGCATGGTGGTGATCGGCCACAGGGGCGCGTCGGCGTATGCGCCGGAGCACACGTTTGCCGCTTGGGACCTCGCGCTCGAGCTGGGGGCGGACTACCTCGAGCAGGACCTGCAGATGACGAAGGACGGTGTGCTCGTCGTGCTGCACGACGACTCGCTCGATCGCACGACGGGCGGCGCGTTTCGCGGGCGCGTCATCGATAGCCATCTGGCCGAGATCCGCGACTGCGACATCGGATCATGGTTCAACGATGCACGTCCCGCCCGCGCCGACCCGCGCTTCGCGTACCAGCGCATCGCTACGCTCGACGAGGTTTTCGCCCGCTACGCCGGCAGGGCGTGTTTCTACGTAGAGACGAAGAACCCGGAAGAGGCGCCGGGCATGGAGGAGGCGCTGCTGTCGCTCCTCGACACGCACGGGCTCCGCGCGCCGGCCGCGCTGGAATGGCGGGTTCTCATACAGTCGTTCAGCGAGAGCAGCCTGCGGAAGATTCACACCATGGACCCGTCGCTGCCGCTGATCCGGCTGCTCGATGGGCGTTTCGCAGCCCGACGGTCGATCGAGCGGGATCTCGCCACCATCGCCGAGTACGCTGTGGGCATCGGCCCATCGCACCTCGATGTGAACGGCAGGCTGGTCGAAGCCGCCGCCCGCCACTGCCTGTCGGTGCACCCCTATACGGTGAACGACCCGGCCGTCATGAGGCGGATGATCGACGCGGGCGTCGACGGCATGTTCACCGACGCGCCCGACCTGTTACTCGCGCTGCGACCCCCGGAAGAACCGCGCGGTCGTTCGGCGACGGCTGCTGCGGCGCAGCGCTACCGCGACTGCCGCGGCTGACCTTCCCATACACAACATGCCTCTGGAGGCAACAATGAAGACGGGCAGCTCATGACGGGCTTGCTGCAACGGGTAATGAACATCAGGCGCGAAGAGGTGCCGTCCATCCTGATGGCGGCCCTGTACTTCTTCTGCATCCTGACCGCGCTGATGGTGCTGCGGCCTGCGCGCGAAGCGCTCGGCATGCAGAGCGGACTGGACGCGGTGCGCTGGCTGTTCATGCTGACCCTCGTCGCGACACTCGTCGTGAACCCCGTCTTCGGGCTGCTCGTCAGCCGGTTCCGCCGCATGGTGTTCATTGCAGCGACGAATCTCTTCTTCGCCGGCAATCTTGCCATCTTCTATGCGCTGTTGGTCTTCTCGCCCGAGGCCGTCGGCGAGCGCACGGGCCAGGTATTCTACGTCTGGATGAGCGTGTTCAACCTGTTCGTCACGATGGTGTTCTGGGCATTGATGGCGGACCGGTTCTCGCTCGACCAGAGCAAGCGACTGTTCGGCCTGATCGCCGTGGGCGGCACCGTCGGCGCGATGGTCGGCTCGTCGATCCCGTGGACACTCGCCGAGCGGATCGGCACGCCGAACATGCTTCTCATCGCCGCCGCGTTTCTGACGTTCGCCGTCGGCGCGGCCTGGGGCGTGACCCGGCTGACGCCGCACCGGGATGGGGGTGAGGGCATGTCCTCGGCCGTCGGCGCCGGCGGCGAGCCCGTCAGCCGCGCCGTGATCGGCGGCAGTGCGTGGGAAGGTTTCCGCGCAGTGTTCCGCTCGCGCTATCTGCTCGGCATCTCGGCGTACGTGCTGATCCTGGCTGTGCTCGTGACGTTCCTGTACTTCACGCGCCTGCAGATGGTTGCGGAAATCGGCGACACCGTCGACGAGCAGACCGCACTGTTCGGCCAGATCGACTTCATCACGCAGGCCGCTACACTGATCCTGCAGGCCGTCGTAGCCGGCCACCTGATGAAGCGGCTCGGCGTTTCCGTGACGCTCGCACTGCTGCCCATTACCGTCGCGCTCGGCTACATCGGCCTCGCGATCGTCGGCACACTCACGGCGCTGATCATCTTCGAGGCCGTGTTCCGCGCGGTGCAGCGCGCGATCATGCGTCCGGCGCGCGAGACGCTGTTTACAGTCGTCAGTCGGGAGGACAAGTACAAGTCGAAGGCGTTCATCGACACGTTCATTTACCGCGGCGGCGACGCTGTCGGTGCGCAGGTAGAGGGCGCACTCGTGCGCACGGGCATGGGCCTCGCCGTCCTCGCGACGGCGGCCGTGCCGCTCGCGATCGTCTGGGGCGCGCTCGGCCTGTGGCTAGGCCGCGTCCAGCAGCAGAAGGCGCGTCAGCAGGATTCGCCGGCGCCCGTGGAGGGCCGGGTCGGGCGGTCCGACTTGTAGCACGGCGCCTCCTCGGCTACCATCAGCGTTTGCGGACGGTTGCTGGTCCGCGCGATGGCTCGAGAGGCGAGATTGAATGGCAATACACGAAAAGGAAGTTCTCGACTACCATGATGGCGGCCGGCCGGGCAAGCTGGAGGTGATCTCCTCCAAGCCGTGCCTGACCCAGCGCGATCTTTCGCTTGCATATACGCCCGGCGTTGCGATCCCCTGTCTGCGGATCGAAAAGGACCCGCTCGAGGCGTTCCGCTACACCGGGCGCGGCAATCTCGTTGCCGTTGTCACCAACGGCACGGCCGTGCTGGGTCTCGGCAACATCGGCGCTCTCGCGGGCAAGCCCGTCATGGAGGGCAAAGCGGTGCTCTTCAAGCGGTTTGCCGATGTCAATGTGTTCGACATCGAGATCGACACGGAAGACCCGGATGAGCTGATCCGGTGCGTCAAGCTGCTCGAACCCACCTTCGGCGGGATCAACCTCGAGGACATCAAGGCGCCCGAGTGCTTCTACATCGAAGAGACGCTCCAGCGTCTGATGGACATTCCGGTCTTCCATGACGATCAGCACGGCACCGCCATCATCAGCAGCGCGGCCCTCCTCAATGCCATCGAGCTGGCCGGCAAGGACATCGGCGCGATCCGCGTCGTGTTCCTGGGCGCAGGGGCCGCAGGCATCGCGTGCGCCAACATGTACGTCGCGCTCGGCGTCGATCCTGCCAAGGTCCTGATGGTGGACAGCAAGGGCGTGCTCCATGAGGGTCGGGGCGACGAATCGAATCCGTACAAGGCGCAGTACACGCGCAGCACGCTCCGGCGGACGCTGGCGGACGCGCTCCAGGGTGCCGATGTGTTCGTCGGTGTATCCGGCAAGGATCTGGTCACGCAGGACATGGTCCGGACGATGGCGCCGAATCCGATCGTTTTCGCGATGGCCAATCCGGATCCGGAGATCACGTACGATTCCGCGCGGGCGGCGCGGCCGGATGTCATCATGGCGACGGGCCGGTCGGACTATCCCAATCAGGTCAACAACGTGCTCGGCTTCCCGTTCATCTTCCGCGGCGCACTCGACGTGCGCGCACGCGCAATCAACATGGAGATGAAGATCGCGGCAGCACGCGCGCTGGCCGAGCTGGCCAGGGAAGATGTGCCCGATTCGGTGATCAACGCGTACGGCGGCGAGCGTTTCTCCTTCGGTCGCGACTACATCATTCCGAAGCCGTTCGACGCGCGCGTGCTGACGCGCGAGGCCGTGGCCGTCGCGCGTGCCGCCGTCGAGACGGGCGTCGCGCGCGAACCGATTACGGACTGGGACGAGTACGCCGCCGCACTCGAGCGCCGCATCCTCGGCAAGGTGCACCAGGTCACCCGCTCCCTCATCCACAAAGCGCGCCACAACGGACTCCGCCGGATCGTCCTGCCCGAGAGCGGCGAGGAAAAGATTCTGCGCGCCTGCCAGGTCATGGTGGACGAAAAGATCGCGCTGCCGGTGCTGGTCGGCGAGGAGGACGAGATTCGCCGGCGCGCTGCGTCGATCGGCGTCGACCTGAATGGTGTCGAGATCTTCGATGCGTCGGACCGCCTCGACCGCTACGCCGAAGCGCTGTACCATCTGCGCGAGCGTCGCGGCGTCACGCCGCACACTGCGCGGCAGCTGCTGAGCGACCCCGCATATCTTGGCGTCATGATGCTGCACATGGGCGATGCGGAAGGAATGGTTTCCGGCCTCAACCGCTCCTACCCGGACACGATACGACCGGCATTGCAGGTGATCCGCCTGCGCGAGGGCGTGAGCCGGGTCGCCGGCATGTACTGCGTCATTGTGCGCGACCGCGTCCTCTTCTTCGCCGATGCGACGGTCAACATTGAGCCGACCACGGAGGAGCTCGCCGAGATCGCCGTGTCGGCCGCGTCCATCGCGCGGCGATATTTCGACATTGAGCCTCGCGTCGCGATGCTCTCCTTCAGCAACTTCGGTTCGATCGACCACCCGTTTGCGCACAGGATGGCGCAGGCAACGCAGCTGGCACGCCTCCGCCAGCCAGGACTGATCATCGACGGCGAGATGGCTCCCGACACCGCCCTCGTGCCCGAAATCGTCGAGGCCAACTTCCCGCACTCGCAGATCCGCGGCAATGCGAACGTGCTCATCTTTCCCAACGTGCAGTCGGGCAACATATCGCTGAAGCTGGTGCAGAGGCTCGCCGGCGGCGACGTGATCGGACCCATCCTGATGGGACTGAACAAGCCGGTGAATGCGTTGAATTACTACGCGTCCGTGCAGGAAATCGTGAACATGGCCACGATCACCGCGATCATGGTCGACTAGGACCTCAGCCAGGGAGCCGATCATGGTGGTATCCAGCGGATTCACGATGCGCGCGCTCGTCCTCATTCTCGCTGCGGCCGGTGGCGCATGCAGCACACCTCGAGCAGAGCCCGCTCCGGATCATACGGAGCACGCGGACACGGCACCGCCGCCCGTCGCAGCTGCCCCCGTCGTATCGCCGCCGGCCGGTCCCGCATTGCCCGCCGGCGCGGCGGACGCCCAGCAGCGGCTCGCAGCTTCACCGCGGCACGGCGAATGGGCCATGATCCCGACGGGCGGCGCGGACAGCATTCGCGCATGGGTCGTCTACCCGGAGCGCAGCACACCGGCTCCCGTGGTGCTCGTCGTTCACGAGATCTTCGGCCTCTCGAACTGGATACGCGGCGTGGCCGACCAGCTCGCGGCCGACGGGTTCGTCGCCATTGCCCCCGATCTCATGACCGCGCACAACCTGCCGGCTGATGCCGCCGGTGACCCCATCCGCGATCAGGCCACCGCCACCATCCGGACGCTCGATCCCGATGTATACCATCGGCAGCTTCTCGCCATCGGCACCTGGGGGATGGCACTCCCAGCCGCATCGGACAGCTACGGCATCGTCGGCTTCTGCTGGGGCGGCAGCGCGTCGTTCCGGCATGCCGTCGAGTCATCCCGCGTCGGCGCCGCCGTAGTCTACTACGGCAGCTCGCCCGATCCTGCGGACCTGCCGCGCGTGCGCGCGCCCGTGCTCGGCCTGTATGGTGGCGACGACGCGCGCGTCAACGCGACCGTCGCTCCGGCCGATTCGGCCATGAAGGCGCTCGACAAGGCGTTCGCTTATCACATGTTCGAGGGCGCCGGCCACGGATTCCTGCGGCAGCAGGACGGGCGACCCGAGAACCTCGTGGCTTCCCAGCGGGCCTGGCCGCTCACCGTCGAGTTCTTCCGGCAGCACCTGGATTGACGGCTGGATCGAAGACCGGAGGGTGCATGCTGCGCTGGATCAGGGCCGCCGCCGGTTCATGTGCGCTGGCCTGCGCTGCCGCAGCGGGTGGCCCGCTGCAGGCACAGGTGCCCGCGGCCGTTCCGGCGCAGCACCCCGGTACCGCGCTGACCATCTACCTCGCTACATTCGGGCCCGGCGACCGGGTCTGGGAGAAATTCGGACACAACGCGATCTGGATCCACGACGCCGGCACAGGCTCCACCACGTCCTACAACTACGGCATGTTCGACTTCGCCCAGCCCGGCTTCGTTCCGCGCCTGATCCGGGGCAGCATGCTCTACCGGATGGATGTGCGCTCCGCTGATGAGGAGCTCGCTGCCTACCGCCATTACAACCGCCAGGTCACCGCACAGCGCCTCAGCCTCAGCGACGAGCAGAAGCACCAGCTCCGCGAGTTCCTGGAGTGGAACTGGCTGCCCGACAACCGCGAATATCTCTACGACTACTTCCGCGACAACTGCTCTACCCGCGTCCGCGATGCGCTCGATCGTGTGCTCAACGGCGCTCTGCAGCAGCAGCTCGCGTCGATCGCAACCGCCCAGACCTGGCGCTCCCACAGCCTCCGCCTGACTGCGGGAAGCATTCCCACCTACACCGGCCTCCTGCTCGGCCTGGGCATGCCATCCGACCGTCCGCTTTCCGCGTGGGAGGAAGGCTTCATTCCGATGAACCTGATGGACCGCATCCGCGCCATCGAGGTCCCTGACGGCCGCGGCGGAACCATGCCGCTCGTCGCCGACGAACAGGTGCTGTTCGAGGCGGATCGCGAGCCACTGTCCGATCAGGCGCCGGCCCGCACGCCAGCGTACCTGCTCGCCGGTCTGCTCACAGCCGCCGGCCTGCTCGCCCTCGCGCGGAACGCCGGCACCTCCGTCACCGCCGCCGATCGCCACCGCACAACCGCCTTCGCCCTGGCCGCCGCCCTCTCCTGCTGGGGCGTCGTGACCGGCTTCTTCGGCTCGCTGCTCGCCGGCCTCTGGCTCTTCACCGATCACACGGCCGCTTACCCCAACCTCAACCTGCTCCAGGTCAATCCGCTCGGCTTCGTCCTGGCCGTCGCCGGCCCGCTCGCCGTGGCTGGCGCCGCGGCGCTCCCATACGGTGGCGTATCGGCCGCGCTGCGCGTTGCACGCGTCGTCGCATGGTCGATCGCGCTCCTGGCCGTCGGGGGGTTGTTGCTGCGGTTGCTGCCGGGTCTGCACCAGGCGAGCGGCCCGATAATCGCCTTCGCGGTCCCCGTCCACCTGTCGGCCGTGGCGTCGCTGTACCTGATCCTGCGCGGCCGGCGCGAGTCCGTGGCACCTACCTTGCCCTGAAAACGGGCTGGGTTGTAAAGATGGTAGGGGAGCGACACACTCGACGACACGAGGATATGAACATGACGAGTATTTTGCGTAACTCGACTGCAGTGGTTGCGATAGTTGCGCTGCTGACCGGCTGCTCCGGGCTGAGTCAGACACAGCGCGGCGCTGTGATCGGGTCGGCCGCGGGCGGTGCCGTGGGCGCAGCGATCGGCAGCGCGACGGGCTCGACGTCGCGAGGCGCGATCATCGGCGCGGCGGTGGGCGGTGTCGCCGGTGCCGTGATCGGCCGACAGATGGACCAGCAGCGTGAGGAGCTGGCGGCGGAACTGGAAGGCGCAGAGGTGGAGCGCTACGGCGAGGGTCTGCTGATCACATTCGACTCGGGGCTGCTGTACGACTTCGATTCGGACGTGGTGAAGGGTGCGGCGCGTGCGAACCTGACGGATCTCTCGGTGAGTCTGCGGGAGTATCCGGAGACGGAAGTCCTGATTGTGGGGCACACGGACGCGACGGGTTCTGACAGCTACAACATGGGACTGTCGCAGCGTCGCGCGGACGCGGCGCGGAGCTTCCTGGTCTCGCAGGGCGTAGCGTCGATGCGTATCCGGACCGAGGGTCGTGGAGAGGCCGAGCCGGTCGCATCGAACGACACGGCGGCCGGGCAGTCGCAGAACAGGCGCGTCGAGGTGGCCATCTTCGCGAGCGAAGAGTATCGCGAAGAGATGCGGCGCCGGCATGGCGGCGGCTGACCGGTCGCTGTGCGCAGAATCAGGAGCCCCCGGTCAACGCCGGGGGCTCTTTTTTCAGGCCTCTGCCTCACGCAGGGCGGCGAGCGGCGTGCTGCGGAGCGCCTCGCGGCTGTTCATCATGCCCGTGATGGCGGCGGCCAGGGTCACGAGCAACCAGATGGCTGCGAGCTGGAGCACGGGCAGTGAATAGCCGAGGTCGAAGGTGAACCTGACGAGCAGCCAGCCGGCGATCACGGCGAGAGCGATCCCGATCGTGGCGGCGAGCGCGCCCAGGGCGGCGTATTCGACGAGCATGACATTGCGCACCTGACCGCGCGTGGCGCCGAGTGCGCGCAGCAGCGCGCTCTCTCTGACTCTCTGGAAGCGGGACGCGGCGATGGCGCCGAACAGCACGAGCGCGCCTGCTACCGCGCTGAACGCGGCCATGAATCGCACGGCGAAGATGATCCGGTTCATGATTCGCTGGAGCAGCCGCTGGACGGCGGCGATGTCGATCACGGAAATGTTCGGGAATCGCTCGACGATCGTACGCTGGAGCGCCGCCCGCGCGGTGTCGTTCGCGATGGCTACGAGTGACACTGCGGTCTGGGGTGCCTGCTCCAGCGCACCCGGCTCGAAGACGAAGAAGAAGTTGGTCTCGAAGCGTGCCCAGTCGACGGCGCGGATGCTGGACACGACCGACTCGACGGTGACGCCGGAGAAGTCCCACATGATGCGGTCGCCGGGCACGACGTCGAGGTTCCTCGCGACGTCCTCTTCGATCGAGGTTCGCACGACGCCCGACGGCGCTGGGGACGCGACGTCGAACCACGCGCCCTCGACGAGTGTCTCGGTGGAGGTCAGCGAATCGCGGTACGTGTGGCGGTACTCACGGCGAACGGCCCAGCCCTCGACACGGCGGGGCGACTCCGTCAGGAGCGAATCGATGGTGGTCCCGTTGATTGCCGCGATGCGCGCGGGCACGATCGGCACCATGTCGGCAGGCGCGTCGGCGGTGAGCGCGAGGATCTGGCGCATTTCCGGCAGCTGATCGGACTGGATGTCGAACACGACCAGGTCTGCCGCGTTGCGCGAATCGTCCAGGTGCAGCCAGTCGAGCAGATTCTGCTGCACGATCCAGAGCGTGGCGACGAGAAAGACACCGAAGCCGAGCGCGATCGTGACGGCCGTCGTCTGATTGCGCGGCCGGTGGAGATTGGCCAGGCCCGTGCGTACCGCGAACATGCGGCTGCGCGCGGCTGCGGTGCGGCCGCGCACGGTTGCCAGCCGGCCGCGTGCGAGCCGCCGCGTGACATCCATCAGCATGCGGGCGCACAGCCACAGCACCAGCGTGCCGCCCGCGAGCGCGGCGGCGTAGGCGAGTCCGGCCTGCCAGACGCGGGCCTGCCATACGGACACGGCGGCAACGCTCGCGCTGATGAGCAGGAACGCGCCGACCCGCCACGGATCGAACGGCTCTGATGCTTCATCCACATCGTGGCGCAGCGCCCGCATGGGCGAGATGCCGCGAACGGCGAGCAGCGGCAGCAGGGCGAACGTGCCGGCGACCACGGCACCGATTGCGATGCCGATGGCGATGACGGTCCACTGCACCGAGAACGGCACATCGATGGGCAGCAGCTCACCGAGCACGCGCGGCAACAGCGCCTGCACCCCGACGCCGAGCAGCGCGCCGAGCAGCGCGCCGGCCGTGCCGAGACAGACGGCCTGCAGCAGGTACGCGCCGAAGGCAGTGCGCTGGGTTGCGCCGAGGCACCGCAGCACGGCCACGGTCCGCCGCTTGTCCTTCACGAAGAGGTTGACTGCGCTCGCAACGCCGAGCCCGCCGAGGAGCAGCGCACTGAGCCCGACCAGACCGAGGAAACGACTCAGCGAGTCGAGCGCTTCCGCCAGCTCCTCCGCCTGTTCCGACGATGTGTCGAATCCGATGCCCGCGCGGCGAAACGTGTCGTGGTTCCGATCGATGAAGCGCTGGGCATTCGCGTCATCGGGAAGCTGGAGATATGCCTCGTATCGTACCATCGAGCCGAACCGGACCAGCCCCGTCTCCGGGAGGGCATCGGCATGGATGAAGATGCGCGGCCCGATTGCGCTGCGGAAGCCAAGCTCCGGCGGCAGGTTCGTGAGCGTGCCGGCGATCTCGAACCATACCGAGCCGATGCGCACGCTGTCGCCGACCGTCGCGCCGAGCTGCTGCAGCAGCGTGGGCTCGAGCAGCGCTCGCCGGCTCGTTGCCAGCGCTGGCCATTGACCCTGCGGCTCGGTCGTCATCTCGCCGTAGAACGGGTAGCCGCCCCCGTTCACGGCTCGCACCTGGGCGAGGCGAGACGCGCCGTCCTGCGACAGTACGACTGACAGCGTGGTCGTCACATGGGCAATGGGCACGCCCGTCGCGGCAGCCGAATCCAGCACGGTGGTGATCGAATCCGGGAAAGGCCGGTTCGCATCCACGCGGACGTCCGCTCCGAGCAGGGCTCTGCCTTCCGCATCCACCGACTCGACGACCTGTGTGCGCAACGAGTTGATGGCGACGAGCGCCGCCACGCCGACGGTGATCGCGATCATGTACACGCTCAGTCGTCGCGCGCTGGACCGCGCTTCGCGCAGCGCCAGCTTCACCCAGAACGGCGGCGTCACCTCAGACCCTGCGCTCGTCGGCAATGACGCGGCCGTTTGCCAGACGGATGACGCGTTTCGCGCGGCCGGCAAGGTCCAGGTCATGCGTGATGAGAACGAGCGTCGTTCCCGATTCCTCGTTCAGCCTGATGATCAGGTCGATCACGCGTGCTCCAGTCTCTCCGTCCAGGTTGCCGGTCGGCTCATCGGCAAACAGGATCTTCGGCTCGTTCGAGAACGCGCGTGCAAGAGCAACACGCTGCTGCTCGCCGCCGGACAGCTGCTGAGGGTAATGACTGGTGCGGTCGCCCAGACCGACGCGCTCGAGCAGCGCACGTGCGCGTCCATTCAACTCGCGCGCCGAGCCGGCGGCGCCAGCGAGCTCCAGTGGAACCAGAACGTTTTCGAGCGCTGTGAGTGTCGGCACGAGCTGGAATGTCTGGAACACGAAGCCTATGTTGGCGGCACGGAAGGTCGCGCGTTGGTCTTCCGTGAGATCGTTCAGGCGGCGCCCTGCGAGATCCACGGTTCCCGTGGCGGGTACATCGAGGCCGGCCAGGAGCCCGAGCAGCGTCGTCTTGCCACTGCCGGAAGGCCCGACGATCGCCACGAATTCGTCGGCCTCGATTTCCAGCTCGACATCGCGGAGCACCGTCAGCGCGTGCGCTCCGCTCCTGTACGTCTGACTCAGGTTTCGTGCAATGATCATCATGCGGCAAATCATAATCGGTCTGACGATCCTGGCGCTAACGGCATGTCGCCAGGACCGCGCCGCGGACGCCGGCGCGCTCAGCGGGGCGTCCGACACGATCGATGCGCCGCCAGCGTCCGTCCCCGCCGCACCCGGGCGGCCCGACCATGTCGTGCTGTTCATCGGCACGAGCATTACCGCCGGTTACGGGATCGGGGAGGAGTTTGCATACCCGGCGGTGATCCAGCAGATGATCGATTCGGCGGGGCTGCCATACCGTGTGTCGAACGCAGGCGTCAGCGGTGAGACGTCGGCGGGCGGGCTTCGCCGCATCGACTGGGCGCTGCAGCAGCCGATCGACGTGCTCGTTGTCGAGCTGGGCGCGAATGATGGTCTGCGGGGACTGCCGGTCGCCGACATGCGTGCCGACCTCGACTCGCTGCTGTCGCGGGCGCGCGCAAGGTACCCCGATGTCCGCATTGTCCTGCTCGGCATGGAAGCGCCGCCGAACCTCGGCGAGGCATACACGACGGCGTTTCGCAGCGTATTTCCGGAGCTGGCCGCACGGCACGACGCGGCACTGGTGCCGTTCGTGCTCGACAGCGTGGTCGCGGACCGATCGCTGAACATCGAGGATGGCGTGCATCCGAACCCGGCCGGCCACCGGATCATTGCGCGCAACGTGTGGCGTGCACTCGGGCCCGTGCTGCGGGCCCACGCCGCTCAGCGTGTCAGGAGTGACTCGTCGTAACGCGCCAGCAGCTCGGCCGGACTGCCATAGGTTTCCGCCGCACCGCGCAGCTCCTTGTCGGTCCACCCGCCGCACCGCAGCCCTATGATCCGCACGCCAGCGCGCTGTGCCGCCTTCACATCGTAGGGCGTGTCGCCGATCATGACGACCTCGTCGGCCGGTACGGCCGCCTGCTTCAGCGCCGCGTCGACGATGTCAGGCGCAGGCTTCGATTCGGCGGCGTCGTCGGAGTTGGTCGCGCAATCGATGAGGTGCTCGAGCCTGGTCTGCTTCAGCAATGCTGCCAGGTCCTCGGCGCTCGCGGATGTCGCCACGACGAGCTTCCTGCCCTCCGCGCGCAGCCGCTCCAGCAGATCGTACGTGCCGTCGAACGGCTTGAGCTCAGGCAGGTATCGGTCGCGAAAGATTTCGCCGCGACGCTCCATCATGCGTGCGCCGCGCTCGTCCGTCTCCTGCAGGCCGGTGAGCTTCGGCAGCACCTTGTCGCCGCCCATGCCGATCAGCCACCGGACTTCGCCGAAGTCTATGGCGTGACCGAACTCGTATCCCACATCCACCCACGCGCGCGCATGCGCGTCATTGCTGTCGATCAGCGTTCCGTCAACGTCGAGCAGAACCGCTCTGATGCCCACCGCCACGCCTCCGTACAGGACGGGACGCGCCGGCCGGCACCCTCCCCGGTGTCGGCCGGCACGCTCCTCACTCGTCTGACTTGCAGGTTCCGTATTGGCCTGCTTCTCAATATGGGCCGGGCCGCCTCCGCGCAGGTCAGGGAATTGTCAGGATCCTGTCAGGACTCTGTGAAGGCGTGTCAGGAACCCGTGGGGACGTGTGCCGCACGCTTCTTGCTCTGCCGACGGCCGTGGTGGTGTACGGCAATGGAGCGCCGCGCGCGCGGGAAGGGCACAGATGGCGGATGCGACGCAGAATGGCTCGCGGCTGCAGGTGGCCGGCGCCAAGCCTCAGGACGTCGGCACGGGCACGGCTCGCCTGAGCAGGAAGTTCATGCAGGAGCTGAACATCCGGGAAGGCGACGTCATCGAGATCGTCGGCAAGAGGCCGACGGCTGCCCTCGCCTTGCCGCCGTATGAGGAGGACGAAGGGCTCGAGGTGATCAGGCTGGACGGCCTCCAGCGTGGCAATGCCGGTGTCAGCATTGGAGACCTGGTCGGCGCGAAAGTCGCCGACACGAAGCCCGCGCGCCGGATCCAGCTCGCGCCGGCGCAGAAGAACCTCAGGCTGGTCGGCTCGGGAGAGATGCTCCGGCGCACGCTCTTCCAGCGACCCCTGGTCGCCGGCGACATCATCTCTACTTCCATCTATCAGCGCAACCAGATGCAGCCCGGCGGCGTGCCGGATGACCTGTTCCGCATGTTCTTCGAGCAGCCGGCGTTCGGGCTCCAGGAGATCCGTCTCCGTGTGGTGTCCGCTACGCCGCGTGGCGTCGTGCAGATCGCACAGGACACGGAGATCGAGCTGCTGCCCGAGTTCGTGGACATGGAGGAGCAGCGCCCGGCGATCGTGACGTACGACGATCTGGGCGGGCTGGGCGACACGCTGGGGCAGGTCAGGGAGATGATCGAGCTACCGTTGAAGCACCCGGAGCTCTTCCAGCGCCTGGGCATCGATCCACCGAAGGGCATTCTGCTCTACGGTCCGCCCGGCACCGGCAAGACGCTGCTGGCCCGCGCGGTCGCGAACGAGGCGGACGCGCGCTTCTTCCACATCGCAGGGCCCGAGATCATGGGCCGCTACTACGGCGAGTCCGAGCAGCGTCTGCGGGAGATCTTCGAGAAGGCGCAGCAGCAGGCCCCGTCCATCATCTTCATCGACGAGATCGATTCGATCGCGCCGAAGCGCGAGGAGGTTACGGGCGAGGTGGAGCGACGCGTAGTCGCTCAGCTGCTCACGCTGCTCGACGGCCTGGAGCCGCGCCAGAACCTGGTCGTGATCGGCGCAACGAATCGTGTGGACGCCATCGACGAGGCACTGCGCCGCCCCGGCCGCTTCGACCGCGAGATCGTGATCGGCGTGCCCGACGTGAAGGGCCGTCGCGAAATCCTCGGCATCCACACGCGCGGCATGCCGCTCGAGCAGGATGTCGATCTCGACGAGCTCGCCCGCGTCACCTACGGCTTCGTGGGTGCGGACATGTCTGCCCTGTCGCGCGAGGCTGCCATGGAGACGCTGCGGCGCAGCGTCACGCAGCTCGATCTCGATTCCGGCGAGATCCCATCCCATGTGGTCGAGGGCCTGCGCGTCACGCGCGAAGACTTCATGCGCGCGCTCAAGCGCGTTCAACCCTCGGCGCTGCGCGAGATCATGATCGAGGCGCCGAACGTGTCCTGGGACGACGTCGGTGGCCTCGACGAAGCGAAGCGTGAGCTGCGCGACGGCATCGAGCTGCCGCTCAGGCACCCCGCGAGCTTCGAGCGGCTGGGCATCCGCCCCGCGAAGGGGTTCCTGCTGTTCGGCCCGCCCGGCACCGGCAAGACCATGCTCGCCAAGGCCGTCGCGCGCGAGGCCGAGGCCAACTTCATCGCGACGAAGTCGTCCGACCTGCTGTCGAAGTGGTACGGCGAGTCGGAGCGACAGGTATCGCGCCTCTTCCAGCGCGCGCGGCAGGTCGCGCCGACCGTGATCTTCATCGACGAGATCGACTCCATGGCGCCCGTGCGCGGCGGCGGCATGGGTGAACCCGCGGTGACCGAGCGCGTCGTCAATACACTGCTGGCGGAGATGGACGGGCTCGAGGAGCTGCGCGGCGTGGTCGTGATCGCGGCGTCCAACCGCCCTGCGCTGCTGGACCCTGCCCTGCTCCGGCCCGGCCGCTTCGACGACCTGATCTATGTTCCGGTGCCGGAGGAGGATGGCAGGCTGCACATCCTGCGCATCCACACGCGCAGCATGCCGCTGGGCGAGGACGTCGACCTCGAGGACGTGGCGCGGCGGACACATGGATACACGGGTGCTGACCTGGAGAACGTCGTCCGCCGGGCCGGACTGCAGGCACTGCGTGAGGACCTCGACATCGAGCGCGTCCCCATGCGCTTCTTCGAAGATGCGCTGAAGGAGACGCGCGCGTCCGTGACGCCGGAGATGGACCGCGAGTACCGCGACCTGATCCGCACGCTCAAGCAGGAGAGCCCGAGCGGTACCGGCCGAATCGGATTCGCGATCGAGCCACAGGACGCTACTGCCGTCGCCGCGTCACTGAGCGGGCGACCACCGCGCTGAGCTCACGATGCACGCATCCAGCGGAACACCTCGCTGGCGGTCGGCTTCTGCCCGGTCGCGAAGATGGCGGTGCGATAGATCTTCGCCGCGAGCCAGATGATCGCAGCCGCCGTCGCGTACAGCAGCGCCAGCGACAGACCTGTCTCCAGCCAACTGACGTCGGACACACTCGCCCGGACCGGCATCACCATGGGTGACGTGAACGGCACCAGCGAACCGATGACTGCGACGCGCCCGTCGGGATTCTCCGCGGCCGGCATTGCGATGAAGAGGCCGAGTATGAAGGGCATCAGCACGGGCATCACGAACTGCTGCGCCTCCTGCGTGTTCGTGACGATCGCACCGATCACGGCGAACAGCGTGGCGAACAGGAAGAAGCCACCCGCGAAGTAGAGCACGAACAGCAGGCCTGCGGACCACGGCACGTGCGGCAGCACGGACTGCTGCGACAGCGACTCGATCGTTTCGGGGCCGGCACCGAACACCGAGGCGAGCAGCACACCCTGAGTGAAGAGCAGGGCTGCGGCTGCGACCCATATGACCATCTGCAGCACACCGGCCGCGCCGATGCCAATGACCTTGCCGAGCAGCAGGTCGCGCGCGCGGATTGAGCTCACGATCAGCTCGACGATCCGGTCGCGCTTCTCCTCCTGTACGCTCGTCATGATCGACTGGCCGTACATGATCACCACAATGTAGATGGCGAATGCCATGCCGATCGACAGCAGCACCGCCGCGATCGGATTGCCGACGGCACCGTCGACTCCCGTCTTCGAAATGCTCATTGACACGGACTGCAGCGCTTCGCCGACGCGCACCTCATCGATTCCCTCGCTCAGCAGCCGGTCCGACTGCACTACGCGCTGAACCGCGCGCTGCAGCTCGTTCGTCACCTGGGAGCTCGTTGCGTTGCTGCCCTCGTACTGCACCACGCCGTCATTCAGCGCGTCGGCCGGGATCCAGAGGTAACCGTCCAGCTCACCGGCGAGGATCCGCTCCGATGTCGTTGCCGCCAGCTGCGAGCGCTCTGCGGGCGTCACGGTTTCGGAAGTGATGTCGAACGTGGGCCGCTCGACGAACGACGGCGTCTCGTCGCTTTCGCGAATCCGCTGCGCGACTCGCTCGCCCAGCCCGCGCTCCGTCGCGTCGAAGATGACGATGCGATGCTCGCCGCCGCCGCCCTTCGCGATAATGAGCGCCTGCATGCCGAACAGGCCGAAGATCAGCAGCGGGCCGAGCACCGTGCCGATGATGAACGCCTTTGACGTGACGGCCTCGGTGAACTCGCGCTTGAGCACGGGCAGCATGCGGCTAGACACGGGCGACCTCCCTGACGCGGTCGATGAAGATCTGCTCGAGCGTGGGCTCGGCCACCTCGAAGCGGCGCAGGCGCAGGCCTCCTGCCACGAGCTCCCTCAGAATCGCCTGCGGGTCCGCACCGTCGCGCAGCGTCAGCGCAAGCTCGCCATGCTGCTCTTCGACCTGGAGCACGGAGGGGAGCCGCCGCACCAGATCGGCCACGGCACTCGCGTCGGTATCCGGTTTCAGCGCGACGTACTCGGTGCCGTGCTCGCGTTTCACGCTCGCGATCGTGCCGTCGGCCACCTTCGTGCCGCGCGCGATGATGCAGACGTGGTCGCAGATGCGCTCGGCGTGCTCGATGATGTGCGTGCTGAAAATGATCGTACGACCCTTCTGCTTCAGTTCCGTGATGATCTCCCGCAGCACGCGCTGGTTCAGCGGGTCGAGTCCGCTGAACGGCTCGTCGAGAATCACGATCTCGGGATCGTGCAGGATCGCGCCAATGAACTGGACCTTCTGCTGCATGCCCTTGGACAACTCCTGCACCTTCGCGTCGGCGCGGTCGGTCAGCTCCATGCGCTCGAGCCAGTGGTCGATGCGGGGACGCGAATCACGCGGCGCTACGCCCTTCAGCTCGGCGAAGAAGGAGAGCAGCTTGCGCACCTTCATGCGCTTGTAGACGCCCCGCTCCTCCGGCAGGTAGCCGATCCGGTCGAGGCCTGCCTGCGACTGCGGCCTGCCGAAGAGCAGGATGTCGCCGCGGTCCGGCTGCAGGATTCGCATGATCATCCGGATCGTCGTGGTCTTGCCCGCTCCGTTGGGGCCGAGCAGCGCGTAGGTCGCACCGACCGGCACGACCAGGTCGAGCGGCTTCACTGCCTGGAACGTGTCGTAGCTCTTGGAAACGGTGCGCAGCTCCACTGCGGACATGCCAGCCGATGCCATCGGTAACCCTTCTGCGGATGCGTCGTATGATCAGCCAGCGGCGACGCGCCGGTCCGGCAGCAGCCTGCGGGACAGCGCCGGGCCCGCAGTGTAGACCCAGCAGGGCAGCAGATCCTGGCCGGCCGTTTCCGCCTCAACGCCGACGCGGCGGAACCGACCTTCGCCGACCGCCAGCTCCGTATCGAGCCGTTGCAGCAGCGCCGCCGGACAACGGACGACCTGTCCCCGGACCGGCGTCGAGCCGTAGAGGAGCAGCACCGCGCAGTCGCCCAGGTCGTACAGGATGCCGCCGACCGACGCGTCGGCGACCGCCATGCAGCCGTCGAGAAGTGGATGGTCCCGCAGCCTGTCGTAGATGAAGAGGCTGAACGTCACTGTGTACGCCTGACCCGGCCGGGCTCGATGCCGCCGCTATGCAGGATCTTGTCCTGCAGCCGCTGCTCCTGCTCGTCCACGAACTGCTCGAGCGCGCGAAGCTGCGCGAGTGCTTCGTCGAACGCGGCCGAAGGAAAGTCGTCGGCCTCCGCGGTGCGCAGCTCGCCGGCGACGGTGAGCAGCTCCGCGTCCGCCTTCTCGACCGCCCGCCGCAGCCGGTTCAGCGCGCGTCGCGCCTCTTTCATGATGCCTCCACGTGTGCACGGGGCCGTACCGCAGAATGTAGTGCGGGCCCCCGCTCAGGGGAACGGAAGCTGGACCACGTCTGCAACGGGGCCATCGACGTCGCCCAGTCGCAGAGCTGCGGGCGGCTCGACCTCCCGCCGGACGTACGCGAGCGCAATCGTCTGGGCGTGGCGCGGCGACTGTGCGGCACTCGTGATCCGACCGACACTCCGGCCATCGCGGAAGAGAAGCGCGCCGCGGTCGGGCACGGCTGCGTCACCGAGCAGCACGCCGCGCAGCAGCCAGTTCACATGACCGCGATGGAGTATCCGCACGATCACCTCCTGCCCGGTATAGCAGCCTTTGCTTTCGCTGATCGCGCGCGCGCGCAGACCTGCCTCGAGCGGGATCGTGGTTTCGTCGAGCTCCGCACCCCACAGAGGTCTGCCCGCCTCGATGCGCAGCACCTCGAGCGTGTCTGCGCCGATCGGCACCGCACCGGCGTCGATGACGGCACGGCGCACTACCCCTTCGGCACCGCCGCTGCCGATTTCGACTAGGATATCGAAACCGGCGTCGCCGGTGAGCGACGTCGTGATGATCCACACCGGCGCGCCATCGAGCGATGCGTTGTGGACGACGTCCTCCGAGACGTCCGCGGCGATGCCGAACACGTCCCTGATGATGCGCGGAGCGGCCGGGCCGTACACACCTGTGAGCGACCAGGCTCGCGTGACATCTTCGAACCGTGCAAAGAGCGGCGGCACGAACTTGCGCAGGTGCGCGGCCAGACCGTCCGCAGCCGCGACAGCCGTCTCCAGCAGCAGGTCGGAACCGTGCCGCAGGATGCGGGTGTCGGCGACCATCCTGCCTTTGGGCGTGAGCACCGCGGCATAGACGGCGCGGTCGAACGGCGCGCCGCTCACGTCGTTGGAGACCAGACCCTGTATCATCCGCACGGGGTCGCGGCCATGCACGCGGATGAACGTGCGGTCGTCACGTTCGATCACGACCGCCCCTTCGCGCGCCGCAGCGTATTCCTGCGACGTGCTCATGCTGTCGTGTCGAGCTGCTCGAGCATCAGCTGCACACGCGCCGTGTCGGGAGCACCCGGCACCAGCTCGAGATACCGACGCAGCGCATCCGCGGCCTCCTGCGGCCGACCCAGCCGCGCCAGCACGATGCCGCGGTCGCGCTCTTCGTCCGCCGCGTCCGGACGGATCAGCAGGATGCGCTCGACCGCCGCGATTGCACGCACGTCATCGTGACGCTGCAGGTAGATGCCCTTCAGGTTGCTCAGCAGACGTACCAGCACGTCCTTCCGGTCCGCGACCCGCAGGAACTGCGGCTGCATGCGGACGGACCCGCCGTACACATTGTCGAGCAGGTCCTGTGCTTCGTTCTCGAACCGCACGGTGCCCTCGTGAAACGGGTCCAGCAGCAGCTTCACTGCCTCACCGTCGTAGCGGACCAGGAAGTGGCCCGGAAAATTGACGCCGTGCAGCGGAATGCCGAGCCGCCAGCCGACCTCGAGGTAGATGATGCTGAGCGTCAGCGGAACGCCGATCCTGCGGTCCAGCACGTCGTTCAGAAAGGAGTTGCGCGGGTCGTAGTACTCCGACCGGTTGCCGCGGAACTGTTCGTCCTGGAACAGGACGCGGTTGACATCGTCGAGCATCACGATCGGTGCCGTCTGATCCCAGACCCGGTCGCGGACGCGCTCGGCGAGTTGATCGAGCCGCTGCAGGTACAGCTCGGGCACGAGCTGAGGATACTCCTCGGCGGCGACCAGCAGCGCCGCTTCTGCGAGGTTGACCTCCGGCTCGGGCCGCGCCACCTGAGAGGCGAAACGAGAGCGCGTCGAAGGTCCCGGCAGCATCAAGGCGCAGCACCCTGACCAAACAGCTCGACCACCCGCTGCGGCTCGTCCGACAGCTCGCGCGTCATGCGGTGCACGTCAGCCGTGCTGCGCGCGTTCGGCAACTCCCGCTCGACCGTCGCGCCGCCTTCGTGCGGCAGGTATACAACCGTCACGCGGAAGCCCTGTACCCCCGTGCCCTTTCGCGCCAGCAGGTTCACCGTATAGTGACTGCCGTTCAGCTCCATGTCGGAATCGATACGGTGCTCGATCCACGACTTGCCCTTCGCAAACTTGCTCATCCGCTGATCCTCCGATTGCTCACTCAAGGTAAAGCCGGGCCGAACGGGGCGGCAACGGCGCCGGCATGCCGGGTGCATCGCCGCCGACGCCCTGATGGAACATATGACCGGGGGCGGCGTCCAAAGGGACTGCCGCGCTGGTCTTCGACACCTCCTCAGGACGCGACCATGTTCTGCACCCGCCGGGTTTCTTCTGCTTTCGTGTGCGTCGCCCTGGCCGCGATTTTCGCCGGCCCCCTCGTCGGGCAGGACGCTGCGCCCGGCGCAGCACAGCTCCGCGTCTTCATCGACTGCGGCTTCTGCGATGATAACTATCTGCGAACCGAGATCACGTGGGTCGACTACATGCGCGACCGCGCGGATGCAGATGTGCACGTGCTCGTCTCGCGCCAGACGACCGGCGGCGGCGGCGCTGCATACACCCTGGAATTCATCGGTCTTCGCGACCGCGCGGGGCACCACGACACACTCTCCTGGGTGGCTAGCTCCGATAACACGACCGACACTATCCGGCGCGGCCTCACCCGCGCGATGAAGCACGGGCTGCTCCCGTTCGTCGCGGGCAGCCCCGTCGCCCGGCGACTGGAGGTGAGTCTGCTCCCGGCAGCCGATGAGGATACGACGGACGCCGCCGGGCCCGGCGGCGATCCGTGGAACTACTGGACGTTCAGCATCGGGCTGAACGGCTTCGCGCGGGGAGAGAGCCAGCAGCAGTCACAGAACTTCTCCAGCAATATCGCAGCGAACCGGACGACGGAGGACTGGAAAGTGAACCTGTCGCTGCGTGGCAGCTACAGCGAATCGAAGTTCGAATACACCATCGACGATGTGAGCACGACCACGACATCGATCAGCAGGAGTTACAGTGCGAGCAGCCTGATTGTGAAGAGCGTGGGGCCTCACTTCTCGGTAGGCGCCCGCGGCTCGGCCGGCACCTCGACATTCGGCAACACGTCGCTGTCCCTTCAGGTCAGTCCTGCGGTCGAGTACAATTTCATCCCATACTCTGAATCCACCCGCCGCAGCCTCACCGTTCGCTACTCCGGCGGCGTCAGCTATGCGGACTACCGCGAGATCACGCTCTTCGGGCAGGAGCAGGAGACGCGACCGGTCCATTCGCTTGAGCTCGACTACGGCACGCGTGCGCCGTGGGGCAGTGTCAGTCTCTCTGTCGACGGGTCGCAGTACCTGCACGATCTGCAGAAGTACAGCGCCGGCGTCGGCGGCTCGACGAATATTCGTCTGTTCCGGGGCCTGTCACTGAATTTCGGCGGCAACTTCCGTCGGGTGAAGGATCAGCTCTCGCTCGCCGCGCGCGACCTGACGGAGGAAGAGATCCTGCTGAGGCAACGGCAGCTTGCGACGAGCTACAGCTATTTCACGAACTTCGGCATCAGCTACCGCTTCGGCTCGATCTTCAATAATGTCGTGAATCCCCGCTTCGTCGGGGGCGGTGGCGGCGGTGGGGGCGGATGATCATCGTGATGTAAGGGCACGTGCGCGGAGGGCCGCGGTCGGTTCCGGCGGCCTCCCCCCGTCGTCTCAGGCGGCGCTGCGATCCTGCTGCTCGTCCCGGCTCAGGTCGAGCGCCGCCGCGCGCCCGCAGCCGTGACAGTACAGAACCACTGTATAATTGTCGTCGGGCGCGGTCGGTACAACGCGGCCCTTCTCCATGTTGCGTGCGTCGAGGTAGCAGACGACCTCGACCTGGTCGGGGCCGCACCTCGGGCATGGCACGTCCGACGGGTCCTCCAGATACGACAGGGCGAGAGAGAGACCCTCCTCTGTATCGAACTCCGGGGCAGTGCCCGGTTTCTTGAACTCGCTCATGCTGCTCCTCTCGACGGAAGCCATCGTTGCCCCGTCTGAGAGCAAGGACCATTCCCAACCGTAAGGAGACAGACCTGCGCAAGGCCTGGTGGATGCTGGCGCTGCTCGCGCTCGCGGAGCTGCTCGGCATGTCGCTCTGGTTCACGGCGAGTGCGACCGCGGCTCAGCTAACCGCGCGCTGGGGCCTGGGCGCCGGCGGGGCAGCGTCTCTCGTTGCGGCAGTGCAGATCGGATTCGTCGCCGGAACCGCGATCGCCGCGCTGCTGAACCTCGCCGATGTCGTTGTCGCCAGACGGTATTTCGCCGCGTCCGCGCTGCTCGCTGCCGCTGCGAACGCGTCGCTGCTGCTCGCCACCGGCGTCATTTCAGCGAGCGTTTCACGATTCCTCACCGGATTCTTCCTCGCCGGCGTCTACCCGCCTGCGATGAAGATGGCTGCTTCCTGGTTTCGCCGATCGCGCGGCCTCGCGATCGGCATCGTCGTGGGTGCGCTCACGATCGGAAAGGCGCTGCCCTACCTGATCGGCGCCGTCGGCACGCCCGCTGTCAGGCTCGTCGCTCTCGCCACATCAGCCGGCGCCGTGTTCGCCGCAGTCCTCGTCTTCGCAGTCTGGGAGGACGGACCGCATGCGTTCGAGCGCAGACCCTTCTCCTGGCTGCTGACCGGCACCATCGCGCGCCATCGTCACACACGCCTCGCGATCGCCGGGTACCTCGGGCACATGTGGGAGCTGTACGCGATGTGGGCGCTCGTCGCAGCGTTCTTCTTCGACTTCTTCCTCGCCCGCGAGCTGACGGCTGGTGGCGCTGCGACGCGGGCCGGGTTCGTCGGCTTCTGTGTCATTGCGATGGGCGGCATCGGATCCGTGGTGGCGGGTGCCTGGGCCGACCGACTGGGCCGTGAGCGCGTTACGATCGCGGCAATGGCCGTGAGCGGCGCGTGCTCCCTCGTCATCGGCTGGCTCGCCGCCGCGCCGCTGGCGGTCGTGGTCCTTCTCGCTCTCGTCTGGGGTTTCGCGATCGTCGCGGATTCCGCGCAGTTCAGTGCGATCGTCACCGAGGTGGCGCCGCCTCACGCGGTCGGCACCGCGCTCACCCTCCAGACGTCCCTCGGCTTCGCGCTCACCGCCGCGTCGATCTGGCTGACTGCGGAGATTGCCGGACGCGTAGGCTGGGGGCCGGCGTTCAGCATGCTGGCAATCGGGCCTCTTCTCGGAATCGTCGCCATGGCGCGATTGAAGAACACACGCCTGAAGACCGCCTCGGACCACTTGTCACGGAACGCCACGTAGGCGGCACACGCGCCGGGCGCGTACGGGAGTCGTGGGGCAGGGTCACCGGTTTACCTCCGCGACTCCGTCCCGCGGCTGGTGTCCGGCCGCGCCGGCGCCCGCAGCCGGAAAATTGCACATTCGACGGCCCGAAACCGCCGGGTTGTGCAGTTTGCCCAACTCGGAAGCGGAAAACTCCACACGTGACGAGACGCGCCTGCGCGGCTTGCGCCGTTTTCCGCCTCGTAGCCAGTCAACGCCCCAAGCCGGCGCAAGCGCCGCGTCGAGTGTGCAGGTAGCCCGCCTCAGCGCCCCGCCTCGATCGGCAACGCGATCGGCGTCATCCGGGAAATCGGACCCGACCACGCGCTGGAAGTGTGGAAGGTCGCACCGCATCCCGCGTGTGGGGCTGCAACCGCTGGACTGACCCGCACGCCCGGTCCAGGTTGCGCAGCATGGAGAAGGCGGAGCTCGTGCAGCGGCTGACGGAGCGGCTCGGCGAGGGCGGGACCGTATCCATCGCGCAGCTCGTGGGCGAGGAGCTGTGGCTCGCGGTGGTGGACGGCAGCCTCGAGATAGGCCAGCGACTGCCGACACCGCGTCAGCTCGCCATCGCGCTGGGCGTCAGCCCGCGCAGCATCGAGCGGGCCTACCTCGACCTGGAGCGGCGCGGTGTCGTGGCGACCCGGCCGGGCGCCGGCACCTTCGTCAGCCTCGCGCAGCCAGCGGAGCAGGATCGTGAGCGCCACCGCCAGCTGACTCAGCTCTGCGATGAGCTCGTTCACCGCGCCGCCGAGCTGGGTTTCGACATCGACGACGTCGCCGACATGCTGACCGAGCTTCGGTCCGCTTCCGCTGACCGGCCCCAGGAGCACAGCCCATGACTGCCCTGCCTGCCCGCCGCTCGAGTCGCGTCGGAGCGAGCCTGATCCCGCTGTCCAGCTCGCCCGATGACACCCGCTTCCCCGTGCCTGCACTCGCGGCCGGCCTGCTCGGCGCCGGCGCGCTCGGCGGCGGCCTGCTGCTCGCTGGCCTCGCTGGCCTCGCTGCCCCGTTCGCCGCGATCGCCGACGGCGTCGCAGGGCTGCTGGTCGGCCCGTCCTTCAAGTTCACCGATCAGTGGGAAAAGGCGGTCGTGCTCCGGCTGGGCCGCTACCGCGGCCTGCGCGGTCCCGGCTTCCTCGTCGTACTGCCCGTCATCGACCGCATCGGCTACCACATCGATCAGCGGATCCGCACGACGGCATTCGGGGCGGAGTCCTGCCTGACGAAGGACACGGTGCCGGTGGACGTGGATGCGATCGCGTTCTGGGTCGTCTACGACGCCGAGCGGGCCGCACTCGAGGTGCAGGACTACGGCCAGGCAGTGATGCTCGCGGCGCAGACCGCACTACGCGATGCAATCGGCAAGCACGACCTCGCCGAGCTGATCCAGTCCCGCCGCGAGCTCGGCCGCGGCCTCCAGGAAGCGCTCGACCGCAAGATGCACGACTGGGGCATCCAGGTGCAGTCGGTCGAGATTCGCGACGTCGTCATCCCGGAAGCGCTCGAGGAGGCGATGTCGCGGCAGGCGCAGGCGGAGCGCGAGCGGCAGGCCCGTATCATCCTCGGCACCGCAGAGACCGAGATTGCGTCCAAGTTCGTCGAAGCCTCGCGGCTCTACGCGGAGAACCCCGTCGCGCTGAACCTGCGCGCCATGAACATGCTCTACGAGAGCATCGTCAAGCGCGGCTCCCTCATGGTCGTGCCGTCGGGGCTTGCCGACTCGCTCAACATGCCGGGCATCATGGGCATGGCAGGTGCCGCCGGACTCGTGCCGAAGCAGCAGCCGGACGCGCCGGCAGCGGGCGGCAACGAGCTGGACGAGGCATGACCTGCGATCACCGCGCCTCCACCCCGGAAATCACCCGTCCGGCTTCGTGAGGTACGCGGCACCGCTGATCTGCCCGGTATATCCGTGGAGACTGCCGCGCACTACAAAACCTTTGTCGGTGATCTCGTACTCCCGAAATTCCTTGCTGTGATCGCTGCCGCGCATCTTGGCGACTGCGACCACCTTCCTCAGATGTCTGTCGACCTCGATGTAGCGAAGCGAGATGAGATCGTCGGCGAGGAAGGAGATGACGTTCGGTGTGAAGCGAAGCTCGTCCTGGCCCTGCGTGATCTCCATCGTGGTCAGCACGGTGATGCCGACGCCCGTGAGTGCCCCGACGAGCCGGTAGAGCGACTCGCGAAAGTCCGCGCGGAAGGTGGGCGCCAGTGCGAGCTCGAAGCCGGACATGGAATCGATGACAACGCGCCTGGCTCCAACGCGCTTGACGGCTTCCCGGATCTCGAAGAGCGTCTCGTCCGGCGAGAGGTCGAGCGGTCGCAGATAGAGCGCTTCCAGCCTGCCTTCGCGGACCATCCTGAGGAGATCGAAGCCGAGACCCTGCGCGCGATGGAGATACTCCTTGGGATGCTCCTCGAAGACGACGAGTACGCCGGGCTCACCCTGCCTGCCGCCTTCGGCGATGAATTGTGTCGCGAGCACCGACTTGCCTGAGCCCGAGGCGCCTGCGACCAGCACCGAATCGCCGGTGGGAATGCCGCCGCCCATCATTTCGTCGAGGCCTGCAACACCCGTGGAAGCGCGTCCGCTGGGTGTTTCCCGTTCGTGTTCGTCCACGGCGAGGGAGAGGCGGGGAAATATCTGGAGCCCCGCAGTCGTGATGCGAAACGTGTGAAGGCCCGGCATTTGCGCCTGCCCACGCACCTTCACGATCTGGGCCTTGCGGACGACCGAGTTGTTGTCCGGTGCCATGGCGAGCCAGGTGACGGTATCGGCGATGGTAAAGACCGCATTGCCCGAGCGGTCCTCTTCCTTGAACTCGCCCACCAGGAACGAGGTGACCTGCCACGTGGTCAGGTGCAGCGCGAGTCGCTGCACGAACGATTGCAGACCGGCGTGCGCCTCGCTGCCTTCCACAGCGCTGATCAGGGAACGGAACGAATCGACCACCACGATGCGCGCGTCGCTTTCTTCCACCTCGCGAACGATGCGGTCCAGCACTCCGTCGAGCCCTTTCTCCAGGGCCTCGTCGCTCAGGTTCACGAACCGGATGCTGTCGCGCGCCTTTTTCAGATCGAAGAACGAGTACTGTTGCTGAAACCGCAGCATCTTCACCGCCGGTTCGCCCAGGACCGTGAAGTAGAGTGCCTTGCAGTCCGGCGCAGCGTTCTCGAAGACGACCTGATGCGCCAGCGTCGTCTTGCCGGTGCCCGGCTCGCCCGCGATCAGGTTGAAGGAGTATTCCGGAATGCCGCCGCCCAGGATGAGATCGAGTCCCGGAACTCCGGAAGGCAGCTTCCGGATTGCCACTTTTGATTTCCGACTCATTCGTCAGTCTCCTTGACACTGGACATCGCACGGGGCCAGAGATTGCGGACTGGGTGCGTAGCGAGCTGATGGCCGAGCAGGATGATGAGCAGGTGGAGGAAGTGGGCCAAGATGGCGTTGCCGGCTTCGGTCGCGTTCTCCGGAGTTTCCTTCGCCAGCGCCCCGGCGAGGCCCGTGAACGTCGCTGGTAGCTCGGTGCTGAGCGCTACGCCTGCCAGACACCCATGTTGTCGTGTGGCCAGGTTGAGTGCGCGGCCGACCAGGGCGATGACACCGCGGGAGCCCAGGAGGTCTCTCCAGTGGTCGCCCAGTTTGAGGAAGGCCGTCTGCACGGCTGCCGCCCGGTCAGCCGGATCGGAGCCATGGGCCTCGTGCTCGAGCACGAGGCGCGCTACGTCGACGGCGTCAGCGGGAGGACTCGTCATTCATTACTCTTCGAGGGTACGCGCGCGATTTTCGCTCACGTCGCCGGGGGTACGGCAGACCGGACGCCAGGACCACTCTTGACGGCCAGCTACGGCCAGCTGGACCTCGCCGGGCTCCCGTGACAGAGACCTGATACTGCTCCGGTATCGCACTTGCAGAACGTAGGAACTCGGTCATCGACAGTCAACCACTCTCGGTTGAAATTCGAGCGGAGGCCGACCGTCGCACGGCTGAAATTCACCGACCTGGATGCTGCCGATGGCCGTTCCCGATGACATGCCAGCCGTGTTGCGACTACTGTCGCGAACGAGCCGACTGCTGGCGGAATCGATTGACTACGAGAGCACTCTCCTGACCGTCGCGGGAACGGCGCTCCCGTATCTTGGCTCGTGGTGCATCGTCGACGTCATCGGGCCGGACCAGCGTATGCGTCGCGCGGGCATCGTGCACCCGGATCCCCGGAAGCGGGAACATGTGCGCCGGCTCGAGGAGAGCTGGCCGCCGCGACGAAGTGACCGTCTCGGCCTGCCCCACGCCGTGCGCTCACCCGTGACCGAGATCATCCCGCACGTCTCCGATGCATTGCTCATGGAGGTGGCGGCGAGCGAGGAGAATCTGAGCGACCTGCGTGCACTCGGCATCGGGTCTGTGGTGACGGTGCCGCTGGTCGCTCGCAGCACCGTCCTCGGTGCCATCACGTTCGTGAGCGCGGATGTCGGACATCAGTACGCTGAGAGTGACCTGAAACTCGCCGAAGATCTGGCCGCACGTTGCGCTTTGGCCCTCGACAATGCGAGGCTCTATCGGGACATGGAAGAGGCTCGATCCCTCGGCGTCCATCTGAACGAGCAGCTGGTGGTCACCAGTATCCAGCAGCAGGAGCTCGCGGACGAGGCGCGGGAGGCGAACCGCGCAAAATCGCAGTTCCTGGCAACCCTCAGCCACGAGATCCGCACTCCAATCAACGCGATTGTCGGGTTTACGGATCTTCTGGATCTGGAGGTGGCGGGACCGATGACCGGGAAGCAGAAGGAGTACCTGAGCCGGATCCAGTCGAGCAGTCAACACCTGATCGGACTTATCGACGACATTCTCGATCTCGCCAAGGTCGAATCCGGCCGGATGCAGCTGAAAAATGATGCGTTCCGGGCCGCCGAGTCCATCGCCGCTGCGATCGCGTTTATCGAGCTGCAGGCCTCGGGCGCAGGTGTGGACATCGTCAACGTTGCCTCAGGCGCGCCCGACTTCTATCGCGGCGATAACGATCGGGTTCGGCAGATCCTGGTGATTCTGCTGAGCAATGCAGTGAAGTTCAACGAGCGTGGTGGCAGCGTGACGGTGAGCTGTGGTACGGTGGAAACACCCGGTGACGAAGCGACTCTCGACGGAGACGCCCCCTGGGTGTTTCTCCGCGTGGAGGACACGGGAATCGGCATTGCGGCGACCGAAGCGGCAACCGTGTTCGAGCCGTTCGTCCAGGTCGATCCGGGGAACACGCGCAAGCGCGGCGGTGCCGGCCTGGGGCTCGCTATTGGCCTCGAGCTGGCCCGGCGCATGGGCGGCGACCTGACCGTGCGAAGCGAGCTGGGGAAGGGATCGGCCTTCACTCTGTGGCTGCCGGCTGCGCCGCCGGACGAGGACGCCGTCTAGCGGCTGTCGGACGAGCCACCGTCGCACGTCGGCGCGATCAGGAAGCCCGACGCTGCGGGACCGGCCGGCCGATTGCGGACAGAGAGGGCAGGCAGCGAACTCGCCCAGATGGAACAGCCGCCGGAGCCGGCTCATGTCCGGACCAACCTGCTCGCCGCCGCGGCGCCCGCCGCCGCGGAGATCCGCTCCCACGCCCGCAGATAGGCGAGCCACTCCGTTTCCTGCCTTACCAGCTGCTTCCGGCCGGCCGGCGTCAGCGCGTAATATTTCGCGCGCCGCCCCTTCTCCGAGATCCGCCACTCGCCTGCGATCCAGCCGCGTTGCTCCATGCGATGCAGCGCCGGGTACAGCGCACCTTCCTCGATGAGCAGCGCATCCTCCGTGGCGTCCCGGATCCACCGCAGCACGCCGAACCCGTGCAGCGGCGTGCCCGCGCTCAGCGTCTTCATAACGAGCAGCTCCAGGGTGCCCTTCACTACGTCCAGCTGCCTCGCCATTGCCACCCTCCGACGGTGTTGACCTAAGATCCTTAGGTCAAGGATGCCGCGGTCGGTCTGGCGTGTCAAGATCGATGCGGCACCTCTCTTGCCTTTTGAGTCTGGGTTCGGCTCCAGCAACCCATGCTCATGGGGAAAAATGCGAAAGAACGTAATTGGGGGATATGCTGCAGCACTCACAGTCGCGCTGTTCAGCACGGCGTGCGGCGGGAACAGCCTGGGCGCGCTCGGTGACATCCTGGGCGGAGCGATGGGCGGCGGCCAGGCCGGCGCGCAGGAGGGTCAGCTCAACGTCGAGATCCAGCAGGTCAACACGCAGCAGCAGGCGATCCAGGTCGTCACGCAGGAGGGCCAGACGGGGGCGGTGCGTTACGATCAGAACACGATCGTCGTATACCAGCAGCAGCAGTACCCCGTAACCGCACTCGAGCGCGGCGATATCGTGGTCATGCAGGTGCAGCAGGACGCGCAGGGCAATCTCTACACGCAGCGCATCGATGTGCAGCAGAGCGTACAGGAGAGGACCGGCAACACCGGCACCGGTCAGGTCCAGCGGTTCTCCGGCCGCGTCGCGCAGCTCGACATCGATCGCGGCACGTTCGTGCTGCAGACGCAGAACGGAAACGTCTCGGTCACGCTGCCTTACAACGCGCCGGAGGCGACTGTCGATTACTTCCGCCGGCTGCGCAACGGCGACAACGTCAGCCTGGAGGCGACACCACTCGGATCGGGCGCCGTGCAGATCTACCGCTTCCTCTAGCGGGTGATGGTGTATGTGGCGGTGACGACGGTGCCCGCGTCGCTCTCCGACGCGGCGCGCAGCGTCACCGCCGCCGAAGCCGCCGCTTCCTCGCCGTGGTGCACGTAGACCGGCACCGCCTGTGACGCGCCGAACGGCACTGCGGCCAGCACGTTCCGCAGCTGCGCGCTCCAGCCCTCGCCTTCGACCGACACCGACAGCCGATACACGTCCGCGGCGGTGTGCCCGCCGGCCTCGCTCGGGTGTGAGCCCGACGGCACCGGCGCCGCCGTCCCCGTGTTGGTCAGCGTGAAATCGGCGCGGCCGTCCGCCGCCGGTGCGCCCGCTGGCACCGCGAGCGTTGCGCCGCGCTCGTGCGGCCCCGCGCCGTCGAGTGATCGCACGCCCACGGCATACGACAGCACACTGTCAGCCGAATGGTGCACGTCCACGATGTAGAAGTGCAGCCGGTTGTGCACATCCACCCACTCGTACTGGCTGCCGGAGTTCAGCCCGGCATGGAACGTCGCGTCGTTGAGCTGGCGGTAGTCGGCGATCGTACGCATGACCGCCGTCCCATCGGGCCGCACGAAATCCACTTCCTGAATGTCCTCCGGGTTCGCGTCGATCACCCAGTTGAAGATGTTGAACGCGTTCGGACCGCCTGTCGTGCTCGCCTGGTCCTTGTTCTTCGTGATCAGCACACCGCTCGCCGGCGTGAACGAGTCGTAGCCGATGCGCTGTACGACTTCCATCGTGTACTCGTCGTAGTTCTGGATGCCCTGCGACAGCGGATCACGCGCGGGGTCGGACGGCGGTGTGCGGTCGTGCGGCTCGTCGCCATCGAGTCGCACGACTATGCCCGTGAGCTCGCCGGGCACCGGTCTGATCGCGCGCGCGGTGACCCGGCCGACCGCCAGACCCGACGTCGCGAGGCCGTCGCGGCTCAGACGCAGGACATCGTCGTCCTCGACGAACTCGAAGTATGTGCGCTGACGCAGCAGCAGCCCCGCAGGGGCCGCGCCGCCCTCCGTCACGGGGATGAGCCAGCGCCGGTGTGGGCCGCCCGGACCGTTGAACGAGCCGCGGTCCATCACGTCCCACGGCCCCGCGCCGACGCGACGATACGGCTGCACGTACGGATTGTTGTTGTTGTCGCCGATGCGGAACGCCGCGTGCGAGATCTCGTGACGGATCGAGCCGGAGCTCTCGCCCATGGTGATGGCCGAGTTGCTCCACAGATACGACGACGCCAGACCGCTCGTCCAGTCGGTGTAGCGCGTGTCCAGCCAGCAGCCCTCGTCAGGATCCGGATGGCAGAACGGCGGCGTCACGTCATCGCGCGTCTGGAACTTCATCTCGCCGAACTCCTGCCACACGGTCGTCTCGTCGTACCCGGCGTAGATGCGCATCACGAGGTCGTACTCATCCTCGACATCATTGCCTGCATCCGCGCGCCACACCGAATCGAGAGCGCTGTTCCTGAGATCGACGTAGCTGCCCGGCAGCCGGTACGGCCCGTACGGCACGAACTCCACGCCGATCCGGCCGTGCGACAGCTCCATCCAGTACTCGTTCACCGAGTGACCCTGGTTCACCGGCTGCGGCGTGTTCCAGAAGTCGGCGTAGAACTGCGGCACATCAGCGCGCGCGATCGGATCGATCTGCGGGTTGCCGAACGGATCCGAGTGCTTCGGCAGGGTCACGACGAACGGATGGTCCTCGAAGTCGGCGAGGAGCATTGCAATCCGGATGGTGCGGACCGTCGGGACGTGTGCCGGGTCGGTCCAGTCCATGCCGGGAATGGGCCGGTAGTGATCCCACGTCATGGCATCCTGATCGAGCACGACCTGCGCATCGACCGGCGGCAGCACGGGCGCGGGCGCGGCTGCCCGGCGACCCCGGTCCTGGGCCGACAGCGCGGCGGGAAAGGCAAGCAGGAGGAGGAGTATGGTCCGGTGCATGTCGCCTCGGCGGAAGTGCTCTTAGGTTTGTCGCTCGCCCTGCAACTTATCGGCTGAAGGACAGACGACGAAATGGCTGCGTTCAGAATGGCCTGCCACGCCGCATGCTGCGTGCTGATCATGACCGCTGCGGCGGGCTGCTCCGAGCACGTGCCGGGGGACGGAACCGAAGCAGGGGGGCCGGCGCTCGTGGCGAGCGCGGAATACGAAGCGCTGGAGCTCGCACCAGGCTACCGCATCGAGAAGGTGGCCGACACGCTTACGTACCTCACCGGCATCACGTTCGACGACGAAGGCACCGTCTACGTGCTGGAGGCTGGCGGAGCCTACATGGAAGCGCCTCCGCCCGCGCGCATCATCCGGCTGGAGGACGGAGGCGTCGTCGAGGCGGTCGATCTCGAGGGGAAGGGCGTAGCCGCGCCCGTCGTGGGCCTCGCCTGGCATGACGGCGCCTTCTACATCAGCCACCGCGATCCGGAGACCATGATGGGTGCGGTATCGCGGGTCTCCCCGGCCGGTGTCGTGACGCGGGTGCTGAGCGGCGTCAGGGACGCGCAGTCGGCGCATTTCCTGAACGAGCTCCGTGTCGGCCCTGACGGCATGCTGTACCTCGGCTCCGGCCAGGCGACGAACGCGGGCGTGGTGGGGCCGGATCTGTCGCCGTTCATCGAGCAGAATTCCGACCTGCGACCTGTCCCGTGTCAGGACCTGGTGCTGACCGGCATGAACTACGTCACGCCGGATTTCCGCAGCGATGATCCGGCTGACTCCGCAGTTACCGGCGCGTTCGTGCCTTTCGGCACGGCGACGGAGCCGGGCCGGCGCATCGAAGGTGATCCGCGCACGTGCGGGGGTTCCATCCTGCGCTTCGACCCGCGTGATGCGGAGGGCACGGTGCGCGCGTTCGCATGGGGATTCCGCCAGCCGATCGGGTTCGCATGGGACAGTCGGAATGCGATGTTCGTCACCGTCAACGGCACCAATGTCGAGGGCTCGCGTCCGATCGCCGACGAGTACGACCCGACATACCGCGTCCGGGAAGGACAGTGGTACGGTCATCCCGACTTTTCGGCTGCGCTCATTCAGCTCGACGACGCGCGTTTCAGCGCCCCGGCCGCAGAGCGCGCGCGGCGGCTGCGCGGCGCGGCTGCGGTTCCGGACAGCCTGCCTCCGCGGCTGCTGATCGATCACGCGGCCAGCGGTCTCACGGCGCCTGACACGTCGCTGGTCGCGGCGCTGCACGACGTCAACTCGTCGCCTTCGGGTATCGATGTCGCGCCTGCCGTCTTCGGTTTCGGCGACCACCTGTTCGTGGCGGAGTGGGGCGACTACGGCTCACTCACCAGTCCGGGCCGCGAAGCGCCGGCCGGCTCGCAGATCGTGCGCATCGACCCCGAGACGCGCGAAGTCGTGCCGTTCGTCCGCAACCGCGCCGGCGGACCCGCCTCCGGCGCCGGCGCAGCCGGGCAGGGCATGGAGCGTCCGTTCAACCTCAGGTTCGCGCCGGACGGCTCGCTCTACATCGTCGATTACGGCGTCGTGCGGTTCGACCCGGCGAACGAGGAGAGCCCGGTGCAGTTCCCGCCGCGCACCGGCGCCGTCTGGCGAGTGACGCGCGCGCACTAGGCCTGTGTCGCCGCCGCTCGTGGCGCACCGCGAGCCGGCTCGCCCGCGCGGGCACATCGCCGTATGCTATGCGCATGACAGGCGAAAAGGTGAGGCTCACCCAGTTGTCCCACGGCGCCGGCTGCGCGTGCAAGCTCGGCTCGCTCGAGCTGACGCGGGTGCTGGGCGCGCTCGTGCCGTTTCAGGATCCCGCAGTCCTCGTGGACGCCGGTTCATCGGATGATGCCGCCGTCTACCAGATCGGCGCGGACCGCGCGCTGGTCGCGACCGTGGACTTCTTCACGCCCATTGTGGACGATGCATACGATTTCGGGCGGATCGCTGCCGCGAACGCGCTCTCGGACATCTACGCAATGGGCGCGCGTCCGCGTTTCGCGCTCAACCTGATCGGGTTCCCCCGCGACCTGCTCGGCAGCGGTCTGCTCGAGGAGATCGTACGCGGCGGCGGCGACATTGCGATCGAGGCCGGCATCGCGGTAATCGGCGGGCACTCGATCGATGATCACGAGCCGAAGTTCGGCATGTGTGTGATCGGCGAGTGCGACCCGGCCGCGGTGACGCGCAACGGCGGTGCGGCGCCAGGCGACGTGCTCGTCCTCACCAAGCCGATCGGCACCGGCATCGTCGCCACCGCCATCAAACGCGGGCAGGCGTCGCCCGAATGGATACGGCATGCGGTCGCCAGCATGACCACGCTGAACCGCGGCGCGGCCGAGGCCATGATGCGCGTCGGCGTGTCGGCCGCGACCGATGTGACCGGCTTCGGGCTGCCGAACCACCTCCGCAATATCCTCCGGTCGAGCGGCGTGGGCGCCACGCTTAGCGCCGGTGCCATTCCGCTGTTGCCGGGTGCCGCCGAGCTCGCCGCCGCCGGCTGTATTTCAGGCGGCACGCGCCGCAATATGGAGGATGCCGCGCCGCATGTGGACTGGCCCGACGACTTCACGGAGCTGCAGCGCCTCATTCTCTGCGATGCCCAGACGTCAGGCGGCCTGCTCATCGCCGTTCCGGCTCACCGTGCGGAGCGTCTGATCGCCGAGCTGGTGGTCGAGAACACTCCGATCGCCGCAGCCATTGGAGTGATCACCGAAGGCGACCCCCGCCTCACCTTCACCCCCTAGAGCCGTCCCCCCGCTCCTCCGCTCCTCCGCTCCCCCGCTCCCCTCCCCGGCACCAATCTTGATCTGTTCATGCGCGGCCGTTCCCCGCTCGACATGGAGGTGATCGTGACTACGAAGGACAACAACGGCAGCGACGACAAGCGCGTCCGCGACAAGGACCGGCAGCAGCGCGACGACACGGCGCGGCGTCACGCCGGCGAAGGCCGGCCCGTACATGACGAGCGCAGCGCCGCTGGCAAGGATGTGGTGACCGAAGCGTCGGAAGACTCGTTCCCCGCGAGCGATCCACCGTCCTGGACGCCGACCACGAGCGTGGGCGGGACTGAGAAGGCCGACGACGAGACCGACGAGAAGAAGAAGTGAACCGTGTCGCCTCGTGACGGCAGCGCCTCCCGCCGGTTGCCGGGGGAGGCGCTCTCGTTCATGAGGTCAGATTACCGCAGGCGATCGCTGTGCCCATCTCCGTCGCCGATTTGTGCACGTTCACATGATATTCCGTGTTCTCATCCAGGCCGACACTGATCGTCGCGGTCCCGGACGCCGCGCCGTCGCTGCCGACATGCAGAGGAGGATAGGCGTCGCGGTCGCCCACGATTGCGCCACCCGTCGCGCACGTGCCGCGATGCACGTGCCATGGATGGTGCGCGTTCGGCGTCGACCCGGCAATCGAGATCGACACCTGCGATCCGACCCCGGCAGCATACACCGCCGCCGCGCCGCGTACACCCGAGTCGTTGCGCGCCGTCAGGGTGCTCTCCCATTCGCCGATGCGGTCGGTGATCGGGTCCACGTCGATGTCACCATCATTCGACCGGACAGTACACGCGCCGGCGACCAGCAGCCCCACGAGCAGTAGTCCTGTTCGCATCGCATCCTCCCGTTCATGGTTCGTCCGGGACGGCATGCATACCGCGAGCCAGCCCGTAAACGTGCACTCCACTTCGACGCCATGCGCCGGAACGCCGGCCGGTGCGACGCGTCTGAACGATCCGGATACCCGCGCTATCCGTCACGACCGGCGTAAGCGAAGCATCGCCCACAGCCCCGCACCCTGCCGTAAGGATTCCGACGACCAACGCAAGGAAGGAACGACAGAGCCACACAGACACCTCCCGGACACGCTTCACGCTTCACGTTTCACGTTTCACGCGAGCGAGCGCGAGCCTTACATATGGATGACCCGACCCAGTGAAGCCAGCGCAGCCTCGGCGATCGCTTCCGACAGCGTCGGGTGCGGATGGATCGCCCTGTCCATCTCCTCCACCGTGCTCTCGAGATGCCTGCCCACGACGAACTCCGCGATCAGCTCGCTCGCGCTGGGTCCGACGATGTGCGCGCCGACGATCTCGCTGTACTTCCTGTCACGGATGATCTTGACGAAGCCGTCCGTCTCGCCGGCGATGCGCGCGCGGCCGTTCGCGCTCCACGGGAAGCTGCCGACTTCGATGTCCAGCCCCTTCTCCTTCGCCGCCTTTTCCGTGAGCCCGACGCTCGCAACTTCCGGATGACAATAGGTCACGTTCGGGATGTTGCCATAGTCGATCGAGCCGTGGCCCTGCCCGGCAACGTGCTCGGCGACCGCAATCCCTTCGTGCGACGCCTTGTGCGCGAGCAGTGGCGGCTTCGCCACGTCGCCGATCGCATACACGTTCTTCGCCGTCGTCTGCAGCATGTCATCGACGATGATCGCGCCGCGCTCGGTCTTGACGCCCGCTTTGTCGAGGCCGATGTCATCGATGATCGGTGCGCGGCCGACCGCGACCAGCACGACATCCACCGTCACTTCCTGCGTCTTGCCGTCGCCGCTCTTCACATGCAGCTTCACGCTGTCCCTGCCGACATCCGCCTTCTCGAGACGCGCGCCGGTCAGAATGTCGATGCCGCGCTTCCTGTAGCTCTTGTCCACTACCTTGGCGCAATCTGCATCTTCGAGCGGCAGCACCTGCTCCATCGCCTCGATGACGGTCACCTTCGAGCCGAACGCGTTGTAGACGTCGGCGAACTCCATGCCGATTGCGCCAGCACCGATGATGCCGATGCTCGCCGGCAGCTCCTTCGGGAACACGGCCTGGTCGCTGCTCCACACGCGCTTGCCATCGAACTTCAGGATCGGCAGGTCGCGCGGTCGGCTGCCCGTCGCGATGATGATGTTGGCGCCCGTGATTGTGCGCTTGCCGTCCTTGCCCTCGACCTCGACCTTGCCGCCCCCGGCCAGACGGCCCCACCCGACGACCTGCTCGATACTGTTCTTCTTGAAGAGGAAGGCGACACCCTTCGCACCCTGGGACGCGATGCTGCCCGCACGCTTCGAGGCGACGCTGATGTCCAACTTTACATCGCCGACCTCGATGCCGAATTCCTTCAGCGAGCCGATCTTCTTCGCGTACCTGGCACTCTCCAGCATCGCCTTTGTCGGGATACAGCCGGTATTGTTGCATACGCCGCCCAGGCCGCCCGCACCCTCACCGACTTCCACACACGCGACTTTCAGCCCGAGCTGAGCACCGCGGATCGCCGCGACATAGCCGCCCGGCCCCGCCCCGATCACGATCAGATCAAATTTGTCCGCCACTTCGTCACCTCGTCAGGTTCACGCTCCACCGCTGGAAAAGCCGTTGGTTCGAGTCGCCAAACTAGCGGCGTGGCCGGAGCCGGGCCAGCAGTCGCGCCCGCTCCAGGCGCGGCACCACGCCCGTCGGGACGCGGGTCCGCTCGATCCGGCCGCTCGCCTTTGCCGCTTGTTTACCCTATCATTGTGGTTGCCCCGTTCGTCTGAACGCGGCGCCATCCCATGTCATTCCACTACCGTTGTCGCAGGGGGACGCCATGACATCGTTCCGCATTTCCGCCGCGCTGATTCTGCTGGCCGTCGCGGCAGTGCCCGCAGCCGCGCAGTCGGGCGTCCAGCGCGCGAACTGGGCGTTGGCCGAGCGGTTCAGTTCAGAGAACGTCTCGCGCGTGATCAGCACGCCGAACGTCGAGGCGAACTGGATCCTGGAGACCGACTCGCTCTGGTACTCCTGGTCCGACGCCAACGGGCGCCGCTTCCACCTCGTCGTGCCGCAGGGCCCGCGCAGGCAGCCGCTGTTCGACCATCAGCGCATGGCGGAGCTGCTGTCCAGCGAGACCGGTGCGCCGATCGTCGCTCAGGACCTGCCGATCGAGGACCTGGAGTTCGAGGAGGGCGCCCGCAGGATCACGTTCGAGGCCCGCGACATTCGCTTCGCCTTCGACCTGGCCGATCAGACCCTCGTCCGGCTGGGCGACGCGGAGGAAGAGGAGGAGGAGGAGGAGCCCCGCGAGTGGCGACGCTTCTCGCCCGACAGCACCGCCTGGATCTACGCAGAGGAACACAACCTCTACCTGGTCACGGTCCGTGACGGCATGCAGCTGCCGGCCGTTCAGCTGACGACGGACGGGGTGGAGGATTACAGCTTCGGCAGTCGCGACCCCGACGACGATCGCGGCAACTCCGGGGAAGGGGGTGGCAACCGGAGTGGCGACGGCGACAGGGCGCAGCCGGAGCCGGACTCGATCGCGCGGCGCGTGGCTCCGAGCCTGACCTGGTCGGACGACAACCAGGCGTTCTTCGTCACGCGCGGCGACTCGCGCGGGATCGACGTGGACCTCTGGGTGATCGATGTCCTCGCCGAGCCGCGGCCGGAGCTCCGCACCTACAACAAGACGCTGCCGGGTGACCCGGTCGCCTATCGCGAGCTGTTCGTCTACCGCCTCGGCGACGCATCGCTGACGGAGCTGCCGCAGGTGCATCGCTGGAAGGACCAGACTCTCACTGAGATCCACTGGGGCGCCAGCTCCGACAGGCTCCGGCTGATCCGCCGCGACCGTCCGTGGCAGAACCTCGACTTCATCGAGGTCGACCTGAACAACGGCGCCGTGCGCACGCTGATCAGCGAGTCCATGAGCGGCGCACGGCTCGAGGGCGGCTCCGGGTTCGGCAACATGTACCAGCCGCGCTACCTGGCGAAGGGCGGCGACTTCCTGTGGTGGTCGGAGCGGACCGGCTGGGGCCACTTGTACCTCCACAGCCACAATGGCGACCTGAAGCATGCCGTCACGTCCGGCGCATGGCGCGCCGAGACCGTCGAGGCGATCGACTCGACCAGGCGCGTCATCTGGATCACCGGTCTCGGACGTGAGCCAGGGGAGAGCCCGTACAGCGAGCACATCTACCGGACCCCTGTCGACCGGCCGCAGCTCACGCTCCTGAACCCGGGCGACTATGCGCGCGACGCGAGCCTCTCGCCGTCACGTCGCTTCATACTCGACAACTACTCGCGCATCGACGTCCCCTGGGTTTCCGTACTTCGCGACGGCAACGGTCGCGTCGCGCTCGAGCTGGAGGCGATGGACATCAGCCGGCTCGAGGCGCTGGGCTGGCGGCCGCCGGAACCGTTCGTCGTCAAGGCCGCCGACGGCGTGACCGACATCCACGGCAACATGTGGAAGCCGTTCGACTTCGACCCCGGCCGCAGGTACCCGATCATCGCCAGCGTCTACCCGGGCCCGCAGTCGGAGGGCGTGTCCTCCGGATTCTCCGCCAACGCTGCGCAGCAGCGGCTCGCGCAGCTCGGGTTCATCGTGGTGCAGATCGGCAACCGGGGCGGCAGCCCCAAGCGAAGCGCCAATTACCGGAATTACGGGTTCCAGAACCTCCGCGACTACGGCCTCGCGGACAAGAAGGTCGGCATCGAGCAGCTCGCCGCGCGCTTCCCCTTCATCGACATTTCCCGCGTCGGCATCTTTGGCCACTCAGGCGGCGGCTTCATGACCGGCGCCGCCATGCTGGTGCCGCCGTTCAATGACTTTTTCACCGTCGGAGTCGCCTCCAACGGCAACCACGACAACAACGTCTACAGCGACTACTGGGCAGAGCAGAACCACGGCCTCACCTATAAGTGTGTCGCGATCGATGAGGAGGCCGACTCCACCCGCAACGGCAACGATAGTGACGGCAGGGCAGCTGCCGCCGATGATGACGACGACGGCGTACCTCCCGACGTCGCCGAGCGGCGCCGCATTCCCGGCGACGGCTACTGCGCGCCGGACGAGCGCGTCGACTGGGAGATCGACGTGCCGACCAACGCAGATGTCGCGGAGAACCTGAAAGGCCGTTTGATGGTGGCGTTCAGCGACCAGGACAACAACGTACATCCGGCCAACAGCGTCCGGCTGGTCCACGCGCTGATCAGCGCGAACAAGCGGTTCGACATGCTGCTGCTACCCGGCCAGGCGCACGGCTTCGGACCGCTGAACAGCTATTTTCAGCGTCGTCGCGACGAGTTCTTCGCGGAACACCTGCTCGGCGATGACAGCTCCCGGACGGAGGCCGTGGACATTCAGTAGGAGATTACCCGCGATGGCTCGTGGTGCCTGGGCGGTTCATTTCACGCGGAGACGCGGAGGTGCAGAGCCGCAGAGACCGTGATCTCGTTTCCGCGCGCCCCACGCAAGGCCGGCCTTTTTCTTTTGTTGTGTTGCCTCTTCCGGGTACCGGGTGGGTAACCACGGTCAGGAAGCCGCCTGCCCGCCAGGCGACGACGGCAAATGATACCCACGCGGGCGTTTTGTCGGTCTGGGCCACACCTGACGTCGTAGAGCGACGGCGGAATGCACCCAGTCGATTGCCGCGCGTCGCGTGGGCAACGCTTGACGGCTCTTAGCGCAGGCAAACGTCCCCCACGCTGCGGATCTGTGAGGCTGGGGTCGCTTTGCCGTCGCGGTCGCGGTTCGCAAAGTGGGAGGGTCGTCGCCGCCGGAAGCTTTCCTGTCCGGGGTCGCCCGAGGTCTGCCGATAATGCGCCGTGACAGGATGCGGAATGCGGTGGCAGCCGTCGTTGCCCTCGCCGCGTCGTAGCATCCACCCATGCTAGACCCGGAAGAGCCGTTGTTTTGAACAACAACTATGGTATGCTGGCCCCGCCACGAGCGTGATCCATACCGCGAAGTCCGCCGCGCCTCTGCGTCTCCGCGGCTCTGCGTGAAAGGCTCGCGCCCGTCACGCGATCATCATCAGCGGATCCTCGATCAGCTGCTGCACGGTCTGCAGAAACTTCGCGCCCGTCGCGCCATCCACGACGCGATGGTCACAGCTCATGGTCATGCGCATGCGTGGCCGCACCTTGACCTCGCCGTTCATTGCGACCGGCTTCTCTTCGACCGCGCCGACCGCGAGAATGCCGGCCTCCGGCGGGTTGATGATCGCCGTGAACTCGACGATGCCGAACATGCCCAGGTTGCTGATCGAGAAAGTCGCACCCGTATACTCCTCGGGCTTCAACTTCTTCTCCCGCGCGCGGCCGGCAAGCTCCTTCACCTCGCCGGCAATGTCGCGCACGCGCTTGCGGTCCGCGTCACGGATGATCGGCGTCATGAGCCCATCCTCGACGGCCACGGCTACGCCGATGTCCACCCGCCGGTGCCGCACGATCACGTTCTCGCCCCACGACGCGTTCACGTCCGGGTGCGCAGCGAGCGCGGCGGCGACGGCGCGGATGATGAAGTCGTTGATCGACGTCTTGATGCCGTCCTCCGACAGTGCCGCGTTTACGCGCGCCCGCAGCTCCAGGAGCCGCGTCATGTCGGCTTCGATCGTCAGGTAGAACGTCGGGATCGGCCCGATCGACTGCGCCAGCCGCTTCGCGATCGTTTTCCGCATCTGCGTGACGGGAATCTCCTCGGCACCCCGCTCGCCATGCATGCTCGGCGCGTCTGCCGCCCGTGCAGCCGGCGCCGCCCCGGCCGCGGCCCCCGTTGCGCCGCCCTCGTTCACGGCCGCCTCGATGTCCCGCTTCGTGACGCGGCCACCGGGTCCGCTGCCGGCGACTGCTGCCAGGTCGACGCCCGACTCTTCCGCCAGACGACGTGCGAGCGGCGACGCCTTCACGCGTCCGTTGCTGTCCGTCCCGGGCGCCTGGCTGCCCGCCCCGCGCTGCGCGTCCGCGCCATGCCGCGCCTCCTTCGGCTCTGCGCTTTCGGCCTTTGCCGCTGAGCCCTTGCCCGCGCCTGCCGGCGGCTGCCGCTCCCGGCCCTCCGGACGATCTGACGACTCACCGCCCGCGCCTCCTGACGCCGCCTGCTCTGCCGGTTCCGCCTGCGATGGCGTGTCCTTGGCCGGCTCGCCCTCACCGGCGGCCGGCGCCGCGTCGACCTGTTCGCCTTCCGCGGCAATGACGGCAATCACCTGACCCACCGGCGCGGTCGCACCCTCCTTCAGCGTGATGCCCTGAAGCACACCGCTGCCGCGGGCGACCAGCTCCATGGTGGCCTTGTCCGTCTCGATCTCGGCCAGCACGTCGCCTTCGCTGATGGCGTCGCCCTCCTGCTTCAGCCACCGAACGAGCTGCCCCTCCTCCATTGTGGGGGACAGCGCCTCCATGTGGACGTTCGTTGCCATCAGTGTCTCCGTTCCTACCGGTACAGGACTGCATTGCAGGCTGCAATGATCTGCTCGGCCGATGGCTTGGCCATCTTCTCCAGCCGCTTCGCGTACGGCATCGGAATGTCCGCCTGCATCACGCGCCCGATCGGCGCATCCAGGTAGTCGAACGCCTCCGACTGGATCATGTCCACGATCTGCGCGCCGATCCCGACGAACGGCCAGCCATCTTCCACATACACCGCGCGGTTCGTCTTGTGGACCGTACGCAGGATCGCTTCCATGTCGAGCGGCCGCAGGGTCCGCAGATCCACGATCTCCGCACTCACGCCATCCTTCTCCAGCTGCTGCGCGGCCTGCAGACACACGTGCACCATCTTGCCGTGCGTGATGATGCTGACGTCCGCGCCCTCCCTCTTCACGTCGGCCACGCCGAGGGGGATGACGAAGTCCTCCTCATCGGGGACCTCTCCCTTCAGCGCATAAAGCAGCTCGCTCTCCATGAACACGACGGGGTCGTCATCGCGGATCGCAGCCTTTAGCAGACCCTTCGCGTCGGCCGGCGTCGCGGGCATGCAGATCTTCAAGCCCGGGAAGTGCGCGTAGGTCGATTCGAGCGACTGCGAATGCTGCGCCGACAGCTGCAGCGCAGCGCCCGTCGGTCCGCGGAACACGATCGGGCACCTGAACTGGCCGCCACTCATGTAATGCACCTTCGCGGCGCTGTTGAAGACCTGGTCCCACGCCAGCATCGCGAAATTGTGCGTCATGTACTCGATGACCGGCCGCAGGCCGACCATGGCGGCGCCGATGCCGAGGCCGGTGAAGCCCAGTTCCGTGATCGGCGTGTCCACTACGCGCAGCTCGCCGAAGCGGTCCAGCAGACCCTTCGACACCTTGTATGCACCATTGTAGAGGCCGACCTCCTCACCCATCAGGAAGACGTCCTCGTCCCGCTCCATCTCTTCGGCCAGCGCCTGATTCAGTGCTTCGCGATACGTGATCGTCGCCATTGTCAGCGCCGCCCATCGAAGTAGAGCCGACCGTTCACGTCCTCGTCCGCGTACACGTGCGCGTAGAGATCCTCATCACCCGGCTCCGCCGACTGGTCCGCAAACTCGACAGCGTCGTCCACTTCGGCACGGACCCGCTCATCCATGGACTTCAACTCCTCCTCCGTCAGCAGGTCCGCGCCGCGGAGCTGATCGATGAAGCGGCTGATCGGATCCTTCTCCTTGTGCTCCTCGACTTCTTCCTTCGTGCGGTAGACACCGTGCACTGGGTCCGACATCGAGTGACCCATGAACCGGTAGCAGCGCGCCTCGATCAGGGTCGGGGTCTTCTCCGAACGTGCGCGTTCGACTGCCTCCCTGACCACCGCGCGCATGTTCAGCACGTCCATGCCGTCGGCCACGGCCGCGGGCATGTCATAGGCGACAGCCTTCTGGCTGATGTCGTACAGCGACGATACGCGCTCCCACGCCGTGCCCATGCCGAACCGGTTGTTCTCGACGATGAAGATCACCGGCAGCTTCCACAGCGCAGCCATGTTCAGCGATTCGTGGAACGCGCCCTGGTTCACCGCCGCCTCACCCATGAAGCACAGGACGACGCGGTCCTCGGCGCGGTACTTGATCGCCCAGCCGAATCCAGTCGCCAGCGGGATCTGCCCACCGACGATTCCCCAGCCGCCCATGAAGTTGTGCTCCGCGCTGTACAGATGCATCGAGCCGCCCTTGCCGCCCGAGCAGCCGTCCCGCTTGCCATACAGCTCCGCCATCACGTTGCGCGCGGGAATCCCCTTGACCAGCGCCTGCACGTGCTCGCGATACGCACTGATGACGTAGTCGTCCGGCCGCAGCGGCTCGAACGCGCCGACCGCCACCGCCTCCTGCCCGATATACAGGTGACAGAAACCGCCAATCTTGCCGATCGCGTACGCTTCTGCGGTTTTCTCCTCGAACCTCCGGCCGCGCAGCATCTGGAACAGCAGTGCGTGCAGCTCCTCCCGGCTCAGTCCATCGAGACCGCCATTCGTCCTGGCCGCCGGGGCATTCCGTCCGCTGTCGCTCGAGGCCCTGTCCCTGGACGCGGCCTTTACCTTCGCCATCCACCTTCTCCTGTTGGAACTTCAGGCCGTGCGCCGACCGGCGATCTGAACCAGTGCCTGCACCGGCCCGACCAGCTCTGCGGGTGCGGGTACGTCCGCTTCCACGATCTCCCGGATCTCGCCCACCCCGCCCGCACTCACGGTCCGCGCCTGCTTCTCCGCGTGATAGCTCGACCGCACCAGCGGGCCGGACTCAACGTGCCGGAATCCCAGGTCCGCCTCGCCTACGCGCTTCCACTCCGCAAACTCCGCCGGCGTAACCCAGCGCGCGACCGGCGCATGATGCTCCGTCGGCCGCAGGTACTGGCCCAGCGTGATGATGTCCACGCCCGCCCTGCGCAGGTCCACCAGCGACTGCCGGATCTCAGCGCCGGTCTCACCCATCCCCAGGATGATGCCCGACTTCGTCAGCATCGCCGGGTCCATTGCCTTCGCGGCTCCCAGCAGCGAGATGCTCCGCCAGTATCGCCCGCCCGGGCGCGCCCACGGATGCAGTCGCTCAGACGTCTCCAGATTGTGATTCAGGATGTCAGGCCGCGCCGCCACCACCAGACGCAGCGCCGCCTCGTCACCCTTGAAGTCCGGGATCAGCACCTCGATCGTGAGCCCCGGCCGACGCTCCCGGCACAGACGAATCGTCTCCGCAAAGATCGCAGCACCGCCATCGTGCTGCTCGTCCCGGTTCACGCTCGTGATCACGACGTGCTCCAGCTCCATCGCCGCCACCGACTCCGCCACCCGCCGCGGCTCGTCCCAGTCCAGCTCCGTCGGCATGCCGTGCGCGATCGCGCAGTACTTGCACGCGCGCGTGCACACATCGCCCAGAATCAGAAACGTCGCGGTACCGGCCTCCCAGCACTCGCCGATGTTCGGACAGCCCGCTTCCTCGCACACCGAATGAAGCCGCTGCCCGCGCAGCATCTTCTTCAGCCGCAAATAGTTCGGACCACCCGGCGATCGCACCTTCAGCCACTCCGGCTTCCGCGCGCCCAGCGGCAGCGCCTCGCCATCCAGGATCGGCAGCTTCGCCGTTCCCTTCGACTTGACGATCCCGGTTTCCTTGCCCCGCGGCGCATAACCGCGGCCCGCCGACTGGCTCCCGCTCATCCTCGCCTCGACCCTCGACCTCCGGTTCCGTCCCACATGCCAGAACCTAGCAACGCCGACACACACCGGCAATCTGCGCATACGGAGGCGTAGGGAAGCGCGCGGGCGACTATCGCCAGCGGCTGTAGTAGTCGTTGGCGTACTTCATCTCAAGCGGCGTGAGCGGCGCCTTGGGCGGGATCTTCAACACCAGGCCTTGAGGCAGGTTGTCGGGGTCGGGAACCTGACTGAGGTTGGCAAGCCAGATCCTGGGCCACAGGTACGTTTCGTAATAGAGTCGGCGCGCCACCTCCATGACCGTCGTGGCCGAACCGCTGACCACGAACGTCGACCACCCTTGGGGCAGTATGTCGACAGCAGCCGGGCGTCGATCGGCCCTGGTCGCACGTGCTGGTCCGGTGGGCGTCGCGGTGCGTCGTTCGCGCGGGATCACAGTCCGGACCGGCTCCATTACGGATCTGTGCGGTTCGGTCCGTGCGGAATCGCGCTGCTCCGTCAGCTCTCCGGTTGCGATGATCTGAAGCCGCCTCTGGACCGGACGGACGGTGAGCGACGCGGTGTCACGTTGGCCCGGCGGGAGATCCACGATGATGGAATCAGCCTCGAACTGATGGAACGGGGGCAGCACCGCGTTGATGGGTCGAACGGTCCAGCGACCGGGCCGGAGATCAGACAGGCTGACCCTACCCGTTTCGTCGGTGGTCCGAACGAACCGCTCAGCTTCGCGGGAGAACTGCAGGAGCACTCCGGGCATTGGCTCCAGGTCGCCGACGGCCAGCGTGTCGGCAAACGCACGGATCGTCGTCGGTCTCGCGATCGAGACCCGTGCGGTCAGGTTCGCAGCGGTTGCGAACGGCAGCGCGAATGTGGTCCGCGTGGTCGGCATCACGGTAAGGGTCAACGGCAGAGCGAGGGTCGGCACGCGGTCCAGGCCCGCGCTCGCGCGGTCGACGCGAAGCGAGTACGTACCGGGCTCGAGGTTCGTGAACTCGACATGCCCGCGTGCATCAGTGACAAGCCTGCGATCTCCGAGTATCACGACGGCCCGCGTGATCGGCTCACCTGTAGTGAGGTCGTATACTTGTCCCGAAATGGTGCCGCGGCCCATCGCGCCGGCGCTCGTTGGGATCGCGAAGGGAACGGTGTAATCCAGCAGCGTGATGGTTTCCTGCTGCTCGAACAGTCCGGAGAGTACCCGTGAGCGCACACGCAGGGCGAGGCTGTGCCCATTACCGAACACATGCTCGATCGAGCCATTCCCCACGAGGCTGCTGCGGTTGACGTCTGCGCCGACCTGGCGCGAGCCATAGGCTCCGAAGTGGAGACGCCCGAAGGGTCGCAGATCGAGCGATCCGGAGAACGACCCGGAATACACATTCTCGTCGCGCGTTCCATCGAAGGACGCGCCGCTCGCGTACTCGAATGCAGCCGCCAGGGAGCCCGTCGTGAACGCGGCGTGCGCCTGCAGGCCTGCCGTCCAGAACGTCGGCTCGATGGAGTCCGCATTGATCACGCGACCCATTTCGGCCGATGGATAGAATACGACACGGCGCAGCGGAATGCCGAGTCTGACGCGCGCAGCCTGCAGCTCGCGGTTGAACGCAGCGCCGATCAGTGTTGATGAACGCAGGGTATGCCGCCCTTCGACTGACACCCACGATCCGTATCTCAGGGCTACCCGCTCCGCGCGTACGCTCTGCGACTGCGCCAGGCCGAAAAACCGGCTCTGGAGAATCTGCTCTTCCAGCGTCGCATCGAGGAACAGCCCGGTCCAGGGCTGCACTGTCAGATGCGCCGCGTCCAGGCGCACTCCGCCGTACACACCCGCAAAGGCCGTATCACCCCTGACGTGTCGCAGATTGATGGATACGGGGCGCGTCAGTGCGCGCAGGCTGACCGAGTAGGCGTCGGCGTCAGCCGCCGGACGAAGGCCGTATTCTGCGTCCAGGCCGAGCCAATCCCCGACGCGGAGCGAGGTCTCGCCGCTGAACACCTGACGAGGGTGCCCGCGACCGGTGTCATGGAGCCAGTTTACTCGAACGGAGAGGGGCGAGCCGAGGCGGAGGCGTGCGTAGCTGGCCGCCTGTGAGTCTGCGTAGAAGCCGCGCCGGTCCCGCTGTACGTACCCGCCGATTTCGAGAGGGCCGCCACGCAGGCGGGCTTCGGCGCCGAGCCCCTCGCGAGCCGGCTCCGTGAGCTGCGACAGGCTGTAGACGTGGTCACCCAGTCGGATCGCGTAGTCTGGCGACGCGATCGCAATGCGATACACATCCGGCTCACCGAACACGGAGTACCCGTCCGCCGGACCCTGCAGAAGCAGGTCAAACTCCGTCGCGCTGCCGGGACGCAGCGGTCCCCTCGCCTGCAGGCGCACGGGCGCGCCGGCGCGCGGATCTTCGCTGAGGCGTACCCGGAACTCGGCGGGAATGCCTCCCCTGGTTCCTTCATCGCGCGCTCGTCCAAGCGGCATCACGTCCACGCGCGAAGCCGCTTCCGCGCTGGCGTCCGCACTCGCTGCACGCAGCAGGAGCCTGTGGGTGAAGATGCCCGGCACATCCTCCCGCGTGGCGACCTCCGCATCCACCGTGAATGACGCGCCGGGCGGCAGGTCGCGCGCCGAGGTATCGGCCCGCACCTCGAGCCCGCCGGCGCTTTCCAGCCGCGGCTGCACCCTGGCCGCCACATTTCCGGTGTTTGCGATGCGAAAGCGAACATGGTAGGCAGTGCCCGCGGAGACCCACTTCGGCGACTCCTCGGGCGAGACCGCCAGCTGCGGCTGTTCCCGGACCCGCACGAATACGGAATCCGCCGTGCCAGCGATGTCGGCGCTGATCGCGTAGATCCCTGCAGCAGCCTGCTCAGGGACGAAGAAACCGACGATACGAACGACCTGGGAATCCGCTGCGAGCGACACGTCTGCACCCGGTACGAGGCCACGCCAGCCATCCGGCAGGCGCGCGCTCAGCCGGCGGGCGAGCGGAGCGCGGCCCTGGTTGCTGATCCTGAACGGCACACTGCCGCGTCCACCGCCGTCGATCTGCAGCGTGTCGGGGCCGGTGTGGCGGACGGACACTCCGGAATCCTGCGCGTGAGCCCGGCCACGCGGCATCACGCACAGCACGGCCATGAGGACAACGGCGGCCGCGGCCCGTGCGCGTGAGCCCGCTGCCCCGGGAACGAGCATCAGCGCTCGCGGCCGATCGTCAACCGGAACTGGCCGCCGAACATGTCCGGCGCGCCGGTATCCACCACCAGCAGAGCCTCGTATTCGCCCGCCTGCAGCTCGCCCAGCGTGAACCGCTGCATCGTCGATGTGCCGGGGTACAGCAGCCCGCGCTGTTCTGCGCGCTCGGCGATGACCGTGCCCTGCGCTTCATACAGCTCCATCGTCACGTTCGGCCGATACCCCATTTCGCCGTCATTGGCGAGCCGCACTTCGAGCGTGCGCATCCCGTCCTCGCCGACCACGACCCGTGGCGTTCCGAGACGCACGCGATGCACCGCGGTCTCTCCGGCCAGGTGCGTCGCCACCTGGATGCCGAATCGAACCACGGTCCGCAGGCCGATGCCGCCCTGCTCGCGCTGGCGGGTGCGGCCGAGGTGAGCGCGCAGCAGACGGTGACGGTGTCGGGCGATCCGCAGGTGCTGATCATCCGCACGGCGGTGGCCGGTTTCGCGCCGAATCCGAAACAGGACGGTGGCACGGTGTACAGCGTCCAGGCAACGGAGGTGTCGGACATCGTGGTTCAGCTGGACGCCGCGATGCCTGCCGGGGTGACGCTGCGCATCAGCATGGAGCCACCGCCCGGTGCGACGGGTGCCGGCGCCGTCACGCTGAGCACGGCGCCACAGGCGGTGGTAAGGTCGATGCCGGGTGTTGTCCCGGAGCCGTGTGCCGGCTATCTTTCAAGTCGCCGTCCCGCGCGGCCTCCCGGCAGCACCCCATGCACTCAAAGCACGCCAAATGGACGTTCTGACCTGTCGAGTCGGGCCTCATCGTCTCGCGCTTCCCGTTGGCGACGTTCGGGAGGTGCTGCGCGCCGCAGCCATTACGCCCCTGCCCGGTTCGCCGCGGCTGGTCGATGGTGTTGTCGACGTGCGGGGCGAACCGGTGCCGGTTCTGAACGGCAGGCTGCGCTTCGACGTTCCCGTGCGGGATCTTTCGCCGGACGAGCACTTCATCCTGGTGCGGGCGGGCCGCAGGAGCATGCTCCTGCGCGTGGACGACGTGGAGGGACTTGCCACCGTGCCGGCCTCGGCCGTGAACACTCTGACGGAGCTGATCGTCGCCGAGCGTCATGTCACGGGACTGGTCGTGCTTCCTGACGGGATGGCGTTGCTTCACGACCCGGAGACATTCCTGTCGGCGGCCGAGTCGGACCGGCTGGTCGAAGCGATGACCGCGGCGGCGCACCCCTCGTGACGGCGGCAGACCTGCAGGCCGTCGACGAGGTGCTCGCCTGGGCGGCACGGCACGCCGGCCTGACGCTCGCGCCCTCGAGGACGACCGAGCTCCGGCAGACGCTGAGCCGCGCGATGGCGGATGCGGGCATTCGCGCGCCGGAGGCCTATGGTCGCGAGCTGGCGGCGGATCCACGGAAGCTCGACGCACTCCTCACGGCCGTGACCGTCGGTGAGACGTATTTCTTCCGCGACACCCCACAGATCGAGATGATCCGGTCGCGCATCCTGCCGGACCTGGCGTCTTGTCGGCCGGCAGGCGTGCGCGCGTGGAGCGCGGGCTGTGCGACGGGCGAGGAGGCGTACACGCTCGCGCTGCTGCTGCTGGAGGCGGAGGCCGCGGGCGATGAGAAGGTGCTCGGGACCGATCTGTCGATACATCGGCTGAGCCGCGCCCGTGCCGGCCGTTACCGCGCCTGGTCGCTGCGAGGTGTGGACGAAGCGACGGTGCAGCGGCACTTCAGGCGTCGCGGCGCGTGGTACGAGCTGGACGCGGAGGTGAGGCGGCGGGTCGAGTTCCGCCGGCTGAACCTGCTCGAGGAGCAGGACTGGCCTCGCGGCATGGACCTGGTGCTCTGCCGGAATGTGCTCATCTACCTGGATGCAGCATCGGTCTCGCGCGTGGCTCGTCGCCTGCTCGGCGCGCTCGCGCCCGGCGGCTGGCTCGTCCTCGGTGCGGCCGACCCGCTCCTGTGCGACCTGCCGGGATGTGAGACTGTGCTGACCGACGCGGGTGTCGCGTACCGTCCGTCGAGCGGGCGGCCTGCCCGGCGGGCTCTGCAGCCGAGCGTATCCGCTGCCGTGCCCGCTATGGCCGACAACGTTCCCGCAGCAGAGCGGCGCAAACCGAAACCGCGACACCCCGCGGCTCCGAAGCCGCGCACCCCTGTCGCTGCGCCGACACCGCCCGCCTCCGCACCGGCGCCTGAGGCGGCCCCGGCGGCAATCGACGCGGCCGTCGATCACATCTGGGACCTGGCGGACCGCGGGCTTCTGCGCGCTGCCGTCAGCGCGTGCGATGCCGCGCTCGAAGGCTGGGGCGCCCGGGCGGACCTGCTCGGTCTGAAGGCCATGGTACTGATCGCGGCGCGGAATGACGCGGCCGCCGGTGCTGCGGCCCGGCACGCCCTGTATCTCGACCCGGGGCATGTCGTCGCACACATGGCGCTCGGCGAGGCGCTCGCCTTGTCGGGGGACAGTGTCCCCGCGGATCGTGCGTTCCACAATGCCGAGCGGCTCCTGGCCGACCTGGCTCCGGATGTCCGTGTGACGGGGACGCGGCGCGACACCGCCGGCACGCTCATGGCGCTGGCGCGCCTCCGTCGCGCCCAGTTGAAGGCACCGCCGAGTGGCTGAGCCGGCCGGCAGGATCCGCGATGCGGCGTTCTGGTCGGATGTCCGGGCCAAGCTGGATCTGCTGGCGGAAACGCCGGCCAGGTCGCCGGACTCGGCGCGGCGCGTGCTCGAAGCCCGGGCCCACGAGCTGGCCCGGACGCCGGCCGCGGACACGGCGGAGCACATCGAAGTCGTCCGGTTCAGCCGGGGAGGCGAGACTTTCCTGGTCGAAACCCGCTCTGTCATCGCGGTGACGTACATGGCGCGAGTGGCGCGACTGCCCGGTTCGCATCCGCCCGCCCGGGGTCTCGGCGTATTCCGCGGCGACCTGCTGATCGTGGCCGACCTCAGGATCGACGGCGAGTGGACGAATGGCGCCCGCAAGGTCCTCGTGCTGGGACGGGACGAGCCGGTCGTCGGTCTCGTCGCGGACTCGATCGCGGGCCTCGAACGCCTGCCGACGGCGACGCTGCACGCTCCTGCCCAGGATGGCAGCTCGCTGGTCCGCGCCGTCGTGGACGGCCCGGCATCATTGCTGGATACTGACCTTCTGCTGCGCAACTTTTCAGGGAGTCGACAGTGAACTGGACGATTGGCAGACGGATCTTCGGCGGCTTCCTGCTCATGATGGCGCTGCTGGCGGTGATGGCCGTCATCGGGATCGTGGCTCTGCGCGGCGCAGTCGGGAAATACGGCGATGCGCTCGCCCATCAGGGCGCGATCATGGACGCCGCACTGGCCATGCAGGCGGAGTCCCGCGAAGGCAACCTGGACTACCTGCGCTTCCTGCTGAGCGGTTCGGAGAGCTTCGTGCAGTCCGCCACGGCCTCGATCGATCAGACCCGCCAGGGGATCGAGCAGCAGCGGGATGCGGCGCCGACGCCGATCGGCCGCGAGCACTGGACGCGGGCGTTGGACGTGCTCGACCGGTGGCAGGCCTCATTCGCGCGGTCGGTCGAAGCAAAACGGGCGGGACGGGATGCCGATGCGGTGGCGGAATGGGAACAGAACGCGCATGCCGCCCGCCTGGCGCTCCGTGATGAGATCGATGCGGGGACGGCCGAAGCCGTGCGGCGCAGCGAAGAGACATCGGCCGAAGCGGAACGGACCGCCGCCGGCATGCAGCAGCTCCTGCTGACGGGCACGCTGATCGCACTTCTTTTCGGAGCCGCGGCCGCCTGGCTGCTGAGCCGCGCGGCGACGGATCCGCTGCGTGAGACGACGACGATTATCGCCTCCAGCGCGGCGGAGATCCTGGCCGCCAGCACGCAGCTGGCGGCGAGCATGACGGAAACATCGGCCGCCGTGGTCGAGACGTCGGCTACGGTCGATGAGGTCGCACAGACGGCCGAGCACGCTGCGGACCGGGCGCGAGGCGTCGCCGAATCCGCGCGCCGCGCCGCGCACCTCGGCGAGGAGGGTCGCCGTGCGGTCGACGATTCCGTGGCCGCGATGGAGGGCGTGAAGGAGCAGGTCGGCTCCATCGCCGACAGCATCCTCGTTCTCGCCGAGCAGGCCCAGTCGATCGGCGAGATCACCGCGTCCGTTACCGACATTGCCGAGCAGACGAACCTGCTCGCGCTGAACGCGGCTGTCGAGGCGGCGCGGGCGGGCGAGCAGGGACGCGGCTTTGCCGTCGTCGCCGGCGAGGTCCGCCGCCTGGCAGAGCAGTCCAAGGCAGCCACGGTGCAGGTTCGGCAGATCCTTGGCGAGATCCAGCGCGCGACGAGCACGGCGGTCATGACGACGGAGCGCGGCACGCAGGAGGCGGTCTCCGTGACGCGGCAGATCCAGGCGGCGGGCGAGGTGATCCGCACACTGGCCGAGGCAGTGTCGGAGTCGGCGCAGGCCTCGGCGCAGATCGTGGCGTCGGCCGGTCAGCAGGCCACGGGCATGACGCAGATCCGCCAGGCCATGCAGAACATCCAGGAGGCCACGCATCAGTCGCTGTCCTCCACGCGTCAGGCCGAGCAGGCCGCGCGCGACCTGAACTCGCTGGGTGCTCGCCTCCTCGCTCTCGTTGGTCGCAACGGCAGCCGACGGAACGCCGGCGGCGCATCGGCGGACCATACCGGGTGACACGCGACGATCTCGCTCTGCGGCTGCTCTCCATGTTCACGATCGAGCTGGAGGATCAGACGCAGGCCATGGCCGCCGATATTCTCGCGCTCGAGCAGTCGCCTGAGGACGTCGAGCTGTTGAAGCGGCTGTTCCGCGGCGCGCATACGCTGAAGGGGGCCGCGCACGCCGCCGGTGTGCCGCTGGCGGAGAGGGCGTGCCATGCGCTGGAGTCCCGGCTCATGGACGTACGCGACGGGCGATCCCGCCTGGCACCGCCGGATTTCGCGCTCCTCCTCGAGACGGTCGACGCGCTCGCCGACGCCGGCCGCAGGCTGGCGAGCCAGCAAACGCTCGACGATTCGCCGCTTGCCAGGCTCACAAACGCGGTACCGGCCCCGCGCAGGTCCGGCGGGCCGGCGACCGCTCCCCCCGCGGCGGCCGCGCCTCCCGTGCCCGCCGTCCCGGCGCCGGCGGACAGCGGGCCGGCCCATGTCCGCATCGATCCCCGAAAGTTCGATGCGCTGCTGGCCTCCGCGGGCGAAGTCGTCACGACGAGCCATCGGATCACGGCCCGTCGGGAAACCGCCGCCGAGCTGCAGGGCCTCGTCGCGCGCATCCGCACGCGCCTGCCGGCTCGTTCGTCGAGCGCCACCGCGGGGTTGAATGCCCCCAGGGCGGCCGGGCAGCTCGCCGGGCTGCTCACGCTCGCAACCCGTCTCGCCACGGAAACGCTCGAGGACGCGCGGGTGCTGACGCACGCGTCGGAGAACCTCAGTGCGAGCACGCGTGCCTTGCGCATGCGTCCGTTCCTGGACGCGTGCGAAGGACTGCCGCGCACTGTCCGGGACCTCGCCGCGGCGACGCACAGGCAGGCCCGCCTCGAGATGGTCTGCGCGGACACGGAGGTGGACCGCCTGGTCCTCGACCGGCTGCGCCCCGCTATCGTTCACCTGATCCGCAATGCGGTCGCCCACGGTATCGAGCCCGCCGACGTGCGCATCAGAAACGGGAAGGTGTCGGTCGGGACCGTCCGCGTGTCCGCTGAGCAGGCCGGCGACCGCCTCATCATGACCGTCGCGGATGACGGAGCGGGGCTCGATCTCGACGCACTGCGCGAGCGGTTCGGCGCCGCGGCGCCGGAGGATGAGGGCGAGCTGGCCCGTCTCGTGTTCGAGCCCGGCCTGTCGACGCGAACTCAGGTCAGCGAAATAGCAGGCCGCGGTGTAGGCCTGGACGCGGCGCGTGACGCCGTGGAATCGATTCGAGGGCGCATCGAGGTCGTGTCGAAGGCGGGCGTCGGTACGACGTTCACCATCGAAACGCCCCTCACGCTGTCACTGCTGAGCGTCGTCGTCGTCGAGACTGCAGGCGAGATCCTGGCCCTGCCGGCGCGCGCCATTGTGAGCCTGCTCCGCGTCCCGGTCGATGACGTTGGCCGGCTCGACGGGCGCGACGTGCTGTCGACTCCCGGGGGGCCGGTGCCGCTGGTCGGCCTGGCGGCAATGCTGGGGCTGGCCGGGGCGGCCGAGCCGATGCGCCATGCCATTTACGCGATTCTGCTGGATACGGGCGGACAGCGGCTCGCGGTCGCGGTGGACCGGCTCCTGGTCGATGAAGAAGTGCTGATGCGTCCGCTCACCCGGATTCAAACCGGCCTTCCGCTCGTGCTCGGCGGCGCGATCCATGGTGATGGCGAGCCGATCCTCATCCTGGATCCGGATGCCCTCATAAGGGCCGGTCTCGAGGGCACCTCCGGCGAGCTGTCGCTGGCGCGCTCCGTGGACGCCGCACCCGTCGCACGCATTCTCGTTGCCGACGACTCGATCACGACGCGTACGCTGCTCCAGGCCATACTCCACGGCGCCGGGCATGATGTGAAGGCGGCGCCGGACGGTGGAGCCGCGCTCGAGCTGCTCCGCAACGAGCCATTCGACCTGCTCGTCTCCGATGTCGAGATGCCGGTCATGAGCGGCTTCGAGCTCTGCCAGGAAGTCCGGCGCTCACCGGCTCTCGCGCACCTGCCCATCATTCTCGTTACGGCACTCGAGACGGCGGATCAGCGGGCCCGCGGCTTCGAAGCCGGAGCCGACGCATACCTCGGCAAGTCGAGCTTCGATCAGCAGGTGCTGCTCGAGCGCGTCCGCCAGCTCCTCCGCTGATCCCATGGTCCGCGTGCTCATCGCCGAGGATTCAACGACCGTGCGAGCCCTGCTCGGCAGCATCCTGGAGTCGGATCCGGCGATCAGTATCGTGGGCGAGGCGGTGAACGGTGAGGAGGCCGTCGAGATGACGGCCCGCCTCCGGCCTGATATCGTGACCATGGACGTGAACATGCCGCTGCTGAACGGGCTCGACGCGACGAAAGAGATCATGGCCGCCACGCCTACACCGATCGTGATCGTGTCGGCGTCCGCGCACGACCCGGAAGTCGGTCTGGCCCTCTCCGCCACCCGCGCGGGCGCGCTGATGGTGCTGCCGACGCCGGTGGGCCCCGACCATCCCGATTTCGAGAAGTGCGTACGCGAGTTCGTATCCGATCTGAAAGCGATGTCGGAAGTGAAGGTGGTCCGGCATCGCGCTGTGCGTAGCGCAGCGGCGGTGACCAGGCGGTCCAAAGCGCCGCCGCCCGAGATCCTGCTGATTGCTGCTTCGACAGGCGGACCGGCGGCCCTGCACCGCGTGCTGTCAGGTCTCCCGCGCGATTTTCCGGTTCCAATCGTGATCGTGCAGCACATTGCCGACGGCTTCATGGACGGCCTGTGCACCTGGCTCAACGGGAGCTGCAATCTGCGCGTCAAGATCGCGCAGGACCGGGAGCGGCTGTCACCCCGGACCGTCTACCTGGCGCCCGACGACCGGCACGTGATCGTCCACAGGGGATCATTGCGACTTGCGAGCACTCCGGCCCTGAGCGGCTTCCGGCCGTCTGCGGATCCATTGTTCGAGAGCGCCGCATCGGTGTACGGCGCCAGGCTGGCGGCATTGATCCTTACCGGCATGGGCAGTGATGGCGTCGCGGGACTGCGCGCCGTCCATGCCGCCGGTGGCTATGTCATGGCCCAGGACAAGGCCAGCTCAATCGTGTTCGGCATGCCGCGCGAAGCGGCGCGCGCGGGCGTCGTCGATGTGGTTCTCCCGCTGGATGCCATCCCCGCACACCTGCTCGACCTGACCCGAGGGAGTAAGTATGGGCACTGAGGTCCTGGTAGTCGAAGACAGCGCGACACAGGCGGAAGCTCTGGCCGCGCTGCTGCGTGACGCGCGGTTCAAAGTGTCTGTCGCTCGCAGCGGCGAAGCAGCGCTCGAACAGCTCGCGGTCGCGTCGTTCGCCATCGTGATCACCGATATCATGATGCCGGGCATCAACGGCTACGAGCTGTGCCGCCGCGTCAAGGCGGATCCGCGCACGTGCGCAACGCCCGTGCTGCTGCTGACGACTCTCCACGATCCCATGGACATCGTCCGCGGCCTCGAGTGCGGCGCGGACAACTACATCACGAAGCCATACGACGCGGACCAGTTGCTGGCCCGCGTCCGCCGCGTGATCGACAATTCGCGTCTGCGTCCGCACGGCCGCACGAGCATGGGCGTCAACATCGAGTTTCTCGGCAGCACGTTCACGATCACATCCGACCGCGAGCAGATCCTGGACCTGCTCCTGTCGAGTGTCGAGGACATACTGCGTGCGAACCAGGCGCTGGAGGTGCGCCAGGACCAGCTTACGGAAGCGCACGATCAGCTCGAGGCGTATGCCCGCGAAAAGTCGCACGAGGCGCAGCGGTCCACGGAGCGTTACCGTGCGCTCATGCGCAACGCGAGCGATGCGATCTTCCTGCTCGATACCACGGGCCGGATCCTCGAGGCAAATCCACAGGCGGCCGAGCTGCTCGGTCGGTCGGTGGAAGATCTGCTGTGGCGGCCGCTCGGCAGCTTCATGCAGGCGAGCGAAGACGATGCGTTCGGCGAGTGGATCACTCTCCTGCGCAGCAATCTGTCGCTGCCGCCGGAGGACCGCGTGCTGATCCGGCCCGACGGGTCCTCGCGTCGCATCGAGCTGTCGGGCTCCGCGACCCAACTGGAAGACGAGGAATTCATGCTCGCCGTCGCGCGCGACGTCACGGCGCGCAAAGCGGCCGAGGAAGCCCTGCGCAGAAGCGAGGAACAGCTCAGGCAGGCGCAGCGGATGGAATCGATCGGCCGGCTGACCGGCGGGATCGCGCACGACTTCAACAACATGCTCACGGCAATCAAGGGCGGCACCGGCCTGCTGCTGCTTGACCTTGCCGAGGACGATCCGAGGCGCGGCGAGCTCGAGGAGATCGACCTCGCCGCCAACCGCGCCACCCTGCTGACCCGACAGCTCCTCGCCTTCAGCCGGCACCAGGTGCTGCAGCCGGAGATCGTCGACGTGAATGAGATCGCCGCCAATCTCCAGGGCATGCTGGGTCGACTGATCGGCGAGGAGATCGACCTGCAGACACGGCTGACGCCGGGACTCGGACCCGTCCTCGCCGATCCGGGCCAGCTCGAGCAGGTGGTCATGAACCTGGTCGTCAATGCGCGTGATGCGATGGACGACACCGGTACGATCACGATCGCGACGTCGCGCCTGGATGTGGTGCCGGAAGGTACACCCGATGCCGAGTCACGTCCCCACATCGCGATCAGTGTCAGCGACACGGGCAGCGGCATACCCGCGCATGTTCGTGACCGCATCTTCGAGCCTTTCTTCACCACGAAGGAGGTTGGCAAGGGGACGGGCCTGGGACTGAGCACCGTGTACGGCATCGTCGCGCAGAGCGGCGGCAGCCTTCAGGTGCAGAGCGAGGCGGGTCGTGGGAGCGTGTTCACGGTGCTGCTGCCCGAGGTTGCGGCGGGGGCCGGGGTGTCGAAGCGCGCGTCACCCATAGCTGCGGCGGCCGACAGTAACGCATCGACGCAGGGCTGGGAGACGATCCTCCTCGTGGAAGATGAGGAATCGGTACGACGCCTCGCCGCGCGCATCCTGCGCAGGCACGGATACCAGGTGCTCGAGGCGTCGGGCGCCATCGAAGCGCGGGCGCACGCGCAGAACCCGGACACGGTGATCGATCTGCTGATCGCGGACCTCGTGATGCCCGGCATGAACGGACGTCAACTCGCAGGCGCGATCCGGAGCAGCCTGCCGGGCCTGCGAGTCCTGCTGATGTCCGGCTACTCCGCTGAGGACGTGGAGTCCCGCTTCTCCAGCTCAGCCGCGTTTCCCCTGATCGAAAAGCCCTTCACGCCGGAAACGTTCGCCCAGAAGGTCCGGGATGTCCTGCTGGGCGACGCGTTGCCGGCGGACAAGCCCTAGCCGGCCGCCGCACGCGAGCCACGCCGCACAGGACGAGGCGCGGATGCTGCG
>JBBEBA010000071.1:80494-81160 GCA_040882575.1 Gemmatimonadota bacterium
CGGGCTGCGCGGGCTGCGCGGGCTGCGCGGGCTGCGCGGGCTGCGCGGGCTGCGCGGGCTGCGCTGGCTACTGCTTCAGCAGCGCGTGCAGTGCCGGCTTCAGCTCCGGATACCGGAAGGTGAAGCCGCTGTCGAGCAGCTTGCGGGGAACCACCCGCGCGCTGGACAGCAGCAACTCCTCCGCCATGCCGCCGGGCGCGATCTTCGCCGCGAAGGCCGGCACCTTCAGCAGCGATCGCCGGCCTGCGACGGCGGCCAGCTCCTCCGTGAACTCTTCGTTCGTCACCTGCTGCGGCGCCACGAAGTTGACGGGTCCGCTGATCGTCTCGTCCCGCGCTGCGTGCAGCATCGCCGCCGGTATGTCATCGATTGCGATCCACGGCCAGTACTGCCGGCCATCGCCGAGCGCCGCGCCCAGGCCGAGCCGGAACATGGGCAGCAGCACCGGCAGCACGCCTCCACGCGCGCTCATCACCAGGCCGAAACGCGTGTTGATCACCCGGACGCCGGCCTCTGCCGCGGGCCGGGTCGAGTCTTCCCAGATTCGTCCGACGTCCGCGAGGAACCCCGTCCCCACAGTGCTGTTCTCGTCCAGGACGGGCTCGTCCGGCCGGTCGCCGTAGATGCCGACCGCCGATGCGGAGAACAGGACCCGCGGCGGCGCGT
>JBBEBA010000072.1:0-16700 GCA_040882575.1 Gemmatimonadota bacterium
ATCGCCGAGTCGAGTGTGCACGTAGCCCGCCTCCGCGCCCGGTCCGCCGCCGCGTCCGGGTAGCGAGGGGCCTCATTTTCTTCACAGGGCCAGAGCGAGCTGGTCAGGTGCCGCCGTGACGTGCACCGGCGCCATCGGCTCGTCCTGCGGCGCCACATCGAGCGTGCCGCGATACCGCAGCCGTGCGAGCGCACGGCCGACGACGTCGGCGGCGAGGCCGCGGTCGTTGCAGTGCTCGCTCAGGTGCGCGAGCACGACGGTGCGCAGCCCTGCATGGAACAGCTCGCGCGCCAGCTCGGCCGCCGCCCGGTTCGACATGTGCCCATGGCTCGACGCGATCCGCTGCTTCACCGACCAGGGATAGGGTCCGCTCCAGAGCTGCGCGTCATCGTGATTCGCTTCGAGCACGAGCATGTGACAGCCGGCGAGCTCTGCGCGGACGGCCGCCGTTGGACGGCCGAGATCCGTCGCGATGCCCAGCCGCGCGCCGCTGTCGGTATCGAGCACGGTGACTGCGACGGGATCGGCTGCGTCGTGCACCGTCAGGAACGGGCGCACTTCCAGTCCGCCGATGCGGAACGGCGCGGACGATGCGTAGGGCCGGATCCGTTCGGTGCCGTCCAGCAGTGCAGCGCACACCGCATGCGTCCGCTGCGTCAGGTACAGCGGCAGCGCGAACCTGCGCGCGAGCACGCCCATGCCGCGCGTGTGGTCGCCGTGGTCGTGCGTGATGATGATGCCACTGATGCTCGATGGCTCGACCTCGACCGTGTTCAGGCGACGCTCGAGGTCGCGTCCGCTGAAGCCGGCGTCGATGAGGATGCGGACGTCGCCGGATTCGACGAGCGTCGCGTTGCCGTTGCTGCCACTGCCCAGCACGGTTACGCGCACGTGCTGCTTCCTTCCCGCGCCCGTCGGCGCACTGCGGTGGATCGGTGCTGCTACATTGCGCCGCGACCGATGCGCCACGCCTCGCGCAGAATCTCGCGCATCCGCCCGCTCAACTCCAGCTTCCGCCGTCCCATCGCGGTCTGCGCGACGCCGATGAAGCGGTCGATGTCGAAGGCAGTCAGCTCCGCGCCGGTGCCCCAGCTGAACGGGGGCACGTACTTCGGTGGCATGTCCGTGCCGTACAGGTTGGAGCCGGCGCCAATGACGGTGCCCGTGTTGATCAGCGCGCCGATGCCGGTCTTCACGTGGTCGCCGAGCAGGCAGCCGAGCTTGATCAGGCCGGTGTCGACGTCGCCGTGCGGCGTCCACATGCGGATCGTGCCGTAGTTGTTCTTCAGGTCACTGTTCGTCGTGAGCGCACCGAGGTTCACCCAGCGACCAAGGTACGCATGGCCGAGGAATCCATCGTGCGCCTTGTTCGAGTAGCCGAGCACGACGCTCTCCTCCAGCTCGCCGTGCACCTTGCACACCGGCCCGATCGACACCGCGTCGTAAGGTCCGCCGAGCAGCGTGCTGCCGCGCCCCACATACGCCGGTCCCGCCACGCGCGAGAACGCCCGCACCGTCACGTCGTCTGCGAACCAGATGGGGCCGCGCGTGAAGTCGAGCACCACGTTCGGCTCGATCGTCACGCCGCGCCCCAGCCGCAGCCGGCCCGGCTGCCAGGCGATCGTCTGAAACGGAAGGTCGCCGGCCGGCTCGGCGGTGTGCACGCCGGTCGCGTCGTCGAAGTCACGTGCGATCTGCTCCGCGTTCGCCGCGACGAGGTCCCAGACGTGCCGCAGCACGCGTCCCGCGAGGCGGACCTCCGGCATGCCATCACCAGCGGCGCCCGGGTCGAGCTCCGAGAGGCCCGGGTTGGCCGTGCCGGCGGGGAGCACGAAGCCGACCGTGTCATCACCCACGCGCAGCACGGCCGGAGTGCGAACGGCCGGCACCACCGCCGAACTGTCGAGCACTGCGCGTGACGACAGGAAGATGCGCGGCCGTGACGTGTCGATGGAGGCGAGATCCACGACCGGGGCGGCATCGCTTTCATCGAAGCCGAGCAGGTGCGGCGCACTGACATGGCCGGTGCAGCGCTCACCGAAGAAGCGCTCGGCCCGGTCGCGGAACGTGTACGCGCCGAGCAGCAGCTCGCCGATCGGCCGCGTCAGCGCGAACGGCTGCCAGCGCCGCGCGACTGCGTCATCATACAGGTACAGCATGCTCTACTCCTCGCCCGTCACCAGCCGCTCCGGCAGCTGCCGGAGCATCTGCTTCAGGTCCGCTGCCCTGTCGCGGGGCGCGACGAACGTCATCCCGCGCGTGCGCACGACGACCAGGTCGGCCACACCGAAGACTACCACGCTGCCGTCGTCGGCCCAGGCGATGCAGTCGCGGGCATCCACGAAGTGCGCATCGCCTTCACCGACATTGCCGCTGGAATCGCGTTCGCGCGTGCGGCCGACCGCATCCCAGGCGCCGACATCGTCCCACGCGAACTCCGCGCGCAGCACGCCGACTGCGTCGCTCCGCTCGAGCAGGCCCTCGTCGATGGACAGTGCCGGCGCGCGCTCGAAGAAGGACTCGACGTCTCCTGCGTCCAGCAGCGGCAGCAGCCCGGCGAGCTCTGGCGTGTGGCGCCGGACCTGTTCGAGCAGCAGCGCGGCCGGCCAGATGAAGATGCCGGTGTTCCAGAGGAACCCGTCGTCGATGAATCGCTGCGCCGTCGCAGCATCCGGTTTCTCGACGAAGCGCGCGACCTCGCTCGCCGTGCCAGCGTCATCGAGAGCCGCACCCGGCGCAATATAGCCGTACCCGGTCTCCGCGCGGGTTGGTGCGGCGCCCAGCGTGAAGAGCCGCCCGTGCAGCTGCGAAAGTGCAGCGGCCCGCGCGAGCGCGTCGCGGAACCCGGCGGCGGGCTCGATCACGTGATCCGAGTGCAGCGAAAGCATGATGGCCGCGGGGTCCTCAGCCGCGATCGTGTGCGCGGCCCAGACGAGCACGGGCGCGGTGCCGCGCGCCGCCGGCTCGAGCAGCAGATGTGTCCGGTCCAGCTCCGGCGCGACCTGCAGGATCGGCCCGGCCAGCGCGGTTCCGGTGAGAATGCGCGTCCGCGATAGCGGCACCAGCGGCCGGATGCGTGCGAGTGTCTGTACAATGAGTGGGTCCGGTCCCGCCAGCGGCAATAGCTGCTTCGGCCTGGCCGGTGTCGAGACCGGCCAGAACCGCGAGCCCACACCGCCCGCCAGGATCACTGCCCAGAGGTGCGCGTCAGTCTGTGAAGATCTGGTCGATTCGGGCAAGAAGCTTCTTGGGGCTGAAGGGCTTCGTCAGGAAGTCCTGGGCGCCGAGCGATTCCGCCTGCTCGCGGTCCGTCGACTGGCCTTTCCCGGTCAGCATGATCACGGGCGTCGCCGAACGGTGCGGTATTTCACGCAGCTGCGCCAGTACCTCGAAGCCGCTCATGTTGGGCATCATGATGTCGAGCAGGATCAAATCGACCGGATTGCTGGTACGAAGGTGTTCGAGCGCGGTCGTGCCGTCCTGGCAGAACGCGACGTCATACGGTGTCGCCTCCAGCTTGAGCTGGATGATGCGGCCGATATATGGCTCGTCGTCGACAACCAGGATGTTCAGGCGGCGTTCGGCGATCGGGGCCATGAGGTCGCGGTGAAGGGAATCGTTGCTGATGGCTCGCCGACCGGAATGCCAGTTTCGTGCCTCCTGCGACACGTCCACTGCCGCAGTCGCCCGCCGCGGCCCCGATGCAACTCCCTGCGCGACGCGGCCTGCCGGGCGTACGCGTCGCGTCAAGTCAATGCGGGATCGTGCGTTCCACCTTGACATCGGCCCCGCGCCGCGGGTAACCTTCGCCTCCTGATCGGTACGGGCATCTCATGGATTCGGACAGGGCAGTGTACAGGCTGAAGCGTTGGGCTCCACTGATGGCGCTGGTGTTCGGCGCCTGTGATGACGGTTTCGGCCCCGGGTCATGGATCGCCGCGCCGGACACGGTCGTTCTCTATTCTGCATCGCGGGCCGAGTACCTGGGTCTGGGCAGCGCCCTCGACATCGTGCGGCAGCCAGTAGGCGCCGTGAAGATCGAGACTGCCGGTCAGACCGGAAACTGGGATGCAGCCCTGATCGAGGTGGATGGCGCATTGTGGCTTGCGCCGGCCGCTTCGTTCGAGGGACTGGCTTCACGCGCCCGCATCGCCGTGCTGGCGAATGTGTCGTGGGACGAGCTGGAGCAGGCGCCGCGCGACACGACGCTCTACACGGCCGAGCCGGTACTCGTACAGGCTAACACCGTGTACGTGGTACGGTCGCGCCGCGCATCGTGCGGCCTGTCCCAGGGCTACCGGTATGCCAAGCTGGACCCCATCGAAGTCGATGTCGACGCCGGCACCTTCAGCTTCGAGGTCATCCGCAACCCGTACTGCGACGACCGCTCGTTCGTGCCGCCGGAAGACTAGTCATGCTCGACCTCAGGCAGCTGCGGGACGACCCCGACGGCGTCCGCGCACGGCTGGCCGTGCGCGGTCGGGCGGAGTACACGGACGCCGTCGCACGCATCCTCGCGCTGGATGAGCGCCGCCGCTCCTTCATCAGCCAGGTCGACGATCTGCGCGCCCGCCGCAACGAGGTCTCGCCGCAGGTCGGCCGCCTGAAACAGGCCGGCCGCCACGAGGAGGCCGACCCTCTGATCATCGAGATGCGCGAGCTGGGTGAGCGCATGACCGCGCTCGAGACCAACCGCGACGAGGTCGAAGGCGAGGTCCGCGATCTGCTCCTCAACCTGCCAAACCTCCCGGAGCACGACGTGCCTGCCGGCGGCGAGGAGGCGAATGTCGTGCTGCGCGAGTGGGGCCCCGAGCGCGAGTACGATTTCGCGCCGCAGCCGCACTGGGATCTGGGTGAGCAGCTCGGCATCCTCGATCTGGCGCGCGGCACCAAGATCGCCGGCAGCGGGTTCCCGCTCTACGTAGGCTGGGGCGCGCGGCTGGAGCGCGCGCTCATCAACCTCATGCTCGACATGCACGTGCGCGAGCACGGCTACACCGAGGTGTCGCCGCCGTTCGTGGTGAACGAGACATCCGCGCTGGGTACCGGGCATCTGCCGAAATACGCCGACGATATGTACTACATCGCCGACGACGGCCTGTATCTCGTGCCGACGGCGGAGATCCCGGTCACCAACATACACGCGGGCGAACTGCTCGCCGCGGACGCGCTGCCGAAGCGGTATGTCGCGTACACGCCGTGCTTCCGGCGCGAGGCTGGCTCGCACGGCAAGGACACGCGCGGCATCCTGCGGGTGCACCAGTTCGACAAGGTCGAGCTGATGCGGTTCGAGCGGCCGGACGCTAGCCGCGCGGCGCTCGACGAGCTCACGACGCAGGCAGAAGCCGTGTTGCAGCGACTCGGCCTCCGCTACCGTGTACTGCTGCTGGCGGGCGGCGATCTCGGCTTCGCGAATGCGCAGACGTTCGACCTCGAGGTATGGGCGCCCGGCGTCGGCCGCTGGCTCGAGGTGTCCAGCTGCTCCCTCTACAACGACTACCAGGCGCGCCGCGCCAACGTGCGATTCCGGCCGGCGGCCGGCGCGAAGCCCGAGTTCGTGCATACGCTGAACGGCTCGGGCCTCGGCCTGCCGCGCACCCTGATCGCCGTGCTCGAGACATACCAGCAGGCGGATGGCAGCATCGCGCTTCCGGAGCCGATCGCGCAGTATCTCGGCACGGATCGGATCACGGCCTAGTCGTGGTGTACAACCGCTCCAGCGGCGGCACTGCGTTCGCTGTCATGCTGCCGGCCTCCCTGACGTGATGGAAGTGGATTACCTGGACGGACTGAATCCCGAACAGCGCGCGGCCGTCGAGCATTTCGAGGGCCCGATCCTCGCCCTCGCCGGGGCGGGCTCGGGCAAGACGCGCGTGCTGACGACGCGCATCGCGCACCTGATCACGGAGCATGGCGTCGATCCGTCGGCGATCCTGGCCGTTACGTTCACGAACAAGGCGGCGGCCGAGATGCGCGCGCGTATCCGCAGGCTGCTCGGGCGCGAGCCGGCCGGCATGTGGATGGGCACGTTCCATTCGATCGGCGCGCGGCTGCTGCGCCGCCACGCCGGCCTGCTCGGCTGGGGGCCGAACTTCACCATCTACGACGCCGACGAGGCACTGCGCGAGACGAAGCGCGCGCTGGAAAAGCTGAACCATTCGCCGAAGCGCTGGCACCCGAAGGCGGTGTACGGCGCGATCTCGTCGGCGAAGAACCAGCTCGTGGACCCGGCGAGCTACGCGAAGATGGCGGCGGACCCGTTCACGCGCGTCGTCGCGGACGTCTATCCCGTGTACGAGGCGGCGCTGCGGGAGCAGAACGCGTTCGACTTCGACGACCTGCTCGTCAAGCCCGTCGTGTTGCTGCGCAGTTCTGCCGATCTGCTGCGCAGCTACCGCGCGCGTTTCACTTTTCTGCTCGTGGACGAGTACCAGGACACGAATCACGCGCAATACGTGTTCCTTCGCCTGCTGTCGAGCGGCGCTGATGCGGGCAACCTGATGGTCGTCGGCGATGACGACCAGTCGATCTACGGCTGGCGCGGCGCGGACATCAGGAACATCCTCGACTTCGAGAAGGACTACCCCGACGCGGCGCTGGTGCGGCTGGAGCAGAACTACCGCTCCACGCGCCGTATCCTGGACGCGGCCAATGCGGTGATCTCGAAGAATACGCGACGCAAGGGCAAGATGCTGCGGACGGACGCCGGCCCGGGCGACAAGGTCACGGTCGTCGCCACACTGGACGAGCGGGATGAGGCCGACTGGATCGGCAGCGAGATCGAGGCGCGGCTGCGGCGCGACACCGTCGCGCGGCTGCGCGACTTCGTCGTGCTTTACCGTACGAACTCGCAGTCACGCGCACTGGAAGAGGCGTTTCGGCGGCGCGATCTGCCGTATCAGATCATCGGCGGTACGCGCTTCTACGAGCGGCGCGAGATCATGGACGCGATCGCATACCTGCGGTTGATCTCCAACCCGCGCGACGCCGGCGCGTTCGATCGCATCATCAACTATCCGCGGCGCGGCATCGGTGACACGTCGCGCGCGCGGCTCATGGAGTGGGCGGCGCGGCAGGCACTCTCGCCGCTCGAGGCTGCACTGCGCGCTGACGAGTGCCCCGAGCTGCGCGGCGCGGCCGCGTCGTCCTTCATTGCCTTCGCCGGCATGATCCAGCGCCACGCGGCGCTGGCCGCGCACATCGGTGTCGGCGAGCTGCTCGAGAAGCTGATCGCGGAGATCGGCCTCGCGGACGCGCTGCGCGAGGAAGGACCGGAGGGCGCGGACCGCATCGAGAACGTGAACGAGCTGATCGCCGGCGCGACCGGCTTCGACGCGCGCGAGCAGGAGGACGTCGAGGAAGAGGATCGCCAGGTGGCTGCGACGCCGCTCGACATGTTCCTGCAGAAGGTGACGCTCCTCACGGATGTCGATCGCCACGACCCGGAGGCGCAGGCCGTGACGCTGATGACCGTGCACAACGCCAAGGGGCTCGAGTTCCGTGTCGTCTTCGTCGCCGGCATGGAGGACGGGCTGTTCCCGCTCGCGCGTGCGTTCGATGATCCCGAAACGCTCGAGGAGGAGCGCCGCCTCTTCTATGTCGCGATCACGCGCGCCGAGGAGAAGCTGTTCATCAGCCATGCGCGCACGCGTCGGCGTGCGGGCGAGGTGATGCCGGGGCGGCCGTCCAGCTTCCTCGACCCGCTGCCGCCGGAACTGACGGCAGAGATCGCCACGCCGGGCCTCGAGCGCGCCCGCCATGCCGGCGAGACACGCTGGTCACGGCGTGATGCACGTCCCGGTGTCGGCTCACTCGGCTACCAAGACCGACCGCCCGCAAAGGCGTCGGGCTTCGCGGGTGCCGGCGACGGCGTGTACATCGACTACACGGATGCGCAGGACGCACCCCGCTTCGTGAAGGGTGAGCGCGTGCGGCACCCGCAGTTCGGCAGCGGCGTGATCCGCGAGCTGACGGGACTGGGCCAGGACCTCAAGGCGGTCATTGATTTCGACGGGGGCACCCGCAAGAAGGTGGTGCTGCGCTATGCGAATCTGCAGAAGGAGCTCTGATGAAGGTATCGCGTGAGGACGTGCAGCGTGTGGCAGCGCTCGCGCGGCTCCGCCTCGATCGCGACGAGCTCGGCCGCTTTGCGGAGCAGCTGAGTGGCATCCTCGGCCACATGGACGAGCTGCGCATGCTCGACCTGGCCGATGTGCCGCCATTCGACAATGCGACGGAGGCCGCGGCACCGCTGCGCGCGGACATCCCCGGCGCCGACCCGCTGCACCGGCCGATCGCGAGCTACGCACCGTCGTTCCGCGACGGCTTCTTCGTAGTGCCGCGGCTGGCCGCGCAGCTCGATGACGCGGAAGGCGGGGACGGAGCATGAGCGGACTGCCGCACGACGCACCGCTCGCCGAACGCGCTGCAGCCGTCAATGCCGGTCGCGTGACCGCGACAGCCGGCGCGAAGCAGGCGGTCGGCCGCATCATGACCGGCGAGACGGGGCCGGAGCGGTTGAACGCGTTCATCTCGTACAACTATGAGGAAGCGACGGAGTCCGCGGGCGCCGTGGACGCGCGTATCGCGGGCGGAGCCAGTCTGCCGCTCGCCGGTGTGCCGGTCGCCGTGAAGGACAACATCTGCGCGATCGGCATGCCCACGACGTGCGGCTCCCGCATGCTGGCCGACTACCGGTCTCCCTACGACGCGACAGTGGTCCGGCGGCTGCGCGAGGCGGGTGCGGTCGTCGTCGGCAAGACGAACCTCGACGAGTTCGGCATGGGCTCGTCCACGGAGAACTCCGCGTTCGGCGTTACGCGCAATCCGCACGACATCACGCGCGTGCCGGGCGGCTCGTCCGGCGGCTCCGCCGCTGCCGTCGCAGGCGGTCTCGTGCCGGCCGCGCTCGGGTCCGAGACGGGCGGGTCGGTCCGGCAGCCGGCGGCGTTCTGCGGCATCGTCGGCATCAAGCCGTCGTACGGCCGCGTCAGCCGCTACGGCCTCGTTGCGTACGCCTCGTCGCTGGACCAGGTCGGCGTGTTCGGCCGCACTGTCGCCGACGCCGCGCTGATGCTGCAGCTTATCAGCGGCGCGGACCCGCTGGACGCGACGACCGCGCAGATCGCGGTGCCGGGCCTGGTTGCGGCCGCGCGCGCCTGTGCCGTGCCCCGGGTGGTCGGCGTACCCGTCGAGTACTTCGGCGACGGTCTGGCCGATGACGTCAGGATCGCGTGCGCCGCCGCGCTCGACGCGCTGCGCGCGCGGGGCTGCGAGATCCGCGAGGTGACGCTGCCGCACACACGCTACGCAGTGCCTGCGTACTACATCATCGCGCCCGCCGAAGCGTCGGCCAACCTCGCGCGCTTCGATGGCGTGCGCTACGGTCTGCGCGCGCCGAATGCCGCGTCCACCGGCGAAGTCTACGAGGGTACGCGCTCCGCAGGATTCGGTGCAGAGGTGAAGCGTCGAATCATGCTCGGGACTTACGCGCTCTCGGCCGGCTACCACGACGAGTATTACGGCACTGCGCAGCGCGTGCGCACCCTCATCCGCCGGGATTTCGAGCGGGTGTTCGCCGATGGCGTCGACGTGCTGTTCACACCCACCACGCCGACGACCGCATTCCGGATCGGTGAGAAGACCGAGGATCCGTACGCGATGTACCTGTCCGACATCTACACCGTCACTGCGAACCTCGCTGCGTTGCCGGCCATGTCGCTGCCGATCGGGCGCAGCGGTGCGCTGCCGATCGGCGGTCAGCTGATCGCGCCGCGCTGGCACGAGGCTGCAATGGTCTCGGCCGGCGCCGCCCTCGAGGCGGAGCTCGCACGATGACCGATGCAGCGTTCGAAGCGGTCATCGGCCTGGAAATCCATGTGCAGCTGGCCACGGCGACCAAGCTGTTCTGCGGCGATCTGACGCATTTCGGTGCCGCGCCGAACACGCAGGTGTGTCCGGTGTGCCTCGGCCTGCCGGGCGCGCTGCCGGTACCGAACGCGCGCGCCGTCGAACTCGCCGTGCGCGCTGCGCTGGCGCTCGAGTGCACGGTGCACGAGACCAGCATATTCGCGCGCAAGAACTACTTCTATCCGGACCTGCCCAAAGGCTATCAGATCACGCAGTTCGAGCAGCCGCTGGCGACGGCCGGCGGCGTGGATGTGGTGGACCCCGCCGATGGTGCGGCGGTGCGTGTGTGCATCCGACGTATCCACATGGAGGAGGACGCCGGCAAGTCGGTGCACGACCGCTTCCCCGGCCTGACGGCAGTCGACCTGAACCGCACGGGTGTGCCGCTGGTGGAGATCGTCACGGAGCCCGACCTGCACTCACCGGCTGCGGCGCGTGCATTCCTGACGAGGCTGAAGCAGACGCTGCTGTACGTCGAGGTCAGCGACTGCGACATGGAGAAAGGCTCGCTGCGGGTGGATGCCAACATCTCCGTACGTCGTGCGGGTGAGGCACAGCTCGGCGTGAAGACGGAGCTGAAGAACATGAACTCGTTCGCGAACGTCGAGCGTGCGCTGGAGTACGAGATCGCGCGCCAGACGGCGCTCGTGCGCAGCGGCGGGACGGTCGTGCAGGAATCGCTGCTGTGGGACGCCGCGCGCGGTGCCGCGCGGAGCATGCGCTCGAAGGAGGAGAGCCACGACTACCGCTACTTCCCGGAGCCCGACCTGCCCCCGCTCGCGGTGACGGGTACGGAGATCGAGGCGGTGCGCGCAGCGCTGCCGGAGCTGCCGGCGGCAAGGGAGGCCCGGTTCCAGGCCGAATACGGCCTGCCGCGATACGACGCGGAGGTGCTGTCCGCGGATCGCGCAACCGGTCACTATTTCGAGGCAGTAGCCGGGGCCGCAGGCGATGCGAAGGCGGCGAGCAACTGGGTCATGATGGACGTGCTCGGCTGGCTCAATCTGCACGGCTCGCGCGTTCAGGATGTACCGGTTTCGGCCGAAGCGCTCGCGGCGCTCATCCGGATGGTGCTGGACGGGACGCTCTCGAATACGGCCGGGAGACGCGTGTTCCAGATCATGGCGGAGACCGGGCGCCCGGCGGCGGAGCTAGTCCAGGAGCACGGGCTGGTCCAGGTCCGCGACGACACCCAGCTCGACGACTGGGTCCGGGCCGTGATCGACGAGTGCCCGGACGAGGTGCAGCGGTTCCGCACCGGCGAACTGAAGGTGATGGGATACCTGATGGGTCAGGTCATGAAGAAATCGGCAGGCAGGGCCGATCCGAAGCGTGCGTCGGAGCTGCTGCGGGCGCGGCTTGGCGCATGATGGCGCTCGAGCTCGGCCTGTTCTTCTTCGTGCTGCTCGGCTCGAAGGTGGTCATTGGCGGAGCGCCGGGCGCACGCGTTCGTTCCAGTAGCCGAGCACCGACTCCGGTAGCGGGAAGAAATCCTCCGCCATATCCGCGAGTGCCCCGTCCTGCTGACCGGCAGCGCCTTCCCGGAGTCCGAGCCGCCTCACCTTCTTCGCCAGCTGCAGGTTGAACTCACCCGTCGGGTCGAGCTGCGCCGGCAGGGAGTCCCGCCCGCGCAGCAGGTAATCGACGACGTAGTCGAACGCGCGCGACGTGTAGGAGTCGATCGTCGCCGGCGTAAGGTCCCACCGCGACTTCTGCAGCACGCGGTCGAACACCGACTTCCAGCGGTCGTTGTCCTGCACGCGGATCATGCCGCGGAAAATGCGCCGGTTGGTCTCGAAGGAGAAGATCGTGCCGGACAGCACCGAATCGAACAGGTTGTCGGCCTCGGAATGGTCATAGTCCATGACGACGGCGCGCGCCTTGTTGCCGAACGTCTCGCCCAGCTGCGTGTCCATCCGGTGCTCCCAGTAGCCGTGCCCCAGCGCCTTGGTCGAGCTGGTGAGCAGCAGCTGGCGGGGAACGAAGAAGTTGTGCGCGATGGTGTCCGCTGCCAGGTGGCTCAGGTAGCCGTAGGCGACGGCGCGCAGCCGGTCGTTCTGGGCCGCTTCCAGGATCTCCTCGCCGACATGCCAGAAATGACAGTGACGGCCAGCGGGCACGTACTTCTTCGCGAAGGAAATGTCTGCCGCCATGGAGCCGTACAGGAAGCTCTGCGGGTGCGCGCGCAGCAGCCCGGCAATGCCGACCGGCAGCAGGTGCAGCGTGTCGAGCAGCGTGCTGCCGAGGAAGACGTGCGTCGCGGGACCGAACGCCCACGCCGGGTCGGGTAGCAGCAGCATCAGGGCGGTCGCCACGAAGGTGGCCGCAGCCCCCTTCAGCACGCGGTCGAGGAGCGACTGCACCGGATCAGCGCAGCGCGCTGCGCGCCGCCCTGCGAGCCGCCTTGCGCGCGTCCCTCACGCTCTGCAGCGCCGCCCGCTGCAGCTCCTCCCGGGTGTCGCGGATGAGGTCGCGGGCGCCGGTGCGCAGTTCCTCCAGGATCTCGCGTGTGGAATCCAGCACTTCATCTCCCGCGGCGCCCGCGCTGCGGGCCGTGCGGCCGATCGTGCTGCCCGCGTCCCGCGCCGTGCGCTGAACATGCCGCTTCAGCGGCTTCAGCCGCTTCAACAGCTCGTGCGTGTCGTCCTCCTGCCTGGCACGTATCACCAGCGCCGTACCGACGCCGACGATCGCGCCTATGGCCAGGGCCGTCCAGACTTCACTGTTGTCCCGATGGATCATGGCAGAGCCTCCTCGTCGCTCTCGTACTGGTCCTGTGCCGCATCATCCCCGGGCGCCGGGCGGCCACGCGGGCGCCCGGCCGGGCGCCCGCGGCCTGACGGCTCGCGCAGCACTCGTGCAGTCTCATGCACACCGTGCGCCGCGGCCGCCGCATCGAGCAGCAGGTCCTCGGTTTCCGTCTGTACGATGTCCAGTACGGCGTTGAAGCGTCGCACGCGCTGCTCCGTCGCTTCACTGCCGCGCTGCACGGCGCGGTTCAGGTCCTCGACCGTGTGCAGGATATCGTCGACGCGGCGACGCACGTCGTCCGTCATGCCGGCCGCGTCATCGGCCAGCGACTTGACGCGGTCGAGCAGGGGCGCGACACGCGGCCTCAGCTCGAGCAGCGCGTCCGTAAGCACGCGCGAGAGCCGGCGGGCCGAGCGCAGCTCGAGCAGGCCGACGACCGCGGCGCCTATGGCGATCACGCCGATCACGAAGATCACGGCGGCCATCACCAGCTGCGCTGCGGCAATGCGCTCCAGCGCCTGAAGCACTGCCGTATCAACTGTCTGCACCACACCCCCCATCGTCGTTCAATCCCACAGGTCGATACCCAGCGTGCGCGGTCCCAGCTTCGGTACGAGTCGCGGCCGCATCCGGAAGTAGCGGCCCCGGTCGTAGAGCTGCACCATGCGCCGGGCGATGTCGGATTCCAGTTCCAGCAGCGGCGGGGCGCCGGCGCCCCGCCCGACCCATGCCTCGAGCGCCGCGTCCAGTGCCGCGGTGCTGCCTGCCGCCGCGGCGATGGCCTCGATCTCCGGCGTGGCCGACCAGCTGCCCGTGAGCGCCTCGACCTGCGAAGCCCACAGATCACCGAGCGGCAGCAGGTCCGCGCGCGGCGGCGCACCACCCAGCAGCAACGCGGTGCGATTGGCAGGGTGCGCCAGCAGCGCGCCCCCGTCCCGTGCCGCGCGCCAGCCGGCGAGCCACGCCGCGTCCGCCGCCGCCACATCCTGCATGTTGCTCGCCAGCGCACTTGCGCGTCGCAGCCTGCCGGCGTCGAGGACCGAGGACAGCCAGCCGCAGATCAGCTCGCCCTCGGGCGACCGATCATCGAGCATGACGAGCGTCGCGGCGCCCGCGTCCCGGAGCGCCGCAGCGACAACGCCGCCTACCACGCGCTCCACGCGCGTTCCCGCGTCACCGCACATACCGGCGTCCACTCAGCCGTCCAGACCGCGGGCGAGCTCACGCAGCACCAGGCGCGGGTCGTCATCGCGCGCGTGCGAAAACGGTCGGCGCGCGGCATCGAGCGTCGTCCGCGACAGCTCGATCGCGATCACTGCCTCGTCTGCGGCGGGCAGCCGAGCGGCGATGGTGCCGTCCGGAGCCGCGACCAGCGACCCGCCCGCGAACGTGACACCGCCTTCGACGCCCACGCGATTCGCGAGTCCCACGTAAATCCCATACTGCTGCGCGGCCGTGCAGGCGAGCCGCTCCCACACGTCGGCCGAGCCGAATGGGCCATGGCGTCCGCCTTCCCACACCTCGCGGCCGGGTGCCGCCGACTGCACCAGCAGCACGTCGATGCCGCGTGCTGCGAGCACGTACGCGAGCCCCGGGTGCCACAGGTCCTCGCAGATCAACAGCCCGGCCGTCCAGCCGTGCGCCGGCCGCCAGACTTCCAGCGTCGAGCCACGACCGAACCAGCGCGCCTCATCGAACATGCCGTAGGTCGGAAGGTACACTTTGCGATGCCGGAACACGACGCTGCCCTGCGACAGGACGACCCCCGCGTTGAAGGGACCGCCTGAACCGGCCTCGATGAGCCCGAGCACCACCTGGCCGGGCAGATCAGCGAAGGCCGACAGCTCGGGAGGCCGTGTACCCGGCTCCGCGCGGATCGCGAGCTCGTGCACGGCGTCGCCGATATCGTAGCCGGTGAGCGAGAGCTCGGGCGTCAGCACGAGATCAGCGCCGGTGCTGCGGGCGGCCGCGGCAAGCGCAGCCGTATTCGTCGGCACATCGCGGAGCGCGGGCGCAGTCTGGAGCACGGCCAGCCGGAAAGTCGGTGCCGGTTCAGGCAGCGTGACCCGCCCTGTCATGCCGAGTGCGTCACGTCGTGACCGGCGGCTCGTCCGTCAGCTCCGGTGCGAGGCCGATCACGGTGTTGACGGGCAGAGTGAAGACGATGCCGGTCGCCGGGTCGTTCATGTCGCCACAGATCTCCTGCAGGAGGCGCAGCGCGCCAGCCACCTTCTCGGGCTCGCGAATGACGCTGAAGATGGTCTGGTTCTGCGGCCGTGCACGCGACAGGAGCGACTGCAGGCCCGCGAAGATGGGAATGTCGTGGGACAGCACGTGGCCGCCCATGCCCTCGCTGCGGATCACCGTAGCACCGGTGATGCCGATGTCGAGAAAGCCGGACAGAATCTGGTCCAGCTTCTCTTCCTGGTTGATGACGGCGACGAGCAACTGCATCGGGTCTGCTTTGCGGCTCCGTTTCCGGTCGGTCGAGTGGTGCAGCGGTGAGTCGCATGTTAGGCCGCCGGCAGAAGGAGTGTCAAGCTGACTTGGCGACGCCGGGCTGCTGCCGGTATGTTCTGTGCGACAGGGCGAGCCGCGCACGCTGCCTCGTCGTCGCTCCAGGAGAAAGACTGAATGCCGAAATTCGTCGTCGAGGGCGGACACCCGCTCAATGGCTCGATCCGGCCGGCAGGCAACAAGAACGCCGCGCTGCCGATCATCGCAGCCACACTGCTCACCTCCGAGGAAGTCGTGCTCGAGAACGTGCCGGATATCCGGGACGTGAGGACGCTTCTCGAGCTGCTCGTCGTGCTCGGCGCCGAGGTCGAATGGCTCGGCGAGAATCGCGTACAGGTGCGCGCTGCGGAAGTCGGTGTGAACGAGCTGGACGCCGCGATGGCGGCTCGCATCCGCGCCTCGATCCTGCTCGCCGGCCCTATGCTCGCCCGCGTCGGCCGCATGCTGCTGCCGCCTCCCGGCGGCGACGTCATCGGACGACGGCGCGTGGACACGCATTTCCTCGCGCTGTCGAAGCTCGGTGTGACCGTGCGCGAAGACCACGGCTATCACATGGAGACGACGGGACTGAAAGGCGCCCAGATCTTCCTCGATGAGCCGAGCGTGACGGCGACCGAGAATGCGGTCATGGCCGCCGTCCTGGCCGACGGGCACACGAAGCTGCGCAACGCCGCCGCCGAGCCGCACGTCCAGGATCTCTGCAATATGCTGAACGGCCTTGGCGCGCAGATCGCGGGGATCGGCACGGGTATCCTCGAGATCGACGGCGTGAAGCGCCTGCACGGCGGCACGTTCCGCATCACGAGCGATCACATCGAGGTCGGCTCCTTCATCGGGCTGGCGGCCGTGACGCGCGGCGAGATCCTGATCGAGGACGCCGCGCTGCAGCACCTCGATTCGACGCTGCTCGCATTCGAGCGGATGGGCATTCACTGCGAGCCGCGCGGCGACGACCTGTTCGTCGCGGCGGACCAGGAGCGGGCGATCCGCATGGACATTGGCGGCCACATCCCGAAGGTCGATGACGGGCCGTGGCCGGCGTTCCCCGCGGATCTCACCTCCATCGCGCTCGTTACGGCGACGCAGTGCCGCGGCACGATCCTGATCTACGAGAAGATGTTCGAGTCGCGCATGTTCTTCGCCGACAAACTGATCAGCATGGGCGCGCGCATCGTCCTGTGCGATCCGCACCGCGCCGTCGTCGTCGGGCCGTCGCAGTTGCACGCCGCCCCGGTCGAGAGCCCCGACATCCGCGCGGGCATGGCGCTGCTGATCGCCGCGCTCGGTGCGGAAGGCGAGAGCCACATCTACAAGGTGGCGCAGATCGAGCGCGGCTACGAACGCATCGACGAGCGACTGCGCGGCCTCGGCGCGAAGATCGAGAAAACGGATTCGCGAGGGGACTAGCGGGGAGCGGGTGAGCGGGCGAGCGGGGGAGCGGGGCTTGAACCGCCGAAGCACGTTTCATGCTTCACGTTTCACGCTTCACGTTTCACGCTTCACGTTTCACGCTTCACGTTTCA
>JBBEBA010000073.1:0-6589 GCA_040882575.1 Gemmatimonadota bacterium
ACGTCCACGCCCGCGTACGGATCGATACCCTCGCCCGGCACCGTCCAGCCGTGACCGACGTACACCACCGGCAGCGTGCCGTCGAGCGGACCGGCGAACGAGCGCATGAGAAAGTCGTCGCCGAAATCGAAGCGGCGACCGCCGATCTCCAGGTACGCCGCGGCCGTGTCGAGCCTCTCCTCACGCAGATCGTAATGCTGGAAGTACGTACCATCGTCGCCGAGCGGCTTCAGGCCCGCACGCTCGAGCCGCCGCGCGATGAACGCCGCCGCGCTGTCGTAGCCGGGCGAAGGCGTGAACCGGCCGCGCAACGCGTCCGAGGAGAGGAACTCGAGATCCGAGCGGATACGCTCCGGCGTGATCGCGTCCGCTGCCGCCCGCACGGGAGCGGGGAGCCCGACCTGCTGCGCATGCACCTGGGCGCCCGGCAGCAGCAGCGGCAGGATCGTGACGACGGCGAGGATCGGACGGGACGGTCGAAGCGCGGGCATACGGACATTATCGCGCGACGTCGTTGTCGGCCGCAAGAAACCTCACCGGCTTTCGGAGGAATTGATGACTTGCGCAAATCCGCAAATGGTTCTTCAAGAGATGCCACATGCCCGCGGCACACGCCCCTTGACGCCGCGTCCCCGAAAGTTTAGGCTGAACAAACTTAATGTTTGGCAGGGGCGAAAGATCATGAGGCCGACGAGGCGATGGGGTGGGCGGGCGCGAGGACTGGCCGCGGCGATGGCTGGCCTGGTCGCTGCGAGTTGCGAGGTGATTCCGACCGCGCCATCGGCGGAGGATCTGATGGACTCGCCGGTGCCGGGGCTGACGTCGGAGGAGCTGGCGGCGTTCATCCGCGGCGACGAGGCGTTCGGCCGCGCGTTCACGCCCGCCGAGGGTTTGGGTCCGATCTTCAACAACGTGTCGTGCGCGTCGTGCCACAGCGGCGACGGACGCGGGCGTCCGGAGAACGGCTTCTTCCGCTTCAGCGTGGGAAACGATCTCGTGCCGGAGCTGGGTGGGCCGCAGGTCCAGGACCGTGCGATCGCGGGAGCGACGGCCGAGGAGCTGCCGTCGGGAGTGCAGAGCTCGTTCCGGCTGCCGCCGCCGGTGTTCGGCGTCGGGCTGATCGAGGCGATTCCGGTGGCGACGATTCTCGCACTGGCTGACCCGGCCGATGCCGATGACGACGGCATCTCGGGCCGCGCCAACATCGTCGTACCGGCGGACTTCGTACCGGACTCGGAGCCGGGCGGCTTCGTGTCGGACGAGGAATTTCCCGCCGGCGTACCGCGCCTGGGCCGGTTCGGCCGGAAGGCGCAGGTCAGCAGCCTGCTGCTGCAGGTCGCGAAGGCGTACCACGAGGACATGGGCGTGACGAACGACTTCCTGCCGGTGGAGAACGTGAACCGTCAGGTGAGCCGGGCCCTGGAAGCGGCGGATCGCGTAGTCGATCCGGAGCTGTCGGAATCGGAGCTGCGCGCGGTCCTCGCCTACATCCGTCTGCTGGCTGCGCCGGCGCCGGGCGTCATGACGGAGCGTCGTGCTGCCGGCGAGCAGCTCTTCGATGCGATCGGCTGCGCGCGCTGCCACGTGCCGGAGCTGCGCACGGGCGCCAGCTCGATCGCGGCGCTGGCCGACCAGCCCGTGCGTCTGTACTCGGACCTGCTGCTGCACGACATGGGCGACGAGCTCGCGGATGACCGGCCTGATGGGGATGCGAGCGGCCGCGAGTGGAAGACTACGCCGCTGTGGGGGCTGCGCGTGATGCGCGGTTTCCTGAACGGCGACGCGTTTCTGCTGCACGACGGCAGAGCACGCAGCGTGGAGGAAGCGATTCTCCTCCATGGCGGCGAGGGTGCGGGGTCCCGGCAGCGCTTTCAGGCGCTGAGCGAGGCGGACAGGGCAGCACTGCTCGATTTCGTGGAATCCCGCTGATGGATCCGGACAGGCGCGCGTTCATCGGCGTGGCAGCAGGCCTCGCGGTCACTGCGGTTCTGCCATCCTGCGCATCGATCGCGGTGCTGCCCGTCATGCCGTCGGACGGTATGGTGCGGCTGTCTCTGAGCAGTCATCCGCGGCTGCTGGAGCCGGGCGGACACGTTCGTCTTCGCCGCACCGACGACGGCGCGCAGATCGACGTGCTCGCGCTCGGCGGTGGAGCGTTCGCCGCGCTGTCGCCGATCTGCACGCACCGGGGCTGCACGGTGAATGTCGCTGGTGCTCACCTGCTGTGCCCGTGCCACGGGTCGGCGTACGACCGGGAAGGCCGCGTTCTGCGCGGGCCGGCGGAGCGCGCGCTGCGTCGGTTCCAGATCTCGGCGACGCCCGAAGGCGAGCTCGTGATCCGCGTGGAGGAAGGCAGATGAAGCGCATCGTGATGGCAGCGCTCGCGGCGGTGCCGTTGTTCGCGGCAGCATCCGCACGCGCGCAGGTGGCGGACACGACGAGGCAGGACACGGTGCTCGCCCGACCGTTCGTCGAGGGCGGCGTGTACGACAAGCCGTACCTCGGCCGGCTGCTGGGACGCACCGCGATCGGCGGCTACGCCGAAGCGCACGCGCGCTGGGTCCAGGCCGATGGCGTACGCGACGAGCTCGGCTTCGAGCTCCGTCGCTGGAACCTCTTCACGGCTACGCAGGTCAACGATTTCGTGAGAATCGCCGCCGAGCTGGAGATCGAGGAGCTGGCGGAGGAAGTCACGCTCGAGTTTGCCGCGATCGACATCACGATCCATCCGTTCGTCGCGCTGCGTGCGGGTGCGCTGCTCGCTCCGATCGGGCGTTTCAACCTCGCGCACGACAGCCCGCTGAACGAGTTCACCGACCGACCGCTGGTTTCGACGGAGATCGTCGGCACCGCGCTGACCGAGGCCGGCATCGGATTGCTCGGCCAGCGCAGCATCGGCGCCGGCCGCTTCACGTATGAGGTGTACGCGGTCAACGGCTTCAATGACGGCGTGCTGACGAGCTCGCCGGACGGCACGCGCATACCGGCAGGCAAGGGCAGTGCGACGGACGAGAACGGGTCACCGGCGTTGGTCGGCCGCGTGAGCTGGAGCCCGCGGCTCGGCTACGAGGTCGGCCTGTCCGCGCATCGCGGCGCATACAACGTGTTCCAGCTCGATGGCGAAGCCGTCGACCGCCGCCGCGACATCGGCATCAGCGCGCTCGACTTCGAGGCGGCGCTTGCGGGAGTCGAGCTGAGCGGCGAAGCAGTGGTGGCACGCGTGGACCTGCCGCCGGGACTGCGCGGCGTCTACGCCGCCCGGCAGGCGGGTCTCTACGCACAGGCCGTCCGACGCTTCGGTCGCGGCTGGGTCGCCGCCATGCCGGAATCCCTTTTCGAGACGGGCATCCGCTACGACGTCGTGGACTTCGACACCGACCTGCACGGCGACTCGGTGGAGCGGATCACGACGGGCATCAATTTCCGCCCGTCCGAGGATGTGGCGATCAAGCTGGACTTCGTGCGCGGCCGCACCCGCGACCGTTTCAACAACCGCGGCGACGACGCCGGCCTGCTGTTCTCCGTCGCGAGCTACTTCTGAGCACGACGGCGACTCTCGTCACGACGACGATCCCGGCTAGTCCGGTTCCGCAAGCTCGAGCTGCGGCAGCCACTGCGCCGTGCCTTCGATGCGGTTGATGCGCGCGATCTCGCTCAATCGCGCCTCCATCTCCTGCGCCGACATCATCGGCGCGCTGCCGTACACGGGATGGTGGTGTCGCATGATCGCATCGACGGACAGCTCGTCGCCATCGTCTATCGTCGCGAGCCACTCGTTCAGGAAGACGGAGATGCGGCACTCGTCCAGCGCGCGCACGATCAGCTCATCGGGTGAGAAGCCCGATGGCGCCGACGTGAACGAAAAATCGAAACGCGGACCGAGCACCTTGCGAAACACCCAGGCAGCGCGCGACAGGTGGAAGTCGTTCGTGACGACGCGAATCGAGCGCCAGTCGTTCGGCTGGAGGATGTCGCGGCGCACGAAGTAGGCGTTGCCGAGCGTGTCGCGCGCGTGCTCCTCGAGCATCACGGCATCCTCGGGCAGACCGCGCTGGGTGGCGTACGCGGCCATGGCGGCCGCTTCCGTGACCGTCGGGTCAGCCGGTCCGTACACGCCCGTCCGGCCGGTGAACACGACGCGCGCCGCGATGCCGGCGTCGAACGCCTCGAGCGCGCGGTCCACGCGCGCCGTCACCCACGGCGCCAGCGTACCGTCGGCCAGCACAGTGCCGCCCAGAACGACGATGGCGTCATGCCGCTCGCGCGTGTGTTTCATGTCGCGGAGAGTAGGCAGCGCGGCACGGCTGCGCCAGAGTTGCAGGCGTTTCAGAACGGAAACAGCCAGGGCACCAGAACTAGCGTGATCAGGCCGACGAGGATCTGGAGTGGCACGCCGACGCGTACGAAGTCGGCGAAGCGGTAGTCGCCCGGCCCGAGCACGAGCATGTTTGCGGGCGTGGACACAGGCGTCGAGAACGCTGCGGAAGACGCGACGGCTACCGTCATCAGCAGCGGGTACGGCGAGATGCCGAGCTGCACGGCGGCGCTGAGCGCGACCGGCGCGAGCAGTGCCGCCGTCGCGGTGTTCGAGATGAACAGTCCCATGGCTCCGGTGACTACGTAGATCGCAGCGAGCAGCGCGACCGGCCCCGCTGCGCCGACTGGCTCGAGCAGCGCGACGATCACGTCCACACCGCCGGTCTTCTCCAGTGCTGTCGCCAGGGGCAGGATCGCTGCGATGAGCACGACCGTCTCCCAGTTGATCTCGCGATAGACGGCGGGCATGTCGAGGCAGCCGGCGAGCACCATGGCGACGGCACCGATCAGCACGGCGATGGCCGCGGGCAGGAGCTCGAACGTCAGCAGCACGAGCATGCCGGCGAGGATGAGCAGTGCGGCGATCTCGTGTTGCGTGAATGCGCCGCGCTCCCGCGTGTCCTGGGTGCGCGCGACGACGACCAGGTCTCTGCTGTCGTCGCGCAGCAGTCGGATCCCCTTGGACGATGCGGCGACCAGCAGCGTGTCGGCGAAGCGCAACGGCGTGTTCGCGATATCGCCTTCGACCGCTCGGCCCCGCCTCCGCACCGACATGACGTTGACGCCGTAACGGCTGCGGAACCGCACGCCGACCAGGGTCTGGCCGATCAGCCGCGAGCGTGGCGTGAGCAGCACTTCCGCGAGTACCGCGTCCGATTCGCTGCCGCGGCCGACCAGGTCCAGCCGCTGCTCCCTCGCAAACTTCGCGATGGCGTCGGGCGTGCCGTGCACGTCGAGCTCGTCACCGGCGCGGATCGGCTCCTCGGCCGTGCGGTGGAGGCGCGCCATGCGTCCAGTGCGCGCCCGCGCACGGCGGATCGCGACCACATTGATGCTGTAGCGTCGTCGCAGCCCGGCGCCGGCCGGCGACACACCGGCCAGCGGCGAATGCGCGGCCACGCGCAGTCGCGTGGCGGGACCGAGTGCGTATCCGTCCGTCAGCTCCTTTCCCGTCACGCTCGTCGCGGCGTCCGTGCCGACGGGTCGGTCCACCGGCGCGCGCGCGCGCAGCAGCCGGCCGCCGAACAGCGCCATCACCGCAGTGCCGGCGGCGAGCAGCACGAGGCCGATCGGTGTGAAGTCGAAGAAGCCGAACGGCTCGTAGCCTGCCGCCACGAGCTGATTCGAGACGATGATGTTCGGCGGCGTAGCGATCAGCGTGAGCAGTCCGCCGAGCAGCGCACCGACCGCGAGCGGGATCAGCAGCAGTGACGGGCTCAGCCGTGCGTTCCTCGCCAGCGTCACCGTCACCGGCAGCATCAGCGCGACGGTGCCAGTGGTGCTCATGAGCGCGGACAGCGCGCCCGTTCCGAGCATCACGACGGCAGTCGCGCGCGCGCGGCCGGTGCCCGCCAGCCGGCCGAGCTGACGGCCGAACCGGTCCGCGAGACCGGTCCGGAACAGCGCACCCGCGACGACGAACAAACCGGCGATCATGATGACGACTGGATCCGAGAACCCGGCGAGCGCCTCGGCAGGCGTGAGCACGCCGGTGATGGAAAGCGCGAGCAGCGCGAGCAACGCCACCAGGTCGGGGCGCAGCCGCTCGCTCATGAACAGCAGGATCGTGACGCAGGGACACGATGCGAACAGGCCCGAAAATGCATCTGAATCGCCTGTGGGCGAGGGTTAATCCGGGCAGGGACGACAGGATACGCGACCGCCTCATCATTTACAAGGACTGGAAGGGGGAGCGGGGGAGCGGGGACGGGGGGTCAGCGGGCGATCAGCAGCAGGGTCACCGCGGCGGCGAGTCCGATGAGCGTGCGCTTCCAGGTGGCGGCGAAGGGCCCGCCGGCCGGCTCGGCCTTCAGCCAGATCACGAGCGAACCGCAGTCGTTGGGACCGCGGAACTGCTGTGGCACGTTGTGCACGAGTGAGTAGAGCTCGACCGCCGCGATGTCCTCGGGCGGGAAGATGTCGTTGTACGGCATGTCCGAACCGGCGAGGATGCCGTTGACGAAGACGTTCGGAATGCAGCCGCGCGGGGCACCCATGTCGCCGTCCACCCTCAGCACATCGGCGCCGATCATGGACGAGACGAGGGTCGCGC
>JBBEBA010000073.1:6689-16572 GCA_040882575.1 Gemmatimonadota bacterium
TCGCCGTCCACCCTCAGCACATCGGCGCCGATCATGGACGAGACGAGGGTCGCGCCCGGCACGCTCCGGAACACGTCGGTGATGTATTTCGGGTGACGCGCGAGTATTTCCTCGCTGGTGAAGAAACCGGTGTGCCGGCGGGCATCCGCGCGCCGCTCCTCGAAGCCGTCCATGAACCACAGCCGCCGCGTCGTCTCGACGATGATCGGCTGCAGCGCTATGGCCGCCGCGGTAAGGCGCACCTCCACGCTCACGTTCGACTGTGCCGCGACCTCGAGCACGTCCTCGGTGGAGCGATAGCCCAGCGACGTTGCTGTGAAGACGTACTCGCCGGGCTCGATATCGTCGAACCGGAACGCGCCGCCGCTGTCGGAGAGCCGGCGCTCGACTGCTCCGCCGGCGCCGCGCGGCGTCAGCTCGATCACTGCGTCGGCGACGGGCGCGCCGGTCGCGTGGTCCACGACCTGTCCGGCCACGACCGACAAAGTGGTATCGCGCGCCTCCTCGCCCTGCGCCGCGAGCGGCAGCGGGACAACCATGACGAGGCTGGCGACCGCGAGGTGACGCCGGCGGAATCGCATGCGATCAGTTCATCAGCAGCAGCAGTGCGGCAGCGACGGCGAGTCCGCCGAGCAGGCGCTTCCACGTGCTCGCAAACTGCCGGCCCTGGGCGCCCTCCTTGAGCCAGATCACGAGCGCGCCGCACTTGCCTGCCTTGTTCGGATCGTCGAAAAGGAGTGACGGCACGTCGCGGAAGGTCCGGAACCGTGGCGGAACCTCGCTGTCGATCGAGTAGATTTCGATGGCTGCAACGTCCTCCGGCTCGTAGAGGTCATTGACAGGGAGGCCGACGGCAACTTCATGGATCTCGGAAACGCCCCCGCCGAGATAGCGGCCGCCGTACTGACGCGTCTCGTTCTCCGTGACGAGGACGCCGTTCACGAACACGTTCGGCAGGCATCGTCGGGGCGCGGCGATGTCGCCATCGAATCTCAGCAGGTCACCATTGATCAGGGACGACAACTCGACAACGTTGGTCCCCGGTACGCCGCGCGCGACGTCGGTGACGTATTTCGGCTCGAGCGCCATGATCTCGTCGCTCGTGAAGAAGCCGGAGTGCACGCCCGCCGCGGCGCGGCGTTCCTCGAATCCATCCATGAACGCCGGCCTGCGCGTCGTCTCGACGACGATGGGCTGCAGCTCGATCGCGGATACGGTGAGTCTCACGACGACGCGCACATCCGACTGCGCGGCGATGTCGAGCACGTCCTCGGCCGTTGCGTAGCCGAGCGCGTTGACGCGGAACACGTAGTCGCCCGGCGCGACGTCGTCGAAGCGGAAGGCGCCGTCCGCGGCGGAGAGCCGGCGGCGCTCGACTGCTACGCCGGCGCCGCGCGGCGTCAGCTCGATCACTGCGTCGGCGATGGGCGCGCCGGTGGCGTGGTCCACGACACTCCCGGCAACGACCGACAGCGTGGTAGCTCCTGCCTCCTCGCCCTGCGCGGCGACCGGAACCGGAAGTGCCCCGATGATGGCGGCGAGCGCGAGGTGTCGCAGGCGGATCTGCATGGGTCAGTTCGTCAGCAGCAGCAGCGCCGACACGGCTGCGACGGCGGCGAGCAGACGCTTCCACGTGTCCGCGAAACGTCGGCCCTCGGCGCCCTCCTTCAGCCAGATCACGAGCGCACCGCACTTGTCGGGCTCTGCGAACGTCTGAAATCGCGACGGCACATTGTGGTCGAGCGCGTAGATCTCGATGGCGGCGATGTCCTCCGGCGGGTAGAGCTCGTTGATGGGGATGCCGACAGAAACCTCGCCGCCGCTGACGTAACGGATCTCGTTGCCGGTGGTATTCACGCCGTTCAGAAAGATGTTGGGCAGGCAGCCGCGCGGCGCGCCGATATCGCCGCCGAGCCTCAACAGGTCGCCGCCGACGAGGCCAGGAGCAGGAACGAGCGTGGTGCCCGGCACGCCCCGGAACACGTCAGTCACGTACTTCGGGTCGAGCGCCATGATCTCGTCGCTCGTGAAGAAGCCCGTGTGCCGCCTCGCGTCAGCGCGCCGCTCCTCGAAGCCATCCATGAACGCCGGCCTGCGTGTCGTCTCGACGATCAGCGGCTGCAGCTCGATCGCGGATGCGGTAAGGCTGACGACGACGTGCACGTTCGACTGTTCTGCGACCGCGACGACGTCCTCGTTCGGAGCGTAACCGAGTGCGTTGACGCGGAACACGTAGTCGCCTGGCGCCACGTCGCCGAAGCGGAAGGTGCCGTCCGCGGCGGACAGGCGGGTAACAGGTGCGGCCGCGCCAGGCTGCCGCAGCGCGAGCGAGACATCAGCGTCAGCGACAGGCTGACCCGTCGCGTGATCGATGACCTGGCCGGCCACGACGGAGAGCGGGCTCTGCCCTTCGCCTCCCACCTGCGCCAGGAGCGGTGCCGGCAGCATGGCCGCAAGGCAGGCGAGCATCAGGCGACCCGATGCGTCACGCACGCAACTCATTGCGTCAGCAGCAGCAGTACGCCCGCGACGCCGAGGCCGGCGAACAACCGTTTCCACACGGAGGCGAAGCTGCGCTCGCGCAGCCACACGACCAGCGCGCCGCAGCCGCCGGGGCGCTGGAACTGCGCCGGCACGTCGTGCTGCAGCCCGTAGACCTCGAGCGCGGCGACATCCTCGGGCGGGAAGATCTCGTCGTACGGCACGGCGCCCTCGACCTGCGTGCCATTCACGAACAGCGTCATGCAGCGCCCGCCGTTCATTGCCGAAGGGGTCAGTCCGCTCTGCATGGGCACGGCGAAGCTGCCCCCGCTGAGCTGGAGCGGTGGCACGACGATACCCGGTATCGTCCATAGCACTTCCGTGATGTAGCGGGCGTGCAGGTCCTGGATCTCGTCGTGCGTGAAGAAGCCGGAGTGGCGAGTCGCCTGCGCGCGTCGCGCCTCGAATCCCTGCATGAACTGCGGCCGCCGGGTCGTTACAGCGACGAGCGGCTCCAGCAGAATCGCCTGCGGCGACAGGCGTATCGCCATCCGTACTTCGGTGCCGGCCGTGATCCGGATCTCATGCACGGCCACGGCGTAGCCGGGCAGCTCGACGCTCACGACGTAGTCGCCGGGCGCAATGCCGGAGAAGCGGAACGTTCCGTTGTCCGCAGTGATCCGCGTCCAGCTGCGCTCCTCGGGGACGCGGCTCTCGAGCGAGACGTCGGCGCGGGCGAGGAACGCGCCGCTCTCGTGGTCCATGACGCGTCCGTTCAGGACCGATCTGGTGTCGCGCTCCTCGTCCTGTGCTAGCAGGGCATCCGGCGTCGCGGCGAGAAGCGCTACGACGGCCAGACATTTGAGCGGCAGGTACATGGTTGCACCTCCGGCATAAGCTCGAAACCGGCGCTACTGCACCAGCAGGAATACTGCACCCACCACCCCGGCCCCCGCCAGCAGGCGCTTCCACATCGCGGGATACTCGCGCTCGCGCAGCCAGACGACGAGCGCGCCGCAGGGGCCCGGCCGGTGGAACTGCGGCGGCAGGTCGTGGCTCATGCCGTAGACCTCGAGCGCGGCGATGTCGTTCGTCTGGAAGTAGTCGTCCCAGGGTACATCGCCGCCGACGAATTGACCGTTCACGAACAGGTTGAGGCAGCCGGGACCCTGCTCGTGCATCTGGAAGCCGCCCATGAACGGCGGGTCCTCCGGCATGGTGTTCGGCAGCCGTCGCGGGCGGGCATTCACCCCGGGTACGGTGAAAAGCACCTCATTGATATACTTTGCGTGCATCTCCTCCATCTCGTCGTGCGTGAAGAAGCCGGAAGTCGACCGCGCGTCCGCGCGCCGCTCCTCGAAGCCGTCCATGAACCAGGCGTCGCGCTCCGTCACGGCAACGAGCGGATCGAGCTGAATTGCCGAGGGCGAGAGGCGAAAGATCACGGTCACGTCCGACGCCTTCTCGATCGTGACCTGATGCTCGGCACGCCCGTATCCCGGAGCCTCGGCACTGATGACGTACGCGCCCGCCGCCAGGTCCTCGAAGCGGTAGCTCCCGTCGTCCGCCGAGATACGGCTGGCCGCGCCGTAGGGTCTCGGCTCGACTGGAGCAATCGCGACATATGCTTCCGCGATCGCGTTGCCGGCCTCGTCCACGACGTGGCCGCTCACGCTCGAGAGGGTGGCGCGCAGCTGCTCCGCCGTCTGCGCGAGCAGGGCCGCGGGAACAGCGGACAGCAGGATCGCCATGGCCAGACCTCGGTGCGGCAGGTACATGGCTGCAACTCCATGGAGGGGGGCCGCGGAGCAGGGCAGGGCGCGGCGAGGGTCTTGACCTCTACGCCGCGGTCCTGCGGATGTTCCGGTCCGGGCGCCGGCCGCCGTCGCTCAGGCCGCGAAGACGGCGCTTATCTGGTCCGCGGCGAACTCGAGCTGCTCTTCCGTGACGACGAGCGGCGGTGCGATACGTATCACGTTGTCGTGCGTCTCCTTGCAGAGCACGCCGCGCTCCTGCAACGCTTCGCAGTAGCCGCGCGCGGGCCCGTCGAGCTCCACGCCGACGAGCAGTCCGCGCCCGCGCAGCTCGCGGATCGACGGATGCCTGAGATCCTTCCTGAGCCGCTCGAGCAGCCATGTGCCGAGCCGCTTCGACCGCTGCACCAGCTCCTCGTCCGCGAGCACGGTGAGCGCGGTACGCGCCACGGCGCAGCCGAGCGGGTTGCCGCCGTAGGTGCTGCCGTGGCTGCCCGGCCGGAACACGTCCATGACGTCGCGCGAGCCGACGACCGCGGACACCGGGTAGAATCCGCCCGAGAGTGCCTTGCCGAGAATGTATATGTCCGGGCGCACCCCCTCGTGATCGCAGCCGAACCACTCGCCTGTGCGGCCGAGGCCGGTCTGGATCTCATCGGCGAGCAGCAGCACGTTGTTCTCGCGGCAGATCCGCGCGACAGCGCCGAGGTAGCCGTCGGGCGGGATGATGACGCCCGCCTCGCACTGGATCGGCTCGACGAGGAACGCACAGGTGTTCGGCGTGATCGCCGCCGCGAGCGCGTGCTCATCGCCGTAGGGCACGGTGATGAAGCCGGGCGTGAACGGGCCGAAGCCGGAGCGGTATGCCTCGTCCGAGGAGAACCCGACGATCGTCGTGGTACGGCCGTGAAAATTGTTGGCGCAGACTATGATCTCGGCACGGTCCTGCGCGATGCGCTTCTTCTCGTAGCCCCAGCGGCGCGCTGCCTTGATCGCCGTCTCGACCGCCTCTGCGCCGGTGTTCATGGGAAGCACCCGCTCCATGCCGCAGAGCGCCGCCAGCTCCTCGCAGAACAGCGGCAGCTGGTCGTTGCGGAACGCCCGCGACGTGAGCGTCACCCGGTGCGCCTGCTCGATCAGCGTCTGCAGGATGCGCGGATGCGCGTGCCCCTGGTTGAGCGCGGAGTACGCGCTCAGGCAGTCGAGGTAGCGGTTGCCATCGACATCATAGACCCAGGCACCCTCGGCCCGCTCGATGACGACGGGCAGTGGGTGGTAGTTGGTGGCGCCCCAGCGCTCCTCGAGCTCGATGAGCTCCGCGGTGCGTGATACGGCTGGCTGAGTAGTCATAACCTTTCAATGTCTCCGTCCCGGATGGCGCCGCCCGGCGCCAGCGTTTTGCCTGAGCTGCAACATAGGCACCGGCGGCCCGGCCCGCGAGGTCAGCCCGGCCGTCCGCCGGCGGGTAGCGCCAGGTGCTGCCGCGCCCGATCGAGCGCATCATCCAGGTTGCCGAAGATCACGTCGTCCCCGATCTCGTCCAGGAGCCGGGATCGGCCGAGCGCGATCATCGGCTGCGAGTGCACGTCGGCGAGCAGCACGAGCGTGCCCTCGCGCCGCGCGCGGTGCACCAGCTCGCCGAGCGCGTGCAGGCCGGTCGAGTCGATCGCCGGCACGTTCCGCATCCGCAGGATCAGTACCTTCGGCCGGCCGAGAACGGACTCGACCTGCTCCATGAACGTCTTTGCGGCGCCGAAGAAGAAAGGTCCGTTGATCTCGAAGACTTCGACACCGTCGGGGATGGCGCGACGTCGCATGTCGGCAGTGTCCGCCGCGTACGCGTCCGGCTGGTCGCGGTATTCGCGGGTCACGATCTGCACGTTCGTGACCTCCGACATCCGCTTCATGAACAGGAACGCGGCGAGCACCATGCCGACCTGGAGCGCGACGACCAGGTCCACGGCGACGGTCAGGATGAACGTCGTCAGCATCACGAGCACGTCGCTGCGCGGTCCGGAAAATTCCCCCCTGAACGCGCGCCATTCGCTCATGTTGTACGCGACGACGATGAGGATTGCGGCCAGCGTCGCGAACGGGATGTAGGATGCCCATCGACCGAAGAACAGCGTGATTATGAGCAGCGTGACCGCGTGGACGATGCCAGCGACGGGGGTGCGGCCGCCGTAGCGCACGTTCGTCGCCGTGCGCGCGATCGCACCCGTCGCGGGTATCCCGCCGAACAGCGGACTCGCGATGTTTGCGATGCCCTGCGCGACGAGCTCCATGTTCGAGCGGTGCCGTCCGCCGATCATGCCGTCCGCGACAACTGCCGACAGCAGTGACTCGATGCCGGCGAGCAGCGCGATCGCGAACGCAGGCGCGACCAGCTCGCCGACCATGGACAGGCTCACGCGCGGTATCGACGGCATCGGCAGCGACGACGAGATCGTGCCGAACCGGTCACCCATCGTCTCCACATCCAGGCCGGTCAGGCGCACCAGCAGCGTCGTCAGGACCAGTGCGATGAACGGGCCGGGCAGGTGACGGTTGATGCGCGGCCAGAGCAGGATGATCGCGAGCGTGAGTGCAGCGACGCCGGCAGCCTCGGCATTCACTGTGTGCGCATGCTCTCCGAACGCGCGCCACTTCGCGAAGAACGCCGCCGGCACCTCGCCCATCTCCAGCCCGAACAGGTCCTTCACCTGACTCGAGAAGATGATGAGCGCGATCGCGCTCGTGAACCCGATCACGACCGGGTACGGCACGAACTTGATCGCGCTGCCGAGACCCGAGAGGCCGAGGCCGACGAGGATCACACCGGCCATCATCGTCGCGACCAGCAGTCCGTCCAGGCCGTACTGCTGGATCACGCCGTAGACGATGATGACGAATGCGCCAGTCGGCCCGCCGATCTGCACGCGCGAGCCGCCCAGCGCGCTGATCAGGAAGCCGGCAATGATTGCCGTGTACAGGCCGCGGTCGGGCGTGACGCCGCTCGCGATCGCGAATGCAATCGCCAGCGGCACCGCCACGATGCCGACGACGACGCCGGCCCCCAGGTCCGCCGTGAACTGGCGGCGATCATATGTCCTGAGTGTTGTGTAGAGCTTCGGAACGAGCATGCTTCAAGTCTACTGCTGCGTCGGCGGCTCGGCCATTCCGCAGCGCGCGCACCGCCGCCCGCATCCAGCTCGCGGCAGGCGCGGGTCGCGCGTCGCAGCCAGATTCCGTACTTTGTCACGATTCTCCCCGATCCCGCCATCCCGCACATGAGTGCACGGAGGTGTTCGTAATGGCGATGAACGTATGGAAGCCCGCGCTGCTTGCGGTCCTGGCAGCGACTGCGCTGCCGGAGCCGACGCTGGCGCAGGTCGCGACCGCGCAGGCGGACGCGGCGACCGTACCGTCAGACCTGCGGCCACTCCTGCTGCAGCCGCAGAGTGAGCTGCGCCTGGTCGTGCAGCGTTACGAGCTGGACCGGGAGACCATGAACGACAACTACATCGGCGATGGAACGTCTCAGCGCGGCCGCCGCCAGGACGCGCAGGAGCCGCCGCAGCCGGCGGTCACGACGGTGTCGCTGTCGCCCGACCGGATCGCACGGCTGAAGCGGTACGACCTCGACTGGCAGGCCGCGCTGGAACGCATCGATGCCGGGCCGCTGACGCCCGTGGCGCGCGCGGATCTGAGCGAGCTGAAGGCGGCGATCAGCGCCAACCTCGCGCAGCTCGATGCCGACGCGGCCGAGCGCGCGGCCGTGCTGCCCGTCCTGCCGTTCGCGCCGCTGGTCGTGGACCTGGTCGAGGCGCGCATCCGCATGGAGGACGTGGACGGCAGGATCGCCGCGGGCGTGGTGACGGACCTGACGCGGCAGATCGACGTCGCGCGGCAGCGACTCGAAGCCGGCGTCACGGGCGGCACGTCCGCGGACGCGCTGCGCGTGGACGGCCGGACTGCACTCAAGGCCGCAGCCGCTGCCGACGCACTGCGCGCGGGCCTGACGGAATGGTTCAACCATTACTTCCGCTACGACCCGATGTTCTCGTGGTGGCTGGAGATGCCGTTCGGGAAGGCGGACAGCGCGCTGGCCGGCTACGCGACGCTGCTCCGGGACCGCGTCGCGCCTGCCGCGCTCCAGTCGAACGTGGTTGCCGCGTCCGCCGCGATCGCGCCGTCGGCGCCGCCGCAGTACGCGTCGGTGCCCGACCTGCAGGAGCTGATCTCGCTGCCGCAGGATGAGATGGCCGCGATCACGGAGCGGTTCCGCGGCGCGCAGAGTCGGAGCGGGCGAGGCGGCAATGCGCCGCCGGACCTGCCCGTCCAGTTCTACCGCGACTGGCTGACTGCGCTGGAGGCGCTCGACTTCGACGCGCTCTCGCGCAATGCGCAGGTCGATTACCTGTTCATCCGCAGGAACAGTGAAGTGGCGATCGCACGTGCGGGCGCCCGGCTGCCGGCGAACCCGCCGCGCAAGACGGATGACAGCGGGATCGAGGGACCGGCCCGCGGCCGTGAGGGCCTGATCCTGGACCTGCAGCAGGAGATGATCCCGTATTCGCCCGAAGAGCTCATGGTGCTGGCGGACAGCCAGTTCGCGTGGATGGAAGCCGAGATGAAGAAAGCGGCACGCGAGATGGGCTACGGCGACGACTGGAAGGCGGCCGTCGAGCACGTGAAGAACATGCATCCGGCGCCCGGCGGTCAGCCGGCGCTCGTGCGTGACATGCTGTTCGAGGCGATCGACTACCTGCGCGCCCGCGACCTGCTCACGGTCCCTCAGGTGGCGACGGAATCGCTGCACATGATCATGATGTCGCCCGAGCGGCAGCTGGTGGCGCCATTCTTCCTCGGCGGCTCGCAGATCATGGTGTCGTATCCTACCAACACCATGGACTACGACGCGCGGCTGCAGAGCATGCGCGGCAACAATTACGCATTCTCGCACGCGGTCGCGCACCACGAGATGATCCCGGGCCACAACCTGACGGGATACCTCGGCGATCGCTACGACGGCTACCGCGCGAGCCTCGCTTCGGGCTCACCCTTCTTCAGCGAGGGCTGGGCGGTCTACTGGGAGCTGCGCCTGTTCGACATGGGCTTCCACGACACGCCCGAGGAGCGGGTCGGCGCGATGTTCTGGCTGATGCACCGTGCCGCGCGCATCGTGTTCTCGCTCCGCTTCCACATGGGCGACTGGTCGCCGCAGCAGTCCATCGACTTCCTCGTCGACCGCGTCGGCCATGAGCGCGACAATGCGACCGCCGAGGTGCGCCGCTCCTTCGAGGGCAGCTACGGCCCGCTCTATCAGGCTGCGTACCTGCTCGGCGCTCTGCAGCTGCAGGGCCTGCACAGGGAGCTGGTCGGGGGCGGTATCATGACCGAGACGGAGTTCCACGACGAGATCCTGCGTCAGGGCAGCATGCCCGTGTCACTGACGCGGCTCGCGCTGATGCCGGGTCGCCTCACGCGGGACATGGACATCGACTGGAAGTTCTTCGGCGAGGATCCGGGCGTCACGGAGGACAGCGGCGCGTCGGCGGGCTCGGCAGGCGCCCGCTGAAGCGCGGTACCTGCCAGCCCATCAGCCTCGCTGCTAGTTCTGTTCCTGCTCCCTCTCCAGCTCGATCAGGTCGACGTTCCACCGGTCG
>JBBEBA010000074.1:0-16417 GCA_040882575.1 Gemmatimonadota bacterium
CTCAGCGATACCCGGCCGCCTGCAGCTCGAACAGCTCCGCGTAGCGGCCGCGCTGCGCGAGGAGCTCCTCGTGGGTCCCTGACGCCTCTATGCCGCCGTCGGCGAGCACGAGGATGCGGTCGGCCATGCGCACGCTCGAGAAGCGGTGCGATATGAGCACTGCGCTGCGTCGGTGGCTGAGCTCCTTGAAGCGCTGGAAGACCTCGAATTCGGCGCGCGCGTCGAGCGCGGCGGTCGGCTCATCGAGGATGAGCAGCTGCGCGCCGCGCATGTACGCGCGCGCGATCGCAATCTTCTGCCACTCGCCGCCCGACAGGTCCACGCCGGTACGAAAGCGCTTGCCGATGACCTGGTCATAGCCGGCTGGAAGCCTCTCGATCACGCCGTGCGCGAGACTGCGACGCGCGGCATCCTCGATGCGCGCGCGGTCGTCGAGCGCGTCGATGCTGCCGACCGCGATGTTCTCGGCGGCCGTCATGTGGTAGCGCACGAAGTCCTGGAAGATGACGCCCATGTTGGCGCGCACATCGTCAATGCTGTACTCGCGCAGGTCGTGGCCGTCGAGCAGGATCACACCTTCATCGGGGTCGTAGAGGCGCGTGAGCAGCTTGACCAGCGTCGTCTTGCCAGCGCCGTTCTCGCCGACCAGCGCGAGCACCTCGCCGGCGCGCAGCGTGAAGCTGAGATGCCGGACTGCCCAGCGTTCCGCGCCGGGGTAGCGGAACCCGACGTCGTCGAACACGAAGCCTTCGCGGATCGGCATGGGAAACGGGAGCGGTTTGTCGGGGGAGCGGATCTCCGGCTCGATCTCGAAGAACGAGAAGAGGTCGTCGAGATAGAGTGCCTGCCCCGCCATCTGGGAGAAGCCGGTGAGCATGCTCTCGAGCAGCGTGCGCAGACGCCGGAACGAGCCGGCAAGGAACGTGAGGTCGCCGATGGTGAACTGCCCGGCGAGCGTGCGCCAGGCGATGTAGGCGTAGGCCACGTAGTAGCCGAGCGTGCCCACCGCGGTGAGTGCACTGCCCCACCCGGCCCGGCGGATGGCGAGTTGGCGGTTGGCATCGTAGAAGTCGGCGGACAGACGTCGGTAGCGCTCGATGAGGAACGCGTTCAGTCCGAAGATCTTCACTTCCTTCGCCGTGTCGACGCTGGCGCCGGTCTGGCGAACGTAATCGATCTCGCGCCGCTCGGGCGTGCGTGACCAGTTCAGCGAATAGCTCTGCGCGTTGAAATGGGCCTCGCCGAGGAACGCGGGCACGAGCGCGATGAGCAGGAGCGCGATCAGCCAGGGCGCATACACGACGAGGCCCGCTGCGAACGTGACGATGGTGACCACGTCCTGCGCCTGTCCGAACAGCTGCGAGATGAGTGCGCTGCGACCCATGGTCTGGCGGCGTGCGCGTTCGAGCTGGTCCTGCAGCTCGCTGTCCTCGAAATCCTCGAGGTCGAGCGTCGCGGCGTGCTCCATCAGCCGGATACTCGTCGCGTTGGTGAACAGCTCCGACAGCAGCGAATCGAGCAGCGATACGATGCGGCCTACGACGTCGGAGGCAATGGCGAGGACCAGCTCGACGACGAGCAGCCAGCCGAGAGGGGCGAGCAGGCCGCTCTCGAGCCAGCCGTCGAAGCCGGCCGGCGCGCCGGGGAGCTGCGCCAGCCGGACGACTTCGTCGATGATGAGCTTGCCGACGTAAAGCGTGGCAATCGGCAGCAATGCGCGGACGAACCGCAGGATGAGCGACGACAGTGCCAGGGTCCGGCTCGTCTGCCAGACGAGCCGGAGGAACGGAGGCAGGTTGCGCAGCGCACCGAACCGCTCGCGCATGCGCAGCTGCTGCGGATTTGCGCGGGCCATGGGAAGCTGCGGACTACGCCGCGCTCACTCGCGCGCCGAGATGCCGGTGCGTGCCGGCGGCGCCTCCCACCACACCGGCGCCGACTGTGTTCGCTGCATCGGCCACACCTCGTTCAGTGTGTCGCCCTCGTAGACTCGACCGTTCCTGATGACGTAGCGAATGTCCGCCGAGTTCCTGATGTTTTCGAGCGGATTCGCATTGAGCACGACCATGTCGGCGAGCTTGCCGGACTCGAGGCTGCCGAGGTCCGTGCCCATGCCCATGCCCTCGGCGCCGAGGATCGTCGCGGCGCGGAGCGCGTCGTGCTCCGACATGCCGCCGGACTGGACATTCCACAGCTCCCAGTGCCAGCCGAGACCCTGCAGCTGGCCGTGACCGCCGATGCCGACGCGACCACCGCGCTCGACGACGTCGGCAGTGAATTCCGCATACTTCGAGAACATGTACTCGTCCTCGTGGAACCAGCCGGCACCGCGCCGGCGCGTGCGGTTCGCGAGATCGTTGTACGGCGTGAACCGGCTGAGCTTCTGATTGTGGTACGGGTCTTCGCGCTCGAACCAGTAGTTTTCGCCCTGCGGCCCGCCGAACGTGACGAGCAACGTGGGTGTGTACGTGACGCCGCTCTCGACGAACAGGCGGATGACGTCCTCATAGAGCGGGTACACGGGGATATTGTGCTCGATGCCGGGATAGCCGTCGATGGCGTGCGTCATGTCGAGCTTGTAGTCGATGCCACCTTCCGTCGTCGGCATGAGCTGGAGCTCGCGCGCTGCCATGATCAACCACTGACGGGCCTGACGGTTTCCCGACAGGTACATCTTGAACGACCTGGTATTGTAGTAGTCGCTGTAGCGGCGAAGCAGCCGGCGCGCGTGATCCAGATCGCGGATCTCGCTACCCTGATACACGCCGAACACGCCCGGGCCAGTCGAGTAGATGCGCGGTCCGAGCAGCGCGCCGGTCTCCACGAGGTCGCCGTACGTGAGCACGTCCGTGCTTCCCGTCTGCGGATCCCGTGTGCTGGTGACGCCGTACGCGAGGTTCGCGACATACTGCCACGCGTACTGCGTGAGCGGACCGCCGCCCGGCCGCAGGTGCGCATGCGCGTCCACGTATCCCGGCACGATGGTAGTACCGGATACGTCGATCACATTCGCGCCCTCGGGCACCTGCACCGTGCCGCGGGCGCCGACCGCGACAATGCGGTTGTCGCGAATGACGATGTCGGAGTCCTCGATGATCTCGTCGCCGCGCATCGTGATGGCACGACCACCGCGCAGCACGGCAGTGCCCCGTGGGATGTCGCGTGCGACAGTGATCCGCACGCGATGCTCGACCGGCTCGTAGGCCGGTCGGCTGTCGGCGTCGCGGCGGCCGGCGGCCTGTCCAGCAGGCTGAGCGGCACGCGCGGCACGCACGCTGTCGTCGATCGCGCGCGCGCGATCGAGGTCGTACACGAAATGCGCGTTGCCGATCGACCAGTGGACCCGCTCGCCGTCCGCGCTCCACGCGGGGAACTGGCCGCCTACCTCCGTGAGCTGCCGCACGGGAAACGCTGCGTTCTCCGGGTTTGCCACGGAAATGCGTGGTGCTTCAGCGCCTACCATCGGCACAGTGACGACGTAGAGATGATCCTCGATCTGCGCGAGCGCGCGGTCGCCGGTGGGTGACATGATGACGCTGCTCGCATTGTTCGGCGTCGTTCCACCCGCGCGCGTCGGGCCCGTGACGCGCAGATGCGTCCGCACATCCGTACCGTCCCAGCGGAACGAGACGAGGCCGCTGCTGCCGCCGTAGGCGAAGATGCGGTCCTGGTCACCCGCGAAATGCGGATCGGAGCGCCCGGCCGTCGGCGCAATGATCGTGACGGCGCCGCCCGATGACGAGACCCAGACGAAATCGGATCCGATGTTGCCGGTCTGCTGCTGCCGGCTCTGCGCCCCGCTGCGCGTCGCGACGACGCGGCGGCCATCCGGCGACCAGACTGGACTGGTGTAGACGGCGGAACGTTCGGTGAGGCGCTGCGGCTCGCCACCCGCCGCGGGCACGCGCCAGATGTGGCCGCCATCGCTGTCCGACCAGGTCACATAGGCGAGGCTGCGTCCGTCCGCCGACCACGCCGGCTGGTTCTGTATGGCAGGACCTTCGATCAGCCGGCGCGGTGTGCCGCCGGGCAGATCCATGACATGGAGCGCGCCGAGAGCGGTGAACGCGAGGCGTCTGCCGTCGGGAGAAGGCTCGGCATCCCGGATCTGACTGATGACGAGTGAGTCGTCGGCCTCGACGCGGTACGCCGTGCGCACTTCGGGACCGAAGCCGATCTCGACATCGGCCGTGAACGGGATAGCGCGAGGCGCGCCACCTTCGATGGGAACGCTCCAGAAACCGCCACCATGGGAGAGGATGACGGAGCGCGAATCGGGCGTGAACGAATAACCGGGCAGCACGTCGAGCGTGGCACGCGATTCCTGGTCGTCGCGGTGTATGGGGAAGACCAGCCACTCCTCGTCACCGGTCTCGAGGTCCCGTCGGCGGAGGCCGGTCTCGGACTCGTGGCGCGAGCCGTACACGAGCCAGCGACCGTCAGGCGAGATGGCGGGACGGAAGCCCGAGCCGTACCGTGCAGTCCGCGCAGTCGTTTCGCCATTCTCCCGGTCGTACACCTGCACCTGGTAGCGCGGCAGCGACGCGTTGTACTGCCAGTCCCCCGTTGCCTCGGCGAAGTACACATACCGCCCGTCCGGACCGAATGCAGCGCCGAGCAGCTTCGCGTTGTCCGCTGCTTCGATGAGCTGCGTGCCGCTGCCGCCGTCGATGTGGTAGAGCCAAAGCTTCGCCTCACCGCCCAGGCCGAACGTGCGGGAGGACACAATGTACTGCCCGTCCGGCGTCCATTCAGGGGATGTGTAGATGTTGCCGTTGCCGCGCGTGATCTGCGTGGTGTCCGTGCCGTCCGGGGCGATCGTCCACAGGTTCTCGCCACCGCTCCGATCCGACACGAAGAGGATGCGCCTGCCATCAGGGCTGAAGCGCGGCTGCGCGTCGAACGCCATACCGCGCGTCAGCCGCGTCGCGCGGCCGCCTGCGATCGGCATGGAATAGAGGTCGCCCATCAGGTCGAACACGATCGTGCCGCCGTCGGGACTGACGTCCAGCGACAGCCACGTGCCCTCATTCGCGGTATACCGTATGTACCGCGCCGCGCTGAGCGGCAGGGACCCGCCCCGCGCCGTGTCCTGCGGCGGGGCAGCGACGGCGGTCGTGTCCTGCGCGTGGAGCGCGGGTCGGGGAGCGGCCGGCAGGGCCAGCACTGCAGGCATCATGACGACGACGAATGCAGCACGTGGCAGCGAACGCACGGTCGGCAGGCTCATGGTTACAGTCCTCCCGGCTCGAGACCTCTGGGGGGTCCGAGCACCTCATTCGTGATGATGGCACGGCGCAGGTCGGCCTGGCTGACGAAATCGACCGCGCGCGCACGGCGCGGCCGGCGGACGCGCTCGCGGGCCGGAAGCGCTTCCAGCCGGTGGTGGAACTGACTGTGCCGCGCAACGTCGTCGAACGACGTCCGCTCGAGCGAGACGATCTGCGGCGGCTCACGGACGATGAGCCGGTCATCGTATGATGTGCTGCGCGAGGGCGGTTGCGGTCGAGGCGGTGCCTGCTCGTGCATGACGACGTCGTCATAGCTGAACGCAGGCTCCGCATCCTCGGTCTCGTACTCAGAATCGGGCGGCGTCTGCGGCGGCGCAGACGTCGGCGGCGGCAGCGACGTGCGCCGCTCGCCCGTGAGGATCTCCCACAGATCGTCAGGCAGCACGGCCGCGGCCGTCTCCCGGTCTGCTTCGGCCGGACCCGCCTGCGTCGGCAATCGCGCAACTTCGCCAGCCTCTCGCTCGGTGCGCGGTCGGGGCCGCGGCATCGGCGCAGGCGGAGGAGGTGCATCCCCACGCTGCTTCCCCGCCCTCAGGATCTTTTCGATCAGCGGCGCGACGACGAAGAGGATGATGATCAGCAGCGTCGGGTCCAACGTCAGCTCTCCTCGGTCCGATGGTCATCGGGCTCGCCGGCGATGGCCTTCCGCATCTGCGTGTCGGCTTCGACGTTGCGTATGCGCTGGTAATCCATGATACCGAGACGACCGTTGCGGAACGCCTCGGCCATGGCGAGCGGGACTTCGGCTTCTGCCTTCACCACGTACGCGCGCATCTTCTGCACCTCGGCGCGCATCTCCTGCTCGACGGCGACGGCCATCGCACGGCGTTCTTCGGCCTTGGCCTGCGCGATGCGCTTGTCGGCCTCGGCCTGGTCCGTCTGCAGCTCGGCGCCAATGTTCTTGCCGACATCGACATCCGCGATGTCGATCGACAGGATCTCGTAGGCCGTGCCGGCATCCAGCCCCTTGGCGAGTACGGTCTTCGAGATGTTGTCGGGGTTCTCGAGCACTGCCTTGTGCGATGCCGCCGAACCAATGGTCGATACGATGCCCTCGCCGACACGCGCCAGGATCGTGTCCTCGCCCGCACCGCCGACCAGCCGGTTGATGTTGGCCCGAACGGTAACCCGCGCGATCGCGATGAGCTGAATGCCATCCTTGGCCATCGCCGAGACCTTCGGCGTGTTGATGACCTTCGGGTTCACGGAAACCTTGACGGCCTCGAGGACATCGCGACCCGCCAGGTCGATCGCAGCGGCCTGCTGGAACGGCAGTGCAATGTTCGCCTTGTCCGCGCTGATCAGTGCCTTCACGACCCGATCGACGTGGCCGCCGGCCAGGTAGTGCGCTTCGAGCTCGCGCGTGGTGAGATTGATGCCGGCCTTCGTCGCATTGATGAGCGGCCGCACGACGGCGGCCGGATTCACCTTGCGCAGGCGCATGCCGACCAGGTCGCCGAGGCCGACGCTCACGCCGGCGGAAATCGCCTCGATCCAGAGCCGGACGGGCACGGCCCATGTGATGAGGAGCAGGAACAGAACGACCATGGCGAGAATGAACGCCGGAGCAAAGCTTTCCATCGTCAGCTCTTCTGTGAAAGGTGGGCGTAGCTATGCGAATGAATCCGACTGTGCCGGCGGCCCGGCGGCCGCTTCACCGACCTGCTCGACGACGTGACGATAGCCGTCCGACCGGACTACGCGGATCTGCGATCCTGCGGGGATCCAGTTGGACTCGGAGACGACGTCCACGCGCTCTGATCCGAAGCGGCCGGCGCCGGCAGGCCGCAGATCGGTGAGTGCCAGGCCGACGGTGCCCACGAGCTCGGTGCGCACGGCGCTCGAGAGGTAGCCCGTCTCGCGGGTGGTGGCGTCGCCCAGGAACAGACCGGACCTCGTCAGGCCTCTGCTGCGCGGCAGGCGCCGCAGGATTGCCCAGCCGGCGACGATCACGACGAGGATCGCAAGCGAGAACACACCGAGTGCCTGTGCGTAATCGGCACCTGTTGCCATATCACCTACCATGCTGAGGTAAAACGCCGCGAGCACGGCCAGCGCGCCGGCGACACCGGCAATGCCGAAGCCCGGCAGAACGACGACCTCGACCGCGATCAACGCCACACCGGCGGCGAGCAGGATCATTTCCTCCCAGCCGGCGAGGCCGAGGATGAGGTGGCTGCCGAAGAATGCGGTGAGCGCGGAGGCGCCGACGAGACCGGCCATGCCGAACGCCGGCGTCTTCACTTCCATGATGATGCCGAGGAACCCGAGCGACAGCAGCATCGGCGCGACGGCAGGATGCGTGAGGAATCGCACGACCCGCTCGGCCCAGTTGACCTGCGCCACCTGCACCGGCCGCGCCGCGAAGCCGAGCCCCGCAAGGAGCGCATCCCAGTCGGCGGCCTCCTCCGCATAGCCGAGCCGCACAGCCTCGGACGTCGTCAGCGTGAGCAGACTGCCCGCTGCGGTCACGCCGTCGATCGCGATCGACTCGTCTACCATTGCCTCGGCGACGCGCGGATCCAGCCCACGTGTCTCGGCCAGAGCGCGCATTTCGCTGCGCATGGCGCTCACGATCTTCTCCGGCGCCTTCTGCCCTTCGCCCGTCACCGGTGTCGCGGCTCCCATCACCGCACCCGGCCGCATGTAGATGCGGTCGGCCGCCAGCGCGATCATGGCGCCGGCCGAGAACGCGCGCATGTTGACGAACGCGTAAACGGGCACGTCGCTCTCGCGGATCGCGTTGACGATACGCTGCGCCGCGTCCACGCGGCCGCCCGGTGTTTCAATGTCGAGGATGACCGCACTGGCACCCGCCTCCGCCGCTTCGGCCAGTGAACGCTCAATGAAAGGGGCGAGGCCGAGCTCGATGACGCCAGTCACGGGAACGCGGACGACCGCGCCGTCCGGCTGCTGCAGAAGCGGGCGCGCGGCGGAGAGGACTGCGGCGAGGCCGCAGAGTGTGGCCAGGGCGGTCAGTCTGCGTCCCATGGCTGACATGGTAGCTGCTTGACCCCACTCCGGGCTAGGTCTAGCTTGGCGAGCGGCGGCAGGCGGGCAGTGTCGCACGGGCGCGGTACCAGGCACTGGAGGCTGATGTGACGACAGCGCAGACGAGGGAGCTGGTCCACTACGAAGCAAGTACCGGCGTGGCCATTCTTACCCTGGACGACCCTCCCGCGAACACCTACACCTACGAGCTCATGCTGGACCTGGATCGCCAGATCCTGCGCGCACGGATGGATGAGAGCGTGTACGTCATCGTGCTGGTGGGTGCGGGCGAGAAGTTCTTCTGTGCGGGCGCCAGCATCCAGATGCTGAACTCCGTCACGCCGCAGTTCAAGTACTACTTCTGCCTGCATGCGAACGAGACTCTCAACCGCCTGGAGCAGACACCGAAGCTGGTAATCGCGGCGCTGAACGGGCACACGGTGGGCGGCGGCCTCGAGATCGCAATGGCGGCCGACATCCGCGTCGCGCGACGTGGCGGCGGCAAGATCGGTCTGCCCGAAGTCAGCCTGGGTGTGCTGCCTGGCACCGGCGGCACGCAGCGTCTCGCCCGGATCGTCGGCAAGTCGGCCGCGATCGAGCTGATGGTCACCGGCCGCACGTTCGAGTTCGACGAAGCGAAGCAGCTGGGGATCCTCTCGGATGTCTACGACGCAGGCGACCGCGACGCGTTCATGGCCCAGGTGCTCGCCTACGCTACCCGGTTCACGCCGCCGAACGCAGCCGCGAAGGCGGTCGGCCACATCAAGCGCGCCGTGCAGACGGGGGCAGAGCTGCCGTTCCAGGATTCGCTCGCGGTCGAGCGCGAGCTGCAGCAGCTGCTGTTCCAGAGCGAGGATGCAAAGGAAGGCATTGCCGCATACGTAGAGAAGAGGAAGCCGCAGTTCAAGGCCCGCTGATGGCGGGGCAACTGGCCTCCCTGGGGCGGTCCGGCGAAGACCGCCTGTTCATCGACGGCGCGTGGACAGACGCCGCGGACGGCGCCCGCTTCGAGACATTGCATCCCGCCACCGGCGAAGTGCTCACGAACGTCGCGGAGGCAGGCGCGGCCGATATCGACCGCGCCGTCGCGGCAGCGCGCACGGCACTTGCGACCACCGCCTGGCGGCGGATGGACGCGGCGGACCGCGGCGCACTGCTGTGGCGCGTGGCCGATCTCATGGAGCAGCGCGCCGACCTGCTGACGCAGCTCGAGGTGTTCGACAACGGCAAGCCGATCAGGGAAGCACGGATCGACGTTGCACAGGCTATCGATGCCTTCCGCTATTATGCCGGCTGGAGCAGCAAACTGCAGGGCGAAACGATCCCGGTCCGCGGCAACGTGCTGAACTACACGCTGCGGGAGCCGGTCGGCGTCGTCGGCGCGATCATTCCCTGGAATTTTCCGCTGCTCATGGCGGCCTGGAAGGTTGCCCCTGCCCTCTCATGCGGTAACGCGGTCGTGCTGAAACCGGCGGAGCAGACGCCGCTCACGGCGCTCGAGCTCGCCGCGATTGCGCAGGAGGCGGGCGTCCCGCCCGGCATCCTGAACGTCGTGACCGGCCATGGTGAAACGGCCGGTGCGGCGCTGGTCGCGCACGCGGGCGTGGACAAGATCGCGTTCACGGGATCGACAGCGGTCGGCAGGCTCATCATGCGGAGCGCTGCGGATTCGCTGAAAAAGGTGTCGCTCGAGCTCGGCGGCAAGTCGCCCAACATCGTGCTCCCCGATGCCGACCTGGACGCGGCCGCGCGCGGCGCGTTCGCCGCGATCTTCTACAATGCGGGTCAGTGCTGCACCGCAGGATCGCGCCTGCTGGTGCACGAGTCCGTGAAGGATGAGCTGCTGTCGAAGATCGTGCCGCGCGCCGGCAGGATGCAGCCCGGCGATCCGTTCGATTCCGGGACCCGGCTCGGTCCGCTCATCTCGCAGGAGCAGATGGACCGGGTGCTCGGCTACATCGAGCAGGGCCGGGGTCAGGGCGCTCGAACCCTCGTCGGCGGCGGACGGGCGCAGTACCAGGGCGCCGACCGCGGGTTCTGGGTACAGCCGACGATCTTCGACGGTGTGGCTCGGGATCACGTGATCGCGCGCGAAGAGATCTTCGGGCCCGTCCTCGCCGTGCTGCCTTTCAGCGATGAGGACGACGCGCTCGCACTGGCGAACGACACGATCTATGGTCTGGCTGCGGCAGTCTGGACGCGCGACATCGGCAGGGCGCACCGCTTCGCGCGCGAGCTCGAGGCCGGCACCGTCTGGATCAACACGTACCATCCACTCGACGCCGCCTCTCCGTTCGGCGGCTACAAGCAGTCCGGCTACGGCCGCGAGCTGGGCGAGCATGCGCTGGACCTGTACACGCAGATCAAGAGCGTGTGGGTCGATTTGAGCTGATATGCGCGAGACCTGGATCGTCGACGCCGTTCGGACACCCGTGGGCCGGCATGGCGGATCGCTCGCGCGCGTGCGGCCGGACGACCTGGCCGCCGCAACGATCGCGGCGCTCATCGAGCGCACCGGTATCGACAGCGCCACGATCGATGATGTCATCCTCGGCTGCGCGAACCAGGCGGGCGAGGACAACCGCAACATCGCGCGCATGGCGGCGCTGCTGGCGGGTCTGCCCGTCAGCGTGCCGGGGCAGACCGTGAACCGGCTGTGCGCATCGGGGCTGCAGGCGGTGACCACGGCGTTCCACGCAATCGCCGCCGGTGAAGGCGATGTGTTCGTGGCCGGCGGCGTGGAGTCGATGAGCCGTGCGCCGTACGTGATGCTGAAACCCGAGCAGGGTTACGCGCGCGGCGTGCCCGACGTGGCAGATACGGTGCTCGGCTGGCGCTTCGTGAACGAGCGGTTCCCGGGCGAATATACGATCTCGCTGGGCGAAACCGCGGAAGTCGTAGCGACGCGCTTCGGTGTGACACGGGAAGCGCAGGACGCATTCGCACTGCAGAGTCAACAGCGGGCGGCGGCCGCGATCCGGGCGGGGCGTTTTGATGACGAGATCGTACCGGTCGAAATCATTGATCACGGCGGCACCGTCACGGTGAGCGCGGACGAGCATCCGCGGCCGGGTGTCACGCTGGCACAGCTGGCGAAGCTGCGGCCTGCCTTCAGGGAAGGCGGCACGGTCACGGCGGGCAATTCGTCCGGCCTGAATGATGGCGCTGCGGCGGTGCTGCTGGTATCGGCGGAGCGCTGCCGCTCGCTCGAGCTGAAGCCGCTGGCCCGCGTCGTCGCGACCGGCGTGGCGGGCGTGAAGCCATCGGAAATGGGGATCGGCCCCGTTCCTGCCACACGCCTGGCGTTACGCCGCGCCGGTATGTCGGCGGATGACCTGACGCTGGTCGAGCTGAACGAGGCGTTCGCCGCGCAGGCCATCGCGTGTGTGGAGGAGCTGCACCTGGATCCGGATGTCGTGAACGTCAACGGCGGCGCCATCGCGCTCGGGCACCCGCTCGGCTGTTCGGGCGCGCGCATGATGACGACGCTCGTGCACGAGCTGCGGCGGCGCGGCGGCGGCCGGGCACTGGCCAGCATGTGCATCGGCGTCGGTCAAGGTATGACGATGATCGTAGAGGGGGTACAATGACGGACGCACAGATAGCGGCGGAGCGTGACGGCGCCGTCGGCTGGATCCGCATCAATCGGCCGGAGCGGCTGAACGCATTTGCAGGCACGATGCGCGTGGATCTGCTCGCGGCACTGCAGCAGATGGAACAGGACGCGGAGGTCCGCTGCGTCATCATCACCGGCGTCGGACGCGCGTTCTCGACAGGCGGTGACATCGTGGTGATGCAGGAGATCATCGAAGCGGACGACCGCGCCCGCTTCGAGCAGCTCGTGCGAGCGGGCGCGGACGTGGTCAGGCAGATCGACATGATGACGAAACCGGTCATTGCAGCCGTGAACGGTGCTGCAGCCGGTGCCGGTGCATGCCTCGCCCTTGCCTGCGACCTGCGCATCGTCAGTGAAACCGCATCCATCGGGTTCAGCTTCCTGCGCGTGGGCCTGCATCCCGACTGGGGCGGCAGCTATTTCCTGCCGCGCCTGATCGGGCCGGCGGCCGCGGCGGAGTTCATACTGACCGGCAGCATGATCAGCGCGGAGCGCGGCGAGCGGCTCGGCCTGTTCAACCGCGTTGTGCCGCATGCCGAGCTGGACGCGGCGGCGCGCGGCTTCGCCGGCGAGATCGCCGCCGCTCCGGCAGGGGTCGTGGCAGACGCGAAGCGCGTTCTCCGCCGCAGCCTGACCAGTTCGCTACCGCAGGTGCTGGAGCTCGAGATCGAGGCTCAGCTCAAGGCCTTCGACTCGCCGGACTTCAGGGAAGGCATCACGGCGTTCCTCGACAAGCGCGCGCCGCGTTTCAACCGCCCACAGAACAGCGCCGCGCAGGGCGGCTCGAACGGCGCCCGCGAACGTGCAGCGCGAGAACCCGTGTGACAGCCCGGGTGGCGGTGCTGGGCGCGGGGACCATGGGACACGGGATCGCTCAGGTCGCGGCCATGGCCGGCTATCAGGTGAGCGTCGTCGATTCCCTTCCGCAGCTCGCGCGCAGCGGCCTGGACCGGATCCGCGTCAACCTCGATGCGGGCGTGGCCCGCGGAAAGGTCGATGCGGCGGACGTCGCAGCGCACATGTCGCGACTGAGCGTCGCGCCATCGCTGGACTCCGCCTGCGCCGGCGCAGACATCATCATCGAAGCCGTACCCGAGAGGCTGGAGCTGAAACGCGACGTGCTGGAACGCGCCGAACGCGCCGCGTCGGAAACCGCGCTGCTCGCGACCAACACATCCAGCCTCAGCATCGGTGCGATGCAGCAGTGGCTGGCACGGCCCGGGCGCTTCATCGGCCTGCACTTCTTCAATCCCGTGCACATCAACTCGCTCGTCGAAGTGGTACGCGGGCCCGCCACGGACGAGACAACGCTGGCGGAAGCGCTGGAGCTGGTGCGTCGCATCGGCAAGGAGGCCGTGGTCGTGAACGATTCGCCCGGGTTCGCGACATCGCGACTCGGCGTGTTGCTCGGGCTCGAGGCGATGCGCATGGTCGAGGACGGTGTGGCGAGTGCCGCCGATATCGACCGGGCACTCGTGCTCGGCTACGGGCATCCAATGGGGCCGCTCAGGCTGACTGACCTCGTCGGCCTCGACGTCCGCCTGGACATCGCACGATACCTGCACCGCGAGCTCGGAGGCGAGCACTTCCGGCCACCGCGCATGCTGGAAGACATGGTCGCCGCCGGCCTCCTGGGTCGCAAGACCGGACGCGGCTTCTACGAGTGGGGAGCGGGGGAGCGGAGGAGCGGGTGAGCGGACCAGCGGGAGGAAATGCCTGCGAGACGCTGCTGGTGAACGTGGCGGAGCGTGTGGCGACGATCACCGTCAACCGGCCGGAAAAGCGGAACGCGTTGAACGCGACGGTCCGACGTGAGATCATCGAGGTGCTGGATGTGCTTCGCGACGACGACGACGTGCGCGTCGTCGTGTTCACCGGCGCGGGTGACAAGGCCTTCGTCGCGGGCGCCGATATCGCGGAGCTCGCCGATCGCACGCCGCTCGAACAGCGCGTGGCGATGGAGGGACCAGGTGTTTTCGACGCGATCGCCGGGTATCAAAAACCGACGATCGCGATGGTCAACGGGGTCGCGCTTGGCGGCGGCTGCGAGCTCGCGCTCGCGTGCGATTTGCGTGTGGGCGCGCGTTCCGCGCGGTTCGGCCAACCCGAGGTACGGCTCGGACTAATTCCGGGTGGCGGAGGCACACAGCGTCTGCCGCGACTCGTTGGAACGGGCCGCGCACTGCGCATGATCCTTTCCGGCGAAATGATCGATGCGGTCGAGGCGTATCGGATCGGTCTCCTCGATGTGCTCGCCGATGATGCGGACCTTCAGCCACGGACGCTCGCGCTGGCAGCCGCCATCGCCGCGCAGTCGCCCGTCGCGCTGCGGCTGGCCAAGGCCGCGGTGGCCGCTGCCCTCGAAACGCCGTTGACTGCCGGGCTCGCGCTGGAGCGCGAGCTTTTCATCACCGCTTTTGCGAGTGAGGACAGGGTGGAGGGCACGGCGGCGTTTCTCGAGAAGCGTGAGGCGCGGTTTCCGGGGACGTGAGGCGGGCGAGGGACTGCGGGCGAAAAGGTGGAGAGGATCATGGCGAGGGGAAATCCGTTTGGCGACAGGGAGAAGTTCACGCCGGAGCGCGTGAATCCGTTCGGCGACGAGCATGATGCGCCGACTACGGAGGAATCCATTCGTCGCATACAGCATGCTGCGCGCACGATCCGGCGGCTGAAGAGCCAGCTCGGCGGGGAGGGATTGACGATTGCCGCGACACGCGAGCTGATCGACGAGTTGAGTCGTGCGCTCGATGCGACGGCTCAGGCGCTCACAAACCTGTCCGGCAGCGAATCCGACTAGCGACGCTGATCAACCCGCTGAGCGGCGGCCGGCTGCTGATGCGCGGATGATGATTCATCGGCCTCGGCCTCATCGAGCAGCGTGTCAGGGTCCAGCGCACCGCCCGGCTCCTCCGAGTCGCGATGCTCGCCGGTGCGCGGAGGCGTGCGGTGGACGAGGCGCGACAGCAGTATCCGCTCGGCACGGACGTCGTTGCCCGCCTGGATCAGCAGCCTCACGAGGTCGCCGCCTCCCCAGAGAACGACGGCGAGCACGATCGTGCGGGCCAGCTCGCCCAGCAGAGTCGGCAGACCGGCTGCGCCGGCAATGCGCCAACCGGCCACGAACTCGCCGATCAGCGCAACCGCCAGGAACACGGCGGCTGCCTTGAACATGGTGCCGACCCAGCGGAGTGCCGTGTACGGCTCCAGGTCCGTCTGGCGCACCGAGCCGACAAACATGTCACGGGGCTTCTTTTCCGTCGGCATCTCGACCTCTGTTCAGGTACGAACGGCGGCAGGTGCACGATCAGGGCCAGCGGCCGGCGGGCCGCTGCCGCTCAGTCGCCGGTGCCGCGGCCGTAACGGTCTTCGAGCCTGACGACGTCGTCCAGCTCCGGCGTGCTGACCTCGAGGATAACCGAGTCCTCGAGCGCTGTGATGCGATGCACGTCGCCGGGGCGGATCGTGATGCACTGACCCGGCGACATCTCGAACTCCACGCCGTTCAGGTGATAGAGCAGCCGCCCCGCGTGCAGGTACATGGTCTCCTGTTTCCGCTCATGCTTCTGCAGCGACAACGCATGGCCGCGCGTGACCTCGAGGATCTTGCCGGCATAGCGCGACTCGTGCGCGTACCAGACCTCCCGGCCCCACGGCTTGTCCACGATCTTCGGCTCGACAAGGCGCTCCGCACCAGCCCTGGCATGCTCTGTCATGTTGTCACCTGATGGCGGATGTAACGAAAAGAGCCCGGCGACGTGACCGCCACCGGGCTCGTTCTGCTGCGCGAACGTCGCCGCCCTCAGGCCGCAGGATAAACGGAGACCTGCTGACGCTTGCGATCCTTGCGCTCGAACGTGACCACACCGTCGACGAGCGCGAACAGTGTGTCATCCTTGCCGCGACCCACGTTGCGGCCAGGGTGGACCTTCGTGCCGCGCTGGCGAATGATGATGTTGCCAGCGATCACTGCTTCGCCGCCGTATTTCTTGACGCCGAGATACTGCGGATTCGAATCGCGGCCGTTGCGGCTCGAGCCTACGCCCTTCTTGTGTGCCATCGCTCCTGCTCCTAGGCCTTGCCGACCCTGATCTCGCCGATGCGGACTTCCGTGAACTTCTGACGGTGGCCCTGCTTCCGGCGGTAGTTCTTGCGGCGCTTCCACTTGAAGATGATGACCTTCTTGTCCTTGCCGTGCCCGACGATCTCACCAACGACCGATGCGCCCGCGACCGTCGGCGCGCCGACCCGCGTGCCATCGTCCGTCCCGGCCAGCAGCACCTCGTCGAACGTGACGGTGTCGCCGATCTCCGCGTCGATGCTCGGCACCCGGATGGTCATGCCCGACTCGGCCCGGAACTGCTTGTCGCCACTGCGTATGATTGCGTAGTTCATTGCTCGATCATTTGGTTTGGGCTACAGACTTGAAAGATCGTGCGTATCCCTGGCGCTGTCAAGCTTGGGGAGCGGGAGGTGTCAAGCGCCGTTAGAAATGTCCCCATCCTTCCGCCATTAGAAATGT
>JBBEBA010000075.1:0-15945 GCA_040882575.1 Gemmatimonadota bacterium
CCCTCCCCTTCCTCCCACCGCTCTCCCGCTCTCCCGCTCCGCCGCTCCCCATTTTACGACCACTATTGCATACCCCACCTATTTTTAGTATATTACATACCGCACCTCCCCGGTGCACTATATCGGTGCATACTCCCGCATACAAACGGTTCATTGGCCCCGAGGCGGATCATGCGCTCTGCGTACAGGACTTTATCAATTTCCGTGGTCGTTCTGGCACTCATCGTCGTCGTGCTGCGGTACCAGGCGCGGGCGATGAGCCGGTCGATTGCGGAGCGGGCCACGGCGGCTGCACAGCGCCAGGCGGCCTCGCCGATCTCTCCCGCGGGCATCCCGCTAGGCCTGGCCACGGTCGGGGCAGCGCCGGCGGCAGCGGACAGTGCCGGCGTGGGGACAGCCGCCCCGGTCGGAGAGCTCCGATGACCGGACAGCGAGCGGGCTTTTCTCTGATGGAGATGCTGGTCGTCCTGATGGTGATCGGCATCGTGACGACCATCGCCATGCCGCGGCTGGACCTGCTGAGCATGCGGGTGGACTCGATGGAGCGGCAGGTGACGATGACGCTGGCGCGGGCGCAGCAGCTCGCGATGTTGCGGCAGCACGACGTGCATGTGCGGTTCGACACGGCCGGCGGTGCGCTGGTGCTGCACGCGGACGCGGACAACGACGGGGAAGTGGATGGCGGTGAGACGGAGTCGCGTGTGGAGCTGGAGAAAGGTGTCCTGTTCGTCCTCGAGGGGGTGCCGGCCGGTCCGGCGGGCGCGGAGGCGATCAGTTTCAGTCGGATGCACGGGACGCAGCCGGTGCTGACGTACCATCGCAGCGGCAGCGCGAGCGAGGCGGGCGGATTCTATCTGGGCACGCATCGGAGTGTGGCGGGGGACGAGCCGGGCGACGCGCGTGCGGTGGCCGTGGACCGCGCGACCGGTCGGGTGAGACGCTTCAACCTGAAGGCGGGGTCATGGGTGCAGAGCTGAGCGGCCGACGGTCCGGGTTCACGCTGGTGGAGCTGGTCGTCGCGATGACGCTCATGGCGACCGTCGGGCTGGCGATCGGCGCGGTGACGGCGCGGCTGGTGTCGGCGGCTGCGCGGGACAGCCAGCTCGTGGTTGCGCTGGACCTGGTGAACGAGCGACTCGCGCGCGTATCCGGTGATCCTGCGTACACCGAGCTGGAGGGCCGCTATGAGGGTGACGAGGCGACTCTCGTCGGGTTCCCGGGAATGCAGCGCACCACCGAGATCGAGCGCGTCAACGTGGAGCTGGATGGCGGCGGCCGTGTGGATTACAAGATCGTCGAAGTAACGGTGACCGGCCCGGGCCTGAACGAGCCGGTCGTGCGTACGACGACGGTGGGGCTCCAGTGACGCGCGCCCGGCCAGACTTCGGCGGCAGGACGCGCGCGGGCTTCACGCTGGTGGAGCTGCTGGTGGCGCTGGTGATCGGCGTCGGCCTGACTGCGTCCATGCTCGTCTTCTTCCAGACGCAGGTGCGCGTGTTCGCGCTGGGGTCGGAGCGCGCCAACCTGCTGCAGGGATCCCAGGCGGCATCGAGCACGCTCATGCGGGACCTGCGAACCGCGGGCACGAACGTCGTCGCACAGCAGCCGTGGCTGGTCTATGCCGGGGCGGATGCGATTGCGTTTCACGCGGACTACGCGTCGAGCGTGGTGGACGCGTTCGCGGTCTACGTGGATCCCGATGCGCCGGTGGGGCAGACGCGGTCGCTCACGCAGGACGATCGGCAGACACTGCCCGCGACGAGCTTCGCCTACCCCGACACGACATACTGGGCAATGGCGGGCGTGACCAGTCCGGCCGAGCTGCTGATCTTCTTCTTCGCGCCCGACAGCAGCACCGCCCGCACCGACGACTACGTCCTGCGCCGGCAGGTGAATGCTGCAGCTTCGGAAACCGTAGCGAGAGGCCTGCTGCGCGCCGACACCCTGCCGTTCTTCGAGTACTACGCGCTGGTGTCGAAGCCCGACAGCGCACCCGTGCTCGCAGTGGTGCCTACTTCCGAGATGCCGCTGCGGCATTCCGCACGCCTGCATCTGTCCGCCGCCGATACCGGAGCCGTTGCCCGTGTCGACAGTGTGCGTGCCGTACGCTTCAACTTCTCGACGACGAACGGTCGCGAGGGCGACGCGGAGCAGCGCATCACACGCAGGCGTACCGTCTGGTTCCGCAACGGCGGACTCGCCACGCAGCGGACCTGCGGCTCCAGCCCTCTCTTCGGCGAGGTCCCCACGGCGACCATCGTGCTCGTCGATGAAACGCCGACCGTGCGCCTGGAATGGGGCGCGGCCGCGGATGAGACCGGCGGCGAAGAGGATGTCGTGCGCTACGTCGTCTGGCGCCATCTCCTCGGCGCGCCGCCCGGCGATCCGTACATCAGCATACCGGCGGGCGGCGCGCCGTACAGCTTCACTGATTCCGACGTAATGCCTGGCGACGCCTGGGTGTACACGATCGCGGCGCAGGATTGCACCCCGAGCCTTTCGTCCACGACGGGCGTCGGGCCCATCATCGTTCCCTGAGGTGCACATGACCAACCTGGTGCTGAGAAGCAGACGCGCCGGCTTTGCGCTGGCATTGACGATCATCATGATTGTCGGTCTGACGGTGATATCGACGGGTGCCGTGATTGTCGGCATGAGCTCCACGCTCGTCCGCGGCTACCACTGGAAGGCGGACGAGCTCGGCCATGCCGCCGACGCTGCGCTCGAGACGTCGCGCGCACTGCTGAACGCTGATCGGTCGCTCTACCCGGACTCCGGCTACGGCGCGCTGGAGGTGGATGCGCCGGTCCAGGATCTGGAAGGGTACGCCCTGCCTGGCGTGACCCGCTCCACATACGTCGGGCCGGTCGGCATAACGTCCGGACAGTACGGCGTGTTCGGCGCAGTCATCTCCGTCGTGCGCAGCGGCCCGAACACCGCGATCCGGCGAGCGCAGATCGTGCAGGAGAGCTTCGCCAAGTTCGCGTACTTCACCGATGTCGAACCCTCGACGATCGCGTTCGGCGGCGGCGACCAGCTGTACGGGCCCGTTCACTCCAACGACGTGGTCCGCATCTATTCCAGCGGCGCAACGTTCCACGGCCGGCTGACCACGGCGGAGACCATCAGCGGCAGCCAGTACGGTACGTTCCGGCAGGGCTTCACGGAGGGTGCCGGTGTGATTCCGATGCCGGAGATGGCCGACCTGGAGAAGCTGCAGGTGCAGGCCGCAGCCGGAGGCACGTCCTTCACCGGCTCCACCTCCGCGGTTGGTCGCGCGACGACGCGCATCGAGTTCGTCGCGATCGACCTGAATGGCGATGGCGATACGACCGATGCGAACGAAGGATTCATCCGCGTCTATTCTTCGCCGGATGACGACTGGGTCGTCGGCGCCGTCCCCGTCAACGATATGGTGGACGAAGAGACCTGCGGCGACTACCACGCTGGCGCCTTCGTCAGTGCGGACGCGCACAACGAGCCCGGATGGGGTGGTCACAGTTCCTACGCTGCGCTCGGCACGAGCAGCCGGCGCTGCTACCTCGGCGGCGACTCGGCGCTGTTCAATCAGTTCCGCGCGAACGACGGCACCGGTTCATGGCAGCAGTGGTCCGGCACGGTTTCCCCGCTGCTCGACGCGCGCGACGACCGCAACTACCTGTTCCCCATCACGCGTGAGATGAACGCCGGGTTCAAGGGAGTCGTCTTCGTCGATGGCGATGTCGCTGTCAGCGGAACCGTCCGCGGACGCGTCACCGTCGCCGCGACTGGCGACATCATCATTGCCGACGATCTCCGCTACAGCGTCGATCCCAGCGTCGGATCGTGCGAGGACATCATCGGCCTGTTCGCCGGCGGCGATGTGGTCATTCCCTACACGCCTCTCGTCGCTCCGTGGCGGCGCGATGGCGGGAGCTACCTCTCGTTCGGCGAAACGCCAGACGAGTTCGTGCACGGTTTCATCCTGACGTTGAACCAGTTCACTGTGCAAAGCTACGCCTCGGGCTCCAGCGAGGATGAGCCGTGCCAGACGAACGACTGGGGTCGCGGCTGCCTCTACCTCACGGGCGGCATCATCCAGCGGCAGCGCGGCCCCGTGGGCACATCGGGCGGCACCGGCTACGTCAAGCGCTATTCCTACGATGGCTGCGGCGCCTCGGCTCCGCCGCCCTACTTCCCGACAACCGGCAACTTCACCCGGTCTCAGTACTATGATGTCGACCCGACCGGCTTCGACATAAACGCATATTTCGACATGCTGACAGCCGGCACCTGACAACCTGACAACCGCCCCGGAAATGTTGTCCACAGCTTCGGCCGCCTGCACATTGCTGGGCGCCCATGCACCGAAAGGGTGCACACGGGCGCATCACGGTGCAGGGGAGCGGATGGCAATACTGCTGTTGGGCCGCGATTCGCCGGAGCTGCAGGCCGCGCTCGCCGCGGCGGGGCTGGGGGAGCGGAGCGAAGTGGTCGCCGACGTGGCGGTCGGAATGGAGCGACTCGAGCAGGAGTCGTGGGAGCTCGTGCTGATCGATGCGGCTCTGGCCGGAGGCTCGGCTCTCGAGCTGGTGGAGCCGCTGGCTGCCGCCGGGCGGCACGTCGTGGTGCTGGCGGCGCGGCCGACGCTGAGCCTGACGATGAGGGTGCTGCGCGCGGGCGCGCGGGACGTGCTGGAGCTGCCGCCGCCGCCGGACCGGCTGCGTCAGCTCGTGGAGGACGCCGCGGGGGCGGGGACAGTGGCTGCGCCCGATCCCGCGGGCGAGAGGCGGTGGGTGGGCTCGAGCCCGGCGCTGCTGGAGGCGTTCCGCGGTGCGCATCGCCTGGCCGGCGTGGATGCGCCGCTTCTGATCTGGGGTGAGACGGGCACCGGCAAGGAGCTCCTCGCGCGCGTGGTCCACGACCACAGTCCGCGTGCGGAAGGTCCGTTCGTGACGCTGAACTGCGGCGCCATTCCGGAAGCGGTGCTGGTGTCGGAGCTGTTCGGCCACGAACGCGGCGCCGTGCCGGGCGCGTATGGCAGGCGGGTGGGACGCGCTGCCAAGGCCGGAGGCGGCAGCCTCTTTCTCGACGAAGTATCGCGCCTGTCGCCCCGCGTCCAGGCCATGGTCGTGCGGCTCATCACCGAGGGAACGATCGAGGCGGCCGGCGCGGCGGAGCCGCAGCAGGTGGATGTGCGCGTGATCGCGGCGATGGACGAATCCCCCGCAGAACTGGCACGGGACGGGCGGCTGCTGCCCGACCTCGTCTACGCACTGTCAGCCGGAACCCTGCATGTGCCTCCGCTGCGCGAGCGCGGCGAATCCGACATCCGCGAGCTCGCGACGTACTTCGCAGGAGAGTACGCAGCGAGGTACGAGAAGCCCGCGAGTGCCATCGCGGACGATGCGTGGGCCGTGCTCATCGGTCACGACTGGCCCGGCAACGTGCGGCAGCTGCGCGGCGCGATGGAACGCGCGGTGGTCGAAGCCAGTGGCAGCACCATTCACGCAGCTCACCTGCCCGGCGAGCTGCGCCGTCCGTCGCACCGGCTGCAGCCCGAGCATGCCATCACGCTGGAAGAGCTCGAGAAGCGGCACATCGTTCGCATACTGGAGATCACGGAAGGCCATCTCGGCCGGACGGCGGATCTCCTCGGAATCCATCGGAACACGTTGCGGCGCAAGCTCGCGGCGTACGGCATAGCGGCCGTGCAGGATTCCTGAACCCTGTTCTCAACGATTGCAAGGAGCAATGAATGCCGCATAAAGCGAAAGCGCTGGTTCTGGTCGTGGCCGTGGTGCTCGGTAGCTGCGACTACGATACGCCCAGTGCGCCGGTCGAGCTTTCCCGGGCCGCGGCTCTGGTGGAGGCGGCGCCGGATACCTCGGTCGTCGCACATCTGCTTCCGGGCGGGCAGCATAACGGCACGCAGGTCGCCGGTGCAGTCATCGGTGCGGCCGGCGGCTCGGTGGCGCTGGGTGACTTCGAGATCATCGTGCCCGCTGGCGCGGTGGCACTCCCGACCCGCTTCTCGATCAGGCTCCCGAATGCCGCCCAGCAGAACAAGCTCGGCTACGCATACGCTGAGTTCGGCCCGCACAACGTGGATTTCGCCGTTCCCGTCACCCTGCGCATGCCGCATGCGGCGACCGACGCCGCGCCCGATGCAGCCGCGCTGTGGTGGAACGGCACCGGCTGGGATGGTCTGACGACCGCGTACACCGGCGACGGGCGCATCGAAACGGCCGTGGGGCATTTCTCATATTACGGCGTGTCCAGGGCCCCCTTCGGCTTCACACTGCCCGGCGGCTGAAGCGGAATGCAGGGACCGCTTACACTGGAGGTGCTGTTTCGCATCCTGCCGCTCCGGCCGGAGCTGCTGGGACTGCGCGAAAGCATGATGTCGCTCTCGGCGGCCGACGCCACGCGTCAGTGGTCGGGGTCTGCCGGGTACACCACGCTCGACGGGCGCGTGCTCGGGAAGGATGCGCTCGACACGCTCCTCGACGCGGCCGAGCTGCGCAGCGTGGAGCGGGCGCGTTCGCTGCACCGTGCCCTGCGCGAATCCATCGGTGCACTGTCCGCCGGTCAGCCGGCGGACGCGCTGTCAGGACTGGCCGCGCTCGGCGAAGCGGCTATGCAGGATGCGCGCTGGGAAGATTGTCTCGCGTACTACGCGCTCGTCGAAAACGTTGCGCGCGAGCTCGGCGACCTCGCCCACACCATCCTCGCCGCCCGCCGCCTGGGCCGGTCACACCTGCACCTGGGCGACAACGCCGCCGCCACTCAATGCTACGCACGCAGCCTCGCCGCAGCGGAGGCGGCGGCAGACCGCGAGGGCCGCGTCATCGCCCTCACCGGCCTGGGCCATGTCGCCACCATGGAGGGACGGTGGAGCGATGCGGAGCTGCGGTACCACGCCGCACTGCTTCTCAACGGCGATGCCGGCCCGCAGCTGCGGGGACAGCTCGAGATCAGCCTGTCCGTCGCCGCACGCGAGCAGGCCAGGCTCGATGACGCGGAGCGCTGGATCGCATCGGCTCTCGAGGTGTGGGACGCACTGTCCGAAGCGGACCGCTCCACCTGGTGGAACAGCAGCGGCATGCTGCTCATGGAACGTGCGCAGTACGCGGAGGCCGACCAGCTCTTCCAGCGCGCCCTCGCCGCTGCTCCGAGCCACTTCGACAGCGCGATGATCCTCGACAACATGGCAGACCTCGCGTTGCGCAGGGGCTCCCTGCACGACGCCGAAACCTGGGCCAGGAAGGCCGAGGGGTTCGCCATCGCAGGCGCCGCGCCGCGCGCACTCGCCGAAGTCTACATCCGGCTCGGCAGCATCATGCGCATGCGCGATGATCCCAACGGCGTCGGCTTCTTCGAGAAGGCGCTCGAGCTGGCCCGCGACTTCGCGTACCCCTTCACCGAGGCACTCGCCTGCGCCGAGTACGCTCTCTTCCGCCGTGAGGCAGGCGATTTGGATGAGGCCGCCGGCCTGCGCAGCGCCGCGCTCGACATCTTCGCCCGCCTCGGCACCGACCCTCTCCCTGCTGCTGTTCGCGACCTCCATACCGAAGGCGACGACCGCCACCGCTGATCGCTGCGGCAGCCTCCGCTGACCGCCTCGCTACCCGTCAGACACAGCACCGTTGCCGGCCGCCTTGCGGGCCCCGGACACCTCCCGTACCTTGCTGTTGAGAATGAGTCTCAATTGCATTGAAACGGGGACGAGCCATGTCTTTGAACCGATATGCCGCTGTCACAATGCTGCTGCTCGTGGGAGCATGTTCGGAAACCGATCCGATCGAGCCGGAGCCGGAGGCGGCGACGCTGACCGTGGATGCGAGAACGACCTGGGCGTACGTGGACCTGGATGAGACGGCGACGCAGGTGGCAGTGACGGATCCCGGCGAGTCGACGGCGTGGGACATCGCGTTCAACGCGACGCGCGTGATGCTCAACGGTGGTGCTGCGGGGCCAGGTGGAGTCGAGGGATACTGCGTGTGCCAGAACGCCGGCGCGACGGATGCGCAGGTGCAGGCGATGACGCCGGAGAGCGAGCTGGCAGACTTCGCTGCGGTCACGCTGGCGGATACGCTGACAGCCGCTGGCGACTGGACGGGTGACGCGCTGGATGCCGCAATCGCGGGCTGGTACGCATACGACATCCAGACGCATCAGGTCAGTGCCGACCCGTCGAGGACGTGGCTGGTGCGGGGTGCCGGCGCGGAGCCGGTCTACGCGAAGGTGCGTGTGACGGATATCGCGGATGCCACGCAGGCGGGTGCTCGTGTCACGATCGAGTATGCAGTGCAGCCGGCGGCTGGCGAAGCGCTGGGCGCGGTTCAGACCGTGGTGCTCGACGGCCGCACGTCGCCGGTGTACTTCGACTTCGCGACGAACGCGGTCAGCGACGAGGGCGACTGGGACATCGTGCTGGACGGATTCACGATCCGCGTCAACGGCGGTATCAGCGGCAGCGGCGGAGCTGGTGCAGTGCTCTCGGGCGACGCCTTCGCGGTGATCGATGATGCGAGCGCAGCGGCCGACGCCTACCGCGGTGACGCGTACGGCGGTGTGTTCCCGGCGCACCCGTGGTATCGATACAACCTGGATGGGAATCACACGATTTTCCCGACGTTCGACGTGTATCTCGTGCGCCGCGCCGATGAGATCTACAAGGTGCAGTTGACCGGCTACTACGACACGGCCGGTACTGCACGGTACATCACGTTCCGCTACGAGCGGCTGGCGTCGTGATGCAGCGATTGCGGCGCCGGCTGCGGTTGGCCGGCGCGGCCGCCACGGCGGCATGCTGCAGCGTGCTGTACGGTGCTCCCGATGCGGCAGCGCAGGACCTCGTGCCGGTGCGGGGCCGTGTGCTCGAGGCCGGCGCGGGCGTGCCGGTCGGCGGAGCGACGATCGTCGTGCGGGGGCAGACTGGCGGCGGTTCGGTCACTGCGGCCGACGGCACGTGGCTGCTGCTGTTGCCCGCCGGTCTCCACGACCTGACGGTGCAGCACCTCTCGTACGCCGGTGCGGACGTGCGCGTGAGTGCCGGTGACACGACGGGCGTGACCGTACGTCTGACGCCGCGGCCGATGTCACTGGACCAGCTCGTCGTCACCGCGTCGCGCCGGCCGCAGCAGCTGAAGGACGTACCGGTTGCGACGGAGGTGGTAGGCCGGCGCGAGATCGAGCGGAGCGGAGCGTCCGACCTGTCGGCGGTGCTGGTGGAGCGGACGGGGATCACGGCGGAGGGCGGCCACCCGGTGGGTGAAGGGCTGATGCTGCAGGGCCTCAGCTCGGAGCGCGTGCTCGTCCTGGTCGATGGGCAGCCGTTCATCGGGCGGATATCCGGCGGCCTGGACCTGTCGCGCATTCCCGCAGCCATGATCGAGCGCGTCGAGGTGGTGAAGGGACCGCAGTCCACACTGTACGGCTCGGAAGCGATGGGCGGCGTGGTGAACGTGATCACGCGGGCGCCGGAACCGGGCAGCGTGTGGGCGGGGCGACTGGGCGTGACGGGCGGATCCCACGACCGGCTGGACGTTGCCGGCAACGCGCTCGGCAGCATTGGCACTGCCGCGTTCGCGGTCGACGCCGGCCGCCGCACGATCGAGCTGGTACCGGGCCACGCCGGCGATGCCGGCACGTTCGCGACCCGCTGGGACGGTGGCGCGCGCGTACAGTGGCAGGCGGCGCCGTCGCTGTCCTGGCATGCCGGTGTCCTCCTGCTCGATGAGAGCCAGCGGTGGAAGTCCGGCGCACTCTACAACTTCACGGACAACGTGCAGTGGGGCGGCCGCGTCGGAGCGGCGTACACGCGCGGTGGCCACCGCCTGACGCCGGCAGTGTACGCGACGGAGTTCCGTCACCTGTCCCGGCGTTCGACGCTGCCGCAGCCCACCGATGCAGCGAGTGACGAGACGGAGGTGCAGCGACTGGCGGAGGCCGAGCTGCTCTACGGCTACGCGGCTGATCGATTCGCGCTGGAGGCCGGCGTCGAGGCGCGTCGCGAATCCATCCACTCGGATCGCGTTGCCGGCGAGGACCGTGTGCTCCACACGGTCGAGCCGTTCGCGCAGGCGACCGCGTCGGGCGACGCGTGGAGCGTCGTGCCCGGAATGCGTCTCTCGTGGAGCGAGCAGTGGGGCGCGCACTTCACACCGCGGCTGGCCGCCATGCTGCGCCCGACCGAACAGCTCGCCCTGCGCGCGTCCGTCGGACGCGGCTTCCGCGCGCCGTCCTTCAAGGAGCTCTACATGGAGTTCCTGAACGCCAGCGCAGGGTCCGGCTACCGCGTGCAGGGCAACCCGGAGCTGCAGCCGGAAACGTCGTTCAATGTCGGCGCCAGCGGGGAATGGAACGGCGAGCGGATCTATTCGCGCGTGCAGCTATTCTACAACCGGTTCGACAACTTCATCGAAGCGCGCCAGGCGTCGTCCGATGGCGGGCTGACGCTGTACGTGTACGGCAACGTCGATGATGGCGAGACGTACGGCGCGGAGTTCGAGCTGGGCACATCGTGGCGCGGCCTGCAGGCCGAAGCGGGCTACGGCTGGCTCGCGGCGTACGACCGTGCCACGGGCGAAGTGCTGCTCGGCCGACCGGCGCACAGCGCGCGCGCGTCACTCACGTACGCGCTGCCATTCGGCCTGCGCTCCAGCATGAGCGCAACACGCATCGGCGCCACGCCAGTCTCGCGGACCGATGACGCCGCAATCGTCAACCGCGACGCACTCACGCGTCTGGACCTCCGCATTGCGCAGAACCTGCCGCGCGGGCTCGAGCTCGCCGTGGGACTCGACAACGTCTTCGACGCCACGTCGGACGGTTACTCCGGCCATCTCGGCCGGCAACTATACCTCAGCATTGACTGGTCGCAATGAATCGCACAATTCTCAATCTGACACTTGCACTGACAATCGCTGCCGCGCCGGCCACACTCGCTGCACAGCACCACGCGCAGCACGGCGCACCCGCCGCCGCCACGGTCGGCACCATCATCATTGCCCATGGCGGCGGACCCGAATGGAACGCACAGGTCGAGCACGTCGCCTCGATGGTGAACACCGGCGGACCCGTCGAGGTGAGCTACCTGATGGGGCCCGGTGCGCAGGCGAACCGCTTCCAGGATGTGGCCGCGAAGCTGGCCGCCGCCGGCGCAACACGCATCGTGGTCGTGCCGATGCTCATGTCGAGCCACAGCGGCCACTACGATCAGATCCGGTACCTCGCCGGCGAGATCGACGAGATCGACGATGTGATGTTGCACCACCTGCACATGGCCGGCATCGAGCGCGCGAGCGCGGGCGTGCCGGTGCACGTGGCGAAGGCGATCGACGATTCGCCTGACGTCGCGCGCGTGCTCGCCGAACGCGCGCTCGCGATTGCAGACGAGCCGTCGGCGCAGGCGCTCTTCATCATCGGCCACGGACCCAACAGCGCGGAAGACAACGCCGCCTGGATGGCGAATCTCCGCCCGGTCGCAGACAGCGTGCGCGCCACCACCGGGTTCCGCGACGTGAAGGTGGGGCTCGTCCGCGATGACGCGCCCGCCGCGGTCCGCGCAGAGGCCGTGCTCGGTGTGCGCGAGCTCATCCAGCTTCAGCACGACCTCACCGGCCGCCCGGTCGTCGTCGTACCGGCCCTGATCTCGCGCGGGCAGGTCAGTGAGGAGAAGATTCCCGCCGACCTCGCCGGCCTGCCGATCGTCTACTCGGGCGACCCGCTGCTGCCGCACGCGGGTCTTGCACGCTGGATCGAGGCAAGCGTCGCGGCCAACGCTGCGCACTGAGCCGTCATGGAACGGAGCGGCTTGCGGCAGCCCGTCGCAGGCCGCACGTTCCTGCGCAAGACCACGCGGTCCGACCTAGGCGCGCATTCCTGTTTCCTGTGACTGCGGCCGGGTCGAGCACAGGAATCAGGAGAGGCCGCGTTCATGTTCCTGGTCGACAAGCTCCTGCTGCTTGCGTCAGTCCTGGTACTGATCGGCATCGCGTCCAGCAAGTTGTCGCGACGCGTCGGACTGCCGGTGCTGGTCCTGTTCCTCGTCGTCGGGATGCTGGCTGGATCCGATGGGCCCGGCGGTATCCACTTCGACAACTACGCGCTCGCGCACGGCCTCGGCACCGTGTGCCTTGCCATCATTCTCTTCGACGGCGGGCTGCGCACATCGCGCCGCGCGTTCAGAGCCGTCTTCGGCCCCGCCATCACGCTCGCGACCGCCGGCGTCCTCATCACGAGTGTGGTCACCGGCCTGGTCGCCTCGTGGCTCCTCGACATCTCGCTGCTGCACGGACTCCTCATCGGCGCGATCGTCGGTTCGACCGACGCCGCGGCCGTCTTTGCAGTGCTTCGCGGACAGGGCGTCAATCTGCGCAAACGCCTGTCCTCCACACTCGAGGTCGAGAGCGGCTCGAACGACCCGATGGCGATCTTTCTCACCGTCGGCATCCTCGAGATCCTGCTCGGCGAGATGACGTTCGGGTGGGGCCTGCTCTGGTTCCTGCTGATACAGGTGGTCGTCGGCATCGGAGCCGGGCTGCTGGTCGGGAGGGCCGCCGTATTCACGATCAACCGCGTCGATCTCGACGCCGCCGGCCTCTATCCAATACTGACGGCCGCCGGCGGCCTGTTCGCCTACGGCGCAGCGGCTTCCCTGGGCGGAAGCGGGTTCCTCGCCGTGTACCTCGCCGGCCTCGTGATCGGCAATCGGCGACTCGTGTTCCAGCGCGGCATTCTGCTGTTCCACGACGGCGCGGCGTGGCTGTCCCAGATCGCGCTGTTCGTCATGCTGGGACTGCTCGTGTTCCCGCGGCAGCTCATCGATGTTGCGGCGGACGGCCTCATCGTTGCGGCTGTCCTGATCTTCATCGCGAGGCCGCTCGCCGTTGGTCTGATCCTGCCGTGGTTCGGCTACAACCTGCGCGAGGTGGTCTTCGTGTCATGGGTCGGCCTGAAGGGTGCCGTTCCCATCGTGCTCGCGACATACCCGTTCATGCTCGGGCTGCCGAACGCCCACCTCCTGTTTCACGTCGTGTTCTTCGCTGTCCTGGTGTCCGCCGTCCTGCAGGGCTGGACCATGCCGCCGCTCGCTCGCTGGCTCGGCCTGCAGACCGAGCCCATCCCGCGGCCCCCCGTGTCACTGGAGATCACATCCCTGCGTCACGTCGATGGCGACATCGTCGAATACACCGTCACCGCTGACAGCCTCGCCGCCGAACGCCACGTCCGTGACCTGCGGCTCCCCGACGGTGCAGTCGTCGCAATGCTCGTTCGCGAGCGCGAGATCATTCCGCCGCGTGGCAGCACTCTCATCGGCGTCGGGGATCACGTCTTTCTCGTCATGCGTCCCGGTCTGCGGCCGCTCGTGGACCGCCTGTTTCGACCGCGACGGGAACCGCCCGCGGTACCCGCAGAAACGGAGTTTCCGCTCCGCGGCGATACGACCGTTGCGGAGCTCGAGGAGTTCTACGGCATCGTGCTCGACGAGCCGCCGACTGCCACGCTGCATGACGTGCTCGTCGGCCGGGTGGGAGAACGGAAGCTGGATGCTGGCACCAGGCTTCGCCTGAAAGGCGTGGACCTCGTCGTGCGCGTGATGCACGAAGGCCTCGTGGACAGCGTTGGACTCGTCATCCACGAGAATCCCGCAGACGGGTAACCGCGGCGCTTGTTCTGCGGGGTGAACCGACGTACAGTGGCCGCTGACCTGCGACGTCCCGTGCACGAGGTGGCGACTGGCGAATCTTCCGATGGCCCTCCGCATGCTCCGGTACGGCCTCCGTCACAGGGTGCGCGGCGCGAGTCGCGTCACGTTCCTGCTCGCGCGGCATCTGCCGTCCCTCCAGGCGGTCCCGATTCCGGTCGGTGACGCTGTCGTCTGGATGGACCTGCGGACGCAATTCGCGCACTACTATCTGGCGGCGGCGCCATGTGCAGCCAACTTCTTCGAGCCCGCCGCGATGGATGCATTCGCATCGCTCGTCCGTCCCGGCGACGTGTTCTTCGACGTCGGCGCGAACCACGGCTGGTTCTCCGTGCTGGCGGCCACGCTCGGCGCATCGCAGATCCACGCGTTCGAGCCGCAGCCGGATGTCGCAGTGCTGCTGCGGCGGACGCTCGCGCCGTTCGACGGCACCGTCCACGAGCTGGCGCTCTCGGATCAGAACGGTGCAGCCGATTTGTTCGTCCCCGATGTCGCGGTCATGGCCGGCCTGCGTGACTGGGTGACCGCGCAGGGTCGTGGCATGGGCGTGCGACGCTCGTCCTGTCAGACTCGCCGCCTGGATGACCTGCAGCTGCCGCGGCCGGACATCATGAAGGTCGATGTCGAGGGCGCCGAACGTCTCGTCTTCGACGGCGCACGCGCGACGCTCGACCGTGAAGACGCACCCATCGTCGTGTTCGAGGCAGCGTCAGCGTCTGCGGCGGGGTATCACGAAGCGCAGTACGCGGCGCGGGATCTCCTGCTGTTGTTCACAGCCCCGGACTGGACGACGCGGTACGTTCGCGCCGATGGCGGCTGGGACAACCGGCCGCCGCACGACGACGCGCTCGTGACGGTGGTCGCCGTGCCGCGCGCGCGCGCCGGGCGTCTGCCGATGCTCTGACGCGCCGCTCGTTCCGGTCCGGGCGACCACCGGAAATTGGCAGTTCGAGGCGTTTACCGGTCCGGAAGCGGAAAACTCCACACGGTGAGGCCGGCGCCACCCCCGCAGTGCGCGGCCGCGCCACCGAGGCCGGCCCTGCTGCACATTCGACCACCTGAAATCGGCAGATTGGGGCGTTTACCGGTCCGGAAGCGGAAAACTCCACACGTGACGCGCCGGACTCGACCCTCGTGCGCAGTTTTCCGCCTCACAGCCGGTTAATACCCCCAGCGGGGGAAAACCACCCGCGGATTGTGCAGCCAGACCGGCTCACACCGACCGCACCCCGCACCGCTCGACGACGCCAAAGCCGGCCCTGCCTGCACATGCGAAGAGTCAGTCCGCTGCCATGCATTCCCCCGGCGAGACGCGTGTGGCACGACGTGCAGGAATCCACGCGGCAATTGCAGCGGCCGTCGACAATGCGGCGATAGCAATCAGCAGCGCCCGCGGGTCCAGCGGAGATGTCTGGTACAGGTGCGCCGTGAGCAGCTGTGACGTCGCGAGCGCTCCCAGGGCACCGAATGCGATGCCGACCGCTGCGAGCCTGATCGCGGCGACGAAGACGAGTCGCAGGACCTGCGACCGCGTCGCCCCCAGTGCCATCCGGATCCCGAATTCTCTCCGCCTCTGCTCGACGGTGTACGCCAGCACGCCGTACACCCCGATCGCGCCGAGCACGATCGCCAGCCCGCTGAGAGATCCGAGGATAGCGGCGAGGAGTCGCGGCTGCGTTGCGGATGAGGCGACGACGTCGTCGAATGCCTGCGTCTCGGAGATCGGAACCTGGTCGTGCACGCTCCAGATCGCGCGCCGCAATGCCGGCAGGAGCTGCATCGCATCGCCATCCGAATGCACCATCAATGTCAGCGACGCGATCGGCCACTGCTCATGCGGACGGTACATCTGCGGCATGATCGTCTGGTCGAGCGCCATGTCCCGGGTGTCGCCGACGACACCGACGACGCGCGCCCAGGTGCCATCCGCCTCAAAACCCGTGCGGATCTCCCGGCCCACCGGATCCTCGCCCGGAAATACCACGTTCGCGAGCGTCTCGTTGATGACGGCCACCGGCTCAGCCGACGCGACGTCACGCTCATCCACGTAGCGTCCGCGGATCAGCGGAATGCCGACCGCCTGGAAATAGCCGGGCGTGGCGATGCGCCAGTAGACTTCGCGCGGCTCGGTGTCAGGCGTCTGGCCGCGGACTGCCAGGCTGGGATTCCAGTTGCTGCCGCTCATCGGCAGGATGTGCACGGCCCCGGCCGCATCGACACCGGCGACTGCACGTACGCGCTCGAGCACGGTC
>JBBEBA010000076.1:0-15355 GCA_040882575.1 Gemmatimonadota bacterium
CTCGATCGAGCTCGCTGCGCGACTCGCCCGCGTCGAATCCCGCAACATCACGGCAGCTTCCCCGCCGCCCATATTCTGGACCGATGCCGTGGGCGCGGCTGTCCGTGACGCCGACGGCAACACGTACGTCGATCTGACTGCCGGGTTCGGCGTCGCGCACGCGGGCCACGCGAACCCGGCCGTCGTCGGTGCGATCGCCGCGCAGTCGGCGCGCCTCGCCCACGGGCTGGGCGACGTGCATCCGCCCGAGCCCAAGGTCCGCCTGCTCGAGCGCCTCGCGGACATCACGCCCGGCGATCTAGGCGTCAGCATCCTTGCAGGCTCCGGTGCCGAGGCCGTTGAGGCAGCGCTCAAGACGGCGGTCATGCGAACCGGGCGCCCCGGCATCATCGCCTTCGAGCACGCCTACCACGGCCTCACGTACGGCGCGCTCGCGGCAACCTGGCGCGCCGATTTCAGGGCGCCTTTCCACAGGCAGCTCTTCAATGGGGTCCGGCACGTGCGCTTTCCCGACGCATCCGTACCTGGCTCAGGCCGCGAGGCGATCGCAGCGGTACGGCGTGCACTGGTAGAGGCGGAGCATACCGAAACACCCATCGGCGCCGTGCTCATCGAGCCGATCCTCGGCCGCGGCGGCCTGCGCGTTCCACCCGCCGCGTTCCTCAGCGAACTGCGCGCGCTCTGCGATGGCGACAGCACGCTCCTGATCTTCGACGAAGTCTATACCGGCTGCGGCCGCACGGGCCGCTGGTTCGCGTGCGACTACGAGGCCACCGTGCCGGATGTCCTGGTGATCGGCAAGGCGCTGTCCGGCAGCATCGGACTCGGCGCGGCTGTCGGCACGCCGGACGCCATGAGCGGCTGGCCGGCTTCAACCGGCGAGGCGATTCACACGAGCACGTTCCTGGGCAATCCCGTAGCCTGTGCCGCCGCGCTCGCGCAGCTCGACCAGATCGAGCAGTGCGGGCTCCTCGAGCGCAGTACGCGGCTCGGCGCCCGCATACAGAAGCGCGCCCGGACCTGGCAACGCCATGGTGTCGGGGAGGTGCGGGGCCGCGGGCTGATCCAGGGAGTTCCGATCTCCGGCACGGGCCGCGCCCTCCGCATTGCCGACGCGTGCCTCCGCCACGGCGTGCTCATACTGGCCGAGGGCAGCGACGCCGAAGTGCTCGCAATCACGCCGCCCGCCGTCATCACGGACGCGCAGCTCGACGCCGCGCTCGACGTCATCGAGCACGCAATCCGTGCCGGGAATCCGTGACCGAAAACCTGCCGAATCGGCAACCGCGGCATTACATTCCGCGCATGGAAATCGGGGGGGTGTGGTAGCCGCGGCGCGGCGCGTCCTGCTGACCGGAGCGACCGGCTTCGTCGGCTCACACGCGGCAGAAGCGTTCGCCGGCACGGGGATGCAGGTGCGCGCACTCGTGCGTTCGCCGGACCGCGCGCGCGCCCTGGCCGGTCTCGGCGTCGAGCTCGCGCAGGGCAGCCTCGAGGATGACGGAGCGTTGCGCGCGGCGTGCGCGGGCACCGACGTCGTCGTGCACATGGCCGCGTTGACGCATGCCAGGACGGAGGCGGAATACCAGTCCGTGAACCGGGATGGGACGCTGCGCCTCCTGCATGCGTCCTGCGCCGCCGCTTCCCGGCCGCCTCGCTTCGTGTATCTCAGCTCGCTCGCCGCGGCAGGACCGGCCGTGAACGGACGGGGCATCCGTAGCGACGATACGCCCCGGCCGCTGACCGCCTACGGCCGCAGCAAGCTCGCCGGCGAACGCGCGTGTCTGGATGAAGCCGGCCGCATCGACACCATTGTGCTGCGCGCGACCGCCGTGTACGGTCCACGCGACACCGACCTCTACCATTTCTTCCGACTCGCGAGCCGGGGCATAATACCTGTGCCGACCGGGCCGCCGAGGCCGCTGCAGATGGTCCACGTGGCGGACCTGGCGCGCGCACTGGTCCGCGCCGCAGAAGCGGTGCGCGCGACCGGTGTATACCACATTGCGGAGCCGCAGGCGTATGCATGGGAGGAGGTCGGCCGCATGGTCGGCGCCGCAGTGGGTCGAAGCCCGCGCATGGTGAGGGTGCCGGCTGTGCTCATCCGCGCGCTCGCCGCGGTGAGCGAGAGTACGGCAGGCATGATCGGACGCAGCACCATATTCAATCGGGACAAGGCCCGCGAGCTGCTGGCGCCGGGCTGGTTGTGCGAAACGGAATCCGCCCGCGCGGACCTGGACTACGAGGCAGGCATTCCGCTGGCGGACGGGCTGCACGCAACTGCGCAGTGGTATCGCGAGCAGGGATGGTTGTAGTCCTCAGGGGGCCATGAGCCCATGGGAGATCGGATGAGTCTGTTCGAGAAGTGTTACCGCTTCACCAAGGCGCGCGAGGTGCAGGCGTCCGGCTACTATCCGTACTTCATGCCCATCGAAGCGTCCTACGACACCGAAGTCATCATCCACGGTGAACGCAAAGTCATGGTGGGGTCCAACAACTACCTCGGCCTCACGCACCATCCGGCTGTGCTGGAGGCTGCCGAGCGGGCGCTGCGCCAGTACGGCAGTGGCTGCACGGGCAGCCGCTTCCTGAACGGCACCCTGGATCTGCACGAGCAGCTCGAGGAGCGGCTCGCGCGGTTCGTCAACCAGGAAGCGGCCCTCGTCTTCAGCACGGGCTACCAGACCAACCTGGGCGTCATCTCCTCCCTGGTCGGCCGCGACGACCACCTCTTCTCCGACAAGCTCAACCACGCCAGCATCGTCGACGGGGCGCGGCTCGCGTTCGGTACAGTGCACCGGTACCCGCACGGCGACCTGCGCGCGCTCGAACGGGAGCTCGCACGTACGCCGTCCGAGGCAGGTAAACTGATCGTGACGGACGGCATCTTCTCGATGGAAGGCACGATCGTGGACCTGCCTGCGCTCATGGCCCTGGCCGAGTTCTACGGCGCGGAAGTGCTGGTGGACGATGCTCACTCTTTCGGCGTGCTTGGTGAACTGGGCGGCGGGACCGCACAGCATTTCCAGCTCGAGGACCGCATCTCGCTGATCATGGCGACGTTCTCGAAGTCGCTCGCCTCGATCGGCGGCATGATCGCGGGACCCGAAGATGTGATCCACTACCTGAAGCATCACGCTCGCTCGCTAATCTTCAGCGCCAGCAATCCGCCGGCGTCCGTGGCGGCATCACTCGCTGCGCTCGACATCATCGAGCAGGAGCCGGAACGACGCACGCAACTCTGGCAGAATACGCAGCGCATGCAGGATGGCCTGCGCAGCCTCGGCTACGACATTGGCAGGAGCGAGACGCCAATCGTGCCCGTTCAGGTCGGCGATCTCGACCAGATGTTCGTCTTCTGGAAACAGCTCTTCGACGCAGGTGTGTTCACGAACCCGGTGACGCCGCCAGCCGTGCCCGATAATGCCTGCCGCCTCCGGATCTCGCTCATGGCGACGCACACCATCAACCAGATCGACTTCGTGCTGGACGCCTTCGCCACGATCGGCCGCAGCATGGCCGTCATATGACGGTCGCTGTCACCGTTTCGCCGGTGGCAGGCAGGGCCGACCTCGAGCGCTTTCTCCGGCTGCCGTGGCGCATCTACGAGAAGGATCCGCTCTGGGTGCCGCCGTTGCTCGCCGACGTCCGCGCAGCTCTGAACCCGGCCAGGCATCCATTCCACGCGCACGCCGAGGTCGCCACGTTCCTCGCACGCCGCGGCAGGACTGTCGTCGGACGCATAGCCGCCGTGGTCAATCGCGCACACAACGAGTACCACGAGGACACGCTCGGCTTCTTCGGTCTGTTCGAGTGTTTCGACGACCAGGCGGCCGCCGACGCCCTGCTCGGCGCGGCGGAGGAGTGGCTGCGCAAACGCGGCATGACGGCCGTGCAGGGGCCGGTCAACCTCTCCACGAACGAGGAGGTTTGCTCGCCGGGCGTGCTAGTCGCAGGCTTCGCGCAGCCGACCATCATGATGGCATACACGCCTGCGTACTACGCGACGCTCATCGAGCGCGCCGGCTATGCGGGCGCGAAGGACCTTCTGACCTATCAGCTGCAGGGACGTGAGCCGCCGCCTCGCCTGCAGCGCGCCCACGACCGGCTGCTGCGGGACGAACGGATCACCGCGCGGCCGCTCGACATGCGGCGCTTCGATGAAGAGGTGGACGCGATACAAGCCGTCTACAACAGCGCGTGGGAGCGGAACTGGGGTTTCGTACCGATGACCGCGGCAGAGATCGCGCACATGGCGGCGCAGCTCAAGCCAGTCGTCAATCCGCGTCTTTGCGTCATCACGGAGGTGGACGGGGAGGTGGTCGGGTTCGCGCTCAACCTGCCCGACTACAACATCGCGCTCAAGCATGTGAACGGCCGCCTCTTCCCGTTCGGCGTGCTCAAGCTGCTGTGGTACCGTCGGGGCATAGATTCCGCGCGCACTCTGACGCTCGGGTTGAAGCCGGGGTTCAGGAACCGCGGCCTCGATGCGCTCATGATGGCCAGGATGTTCATTGAAGGAAACCGCATCGGCATCTGGCGGAGCGAGTGCTCGTGGATCCTGGAAGACAACTGGGACATGCGACGAGCGCTGGAACGGATCGGAGGAGTGGTGGACAAGCGCTACCGCGTGTTCGAGAAGCCGCTGTACACGTGAGTTTCCGCTCCACAGGGTCTGCCGTGATGGGATCGCCGCTGGACCGGCTGCTCGCGACCTACCTGCTGATCGCTTCAGCGGCTTTCGCGTTCCCGTACAGACCCTCCTCCTGGCCGTGGCTGCTCGCCGTGCATGTCGCGGCAGCCGCCGTACTCTGGCCGGCTTCGCGTGTCGGCCGCGCCTCGCTCGATCGCGCGCGCCCCGCGGCTGGTGAGAGCACCGCAACGGGGAGCGGAGCGGGCGCTCTGCACGCGGTCGCCGACTGGGCGCCGCTGCTCCTCATGCCGCTACTGTATGCCGAGCTCGCCGTCCTCAACCGTGCAGTCCACGGAGGCCGCTACTTCGACGAACTCGTGATCGGCTGGGAGCAGGCGCTGTTCGGCGGCATGCCGAGCACGGAGTGGGCGGCAGCCATGCCTTCACTCCGGCTTTCAGAGCCGCTGCACTTCGCCTACCTGTCGTACTACTTCATCATCTTCGTGCCGCCGCTCCTGCTGTTCCTGCGCGGCCGCCGTGATGCGTTCCGTGCTGGCGTGTTCACGCTGATGTTCTCGTTCCTCGTGCACTACATCTTCTTCATCTACTTTCCGGTACAGGGACCGCGCTACCTGTTTCCGCACGGCAGCACGGCGGCAGCCGGGTTCTTCGAGCAGCTTGCGCATCGCGTGCTCGAGGCAGGATCGTCGCAGGGAGCTGCGTTCCCGTCGTCGCACGTCGGTGTGTCGGTGACCCAGACACTCATCGCAATGCGGTGCATGCCCCGGATTTCCATCCCGCTCGCCGTGCTCACGACAGGCCTCGCCGCCGGCGCGGTGTACGGCGGGTTCCACTACGCGATCGATGCGCTGGCTGGAACCGTGCTCGGCATCGCCGCGTTCTTCGCGGGCAGTCGGCTGTACGCGGCGGCCGCGCGACCGGCTACGACTCCCTGATGAACGGTCGGATCCGCAGCGCAGTCATCGCTGGTGCGACCGCCGCGGTCACCCTTATCGCCTGGGTGCAGCTGAGCGCGCTGGCAGCACCCTCGCGCCTCTGGACGGCCGCGCTGCTCGTTCCGCTGCCGGTTCTCATGCTGATCCAGGCGCAGGCGCTCGAAGCTGCGGGCGCGCTACCCCGGCGCCAGGTGTACGTGAGCTCGATCGTGAGCCTCTTGGCGCTGCTGCTCGCGACTCTGGCGGTCTCTCGCTTCAGCGGCTATGCAGCGCAGGACATCGGTCTGGCCGGCGCAGTGACCCTGCGCACCGTCGTGATCGCGGCAACGCTCGCGGCCGCAGGCGTCGCCGTGCTGTTCGCCTTCCGCTTCGCCGGCGTGCGGGAGGCGCTCGCCGTGCGCGAACTGCTCCCCCGGAGCAGGGGCGAGCGTCTGCTGTTCGTCTTCGTGTCGATCACAGCGGGAATCTGCGAGGAGATAATCTTCCGGGGGTTCCTGCTGCACGCGCTCGATCAGGCTACCGGCTCCGCAGCGGCCGCGCTGGTGCTGAGCAGCGGCGCGTTCGGCGTCGTGCACGCGTACCAGAAGAGCGCCGGGGCACTGCGAGCAGCTCTGCTCGGTGCCATCCTCGCCGCGCCCATACTGCTCGGCCACTCACTGCATTCATCGATCCTGGCGCACGCCCTCATCGACGTGCTGTCCGGCCTGTGGCTCGCCCGTTACCTGCTCCGCTGAACGCGTAGCCTGCGGCAGGATGGGCGCAGCGCGTCCCGGTCTCCTCCTCTCGTACACGCGCGGGGAACGCGTCTTGCGCTGTCCCACTTCGAATTGGCACACACGCAGAAGGAGGCAGCGCATGGACGATCGGGAAGAACCGCCTGCCGGCGCGGAGCCCGCCGCCGAGCCCGCCGCGACGGCCAGCGGCGGCGCCACGGGCGGTACGGCCTCGGCGGCCGCCAGCGGCCGCACCGGCGCGCTGGACGCGGGCCGCAACCGCATTGCCGATCGCCTCGAACAGATCGGCGACCGCCTCGATTCGCGCGCCCAGGCCATGGACCAGGCCGGCGGCGTCCAGCGTCGCGCGGGCCAGGTCGCGCAGCGCACGAGCGCGATACTAGACTCCGGTGCAGACTACATCCGTGCCCGCGAGCCTGCCGAGATGCGCGACGACCTCGAAGAGGCGATCCGCGCACGACCGCTCCTGAGCGTTGGCATGGCTCTGGGCGCCGGTTTCCTGCTGGCGAAGCTGTTCAGAGAGTGAGTCGCGGCAACCCGCGGCCGGCAGAGCGCCCCGCAAGAACCTGACGGGTTCCGGCGGGGCGCATTACTTTGGGGTCGCACGGACGGAACGTGGACACACTGTCGAGTTTATCACCAGCATGATCCTGTACCTGAGTTTCGAAGAGCTCGCGGCACTCTCCGCCAGTGCAGAGAGCGTGCTCACCGGCGATGACGCCGCGGAGCATGGCATCGCCGCGCCCGTCAGGATCATGGCCGAGGTCGAGCAGTTCGCGCAGCGTCTCGTTGGCGACGTCGTGGTTTCCTCCCTCGACGAGCAGGAGAGCATGCTGCGTGTCGTCCGGCACCTGTTGTATGAGTGCCGCCTGCGCATGGATGAGGCCGTTCTGATGGATGGCTCGTCGGGCGAGGCCGCCATCGCTGCGTACTTTGCCTACGCCCATGTGCTCAGTGTAGAAAAGCGCCTGACCGTGATCGGGCAGGAAATGTCGGCAATCGTGCATGTCGTCACCGGCGACGAGTCGGATTCGGAGAACGGCCGCAGATTCCTGTTCCCGGAGTAGCCTTGCAGCCCCGCCCCCGTCTTCCGGCAGGACCTTTGCTCTTCCCCTAAGTCATTTGTTCCGTTATCTTTACGCTGTAGAAAGAACCCAGATCGGGGAGCGCAAGCGATGGAGCTCAGAACCGACGCGAGGGCGCTGTACGAACGAGCGCGCCGGCCGGCGATCAGAATTCTCTTCGGAGGCGCGCTGATCATGCCTGCTGCAGCCATGATGAGCGGCGGACAGCTGCAGGACCTGACGGAAACGGGACTTGCCGCGGCGGTCGAGGAACAGCGCACGACAGACGCGGCGGTCCGCGCCTGGAGCCAGCGGCTGCTGGAGCACGAGCGGAGCCTGGTGGTTCAGTCGTTCGCGAAGGAGTTCGGTGTGCCGGTGACGCTGGCCCGTGACATACACGCCGCCGCGCTGGAGGAGAAGGTTTCGCCGCGCGTCGCGTTCGGTCTGGTGCGGGCGGAGTCGAGCTTTCGGACTCGGGTGGTGTCGCCGGTCGGTGCAGTGGGACTGACGCAGTTGCTGCCGTCCACGGCGCGCTGGCTGGTGCCCGGCACCACGCGCAGCGATCTGATGAAGCCGGAGACGAATCTGCGGGTGGGCTTCAAGTACCTGCGTCATCTGCTGGACAAGTACGATTCGGATGAGAAACTCGCGCTGACCGCGTACAACCGCGGGCCCGGCACGGTCGACAAGGTGCTGAAGCGCGGCGGTGATCCGGACAACGGCTATGCCGAGAAGGTACTGACGGGTCGCAGTGCACGGCACGTCGCTCTGATGAACAGGAAGTTCGGCTCCTGAGCGGCGTGCAGCCCTGGCCTGCTGCCGGGGCTGCCATGCGGGTTCCGAGGCCCCGCCTGAGGTCGCCGGTCAGTCGCCGAAGGAGATGCCGAAGTCGCGCGCCGTCTGTACGGTGTCCGAGTGCACCGGTACCGTCTTGATCTGCCGGATGGCGTCTGCAAGCGGCACTGCGCGTATGTCCGGCGGGTCGAGTGCCACCATGGTTCCGAAGTCGCCGTTCTCCACGCAGCGCACCGCCGCTGCGCCGAACCGCAGTGCAACCAGCCGGTCATACGCCGTGGGAGTGCCGCCTCGCTGCAGGTGTCCCAGCACGAGCGTCCGCGTCTCGCGGCCGGTAATTTCGGCAATGTCGCGCCCGAGCTGCTCCGCAATGCCGCCGTATCGCATCGCGGCGCCCGGTCGTGCATCCTCGACCAGTGACGCGGCCCCGCCGATCGGCTGCGCACCCTCGGCCGCGACGACTATGGCGAAGTTGCGGCCGTTCCGGTAACGGGACTCGATCTTCGTACACACCTTCTCGATGTCGTACGGAATCTCCGGAATGAGGATTACATCGGCCGTGGAGCTGATTCCGGAATGCAGCGCGAGCCATCCCGTGTTACGCCCCATGACCTCGACGACCATCACACGCTCGTGACTTTCGGCCGTCGAATGCAGCTTGTCGATCGCTTCACTCGCGGTCTGGACTGCGGTGTGGAAGCCGAACGTCACCTGTGTCACGGCGAGGTCGTTGTCGATCGTCTTCGGCACGCCGACGATGGGCAGCCCCTTCAGCGCGAGGCTCTGCGCGATGCGGAGGGTGCCATCGCCGCCGATGACGATCAGCGCGTCGATGCCGCGCCGCTTGCAGCCCTCGATCACCTCGTCGGAACGGTCCACCGTATGGACCACACCCGCGGCGTCCGTGGTCGGCCACTCGAACGGGCTCCCGCGGTTCGTCGTGCCCAGGATCGTGCCGCCGAGATGTGTGATGCCGCGGACCGTCTCGGCGTCCATGTCGACGACACCGTCGTTCCCGAGCAGTCCGCCGAACCCCTTCTTGATGCCGACCACACTCCAGCCTCTGCCGGTCGCCGCAAGCACGATTGCCCGGATCACTGCGTTCAGACCCGGCGCGTCGCCGCCGCCGGTGCTCATGGCTATCCGTCGAATCCGACTCACTCGTCCTCCAGTCAGAGCTCCCGCCAGTCCTGTTCGAGAACGCGTCTGCAGATCTGGCGTCGATCAGGGTGGCGACGAGGTGGGCATCCACCCGGAGGCCGCAGTGGAGCCCGTGCTGGAACCCGGGGAAGCGTGCAAGATGGCGCCGACGCAGGATGCAGGCAAGCAGAATTCGCGAGATGGCTTGGTCGCACGAGTCATGGGCGGTAGATTGGACGATGCAAACCAGGGCAGCAGCAGGGGACGGAATGGTTACCGAAAAGGATGTTCGCAGAGCGCTCCGCAAGGTGAAGGACCCGGAGCTGAACCTCGATCTGGTCGTGCTCGGCCTCGTCTACGCGATCGACGTGCAGGGCACGCATGTGAAGGCGACCGTTTCCCTCACATCGCCGTTCTGCCCAGTGGCGGGGCAGATCCTGGATGAGGCGAAAGCCGCGATCGAAGGAGTCGAGGGCGTAGAATCGGCAGAGGTCGAGCTCACGTTCCAGCCACCCTGGTCGCCCGATCGCATTGATCCTCTGATCCGTTCGTCGCTCGGCATCTAGAGTTCCGGCAGACCTGCGTCCGCCTCAACGCAGCAGCTCGATCTGCTCCTGTGCGTCGTCCGGCGCACGCTTCCGCGTGGATGCCGCGTCCGCGCCTTCGCGGGCCACGCGCGATACCTCCACCACCCGGTCACCTGCTGCGACCTGCACCATCCGCCTGCCCTGCGTCGCTCTGCCCTGCACCGGCACATCGGCGCCGTTCAGCCGTACTGCGGTGCCCCCTGCGCTGATGACCATCAGCTCGTCATCGTCGAGCACTTCCTTCGCCGCCACGACGCTACCCGTGCGGTCACTCACATCCAATGTGATGGTCCCGAGGCCACCGCGCTTCTGCGCCGGATAGTCGGAGACGGCCGTGCGTTTGGCGTACCCCTTTTCTGTCACCGTGCAGACAGTCGCCTCACGCCGCACTACCACCATGCCGACCACGCCGTCGCCCGCGCGCAGCTGCATGCCTTTGACGCCCTGCGCGACGCGCCCCATGGTGGGAACGTCGCTCTCGGCAAAGCGGATCGCGCGGCCGAGCTTCGTCACGAGCACGACGTCGTTGAGCGCCTCCGCCACCTGCACGTCCAGCAGCCTGTCACCCTCCTGCACCTTGATTGCGGCGATGCCGCCGCCGCGCACGTTCGCGTACTGGTCCAGTGTGGTTCGCTTGACTGTGCCGCCAGCGGTGAGGAACAGCAGCGAACGATCCTCGGAGAACTCCTCCACTGGGATCAGAGCCGCCACGCGATCGTCGCGCTCCAGCGTGAGCAGCTGCGCGAGGGCGCGGCCGCGACTGCTCGGCCCCGCCTCGGGCACGTCGGCGACGGATAGCGCGTAGGCCTGCCCATGTTCGGTGAACACGACCAGCGTGTCCTGCGTGCCGGCAATGAAAACGTGCTCGAGGAAATCCTCCTCGAACTTGTCCATGCCTGCCAGCGCCTGGCCGCGGGAGACACGACGGCGGTAGAGGCTGATCGGCACGCGCTTGATGTACGACTCATGACTCAGCGTGATCACTACCTGCTCGTCCGCGACGAGGTCTTCCACCTCGAACTTCGCGACGTCGTCGACGATCGTCGTGCGGCGCGCATCCGCGAACTTGTCCACCACCGCATCCAGCTCCTCAACCAGTACCGCCAGCTGACGGCTCTCGCTGCCGAGAATCTCCTCCAGCTCGCGGATCAGCTTGCGCAGCCGCGCGAGCTCCTTATTCAGCTCGCCGGTCTCGAGCGCAGTCAGCCTGCCCAGCCGCATGGCCAGAATCGCGCGGGCCTGCTCCTCCGACAGTTCGAACGAGTTGCACAGCGCGCGCGAGGCCTCGTCCTGATCCGCTGACGCGCGAATGATCGAGATCACCTCATCGATGTACTCCAGCGCTATCAGCAACCCCTGAATGATGTGCGCTTCCGCCTTGGCATTCTGCAGGTCGTGCGCGGAGCGGCGGCGGATCACCTCCAGACGATGATCGCGGAAACGCTCGAGCATCTCCTTCAGCGTGAGCTCGCGCGGCACGCCGCCGTCGAGTGCGAGCATGATCGCGCCGAAAGTCGCTTGCAGATACGTCTGCTTGTACAGCATGGTCAGGATCGACTTGGACTGCGCACCGCGCTTCAGCTCGATGACGATGCGCATGCCGTCGCGGTCAGACTCGTCGCGCAGATCGGAGATCTCATCCAGCCTCGTGCGCGCCGCGGCCGCGATCTGCTCGATCACCTTCGCCTTCGATACTGCATATGGCAGCGCGGTCACCACGAGCTGCTCCCTGCCGCCCCGCCGCGTCTCCTTCTGTACCGCAGCCCGCATGATGATGCGCCCGCGCCCCGTGTGGTACGCGTCACGGATGGCGTCACGGCCGAGGATGAAGGCGCCGGTCGGGAAATCAGGTCCCGGAATGTGCTGCATGAGGTCGTCGATCGTCGCAGCCGGATTCCCGACCAGATGCCTCACAGCCGCCGCGACCTCGCGCAGGTTGTGTGGCGGGATGTTCGTCGCCATCCCCACCGCGATCCCGCTCGTGCCGTTCACCAGCAGGTTCGGATAGCGCGCCGGCAGCACCGTCGGCTCCTTCAGCCGGTCGTCGAAATTGCTGACGAACGCTACCGTGTCCTTCTCGATGTCCGCGAGCAGGTCCATCGCGATCGCGGCCAGGCGCGCCTCGGTGTAGCGGTACGCCGCCGCATTGTCGCCATCGATCGAGCCGAAATTGCCCTGACCATCCACCAGCGGCGCCCGCATCGCGAAGTCCTGAACCATGCGGACCATCGCCTCGTACACCGCCATGTCGCCGTGCGGATGGTACTTGCCGAGCACGTCGCCCACGACGGTCGCACTCTTCTTGTACGGCCGGCCCGCCGACAACCCCGCCTCGTGCATGGCGTACAGGATCCGGCGATGCACCGGCTTCAGCCCATCGCGCACGTCAGGCAGCGCACGCTGCACGATCACGCTCATCGAGTAGTCGAGGAACGAGTCCCTCATCTCCTCTTCGATCAGTCGCGGAAGCACCCGCTCCCGTCTCGTCGGCATGGCCGTCATTGCTGCTGGTCTCCGTGTTTACCGCGTGCTGCGCCAGCGCAGGGGGCACCGGCAGATGGGTATAGGTTCGGCTTTGTTTCGGTCTGGCGCAAGTAGGGGAAGGGGTGGGGGAAAGGGAGTGTCACGCGAAGGCGCGGAGGAACGGCAAGCCGCGAAGAGCTGCGGGCGTTGTCAGCGCTGCACGAGGAGGTCATGGAAGGGAACGGTCATGCTGACTCTGCTCGCCTCGGCATTTGGCCGAAGCGTCCACACGTGAAGCGTCCATGCGTAAGGTAGCGCGACAACACGTAGCGTAACCCTTGACATTTGCGTCCGGGGGGGGGGTACCATCCCCAACGTCGAGCAAAGCGATCTACGGCAGGAGCAAGTAAATGCTCTCGGGTTTCGCTTCACTGTTGGCAATTGTCGTTGCGCAAGGATCGGCGCAATCACCGCTCGAACTAGAGCAGGTACGGGCATGGTCGCTCGCTGACGACTTTCTGCCATCCGCGTTCAGCTACTCTGCGCAGGCGTTACTTGCAATCGACGGTGTAAAGCGACAGATCGTCGTCGTCGATCCGCATGCTGGCATGTCAACGATTCATGTGGCCGGAACTTCCCGGCTTCTCGCGGCTTCCCTGACTACCGATGGCGGGTTTCAGCTGGTCGATTCGCTGGGCTATGCGACAGCCGATGCTCGTGGTGTAGTTGTTCGCCGCGTGCCTTTTGAACCTTTGAACGCCAGGATCGTTGCGGCGGAGAATATTGGAGATGCCTGGTACTATGTCAGACAGGGTGTCGACGTTCGAGTAATTTGTGACGCTACCAGGAGCCCGTCCGTATCTGCGCCGTTACACCTGTATGGGGGTGCTGTCACCGGTCATTCCGGACAGACCATGCTGGTTCTTTCCGCTGCCCCTCCCTTCGCTTTCTACATTCTGGACAGCCAGTGTGAAGCCGTACGAATAGCCGGGGATATTCCGCTCCCGCCGACCAGGGTCAATCCCCTTGGCTTCAGAACGGCTTGGCGGGTTGTTTCAGTAGTCCCGATGGGAGACACCTACGTCGTGAGCCTGGCCGACTTGCGTAGTGATGCACGATTGCTGGCGGTCATGAGCACATCGGGTCACTTGTTGCGGACAAAGGAATTCGCGCACGCGTTTTCAATAGTTGGCGCAGTCGCTGACGATCTGATGGCGATACGCATGTTGGATCGCCGACAGATCATCCAGTACCGGGCCATTCAGGACCCGGACGAACTTCCACCCGTTCAAGGGAGGCAACGATGAGGACGTTTCTTCTTCGCACCGCAGTAGCATTCGGGATCGCTCTGGCCGGTTCTCCGGCGGCAGCTCAGGGCCCCCCCGCGGAGGAGTGCGGTGGATGCCCTGAAGGAGATATGTGGGGAGCTTGCCTGCTGGGGTGTCCCGTCGGCAATCCAGGTAACTGCGGTCTGTGCTGGGACGGCGACGAGAACACAATGTGCATGATGTGGTCAGGTGGTTGCGATGAGTTCGCGACGGCATTTGATGGCACGACCAGCCCGTCGATCGCGACGGAGGGTGCTATAGACAAAATGGGCGCGATAACTGTCCGCTTCGTCAGTCTGTCCTCCGGCCATCGTGCGGAACTGTGGCTCAAGCAGTGTAATGGCATGATACTTGGTAGAAGCTACCCGAGGGAGTACGTGCTGCAACGGATTGCTGACGATCGACGCATCACAATGTGACTTTCGTGACAACTGCCTTATCCGGAATTCGCCACTGGCTGGTTCCGGCCGCATTCTGCATGACGGCATCGAGCGCGAGCGCCCAGGATCTGCAACACTGGACGCTCACGCACGACTTGCGCATAGGAGGCCTGAGCGCGGAGAACCACGGCCTCACGTACGTGTCCGATGTGGAGGTAGACGCCCAGGGCCGCGTGTACGTCGCGCAATCGCAGGAGAAGACGATCCGGGTGTACGATGACACCGGAACATTTCTGCGTGCCATCGGTCGTGGCGGCGCGGGTCCGGGCGAGTTCCGTCGCGTCGATGGGCTTGGCATTGCGGCTGGCGGCGTACTGGCATTGGACCAGGCAAGCAACCGACTCACAATGTTCAGTCGGGACGGCAAGTTCATTCGCCAATGGTCCGCTCCCCGGTATGACTATCCGCCAGGCAGTTACGAGACGGCTCCGCGCACGGCTTTGAAGGACGGATCTCTCGTCGTCATCCCTGTTTACAGGAGTCAGCAGGACAGCGAACCTGCACGTGTTCCGATCCTGGTGTTTGACTCCGCCGGCGGGTTCAGGAGCAGCGCGGGCACGTTGAGCGTGGGCGACCGTTCCGTACGCGCGCAATCAGGTCGTCTCGTTGCCGTCATGCCACAACCCGTCAGCACGCACACGCTGTGGGGGATTGCCCGGGATGCACCCGCCGTGCTGCTGGTCAATCGATCCATTGGCGAGAACGCGGACGAGCAGAGCCGGTTTGAAGTGGTAAAGATCAGTGCGGCCTCGGGCGACACTCTGTTCAGCCGCGCCTACCGCGTGCCCACTCAGCCCATACCGGCAGAGACGATCGAGAGGGAGCGGGATCGTGAGATCGACCAGACAACCGCAAGCCGGCCCTTTCCGAGAACCATCATCGCTGAACTTTACCGGAACGGCTGGCAGTTTCCGCCTTTTCAGGCGCCCGTGGATCGCGTGGTCGGCTCAGAAGACGGGACAGTCTGGCTCAGGCGGGGGTCATTCGGACAGATGGAATCGACCTGGTGGGTGCTGGACCGCAGCGGTACGCTGATCGCCAGTCTAACAGCACCCACCGACCTCAACGTCCTCCGCATCAGCGGCACACATGTCTGGGGTACACAGAGGGGTCAGTTCGATCAATTCCATGTCGTACGTCTCGCGATAGGGCGGACTGAGTAGCTAGTTCGCGTCCGGAAACGCGATAAATTCGGGCGTTCCGACACGATCAGGG
>JBBEBA010000077.1:0-75149 GCA_040882575.1 Gemmatimonadota bacterium
CCTGCGTACAATCTCGACCGTGCGTTATACGGTCTCTACAGGCATTCGGAATCATTACCTTTGCCTTGAATCCCTGTGTATGGCACCGCGAGCGGCACCATACACGTGATCACCGGAAGGTATGCCGGCGATCGGGACCCACACGAACATGTACGAACCCTGATTGTCAAACAGCGAATGGATCGGTCGTGCAGGAAACTGTGTTGCGGCGTTTCGTGCCGAGCATTCCAGTATAGTCGTTCCGACAGGCCGCGTCAACCGTATTTTCGGCGTGATCGCGACGCGTTCGGAGCGGATGGTAAATATAACCTGATTCGGGTCTGGATCAACCCGGCGGAAAAGCCGCCCGACAGCGGGCGGGCCCCCAGCGATTCGGCGGGAGGTGAGTCTGGCTCGCGGCCCGCGAACGGTGGCTCGCTGGCGGGTGCGTCACCGCCTACTCCTCTTCCTCTTCCTCGACGTCGTCCTCCCAGTCCTCGTCGTCTTCCCAGTCCTCGTCGTCTTCCCAGTCTTCGTCCCACTCTTCGTCGTCGAAGTCGTCGTCATCGTCCTCGTCCCAGTCCTCTTCCTCCCACTCTTCCTCGTCCTCGTCCTCGCCGACGGCCACGATATCGAGGTCGGTCCGCCAGCGGGGCAACCGGCGCAGTTCCAGCACGTCCGCCATTGTATTCTCCTTAGCAGTACTCCGAAGGGGGACCATCCCCTCGGACGGGCCAAGGTACACCGCGGACGCGGGGTGTCAAGGACCTTAATCGAGGCACGTCGCCGTTTCATGCGGGGAGGTGGAGGTGCGACGGTGGCGGTGGGGTCTTCACCCCGCCCGGGACGCCTTCTTCCTTTCGTGCTGCTTGAGGAAGCGCTTGCGCAGGCGGATCGACTCGGGAGTTACCTCGACGAGCTCGTCGTCGCCAATGAACTCGAGTGCGTTCTCGAGGGTGATCTGGCGCGGCGTCTCGAGCAGGATGGCGTCGTCGGAGCCGGACGCGCGGATGTTCGTCAGCTTCTTGCCCTTGATGACGTTGACCTCGAGGTCGCCGGGGCGGGAGTTCTCGCCGATGATCATGCCCTCGTAAACAGACACGCCCGGTCCGATGAAGAGGGCGCCGCGCTCCTGCAGGTTCCAGAGGCTGAATGCGACGCTGGTGCCCTCCATCATCGACACCATCACGCCGCGGTCGCGGCTGCGCAGGCTGCCGGCCCAGGGGCCGTAGCCGTTGAAGCGGTGGTGCAGCACGCCTTCACCGCGGGTGTCGGTCAGGAACTCGCTGCGGTAGCCGAACAGGCCGCGCGCGGGCATGCGGTAGACGATGCGCGTGAGGCCGGTGCCCTCGCCGGTGGACTGGCCGGAGCTGCGCATCTCGAGCATCTCGCCACGGCGGCTGCCGAGCACTTCGATGACGACACCGACGTACTTCTCGGGCACGTCGATGACGACCTCCTCGTAGGGTTCGAGCGTCTCGCCGTCGGGGCCCTTCTTCGTGATGATGCGGGGGCGTGAGACGGCGAACTCGTAGCCTTCGCGGCGCATCGTCTCCATGAGGATGCCGAGGTGCAGCTCGCCGCGGCCGCTGACGGTATAGGTGTCGGGCGATTCGGTGTCCTCGACCCGAAGCGCGACGTTGCGCTCGAGCTCCTTGTACAGCCGGTCGCGGAGCTGGCGGCTGGTGACGTACTTGCCTTCCTTGCCCGAGAACGGCGACATGTTGACCATGAAGTCCACCGATATGGTGGGCTCCTCGACGGCAATGCCAGCGAGGCGTTCGGGCCGGGCGACGTCGGTGATGGTCGCGCCGATCTCGACGCCTTCGACGCCGGACAGGGAGATGATCTCGCCGGCGCTCGCGCTCTCGACCTCGGTCCGCTGCAGGCCTTCGAACGCGTAGAGCTTCGAGACGCGTCCCTGGCGGTCGCCCTCCTGCGGCGCGAAGCCGATGACATCGTCATTGCGGTGCGCGAGCAGCACGATCGAGTCGCCAATGCGGACGATGCCGCGCTCCACGCGGCCGATGGCGAGACGCCCGATGTACGGCGAGTGGTCGATGGTGGACACGAGCATCTGGAACGGCAGGTCCACGTCGCCGGGCGGCGCGGGCACGGTCTTCAGCACCGCCTCGTAGAGTGGCGTCAGGTCGACGCGCTCGTCGTCGAGCTCACGGATCGCGTAGCCGTCGCGAGCGGAGGCGTACAGAAAGGGCGCATCGAGCTGGGCCTCGTCGGCCTCGAGCTCCATGAACAGCTCGAGCACTTCGTCGTGGACGCGCTTCGGGTCGGCGCCGTCACGGTCGATCTTGTTGATCACGACGATCGGCTGCAGCCCGAGCGCGAGCGCCTTGCGCGTCACGAAGCGCGTCTGCGGCATCGGACCATCGAACGCGTCAACCAGGATCAGCACGCCGTTCACCATGCGCAGGATGCGCTCGACTTCGCCGCCGAAATCCGCGTGCCCGGGCGTGTCCACGATGTTGATCTTGTGCTCGCGCCAGCGGATCGAGGTGTTCTTCGACAGGATCGTGATGCCCCGCTCCTTCTCGAGCGGATTCGAATCCATCACGCGCTCCTCGACCACCTGATTGTCGCGGAACGCGCCCGCCTGCCGCAGCATCTTGTCCACCAGCGTCGTCTTGCCGTGGTCGACGTGTGCGATAATCGCAATGTTCCTGATCATACCGGGACCCTCTGTTTCGTCGGCTGAGCCATAGCCCTGTACAATAGCGGGAACGCGCGTGGAATGGGAGTGGCGGGGAGTCAGAAATGGGGGCGAATGTGGGGGCGAATACGGCAGGCGAATACTGCGGCGGGAACAGCGGGGGACTGCGTCCCGCCGTTCCCGCCTTTGTGGCACCGTTTCCCGCTTCCCGCAGTGCCCGCAGTACCGCGGTCCCCGCCTTTGTGGCACCGTTTCCCGCTTCCCGCAGTTGCTGCACCGGGCGAGGTGCTGCGGCCGTCAGGGGGAGCGCTGGACCACCGCGTTGACTGTTCGTTGGCGGGGGCCGTCCCATTCGCAGAGGAAGAGGCGCTGCCAGCGGCCGAGCACGAGCTCTCCGTCGTCGATGATGAGCGTGAGGCCGGGACCGAAGAGGGCGGTCTTGAGGTGGGAATCGGAGTTTCCTTCGGCGTGGTCGAAGCCGGCGTCCTGCGGCACGAGGCGGCGCATGAAGGCGACGACGTCGGTTGCTACGTCGGGGTCGAATCCTTCATTCACGGTGAGGGCGCAGGTGGTGTGCATCGACCAGAGATGCAGCACGCCCTCGGTCGTGCGGCTGCGGCGGACCAGCTCGCGGGCGAGATCGGTGATGTCCAGCATCTCCTCGCGCGACGTCGTGCGGACGCGGATCGTCTCAGCCATGGCGCGACTCGGCGGGCGGCCCGCGCGTGAGCGGGACGACGGCGATGTGCTCGATCTGGATGGTGACGTGAGTGATGCCGAAGCGGCTGTGCATGAGCTCGTGGACGGCGCCGATCGTCTCCTGGTGGCGCGCGGCGTCGCGGATGACGACGTGGCCGCTCATGGCGAGGTAGCCGCTCGTGACGGTCCAGACGTGGAGGTCGTGCACCTCCTCGACTCCCTCGAGGCTGCGAATCGCGGCGTACACGGCGTTCAGGTCGATGTGGCGCGGTACTGCCTCGAGCAGGACGTCTACGGATTCGCGGACGAGACGCCATGCACCGGCGAGGATGAGCAGTGCGACGAACACGGAGATGAGCGGGTCGGCGGGTGTCCACCCAGTGGTCAGGATGACGACGGCGGCGAGGATCGCGCCCGCGGAGCCGAGCAGGTCGCCGATCACGTGGAGGTACGCGCCGCGCACATTGAGGTTGTGGCCGGACGTGGAGTGCAGCAGGAACGCCGCCAGGATGTTGACGACGAGGCCGGCGGCGGCGACGGCGAGCATGAGACCGCCCCGGATCTCCTGCGGCTCGCTGAATCGCGCCCAGGCCTGCCACAGGATGAGCGCGGAGATCAGGATCAGCGTAGCGCCGTTCACCAGAGCGGCGAGGATCTCCATGCGCATGTAGCCGTAGGTCATCTCGGGCGTTGCGGGCCGGCGCGCGAACGTGAGGGCGAACGCGGACAGGCCGAGGGCGGCGACGTCGCTCAGCATGTGCCCGGCGTCGGCCATCAGTGCGAGTGAGTTCGACAGCAGGCCGCCAGCGAGCTCGACGACCATGAACAGCGCGGTCATGCCGAGCACGATCAACAGGCGGGTTCGTCCCAGATCGCGCGCCTGTGCGTGATCATGACCGTGAACATGGCCGTGATCGTGGTCGTGCGGGTGTGTCATCGTGATTCGGTGAAACGGGCGTCGGCCGGAATGACCCAGGTCCAGTGGCCATCCAGCGGCAATGTGCGCGGCGGCACGGCCAGCTCGGCGCCGGCCTGCGTGCGCGCTATCAGCATGATCGGCTCGCCGGCGGGCACCGGCGCCATGCCGGAGATGCCGAGCGGCACGGCCAGTCCGATGCCGGTTGCGGCTTCCGGTCGCGTGGTGAGGCGGTAGAGGATCGTGAGTGGCTGCGCGGTCCGGTTCTCCACGCTGAGCGAGGCGAGCGCCGCCCGCGCGCGCCCGGGCTCCGGATCCGCCTCCGGCGTGTTGCGCGGCGAAGCGCCGGCACAGCCGCAGGCGACGGCGAGGAGTGCGGCCGCGACGACACCGCGTGCGATCTCAGGCATGAGGCCCCGCGAGGCGCCTCAGGAACTCCGCGACGTCGCCGGTGCCGCGGAGGAACGCCGGCGCGGCGGTATCCGCGGGCGGCGGATCCCCGACGACGATGGCGAAATCGTTGCCGCCGAGCTCGCGGAACGCATCCTCATCCGTGCGGTCGTCGCCGATGAACACTGCGGGAGCCGCGCCGTGGCGGGCTTCGAGCGTGTCGCGCAGGAACCGGAGGGCCCTGCCCTTGTGCCAGTCCACGTCCGGCCGGATCTCGACCACCTTCCTGCCGTCCGTGACACGAAGGTCCGGCTCCGCGCGGGTGCGGTCGCGCACCGTGCTTCGAACGAGCTCGGCACCAGCCTCGTCATGGACCTGCCGGTAGTGCACTGACAGGGTGAGCCCCTTGTCTTCGACCCAGGTGCGGGAGTCGGGATCGAGCGGCGCCAGCACCTGTCGCAGCTGTTCCGCCAGGGTTGCCATGCGCGAGCGCCCGGCCTCGGCAGCGGGGTGCACGCGGTGCACACCCGGCCCCTCGATCTCGAGGCCGTGGTTGCCGGCATAGTAGACGCCGTCGATGCCGACGCGTTCGGCGAGGTCGCGCAGGGCGCGTCCGCTGATGAGGGCCACGCGCGTGTCCGCGCGGCGCGCGAGCGACTCCAGCACGGGCCGCAGCGCGGCAGGCAGCGCAGCGTCCCCGGGCCACGGCACGATGGGCGCGAGGGTGCCGTCGAAATCGAGGCCGAGCAGCAGCGAGCCGGAGTGGTCGCGCGCCGCGCGGAGGCGGGGTACGAGGTCGAGTGCGTCGCGAATCATCGGTCGAGGGTAACGGATGCTTCGCCGCTCAGGCAAACGCGAGTTGCCGCGCCCCGATGGCTGCGCTAGACTCCCGGTGACGACCTGCCTCCACGCTCTCACCGTAAATGGTTGCTGCGCAATGAAATCCATGCGACTCACCATGATTGCGGCCGCCCTTTCGCTGACGGCCTGCGGCGGTTCACGACAGGCGGTCGGCGATGTCGACAGTGTGATCGTGATCGCCACCGATTCACTCTGGGCAGCAGTCGGGGACAGCATGCTGGCCGCCCTGGAGCCCCGCATCTTCACGGTCCGTCCGGAGCGGACCTTCGAGGTCACGCATGTGGCACCGTCGGACGATCGCTGGATGGAGCTGCGGCGGTTCCGGCAGGTGCTGACGCTGGGCGCCGCCGGGGACCCGTGGGTGAAGCCGGTGCTCGAAACGGCACGCGAGGGCGAGCGGGGCGGTGACATCGTGCAGTCGAGCGACGTGTGGGCGTCGAATCAGTTCGCCACAGCGGCAGTGCTGCCGGCGAGCAGCGCGGCGGACGCGGCGCGGGATCTGGTGCCGCGCATCGCGGCCGTGCTCGACAGTACGTTCCGGGTCTACGCCGTGCGTCGCATGTACATGAGCGGCGCCGACACGCTGCTGCGAGACAGCCTGGCAGACTCAGCCGGGTTCGGAATCCTGCTGCCGATGGTCTACGAGCCGGTGGACCGCGGCCCGGGCGTCTGGCTGTTCCAGAACAGCACATCGATCGGTGGCGACCTGATCCGGTCGGTGCTGGTCACGTCGCTGGCGGGTCTGCTGGAGCCGACGGCGGAAGTCGCGTTTGCATGGCGCGACAGCGTGGCGCGCGCCGAGTACCTGCCGCCGCAGGAGACCGCGCGCGAGCCGGAGCGGATGCAGTCGCGGGCCGTTCCCGGTGCCGCAGCCATCGAAGTACAGGGGGTGTGGACCGGCACCGACCCGTCATGGCCGAGCAGCGGACCGTTCATAGCACGCGTGGTGCAGTGCCCGGCGCAGAACCGCACGTACCTCATCGACACGTGGCTGTTTGCGCCGGGCAGATCCAAGTACGAGTACATGATTCAGCTGAACACGATGCTGGACACTTTCGCGTGCGCGTGACTGCATAATGTCCTTCGTCCATCTGCACACGCACAGTGAATACTCCCTGCTGGACGGCGCCAACCGGCTGACCGACCTGATCCGGCGCACGCAGGAGCTCGAGATGCCCGCGCTCGCGCTGACCGACCACGGCTGCATGTACGGCGCGTGGGAGTTCAACGAAAAGGCGAACAAGGCGGGCATCAAACCGATCCTCGGCATGGAAGCCTACGTCGCGCCGGGCGACCGCCGCAGCCGGATCGCGACGCGCGGCCCCGACGGGCGGCCCGACGACCGGTATTTCCACCTCGTCATGCTGGCGCGCGACCTGGAGGGCTACCGCAACCTGGTCCGGCTCACGTCGATCGGGTACCTGGAAGGCTTCTACCACCGTCCGCGCATCGACCGCGAGGTGCTGGCCCGGCACGCGGAGGGGATCATCGTCACGTCCGCCTGCATGGCGGGCGAGGTGGCACGGCACCTGTCGGCGGACCGGTGGGACGAGGCGCGCGAGGCGGCGTCGTGGTACGCGAACCTGTTCGACGGCCGCTACTACCTCGAGGTGCAGGCGCACGACAGCCCCGGCCAGCACGAGCTGAACGACAAGGTGTTCAGGCTCGCGGCCGAGCTGGGCCTGCCCGTAGTCGCCACGAACGACACGCACTTCCTGCGCGCGGACGATCATGACGCGCACGACGTGCTGCTGTGCATCGGCCTCGGCAAGGACCGCACGGACGAGAACCGCATGAAGTATGATGCGGGCCTCTACTTCAAGTCGGCGGACGAGATCTCTTCGAGGTTCGCCGACCGGCCCGACGTCGTGGCGAACACGCTCGCCATTGCCGACACCGTCGATGTCCGCTTCACGAAGCAGTACCACGTGCCGCAGTTCCCGCTGCCGGCCGATGTCGCATCGGAAGCCGAGCTGCTGCGCCGCCTCACGTACGAGAAGGCGCACGCGCGCTTCGGCGACCCGCTGCCGGACGGCTGGCAGGAGCGCATCGAGTACGAGCTCGGCGTGATCTCCAACGAGAAGGCGGACTACGCGGGCTACTTCCTGATCACACAGGACTTCATCAACTGGGCGAAGGAGCATGACATCCCGGTGGGTCCGGGGCGCGGCTCGGCGGCGGGCTCGCTGGTCGCGTACGTGATCGGCATCACGGGCGTGGACCCGCTCGCGTTCGACCTGCTGTTCGAGCGATTCCTGAACCCCGACCGCGTGTCGATGCCCGACATCGACATCGATTTCTGCTACGAGCGGCGCGGCGAGGTGATCGAGTACGTGCGCGAGAAGTACGGCCGCGATTCGGTCGGTCAGATCATCACGTTCGGCACCATGAAGTCACGCGCCGTCGTGCGCGACGTCGGCCGCGTGCTCGGCCTCGAGCCGTCGGAGACCGACCGGCTCGCCAAGCTGATCCCGAATGCGCCGAACAACTCGCTGACGGTCGCGGAAGCGGCCGAGAAGGTGAGCGAGCTGCGCGCGCTGATCGCGGAGGACCCGCGCGTCGCACAGCTCGTCGAATACGCGAAGGTGCTCGAGGGCCTGTCGCGGCACGCGAGCGTGCATGCCGCCGGCGTCGTCATCGCACCGGGGCCGCTGCACGAGTATGTGCCCGTGTGCACGCAGTCCGCGCGCAGCGGCGGCGCCGGCGATGACGAGACGGTGATCGTCACGCAGTGGGACATGAACGCGCTCGAGCAGGCGGGCATGCTCAAGATGGATTTCCTCGGGCTGAAGACGCTGACGGTCATCTTCGACGCCGCGGCCGCGATACGGTCCAGGCACGGCGCGCTCAGGCACCCGCAGACCGGCGTCACGTACGAGACGATGGACGATGTCCCGCTCGACGATGCGGACGTATACGACATGCTCGCGCGCGGCGGCACCACGGGCGTGTTCCAGTTCGAGTCGCAGCTCGCGACGGATAAGCTGCGGGCGATGAAGTGCGACTGGTTCGAAGACCTGGTCGCGACGAACGCGCTGATCCGGCCCGGCCCGCTGGACTCCGGCATGACCGACGTCTACATCCGCCGCAAGCTCGGCCGCGAGCCGGTGCGCTACCCGCACCCGCTACTGGAGGAGGTGCTGGCGCCGACGTACGGCGTCATCACGTACCAGGAGCAGGTCATGCGCATGGCGCAGGTGCTGGCCGGCTTCACGCTTGCCGAAGCCGACGTGCTGAGGAAGGCGGTCGGCAAGAAGGACATGGACCTGACGCAGCGCGAAGTCGGCCGGTTCGTCGAGCGCGCTATCGCGAACGGCGTGGAGCAGCGCGTCGCGGACGAGATCGCGGAGCAGGTCACGACGTTCGGCCGGTACGGCTTCAACCGCTCGCACTCCGTCGCGTATGCCCTGCTCAGCTACCAGACGGCGTGGCTGAAGCGGCACTACCCGGCGGAGTTCATGGCGGCGCTGCTCTCGTCGGTGATCGACAGGACGGACGACGTCGTCGGCTACATCGCGGAATGCCGCGAGCTCGGACGCTACCTGCCGGACCGGCCGAACGGCATCACCGTGCTGCCGCCTGACGTGAACGAGTCCGGCTGGAAGTTCACGCCGGTTTCCGGCGACGCGATCCGCTTCGGTCTCGGCGCACTGCGCGGCCTCGGCGCGGGCGCGGTGAACTCGATCCTGGACAACCGTCGCACGGGCGGTGCATACCGGTCGCTGTTCGAGCTGGCCGACCGCGTGGATCTGCGGCTCGCGGGCAGACGCCCGCTCGAGGCGCTGATCCTGTCGGGCGCGTGCGACCAGTTCACGCAGCCGGCGGCGCATCGTGCACAGCTGCTGGAAGCGCTGGACCTGGTCGTGCGCGAGGCGCAGCTCCGGCACGAGGAGCGGTCCAGCGGGCAGGCATCACTGTTCGACGCGGGCGGGCCGGCCGAGCTGCCGGAACGGCCGGAGCCGCTGCTGCCGGACGTGCCGCGCTGGACGGAGTCTGAGCGGCTGACGCGCGAAAAGGAGATCCTCGGTTTCTTCATCAGCGGCCACCCGCTCGAGAGGTACCGCGATGAGGTGCGCGTGTTCGAGCAGGTCAACACGGCGGCGCTGAAACAGTTCCGCGATCAGAAGGTGGAGCTGGCATGCGTCGTCACGAACGTGACCCGACAGATCTCGAAGAAGAACGGTGCCGAGTGGGGCCGCCTGACCGTGGAGGACTTCTTCGGCACGGCAGCGGTACTGGCGTTCGGCGATGTGTGGGAGCAGTATCATGATCTGCTGGCGCAGGACGCGCCGGTACTGCTGCGCGGCCAGGTCTCCGGCCGCGACCGCGACGAGGACGCGCCGCCGATCTTCCTGGACAGCGCGGTCTCGCTGGCGCGGCTGCGGACGAGCGGCAGCCTCGCGATCGAGGTCGCCCTGGCGAGTGGCGGCACGCCGGCAGCCGTGGCCAGCGCTGCCGCGGCGTTCGTCGCGCATCCCGGCCAGTCTCCCGTCTACGTGACGGTTGCGCACGGGAGCGGCGCGGGCGGCAACGGCAGCGGCTCGACCGAGACGGTGCGGCTGCGCTCGCGCAGCATCACCGTGACGCCGAGCGAGGGGCTGCTGGACGAGCTGCGGGCGCTGTTCGGCGCCGACCGGATCCGCCTCGTGCGGTCCTGAGAAAGGAAGAGATTGAGTTCGCGACCCGACATGAACGATGCCGCGCGTCTGGAGCAGCAGATCCGGCAGCTCGAGCAGCTGGGCGAGCAGCATGATCTCGATGTGGCCGATGAGGTGAGCGTGCTGCGCCAGAAGCTGGAGGCGATGCACGAGCACACGTACCGCAACCTGACGGCGGTCGAGCGCGTGCAGCTGGCGCGGCACCCGAAGCGGCCGTACACGCTCGATTACATCGACCGCACCTTCTCCGATTTCATCGAGCTGCACGGCGACCGCAACTTCCGCGACGACGAAGCGATCGTATGCGGCTGGGCGCGACTCGACGGCCGCACCGTCATGGTCATCGGCCACCAGAAAGGCCGCGACATGAAGGACAACCTGCGCCGCAACTTCGGCATGCCGCACCCCGAGGGCTACCGCAAGGCGCTGCGCGTGATGCAGCAGGCGGAGAAGTTCGGCCACGCGATCATAACGCTGATCGACACGCCCGGCGCGTACCCGGGGCTCGGTGCGGAGGAGCGCGGTCAGGCGGAGGCCATTGCGCGGAACCTGCGCGAGATGGCCCGGCTGCGGGTGCCCGTCGTTGCAGTGGTCATCGGCGAGGGCGGCAGCGGCGGCGCGCTCGCGCTCGGCGTCGCCGACCGCGTGATCATGCTCGAGAATGCGGTGTACAGCGTCATCTCGCCCGAGGGCTGCGCCGCGATTCTGTGGAAGACGGCCGGCGCGAAGGACCAGGCGGCCGAGGCGCTCAGGCTGACCGCGCCGGACCTGTCGGCGCTGGGCGTGATCGACGACGTCGTGCCCGAGCCGATGGGCGGTGCGCAGACGGACTGGGACACGACGGCGGGCGCTCTCAGGGCCACGCTGATCCGGCACCTCACCGAGCTCGATGCAGTGGCCGCCGACGAGCGACGCGAGCAGCGCTGGCGGAAGTTCGAAGCGATGGGCGAATGGGTTGAAGGATAGGCATGGCCAGCATCGTTGAGGTCAGCTTCAAGGGCAACCGTCGCGAGTACTACGCGTCGGAGCTGGAGACGCTGGATCTGTCGAGCTATGTGATCGTCGAAGCGGACCGCGGCGAGGATCTCGGCCGCGTCACCGCCGCGGGCGCCGTCGCGGAGCGGAAATGCTCCGGGTGCTCGACCGGCTGTGCGGCGCCCGTGCCGGTGAAGCGCGTGACGCGCGTGGCGCGGCCGGACGAGGTGCAGCGGGCGGTGACGCTGCGCTCCGACGAGCCGCGCGTACGTCGCATGACGCGCGAGAAGGTGGCGCAGTACAACCTGAAGATGAAGGTAAGCGAGACAGAGTGGCAGTTCGACCGGAACAAGCTGACCATCTACTTCACGGCCGAACGCCGCGTGGACTTCCGCGAGCTGGTCCGCGACCTGGCGCGCACGTTCCGGACGCGCATCGAGCTGAAGCAGATCGGCGTCCGCGATGAAGCAGCGCTGCTCGGCGGCGTCGGCCGCTGCGGCCGCGACCTGTGCTGTTCGAGCTGGCTGCGCGAACTGAAGCCCGTCAGCCTCCAGCTCGCCAAGGATCAGCGGCTCTCGCTGAATCCCGCCCAGATCTCCGGCTGCTGCGGCCGTCTGATGTGCTGCCTGACCTACGAGCACGACGCGTACGTACAGGCGCGCAAGCGGTTCCCCCGCGAAGGCAAGGTGCTCGTCACACTGGTCGGCGCCGAGAAGGTGATCGGCGTGGACATCTGGCGCGACCGCGTAGTGCTGCGGGACGAGGATGGCTCCCGCCGCACGGTCGGACTGGACGAGCTGAAGAAGGAGGTCGCGGACGCCGCGCCGCGCGAGACCCCGCGCGAGCAGCGCGACGGCCTGCGCGACAACCCGCGCGGCGGCCCGGGGAGCCTGAATTGACGGAGCCCAAGCGGTTCTACATCACGGCCGCCATCGATTATGCGAACGGCGCGCCGCACATGGGGCACGCGATCGAGAAGATCGGTCTCGACACCATGGCCCGGTACCGCCGGCTGCGCGGCGAGGCCGTCCACATGCTGATCGGCATGGACGAACACGGGCTCAAGGTCATGCAGAGCGCCGAGGCCGCAGGCGTCACCCCGCAGGAGTGGGTGGACGGCATTGCCGAGAAGTTCCGGACCACCTGGGAGCAGCTCGGCATCAGCAACGACGACTTCATCCGCACCACGCAGCCGCGGCACCGGCCGGCCGTCGCGGAGATGATCCGGCGCATCGGCGAAGCCGGTGACCTCTACAAGGGCCGCTACGAAGGCTGGTACTGTGTCGGCTGCGAAGCGTTCAAGCGCGACGACGAGCTGGTGCTCACGGAAGGAGAGGCGCCGCGCTGCCCGGTCCACCCTACCCGCGAAGTGTCCTGGACCGAGGAGGAGAACTGGTTCTTCAGGCTCTCCGCCTATCAGGACCGCCTGCTGAAGCTGCTCGATGAGCAGCCCGGCTTCATCCAGCCGGAAAGCCGCATGAACGAGATCCGCCACGTCATCGAGAGCGGGCTCGAGGACATTTCCGTCTCGCGCTCGCGCCTGCCATGGGGCGTGCCATGGCCTGGCGACGAGTCGCACACCGTCTACGTCTGGCTCGATGCGCTCACGAACTATCTCTCGGCCATCGGCTTCCCCGACGAGGACTACCGCCGATTCTGGCCGGCCGACTTCCACGTGATCGGCAAGGACATCACCCGCTTCCACTGCATCTATTGGCCGGCCTTCCTCATGAGTGCCCAGGTCGACCTGCCGCGCGCCGTCTGGGCGCACGGCTTCGTCACGATCGGCGGCGGCAAGATGTCCAAGTCCGAGGGCGTCCGCGTCGAGCTCGATGACGCCATTGCCCGCCACGGCGCCGACGCGCTCCGCTACTTCCTGCTGCGCGAAATTCCCTGGAACGGCGACGGCGAATTCTCCTGGGAGCGCTTCGACGAGCGCTACATCAGCGAGCTCGCCGACAATTTCGGCAACCTCGCGAGCCGCTCCATTTCCATGATCGAGCGCTACCGCGACGGCATAGTGCCAGCCGCCGGGCGCTCCTCGCTCGACGAGGACATCGCCGCCGCACTGCTCCGCTACCGCGGCGCCATGGACGCTCAGCTCCTGCACCAGGGCGTCATCGCGGCCACCCTGCTCGCGACCGCCGCCAACCAGTTCGTCGACGCGCGCGCGCCATGGGCCCAGGCCAAGGATCCCGCCCGCGCCGCCGACCTCGACTCGACGCTGGCTGCGCTCGCTCGCTGCGTCGCGACCCTCGCCAGCCTGCTGTTCCCCTTCATGCCCGGCACAATGGCCCGGCTGGCGACCAGCCTCGGCCTCGACGCCGTGCCGCTCCTGGACGAGATCGCAACCCTGGATATGGCCGGCCGCCGCGTCCGCCGGGGGGACATCCTCTTCCCCAAACCGCGTTGAGGAGGAGGACGACGGGGGGGAACGGCGGGGAGCGGGAAACGGTGCCACAAAGGCGGGAACGGCGGGACGGCGGGAGCTGCGGGGAGCGGGAAACGGTGCCACAAAGGCGGGAACGGCGGGACCGGAATCCCGGCATCCCGACCCGCGTACCACGCCTTCATACAGGTTGACTTGCCAGCGTTTACAGGGTATCCTGGCGGCTGTTCGTCCCTGCCGACCGGCGGGTACGCCAAATGTTTCCTGTAGTCCGGCCCGTGCGGCGCCGCACTTCGAACCAGGTTGTCGATGGCACGACGTGAGTGGACGGTTGTAATCGTTTCGGACGATGGCGCCGGTGTCCGGCAGTTCCGCATGTCGCGGGAGCTGGCACGCGTGTGTGCGGCGCTGGGGTTGCTGCTGATAGCGGTGCTTGCGTCGCTGGCGACGGCGTTCCTGATCGGGGCGGGCGCGGGCCGTGCGGATGCGCGGCTGGTGTCGAAGAACCGGCTGCTGGAGCGGGAGCTGAGGGAGATCGTTACGCTGTCGGACACGCTGCAGCTGTCGCTGGAGAGTCTCGGCAGCAAGGACGAGTACTACAGGCTGCTGGCGGGACTGGACCCGCTGGATGAGGACGTCCGGCGGGCGGGCATTGGCGGGCCGGACGGCAACGGTCTGGAGGAGAGCCCGCTGTACCTGGTGGATCGGTCGGTCGGCCGTCTCGCGCATGCGACGTCCGCGGACCTGAACACGCTGGTACGGCGGGCTCGTGTGCTGTCGCAGAGCTGGGGCGAGGCGCGGGAAACGCTGGCGGGCACGTACGCCAGGCTGAGCGCGACGCCGTCGATATTTCCGACGATGGGTTACGTGTCGAGCTCGTTCTCGGCTTCGCGTTGGCATCCAATACTGAACCGGCCGAGGCCTCACGCAGGGATCGACATTGTCGCGCCGCGCGGCACGCCGGTCGTGGCGTCGGCGAACGGGCGGGTTCGGACGGCCTCGCGGCAGGGCGATTTCGGCCTCATGGTGGAGATCGACCACGGCTTTGGCGTGGTTACGCGGTATGCGCACCTGTCCAGGGTGGGCGTGCGGGTCGGTGAGCGGGTGGAGCGCGGCGGACCGATCGGCAACGTGGGCGACACCGGCCTGGCGGTCGGTCCGCACCTGCACTACGAGGTGCTCGTCAACGGTCGCGCGGCGAACCCGCGCAGCTTTATTCTGGACATGAACGCAATACCGGATTGAGGAGAGCAGCCCGATGAAGCGAGTGATGTTGGCGGCGGCCGCGGCGAGCACGATGATGCTGGCGGCGTGCGGCGGCGGCGAGGTGGTGGTTCAGGCCCAGGTACAGGGCGAGGGTGAGCAGCCGGTCCCGCTCGGCGGCCTGCCACTGCAAGTACTCCCCTACGATCGTGACGCGGTGTTCGACTCGCTCCAGTCGGCGTATTCCACACCGGAGCCGGAGATCCCGGCGCAGCTGTCGCTGCTGCAGGACTCGATCGCAACGGCGAACCAGGCCTGGACGCAGGCGACGGCGGACTGGAACGCGGCGCGCGACAGTCTCCAGCAGCTGAACTCGCGGCTGCAGGGGATGAGCCGGGCGAGCGGCGACTACATCGTTCTGTACCGGCAGGTGAACGAGCTGTTTGCGGAAGTCGATCGTGCGGAGGGAACGATGGACCGGGAGTTCGCGCGGTTCACGTCGCTGCAGGGCCGATACACGGCGCAGGCGGAGGAGACGCAGCGGACGCGTGAGCAGTGGGGCGACGCGGCATTCGCCGACGCGGACGTGGCACTCGGCGAGCGGCTCAAGGCGTCGCGGCGGCGGGAGCTCGCGGACACGACGGACGCGAACGGTCTGGCCCGCCTGACAGGCCTCAAGTCCGGGCAGTGGTGGATCCACGCCCGGTACGAGCTGCCCTTTGATGAGCTGTACTGGAACGTGCCGGTGACCGTCGAGGGCGACGTGGTACAGGTGCTGCTGACCCGGGAAACGGCAGAGGTGCGGCCGAAGCTGTAGCCTCGGCCGCGCCCGGAGCGCGGATGACGATGAAGCCACAGGACCAGGCGGCGCTGACGCTCGAGATCTCGGGCGACGGCGTCGCCTGGCTAGTTTTCGACAGGCCGGACTCGAAGGTGAACATCCTGACGAGCGGTGTGATGGCGCGGCTGGATGCGCTGCTCGGCGAGGCGGAGCAGGCGGCGGCGGGCGGTCGCATGCGCGCGCTGGTCGTGCGCAGCGGCAAGGACGGCAGCTTCATCGCGGGCGCGGACGTCGCCGAGATCGTCGCGATCACGGATCCGGCCGAGGCGACGCGAGCGGCGGCGCGGGGGCAGCAGGTGTTCCGCCGCCTGGAGAACCTGCCGATTCCGACGGTCGCGGCTGTGGATGGAACGTGTCTCGGCGGCGGTCTCGAGCTGATCCTCGCCTGTGACGCTCGCATCGCGAGCGATCGGCGGGAGACGAAGTTCGGGCTGCCGGAGGTGAAGCTGGGCATCATCCCGGGTTTCGGCGGCACTACGCGACTGCCGCGCCTGATCGGGCTGCGCAATGCGCTCGCAATGATCCTGACGGGCGCGAACGTGTCAGCCCGGAAGGCGCAGCGTACGGGCCTGATCTCCGAGCGGATGCATGCGGCGGTGCTGTACGAGCGAGCGCGTGTGCTCGCGCTCGACCTGGCCGAGCGCGGCCGCTCGGAAGGTGGGAAGCGGCCGCTGGTCTCGCGCGTGCTCGACGACACCGCAGTCGGCCGCCGGATCGTGCTGCGCCAGGCGCGTCGTCAGGTCATGAAGGAGACGCGCGGCCACTACCCCGCCCCGCTCCGCGCGCTCGACGTGGTGCGCCGCTCGAAGAAGCTGCCGCTGGACGAGGCGCTCGCGATCGAGGCCGAGGCGCTCGGCGAGCTGGTCGTCACCGACATCTCGAAGAACCTGATCCACGTCTTCCACCTGCTGGAGGGCGCGAAGAAGGCCGGCCCGCGGCTGCCGGCCGCAGAGCGGCCGCGTAACGTCCAGCGGGTGGCGGTGCTGGGGGCCGGCGTGATGGGCGGCGGCATCGCGCAGCTGCTGGCGTACCGCGATCTCGACGTGCGGCTTAAGGACATCAGCGCAGTCGCGCTCGGACTCGGGCTGAAGCACGCCCGGCAGATGTTCGACCGTCTGGTGAAGCGGGGCCGGCTCGAGCGGCGGGATGCGGAGCGACACATGGATGCGATCGCGCCGACGCTCGACTACACCGGGTTCGGCACTGTGGATCTCGTGATCGAAGCGGTCGTCGAGCGCATGGACGTGAAGAAGCAGGTGCTGCGCGAGACCGAATCGCACGTCGGCCCGGACTGCGTGCTGACGACGAACACGTCGTCCCTGTCGATCACGGAGATGCAGGCAGCGCTGGAGCGGCCGGCCCTGTTCGCCGGGATGCATTTCTTCAACCCCGTGCATCGCATGCCGCTGGTGGAGGTGATCCGCGGCGCGCAGACGTCGGATGCATGCGTGGCCGCGGTCGTGGCGGTCACGAAGCGGCTCGACAAGACACCCGTCGTCGTGAACGACGGGCCGGGCTTCCTCGTGAACCGCATTCTCGCGCCGTACCTGAACGAGGCCGGCTGGCTGCTCGCGGACGGGGCGTCGATCGAGCAGGTCGACCGCGTGCTGCGCCGCTTCGGCATGCCGATGGGCGCGCTCCGTCTGCTCGACGAGGTCGGGTTGGATGTCGCGCGGCACGCCGGCGCCGTCATGGCTGAAGCGTTCGGCGAGCGGCTGCGGCCGCCGCCGACCATGACCGCGCTCGAGCAGACGAAGCTGCTCGGACGCAAGGGCGGACGCGGCTTCTACGTGTACGAGGACGGCCGCGAGAAGGGCGTGAACGAGGCCATTTACACCGACCTCGCACCGGCACTCCCGCAGAAGCGTATCGAGCTGCCCGAGCAGGAGATCCTCGACCGCGCACTGCTCGCGATGGTGAACGAGGCAGCGCGCGTGCTGGAGGATGGCATCGTCGCGACCGCGGAGGAGGTCGATCTCGGCATGATCACGGGGACAGGTTTCCCGCCGTTCCGCGGCGGTCTGCTGCGCTGGGCCGACTCGCTCGGCACGGAGGAGGTGCTGCGCCGCCTGGAGCAGCTGTCGGCTCGGCACGGGGCCAGGTTCGCGCCCGCACCACTGATCCGCGAGCGGGCGGCCGCACGACGCGACTTCTACGGGTGACGATCCGGATCCACTATACCCGTCCGCCAGACCGGACCACGGTCTTCCGCCAGCATCTGGTTCACCGCACGGGCGACTGCGCCGTCACTCTGATGGAGCACGCGGAGCTGACAGGTGCGGTGCGCGCGGGCGGCCGCGTCATCCTGGAGCCCGGCGCCCCGGTGGTATGGTTCACGTTCGACGACGCGTGGCACGACATCGGCCGGTTCCACACGACGGCAGGTGCGTTCACCGGCTGTTACGCGAACATCCTGACGCCCGTCGAGTTCCGCGCGCCGGACGAATGGCACACGACGGACCTGTTCCTCGATGTATGGGCAGGCGCGGACGGCACGGTGCTGCTGCTGGACGAGGCGGAGCTCGATCGGTCGATCGCTGCCGGGGCCGTCGATGCGCGACTCGCGACGACAGCCATCCAGGAGGCGCAGCGGCTGCTCGCGGCCGCACGCTCCGGTACCTGGCCGCCACCGATCGTCGCCGATTGGACCCTCGACAGGGCGCGCGCCGCGCTCGCGCGTGGCGGCACACGGGACGCCGACGGGGTGTAGATCACCGCATGCTGAATTCGCTATGGAGCCGTGCGGCACTGTGTGCGTCGCTATTGCTGGTGGCGCGGGCCGCGTTCCCGGCGCCGGCCGCCGCGCAGGACGCTGCGCACACGCGCCTGCTCGAGAGTGCCGCGGCGGGGCGCACGAAGGGCGCCGAATCTGCAACGGTGCTGATCTACGAGATCGCCGATTTCCAGTGCCCCTACTGCGCGCAGTTCGCCAACGATGTGTTCCCGCAGATCGACAGCGCCTACGTCGCGACGGGCCGTGTGCAGTGGGTGTTCGTGAACCTGCCGATGCCGTCGCATACGAATGCGTGGCTCGCAGCGGAGGCGGCGCTCTGCGCCGGCGCTGTGTCCGGCAGGTTCTGGGCGATGCACGACCGGCTCTTCGCCGCTGGCATCGAGTGGTCCGCGGCCGCGAACCCCGGTCCGTCGTTCACGCTGTACGCGCAGCAGGCGGGTGTAGCAATGGAAGCGTATCAGACGTGCGTCGCGCAGGACCGCATGGCGCCGCTGATTCTGCAGGACGTGATCTTCGGGTCGCGCGTGACGGGGACGCCGACGTTCCTGGTCAACAACGCGAAGACCATCGTCGGCGTGAAGTCGTTCGAGGAGTGGCGGGAGATCCTGGATGCGGAGCTGAAGAAGGAGCCGCCGCGGCGGGATCAGCCCTCGCGGTAGGCGACCAGGTTCCGCGGGTCCCCTGCGCGTCACTCATGAGGGGCTCCGGAGCCGCCGCAGCTCCGGCAGAGTGAAGAGGAAGATGAGCGCTGCGAGCACCGCAGAAACGATGCACCACTGGCACCATGCGCGGATCACCGCTGCCTCCAGATACGTCAGGTACGCCGAGAACAGCACGCCGATGACCGCTGCGGCGCTGAGGATGCCGGCAATGCGCCGGTCGCCGTCGAAGCGCGGCTGCAGCCCCGCGATGGCGGCGGCGAACAGGGCGCCGTAGCCGGCGAGGCCGATCAGCGGAACGGGCACTCCCAGGAACGCCGCCCAGGGCGAGTTCTGCACCGTCTCGCAACCGCCCGATCCGCACATGATCGTTCCCAGCAGGCCGAACCTGTACGCGCTCATGTACGCCGAGATCAGGAATCCGACGAGCGCGAGCAGTGCGACCGCCATCCGGTTCAGCATGCGTCAGACGCCGCCGGCCGCCTGGATCGCTGCCTTCACGGCGTTGTAGTCGTTCCAGTCGCGGACCTGCCGACCGTTCAGGAACACAGTAGGCGTAGCGGCGACGCCGAGTGTCTCGCCGAGCAGTCGGTTCGCCGTCACGACCTCGGCGTGCTCGTCACTGCGCAGGCAGCGCTCGAACGCGGCAGCATCGAGGCCGATGTCGGAGGCGATCTGGAGGAACTGATCCGTCGGCACGGTCGCGCTGTAGCTCCAGTCCCGCTGCCGGCCGAACAGGTGGTCGTGGAACTCCCAGAAGCGGCTCTGATCGCCCGAGCAGCGCGCGGCCCGCGATGCGACGAACGAGTAGCGGTGGTTGCCGCCGAGCGGGAAGTCGTAGTACGTGAGCCGGACCTTCCCGGTCTCGATGAACTCCTGCTTCAGCAGCGGCTCGATCTGCCCCGCCCATACGCCGCACGCCGGACACATGTAATCACTGAACACGAGGATCTGCACGGGGGCGTCCGGCTCGCCGAGGTCCATGCCCTGCGCCCGCTCGAGCAGCGTGCCGGCATCGCCCATCTGCTCCAGCTCCAGCGGCTCCGTCGCCATGCCTGCGCTATTCGAACGGGCATACAGGATGCCACCCACGCCCACGACCGCGACGATGGCGAGCACCGTGTAGAAGACCTTCATGTTCCCGGCGCTCGACTGCGCCTTCGCCTTCGCTTTCTTCGCCGCCACGACTCCTCCTGGGAACGGTTCCGTTCGAGATCGCAAGCTATAACGACTGCATACCCCGCGAAAGCAGCGGCTCAGCAGAGGATCGTATCGACTACGGAAGCGGTGTCGGTGAGGTCGGCGAAGACGGCGGCAGCGCCCGCTTCCCTCAGCTCGACCGGTCCGAACCGGCCCGTCGCGACGCCGATCGCGCGTGCACCCAATGCGCGGCCGCACGTGACGTCGCTCGGCGTGTCGCCGATGATGACGATGTCGCTGCGCGTGAAGCCGACGCCCGTGATCTCCCGCGCGCGGTCCACGGCGACCGGCGGCAGGCCGTCACGGTGCTCGCAGTCGGAGCCGAACGCGCCGACGCGGAACTCGTGACGGATCCCGGCGGAGCCGAGCTTCAGTGCCGCGCCGTGCTGGATGTTGCCCGTCAGCAGACCCAGCACGACGTCGTCGCGGCGGCGGTCCAGGTCGTCGAGCAGCGGGAATATGCCGGGCAGCACGGTGGTCCGGTGCGACGGCCGGGCCAGCTCGCTGCCGAGCTCGCGCAGGTAGGTGCGCCACAGGACGGGCAGCCCGTTCGTGACCGCTGCATCCGGCAGCCCCGCCACGGCCAGCAGCTCGCGCGCGATCTGCGGATCCGTCTTGCCGTCGAACCGGTGCGTGGCGATCGGGCCGGCCGTGCCGTACACTTCCAGCATCGCCCGGTGGAACGCACGACGCGGCGCACCGTCTGCAGTGAGCAGCGTGCCGTCAATGTCGAACAGAACGAGTCGCTTCATGTCGATAGCGTAGGTCTGCAACGTGAAAGTGTGGAAACGGCTGCTCGCGGCGATTCCGCTCGCGCTCGTCGGCGCGATCTGGTTCTTCACCATCGCGCTGCCCTGGCCCGTCCTGCTGCGCTTCCGCGACCCGGACACGTCGGCCGTGATGCGACAGCGTATCGCCGAAGCCCGCTCGCGGGGCGAAGAACTCGACATCGCTCAGGAATGGGTGCCGCTCGACCGGATATCCGACCACCTGCAGCGGGCCGTCATCGTCGCGGAGGACGGCAATTTCCGCGAGCACGACGGCATCGACTGGGCCGCGCTGCGCGACGAGTTCCAGTACGAAGGCGACGACGATTTCTCGTGGCTCGACGGCGCCGACCGGCGCGCTCTGCTCGCCTCACTCGATTACTACCGCAACAACCGCGACAAGGTTCGCGGCCGCAGCACGATCACGCAACAGCTCGCCAAGAACCTGTATTACTCGACCGATCGCTCCGTGGTCCGCAAGCTCGAGGAGTTCATGGTCGCGCGCCGCCTTGAGACCTTCCTGTCCAAGGACCGCATCCTGGAGATCTACCTGAACGTCGTCGAGTGGGGTCCGGGTATTTTCGGCGCGGAGGCCGCCGCGCAGGAGTACTTCGGCACCTCCGCCGGCGGCCTGACCGCCTTCCAGGCAGCATCCCTCGCCGCGACCCTGCCACACCCGCTCACCTCGAACCCCGACCGCCAGCCCGGCCGCATGGCCTGGCGCCGCGACATGATCCTCGCCCGCATGGGCGGCAGCGGGCCGGTGCAGACCGTGCCGCTCGGGCCCGACACGCCCGACGACGAGGCCGAGGCGCAGGACTCCACCCGGCCTCTGGGCGAGCCGGTGCACGCGGACTCCGCTGCGGAGCAGGATGAAGGCGCCAACGTGGAGATCGAGGCGGATACGGCGGTGGCGGAGGTGGACTCGGCGGGCGGGGGAGGTCCGCTCCCGGTTGGGCACTCCGGGCCTCAGCCCACCTCGACGCGTGCGGGAACGCGGGCGTACCGGTGGACTGCTTCGCGGAGGGCCAGGAACAGGAGCCGGTCGGGGTCACTGGCCGGGGCGGCGGCTTCGTTGCGCTCGGGATGCCACTGGACGCCGAGTAGCCAGGGATAGTTTTCGTGCTCGATCGCCTCGACCAGGCCGTCGGCCGCCCGCGCGACCACGCGCAGCCCGTCCCCGATGTCCTTCACGGCCTGGTGGTGGAAGGAGTTGATGTGGAGCTGCTCCGTGCCGACGATGTCGCAGAGCATCGAGTCGGATGCGACCGACGCGGGGTGTGACCGCTTGTCCCACGGCTCCGTCTGTTCGTGGATCAGGTCGCCCGGCCGCTCGGTGCCGATATCCTGATAGAGCGTTCCGCCGAAGTGCACGTTCAGCACCTGCGCGCCGCGGCAGATGCCGAACACCGGCATGCGCCGCTCGATAGCGCAGCCGAGCGCACGGAACTCCATCTCGTCGCGCGCCGGCGCAACCGAGCCCAGCGCCGGACTGGGCTCCTCGCCGTACCGCGCCGGATCCACGTCCTCGCCGCCGCTCAGCACCAGCCCGCAGCTCACATCCATGAGCGCCGCGATGGCGGCGGGCGAGTGGGACGGCGTGATCAGCACGGGAGCGAGGCCGATCTGTTCGAGCGCGTGGATGTAGCTCGTGTAGAGGAAGATGGCGGGTCGCTTGTGCGAGCCTGCGCCCGCTTCGACGCTGGCGGTGACTGCGACCCGGATCGGATGCTGCTGCAGTGGATCCTCCCTGCTCGGTGCGGGCGCGTCGCGGGGCAAGCTCTACGCCAGAGGGGCCGGAGTCGCGAGTGCGGCGGCCGCGGCTGGTGCCGCTGCGGCGGCGGCGGCATCCATCAGGCGGAGCGCGCGTGCCGGGTCGATGTTGCCGCCCGACAGCACTGCGACGACGCGGCTGCCGGCGGCGACGCCGCAGACGCCCGAGAGCAGTGCGGCCACAGTCGCTGCGCCGGAGAACTCGACGACGAGCTTGCTGTCGGACATCAGGCGGCGCGTGGCTTCGACGATCGCGGCATCATCGACGCGCACGACCTCATCGACCAGGTCCCGCGTGTGCTCGAACGTGAGGTCGCCCGGCCGCACCGGCATCAGGCCGTCGGCGACCGTAGCGCCGGCCGGGATCGTGACGGGCTCACCCGCATCGAGCGACTGGCGCATCGCGTCCGCGGCGCGCGGCTCGACGCCAATGATCCGAACGTGCGGCGCGGTCTGGCGCACATACGCGGCAATCCCGGCGAGCAGCCCGCCGCCGCCGACCGGCGCGACGATGACGTCCACCTCCGGGAAGTCCTCGAGTATCTCGAGGCCGACCGTGCCCTGGCCCGCGATGATGTCGGGGTGGTCGAACGCCGGCACGATCGCCAGCGACTGCTCCGCGGCGATGGACTCCGCGCGTCGCTGCCGCTCCGTCGATGTCGTGCCCTCGAGCACGACCTCCGCGCCGAGCCTGCGGGCGCCGTCCACCTTCACGGCCGGCGCGGTCGTCGGCATGACCACGACCGCGCGGATGCCGAACAGCTTCGCCGCGAGCGCGACGCCCTGCGCGTGATTGCCCGACGAGTAGGTGATGACGCCACGCGCACGCACGTCGGCGGGCAGCCGCGAGATCGCGGTGTACGCGCCGCGCAGCTTGAACGCACCCGCGCGCTGCAGGTTCTCGCACTTCAGGCGGACATCCGCGCCGAGCAGCTCGCTCAGCCAGTCCGCGGGCAGAAGCGGAGTGCGCACGGCCACGCCGGCGAGTGCGCGCGCGGCCTCCGCGATGTCGGCCGTGCCGACGATGCGGCTACTCACCGAACCCATCGTCGATATCGACATCGACATCGACATCGTCGAGCACATCACCGGCGACGAGCTCGGCAGCAACGCCGCCGGCTGCGGCGAGCCTGCCGTCCTCGCTGCCGACGGGCGTCTCCGCTTCCACGACGGCCAACTCCTCATCTTCCGCGACGACGCGTGCCACGTCCATCAGCACGTCGCCGCTGTCGAGCGCCATGACGCGCACGCCCTGCGTCGCGCGGCCGATCACGCGGATCTCACGGATACGCTGACGGTTCACCACGCCCTTGCGCGTGATCAGCATCAGTTCGTCGTCGGGGAACACACCCTTGATCGCGACGACCTTTCCGGTCTGCTCGCTGATCCGGAAGTTGATCACGCCCATGCCGCCGCGCGACTGGAAGCGGTAGTCATCGATCTTCGTGCGCTTGCCGCGGCCTTTCTCGGTCACGATGAGCAGCGTGGCATCTTCGCGGGTCTCGTGCTTCACCACGACCATGCCGACCAGCGCATCATCCTTGCGCAGACGGATACCCCGCACGCCTGTCGCGACGCGGCCCATCTCGCGCACGTCCGACTCGTGGAACCGGATCGCCATGCCCTCGTACGTGGCGAGAATGACTTCGTCGTTGCCGGTCGTGATCTGGACGTCGATCAGCTCGTCGTCCTCCGTGATGTTGATGGCGTTCACGCCCGTGACCCGCACGTGGCGGTACGCACTGAGCGCTGTCTTCTTCACCACTCCCCGGCGCGACGCGAACATGAGGTACGCGTCGTCGCGGAACTCGCGGACAGGCACGATCGCCGCAATACGCTCGTCATCGCTCAGCGCGAGCAGGTTGATGATCGGCTTGCCGCGTGACGAGCGGCCGGCGACCGGGACCTCGTGCACCTTCAGCCAGTAGCAGTGGCCACGCGCCGTGAAGATCATGAGGTAATCGTGCGTCTGCGCCGTGTACAGGTGCTCGACCCAGTCCTCGTCCTTCGTCTCCATGCCCTGCAGGCCGCGGCCACCGCGCTTCTGCGCACGATACGTGTCGAGCGGCAGCCGCTTGACGTAGCCGCTGTGCGAGACGGTGATCACCATCTCCTCGTCGGCGAGCAGGTCCTCGAGCGACATGTTGACCATGTTCGTCAGCTCGGTGCGGCGATCATCGCCGTACGACGCGGCGACGTCCGTCAGCTCGTCCTTGATGATCTGACGACGACGCTCGACGCTGGCGAGGATGTCGCGCAGGTCGGCAATCGTGGCGCGGACCTCGGCCAGCTCGGCCTCGAGCTTCTCGATCTCGAGGCCCGTCAGGCGGCCGAGACGCATGTCGAGGATGGCCTTCGCCTGTCGCTCCGACAGGCCGAACCGCTCCTGCAGCCGCGCGTTCGCGGTCTCCGTGTCCGGCGAAGCCTTGATCAGCTCGACGACCTCGTCGATCGCGTCCACGGCGATCTTCAGGCCCTCGAGGATGTGCTCGCGATCGAGCGCGTGCTCCAGGTCGTACTCGCTGCGACGCACGATCACGACGTGGCGATGCTCGACGAAATGCGTGATCATCTCGAGTAGGTCCATGATCTTCGGCACGCCGTTCACCAGCGCGAGCATGATCACGCCGAACGTCGACTGCATCTGCGTGTGCTTGTACAGCTGGTTCAGCACGATCTGCGGGATCGCGTCGCGCTTCAGCTCGATCACGACGCGGATGCCGTCGCGGTCGGACTCGTCGCGCAGGTCCGTGATCTCCGTGACCTTCTTCTCGCGGACGAGACCGGCGATCTGCTCGATCATGCGCGACTTGTTCACCATGAACGGTACTTCCGTCACGATGATGCGCGGCTTGCCCTGGTCCGGCTCCTCGATCAGCGCCTTTGCCCGCATCACGACCCGGCCGCGACCAGTGCGGTATGCCTCGTCGATGCCCTCGCGGCCGCAGATGTAGCCGCCCGTCGGGAAGTCGGGGCCGTGCACGAATTTCGTGAGGTCCTCGACCGTCGCATCCGGGTTGTCGACCAGGTGCACGCACGCGGCGACCACCTCGCGCAGGTTGTGTGGTGGGATGTTCGTCGCCATGCCGACAGCGATGCCGCTGCTGCCGTTCACGAGCAGGTTCGGGAACTTCGCCGGCAGGACGGTAGGCTCCTGGAGCCGGTCGTCGAAGTTCGGTGCCGTGTTCACCGTGTTCTTGTCGATGTCGGCGAGCAGCTCGCCGGCGAGGCGCGTGAGGCGAGCCTCGGTGTAGCGGTAGGCGGCCGCGTTGTCGCCGTCGATCGAGCCGAAGTTGCCCTGGCCGTCGACGAGCGGGTAGCGCAGCGAGAAGTCCTGGACCATCCGCACCATCGCCTCGTACACGGACGAGTCGCCGTGCGGGTGGTACTTGCCGAGCACGTCGCCGACGACCGTCGCGCTCTTGCGGAACGGGCGGCCCGCCGAGAGACCGGCCTCCTGCATCGCGTACAGAATGCGACGGTGCACAGGCTTCAGGCCATCGCGCACGTCGGGCAGCGCACGCTGCACGATCACGCTCATGGAATAGTCCAGGAACGAGTCACGCATCTCGTCCTCGATGAGGCGCGGAAGGACCCGTGAAGTATCCGGCGGCGGAGTGCTCGACATGAAAATCCGTTGGTTCGGTCAGGGAGCAGGGTGCTGCGTCGTGCAGCGGGGCTGGCGCTGTTGTTCGGCAGCGGCGCCGGCCCGGTTTCGGCTGTGTTATGGTACCCTTTCGCGCGCGCGGTGTGCCTGTGCGCGCACGCGTGTGTAGGACGGGAGAATGTACGGTGCGGGAGGGGGTGTCGCCAGAGGGAGCGGCGGGCGAGCTGCGGGAACGAACGGGGGCGGTGGAGGGGCGGGTTGAGGCTTCATGGGTCAGGCGTGGAGGAGGGGTTGGGTTCCGGGGTGGGGAGTGGGGGGCGCAGTTCGCGATCCGGTGCGATTGACCTGGAGGATGGGAGCACCGAACATGGGGCAATGCACCATTCTCCTCGCCGGCGATGCCGCCGCTTCCTGCTGCGCGGCAGGCGCGCGGCACGCGCCACGCGCGCTGCGCGGTTGCCACTCGCCATCGCGTTCCTTCTGCTGAGCGCATGTGGTGGACGGGGCTCGGAAGTGATCGAGACCAGGACATTCGTCGAGGAGCAGCGCATCGGTTCGCTCCATGATCCTGCGTCCGCCCTGACGGACGTGCACGGGCTCGCCGTCTCCGATGATGGGGAGCTGTTCGTTGCGCAGCCTCAGGAAGGGGTCGTGAAGGTCATCGACGTCACGTCGGGCACGATCGTGCGGACCATTGGACGCGCCGGATCCGGTCCGGGCGAGTTCATCGGGGTCGGAGTCCTGGGCTTGCAAGGCGATACACTCTGGGCGCTCGACAACGCGGGAGCGCTGAACTACTTCACGGCGGCGGGCGAGCACCTCCGGACCGTGAGGCTGCCCCCCCTGAGGACCGAGGCCGTGTCTGTCCCGGGGAGCGGCATCCCCACACCCGAGGGCAGGCACCTCGCCGTCGCCCACGGCAGCTCGGGCGAGCGCGACGTGCCGATCCTGGTGCGGTGCGCGGACGGCACGGTCTGCGATACGGCAGTGGTCCGCCGTACGGAGCGGAAGGGGCAGGCTCGAATCGACACGGGCCGAGGCATTGCGATGGTGCTGCTGCCTTTCCGTGATGGGGCCGTCATGGGGATACAGCCGGAGACCGCCGAGCTGGCGCTGGCCGTGGCCAGCAAACAGTACCATACAATCTCGCTCGTGCGCGTCACATCAACGGGTGACACGATCCTGAACACGACACTCCCGTACGAGCCGATCCCCATCTCGCCGGCTCACCTGGACAGCATCATGGCGAGGAATCCCCTGTTGGAGCAGCAGAATGCGGAATACCGGCGCGGGTTCCGGGAGGCGCTCGAGCGGTTCACGCACTTCCCGCCGGTTACGCGCGTGTACCCGGCGGCAGACGGCGTGACCTGGCTGCGCAGAGAGCGGACGGGCGCGGATTCCGCGACGTGGACGAGCGTGCGGCCGGACGGATCGGTCTGGTTCGATGCGCGCCTGCCGAGCGAGGCCGACATTCGGTGGGCGTCGGGTGAGATCATCTGGGCCGTGATTCCGGACGAACTGGATGTGCCGTTCCTCGTCCGACTGCGAGCGCGGTGAGGGATACGGCACGTAGGCCCGCGCTGGACGACGGACACGGGGGAGCCGGGAGCCGCTGACTTCCTCTGCGACGGATGGGGTGGGCGGAGGGGAGCGTTAAGGCTTCATGGGTCAGGCGTGGAGGAGGAGTGGGGTTCCGGGGAATGGCTCGGGGGGTGACCTTCCGCGCCCTGTCCCGCCTGCGCATGGAAATGGCCGCCGCCGCCTGCAGAGCGGGGGTAACGGAGGGCGCGGCACGTCCTGTATGGCTCTTTGGGACACCGGCCGCTTTCGTGCGAGCCGCGGGTTGATCCGACCCAACACGCCTCTCCCCCAGGCCCCGCGATCGGGGGGGCGGACGGGAGGGAGGCCGGCGTCCAGGCGAGACGCACCCCGCCCCCAGCCGGCCGCAAAGCAGTCAGCGACAGCTCTACGCCACCGCCACGTAATCGTGCCCCTCAACCCACCCGTATGAGTTCAACGCCGCCCGAATCTCTTCCCGCCCGTTCATCTGCCCGACCGCCGCGACCACGAACGAGCCCTTGAACTGCTCGACCGTATCCGGCGCGACGACGGGCGCGTCGTGGATGGTCTGGCCGATCTTGCGCGGGTCGAGCTCGACGAATGCCTTGACGCCGACATCCTGCGCCTGCAGCTCGAGCGCGAACGCCTTGCCGACAGGACCCGCGCCCCAGACCACGACGCCCTTCTCGGCATGCCCGTTCAGCACGGTCTGCTTGAGGTAGTGGATCTTGCAGCGGCGGAACGAGTCCTCGTTGTAGCGCGGATCCATGCGCGACGTGCGGTCGAGCCGCTCACGCCAGCGCAGCAGGATCTCGGGCACCTTCGCCATGCGGACGCCCTCCTGCCAGAGGCGGAAGATGAGGTCGTAGTCCTCCGGCCAGCCGTTGTCCTGGTAGCCACCGACCTGGTCGAGGACGGTACGCCGTATCGCCATCGTGGGGTGCGCGATCGGGCACTCCACGAATATGTCGCGGGTGATGTCCTCGTGCTCGACGAGCGCATTGATCCACAGCTCGTAGCGCTGCGCGCCGCCCTGGACGACGCTGCGCGGGAAGTAGCGCACGAGCGTGCCGCACAGGCCGACCTCGGGATGCGCGTCGAGCAGCTCGACCTGCTTGTGGATGCGGTTCGAGTACGCGACGTCGTCGGCGTCCATGCGGACCAGGATCTCGCCCTTCGATTCGGCGATCGCGTGCTGCAGTGTCGCGACGATGCCGGACGCCGGCTGGCGGATCACCTTGACGCGCTTGTCCTCCTTCGCCCACGCCTCGAGCAGCTCGAGCGTAGCGTCGGTCGAGCCGTCGTCTACCGCGATGATCTCGAAGTTCTGAAAGCTCTGCGCCTGGATGGACGCAACCGTGTCGGGCAGGTATGCAGCGGCATCCCTGCACGGCAGCAGGATCGAGACGCGCGGCGCGGGTGCGGCAGTCTTGCGCTTCACGAGAGTGCTCCGGCTCGGGTTGCGGCCGCGCTCAGTGCTTCGCGCAGGTAGCGCGCGGTATGGCTGGTATTGTTCTTCACGACGTCCTCCGGTCTGCCCATGACGACGACATGTCCGCCGTCGTCGCCGGCCTCAGGTCCCATGTCGATGATCCAGTCGGCCGCCGCGATGGCGTCGACATTGTGCTCGATGAGCACCACGGTGTGTCCCGTGTCGGTCAGGCGGCGCAGCACACCGATCAGCTTGCGCACCTCGGGCCCCGACAGGCCGGTCGTCGGCTCGTCGAGGATGTAGACGCGGTGACCACGCTTCCTGAAAGCGCCGATCAGCTCGCGTGCGATCTTCAGCCGCTGTGCTTCGCCACCCGACAGCGTGGGCGCCGGCTGGCCGAGCCGCAGGTAGCCGAGGCCGACCTGCTGCAGCTGCCACAGCATCTGGCCGAGCCGGTCCTCGCGCAGGAAGAAGCGGATCGCCTCGTCCACCGTGAGGTCGAGGACCTCGCGGATGCTCAGACCCTTGTACTTCACCTCGAGCGTCTCGCGCCTGTAGCGGGCGCCGCCGCACACATCGCAGGGCAGCCAGACATCGGCGAGGAACACCATCTCGATCTGCACGACGCCCTCGCCCTGACACTCCTCGCACCGGCCGCCCTTCACGTTGAACGAGAAATGGCCGGGCATATAGCCCCGCTGCTGCGACAGCGGCTGCTGCGCGAAGATCTCGCGCACGAAGTCGAACGCCTTGATGTAGGTCACCGGGTTCGATCGGTGTGACTTGCCGATCGGCGCCTGATCCACGAGCACGACGGCGTCGATCGTGCGCAGCCCCTCGATGTCGTCGTAATGACCGACGACCTCGCCGAGGTGGCGCTTCGCGCTGGTATCGCCGTCGGCCAGCCGGGCCTCGAGCGCGCGGTAGAGGACGTCGTGGACGAGCGTGCTCTTGCCGGAGCCGCTGACGCCCGTGACGGCAGTCAGCTCGCCCAGCGGGATGTCGATGTCCACGTTCTTCACATTGTGCTGCCGGGCGCCCCGCAGCTTCAGCCAGTTCCGGGTGGGCACTCTCCTGGGGGGCTTGAGCGGCGGCTCGCGACCGGAAATATAACGCCCCGTGGACGTTTCCGCTTCCCTGAGTGACGCAACCGGTCCCTGAAACACTACGGTTCCGCCCTTTTCGCCGCTGCCGGGACCCAGCTCGAGCACATGGTCGGCGGCCTCGATCGCCGCAACATCGTGCTCCACGACGACGACGGTATTGCCGCGGTCGCGGAGCGCGGCGAGCAGCGCGAGCAGCCGGTCGGTGTCGCGCGGGTGCAGGCCGACGGTCGGCTCGTCCAGCACGTAGAGCGTGTCCATGAGCCGGGAACCGAGCGAGTTCGCCAGCATGATCCGCTGTGCCTCGCCGCCGGACAGCGTGCGCGCCTGGCGGTCGATCGTGAGGTAGCCGAGTCCGACGTCGTCGAGAAACCGGATCCTGGACCCGAGCTCGCTGGCTATCGGCGCCGCAATGCCGTGCTCCTGGGGCGAGAGCGGTTCAGCCGTGCCGTCGGCCACCAGGTCGGCTAGCCACTCGCGCAGCCGCGTGATCGGCAGGCGGCTGGCCGAGCCGATGTCCAGTCCGCCGACGCGCACCAGCAGCGCCTCACCGCGCAAGCGAGAGCCGCGGCATTCGACGCACTCGCGCGCGGTCTGATACTGCCGCAGGAACACACGGATGTACTGCTTGTACCGCTTCTCCTCGCGCGACCGGAGGAACGGGATCACGCCCTGGAACACGCGGCGGCGGCCACGGATCACGTCGTCGCGAAACTTCTGCGGCAGGTCGCGCCACGCGACGTTCGCGGGCACGCCCTGCTCCTTCGCGAACGCAAGCAGCTTCGCGCGGTAGCGCTTGTAGCGCGGCTTCTCCCACGGGTCGACCGCACCTTCCTTCAGCGAGCGGCCGGCGTTCGGCACGATCAGGTCCCGGTCGTACTCGAGCGTCGCGCCGAAGCCGGTGCACGTCGGGCACGAGCCGTACGGGTTGTTGAACGAGAAGAGACGCGGCGACGGTTCGAGGAACCGGATCTCCGGATGATCCGGGCAGTAGAACCGCTCGGAGAAGAGCATGCGCCGGTTGTCCGGGAGCACCTGCACCACCACCTCGCCGTCACCTTCGCGGAACGCGGTGCCGAGCGAGTCGGCAACACGGTCGCGCATGTCGCCGCGCAGGATCAGCCGGTCTCCGACGACGAGCAGGTCCTCGGCCGCGGCCAGGTCCACGGGCGCGGTCGCGACGTCCTGCATCAGCGGCTCGTCGAGCTCGAGCATCCCGCCGCCTGCAATCACGCGCATGAAGCCGAGCGCGCGCAGGTTGTCGAGGATCGTTGCGTGCGTGACGCGCTCGCTGCGCGGCAGCGGGAACGCGATGAGCAGCCGCGTGTCGTCCGGCAGCGCGAGGATCGCGTCCGTCGCGGACTGCACGGTGTCGGGCACGATGCGACGATCGCATTCCGGGCAGTGCGTGCGGCCGGCGCGCGCCCAGAGCAGCCGCATGTAGTCGTACGCCTCGGTCGCGGTCCCCACCGTCGAGCGGCTCGTTCGCGTCGGATTCCTCTGCTCGATCGCGACCGCGGGGCTCAACCCGTCGATCATGTCCACGGCCGGCTTCTCCATCCGGTCGAGGAACTGCTTCGCATAGGTGGACAGCGACTCGACGTAGCGGCGCTGCCCCTCCGCGTACAGCGTGTCGAACGCGAGCGTGGACTTGCCCGAACCGCTGGGACCTGTGACCACGACGAGCGAACGACGTGGGAGGTCGACATCGATCGACTTCAGATTATGCTGCCGCGCGTTGCGGATGATGATGCGGTCCTTCATCGTGCGGCTGTATACACCACTGCTGCCGCAAAGATCACGGGATCGCGAGGCGAGAAGCGATCAGGGCGCGAACTCTTCCAGGGCCGAGGCCAGGATCTCGATCTCACGGCGCGTATTGTAGTAGTGCGGCGAGATCCGCAGCACGCTGGTCGCGCGCTTCCCATCCAGGTCCAGCACGGCCTGCGTGCGGCCGAGCGAGCTGGTGTTGATCGCCTGGTCGCGCAGTGACCGCACGATGTCTGCGGCCGCGTGGCCGGCGACCTCGACGGTCACTATGGCGGCCAGCGCCCCACCCCGGTCGAGCACTCGCGCGCCGGGCAGCGCGCCGACCAGGGACCGGGCGTACGCGGCGAGGCCGGCGGCATACGCACCGGCTTCGGCCACACCGACGGCGCGTGCGTATTTCGCGGCCGCACCCATTCCAAGCACCAGGGCGTAGGCGAACTCCCAGTTCTCGAACCGCCGCGCAGAATCTGCCAGCGCGTACCGATCCGCATCGATCCAGTCGGCACCGCGCATGTCGATCAGCAGCGGCGCGCGCTGCTGCGCGAGCATCGCGTCGGAGACGACCATGAAGCCGACGCCGCGCGGGCCCCGCAGGAACTTGCGGGCGGTGCCCGTGAGGAAGTCGCAGTGGAGCGCGGCGAAGTCGATTTCGAGCTGGCCGGCGGCCTGGCAGGCATCGACGATGTACGGCACCTGCGCGTCCGCGCAGAGCTCACCGATCTCGGCGACGGGCTGGATCAGGCCGGAGCTGGTCGGCACCCACGTCACTGCGACGAGCTTCGGTCGCCGTTCGCGCAGCAGGCGACGAACCGAGTCCGGGTCCGCGCCGCCCTCGGCGAGGTCGGCGGCGCGCACGACCTCGACGCCGTGCCGTGCGGCGAGCGACAGGTACATGAGCTGGTTCGACGCATAGTCGTTGCGCGTGGTCAGGATCGCGTCGCCCCGCTCGAAGTCGAACGCGGACAGCGCCTGCGCGAACGCGACCGTCGCATTCTCGACCACTGCGACGTTGCGGGCGGCGGTGCAGAACAGCCGGGCGAGGTGCTCGTATGCGCCTTCGATGTCCGGCCGCGCCGCGTCGGCAGCCTCGTATCCGCCCAGGTGGGCCTCCAGATCGAGGTGACTGCGCACCGCGGCGAGGACCGGCTGCGGCATGAGCGACGCGCCGGCATTGTTCAGGTGGATCCGGCCGGCCAGGGCGGCGGCCGTGTCGTTCCGCCAGGGTGTCGGGTCGAAGGGCATGGCGCAAGATCGGCCGGCGTTGACAGTCCGGCAACCGCGGGCTAGCTTGCTGCGCATGAAGAGCATCGGGTCGAGCCGCCATCATGTCAGCCATCACGACCGGACCGGTCGCGAGGGAGGCGTGTAGCGCTCGACGTATCTGCGCTTCGCAATGTCACCGCGGCCTGTCTACATTGACGGGCCGCGTTTTTTTGTGCTCAGCCATGACCAGGGACGGAATACCTGAATGATCCGCATAGCGTTGCCGAACAAGGGCCGCCTCGCCGAGGGGGCGCGCGAGCTGCTGGAGCTCGCCGGGCTGGAGTTCGAGATGCGCGAGCGCGCGCTGCAGGCGTCGCTCGGCCCCGACTTCACGGCGCTGTTCGTGAACGCGCGCGACATCCCGGAGTTCGTCGCGGATGGCGCGGCGGACCTGGGCATTACGGGCGGCGACCTGGTCGCGGAGAGCGGCCGGCCGGTGGACACGCTGCTGGACCTGGGCTTCGGCCGCTGCCGCCTGGCCGTGGCGGCGCGCGATGACAGCGGCATCGATGGCATCGACGACGTGCCCGGCGGGGCGCGCGTCGCCACGGTGTTCCCGAACCTGACGCGCCAGTACTTCGAGCGGATCGGCCGCGACATCATGATCGTGCCGATCTCCGGCGCCGCCGAGATCGCCCCGCACCTGGGTGTCGCCGACATCATCGTGGATCTCGTGTCGACCGGCTCCACGCTGAAGGTGAACGGGCTGGTCGAGGTCGCGCAGGTGTTCGAGTCCGCCGCGCTTCTGATCGGGCGCCGGGGTCTGAGCGACGACGCGACGCACGCGCGCCACGTGCGCGAGCTGGTCGGCGCGCTCGAATCCGTGCTCCGTGCACAGAACAAGCGCTACCTCATGGCCAACGTGCCGAAGAGCATACTGCCCACGCTGCGCACGATACTGCCGGGCATCAACGGCCCGACGATCATCGATGTGATGGATGGCGGCGAGTTCGTCGCCGCACACGCGGTAGTCGAGCAGAGCGAGGTCTATCGCACGATCGCGGCGCTGAAGGACATCGGCGCGCAGGGCATTCTCGTCACGCGGATCGAGAGGTTGATGCCGTGACAGCGGGAACGGGGGAGCGGGTGAGCGGGGGAGCGGGACGGCCGGGCGCGGTAGCGGCGGCGGGCTTCGCGGTGGTGGGCGCCGTGGGGGCGCTGGGGGAGGGGGAACGGGCGCGGCTGTTCGACCGGGGGCGAGCGACGGATCCGGGGGTCGAGCGGGATGTGCGTGCGATCATCGGAGAGGTGAGGGGGCGGGGGGACGAGGCGCTGCGCGAGATGGCGCTCCGCTTCGACGGTGCACGGCTCGACGCCCTCGAGGTGCCGCGCGCGGCGTGGGAGCAGGCGCTCGCCGAACTGGATCCGACGGTGCGTGCCGCGCTCGAGCGCGCGGCGGCGAACATTGCTGCGTTCCACACGGCGCAGCTGCCGGAGACGCTCGAGGTCGAGACTGAGCCGGGCGTGCGGCTCGGCCGGCGCGCGGAGCCGCTGCGGCGCGTCGGCGTGTACGCGCCGGGTGGCCGCGCGGCGTACCCGAGCAGCGTGCTGATGGGCGTGGTGCCGGCGAAGGTCGCGCGCGTGGGTGAGGTGATCGTGTGCTCGCCGGCCGGGCCGGATGGCGCGCCGCCCGCGACGGTGCTGGCCGCGTGCGCGCTCGCGGGCGCGGACCGCGTCTTCGCGATCGGCGGTGCTGGTGCGATCGCAGCGCTCGCGCTCGGCACTGCCAGTGTGCCGCGTGTGGACAAGGTCGTCGGGCCGGGCAACGCGTACGTGACGGAGGCGAAGCGTCAGCTCACCGGCGTCGTCGCGATCGATTCGCCTGCTGGCCCGTCGGAAGTGCTCGTCATCGCCGATGACACCGCGGACGCGACGCTCGTCGCGGTGGAGCTGCTCGCGCAGGCGGAGCACGACCCCGACGCGGCAGCCGTGCTGGTGACCACGAGCGTGGCGCTGTGCGATGCCGTCGCGGCGGAAGTCGCGCGGCTGCTGCCGGACCAGCCGCGCGCCGAGATCATCGCGAGCGCACTCGCCGAGCGCGGGGCGCTGCTGACGGTGGACACTCTCGAAGAGGCCGCGGAGTTCGCCGAAGCGTACGCGCCCGAGCACCTGCTGGTCATGACGCGCGAGCCGCGCGCGCTGCTGCCGTCGCTGCGCGGCGCCGGCACGATCTTCCTCGGCGCGCCGAGCTCCGTCGCGTTCGGCGACTACATGACTGGTGCGAACCACGTGCTCCCGACAGCGGGCCTCGCCAGGGCGTATGCCGGTCTGTCCACGTTCGATTTCGTCCGCTGGACGACGTACCAGGAGCTGACACCGGCGGCGGCGGCCGCGATGTCCGGGGCGACCGCGGTGCTCGCGGACGCGGAGGGCCTGCCGGCGCACGCATTCGCCGCGCGGCTGCGCGCGGACGCAGCGGGTGCGAGTGCCGACACCGCGAACGTGAACGACGACATCGCAGCATCGACGTGGAATCGCGTGCGGACGCGTGCGGCGTACGCCACGCTGGCGCCCTACGACCCCGGCCGCACGCCATGCGAGACGGACCTGAGCGACAACACGAACCTGTTCGGGCCGTCGCCATCGGTGCGAGGTGCGCTGCGCAGCGCGGCGGGCTCGCTGATCACGCGGTACCCGAGCGTGTACGCGACCGAGCTGAAGCGCGCACTCGCGTCGCTGCTCGACGTCGCGCCCGAGAACATCACGACCGGCTGCGGCTCGGACGATCTGATCGACTCGGCGGTGCGCGCGTTCGCCGAGCCGGGCGATGCTGTCGCGTATCCGGACCCGACGTTCGGCATGGTACCGATCTTCGCGCGCATGAACGCGACGCGGCCGGTGCCGGTGCCGCTGCGGCCGGACCTGGGACTCGATGCGGACGCGCTGGTCGGCGCGCGCGCGCGCATCACGTACCTGTGTCGGCCGAACAATCCGACGGGCACGAGCTTCGACCGCGCCGCGACGGAGCAGGTATGCCGCGAGGCGGCAGGGCTCGTGCTGCTGGACGAGGCGTATGCGGACTTCGCCGGCGACGACCTGGTGCAGTTCGCCGTCGCATCGGAGCGCGCCGTGGTGCTGCGCACCCTGTCGAAGGCCTACGGCATGGCCGGGCTCCGGATCGGATTCGCCGTGGGACCCGTGCCGCTGATCGCGGAGATCGAGAAGTCGCGCGGGCCGTACAAGGTCAGTGGCGTCGCGGAGGCCGCTGCGCTGCAGGTGCTGGCGTCGGACATGGACTGGGTCCGCGCGCGGGTGGCGGACGTGCGCGAGGCGCGGTCGCTGCTGCTCGAGCAGCTGAGGCAGCGCGGTGTGGAAGCCGTGGATTCTGCGGCGAACTTCGTGCTGCTGCGGGTCGATGATGCCGCCGCCTGGAACCGCGCGCTGCGCTCGCGCGGCGTCGCCGTCCGGCCGTTCCCCGCCCTGCCCCGGCTCGGCGAGTGCCTGCGCGTGAGTGTCGGGCCGTGGCCGCAGCTGGAACGATTTCTCAATGCCTTCGATGAGGTACGCAACCGATGAACGTCGCATTGATCGACTACGGCACGGGCAACGTTCACTCGCTGACGAAGGCGCTGGAGACGGGCGGTGCGCGGGTGACCATCGAATCCGACATGACGCGCGTGCCGGGTGCGGACGCCATCGTGCTGCCCGGCGTCGGCGCATTCGGTGCTGCAGCGGCGCAGCTCACCCCGGCGAGCGCCGCACTGCACACCGCGATCTCGGCTGGCAAGCCGGTACTCGGCATCTGCCTGGGCATGCAGCTGCTGTTCGAGACGAGCGAGGAAGGAGCGGGACAGGGCCTGGCGGCGCTCGGCGGGCACGTGCGACGGCTGCACGGCAGGCGTCTGCCGCACATGGGCTGGAACGAGGTCGGCATGATGGATGACCCGCTCTTCGCGGGGCTCGACACGCTCGTGGCGTACTACGCCAACAGCTACATCGTCGAGCCGGCCGACGAGTCGGAGGTGATTGCGTGGTCGAAGTACGGGACCGAGACGTTCCCGGCCGCCGTACGACGCGACAACGTGTGGGGCGTGCAGTTCCACCCGGAGAAGAGTGGCGCGCCCGGACTGCGTCTGCTGCACAATTTCCTGGACCAGGTGCGTCGATGATCGCATACGCCGCGATCGACCTGCGCGGCGGCCGTGTCGTGCAACTGGTCGGCGGCAGGCCGGAGGACGAGCGCGTCAGTCTGCCGGACCCGGCCGCAACTGCCGTGGAATGGGTCGCGTGCGGCTTCGCTGCCCTGCACGTCGTGGATCTGGATGCTGCGCTCGGCACCGGTGACAACACGGCCGCCGTGCAGGCCGTGCTGAAAGCTGCCGGCAATGTTCCCGTGCAGGTCGGCGGCGGCGTCCGCACTACTGAGCGTGCGGAGGCGCTGCTCGACGCCGGCGCCGCACGCGTGATCGCCGGCACCCGCGCTGTCGAGGACCCGGCATGGCTGGCCGAGCTCGCCGGCCGCTTCCCCGGCCGCGTCGTGGTTGCCGCAGATGTGCGGAACGATCAGGTTGTCGTCCGCGGCTGGACGGCGGACGCCGGCGTCCTGGCGGCCGACCTGCTGCGGCGGCTGGACGAGCTGCCGCTGGGCGGCGTACTGGTGACGGACGTCGCGCGCGAAGGCCGCATGCAGGGGGTGGACGCGGCAGCGTTCGGGCGGCTTGCCGGCGGCACCCGGCATCCGCTGCTCGCGTCCGGCGGTGTCGGCAGCGCGAACGATCTGGTCGAGCTCGAGCGCGCCGGCGCGGCCGGCGTCGTGCTCGGCATGGCCCTCTATACCGGCGCGCTCGACGCGCGCGCGGTGGCAGGAGACTACGCACAATGAGCACGATCCGCAGAGAAACGCGCGAGACCCGCATTCGCATTCTGCTCGAGGCGGGCTCCGACGCGGCGCCACAGGCGGCCACGGGCGAGCCATTCCTCGACCACATGCTGGTGACGCTCGCACGGTATGCAGGCCTGCGGCTGGAGGTCGAGGCGGCCGGAGATTTGCGACATCACCTCGTCGAGGACGTCGCCATCACGCTGGGCATGGCGCTCCGGCGCGAGATACCGGCGGCCTGCGTGCGGTACGGCGCGGCGACGGTGCCAATGGACGAAGCGCTCGTGGAAGCAGCACTCGATGTCGGCGGCCGCTTCTTCTACGAAGGGCCTCTGCCCTCCGCACTGTACGACCACTTCCTGCGTTCTTTCGCGGAGCACGCGGGCATGACGCTGCATGTACGGGTGCTGCGCGGCAGCGACAGGCATCATGTCGTCGAAGCCGCCGTGAAGGCGGTCGGTCTCGGCCTGCGTCAGGCGCTCGCACCGCAGGGCGCCGTGTTCAGCACGAAAGGCGGCATCGACGTGACGTGGGAGGAGGACCGCTAATGCTGCGCAAACGCGTCGTCGTCTGCCTCGACGTCCGCGATGGCCGCGTCGTGAAGGGCGTCAGCTTCGAGAGTCTGCAGGACATGGGCGATCCCGTCCAGCTGGCGCAGCGGTATGAGGCGGAGGGTGCTGACGAAGTCGTGTTCCTCGACATCTCGGCGTCCGCCGAAGGCCGTCGCACACTGCTCGATGCGGTGCGCAGCACGGCCGAGAGGCTGTTCATCCCGCTCACTGTCGGCGGCGGCATCAACGACGTCTCGGACATCGCGCTCGCGCTGCGCGCGGGTGCCGACAAGGTGAGCATCAACACGGCGGCAGTGACGCGACCCGAGCTGATCACGGAAGCAGCGCAGCGGTTCGGCAGCCAGTGCGTGGTCGCGAGCATCGATGCGCGGCTCGAGCGCCGGCAGATCGAGCTGATCGCGCACTCCGATGGCCCGTCCGGCCCGCCTGGCGCGGCCGCACCCTCGACGTGGTTCCGCGTGTTCACGCACGGCGGTCGCAACGCGACGGACCTGGACGCGGTGGAGTGGGCGCGCAAGTGTGCAGACCTGGGTGCCGGCGAGATCCTCATCACGAGCATCGACCAGGACGGCAGACGGGCCGGCTACGACCTCGAACTGACCGCCCGCGTGGCGGAAGCGGTCGGTGTGCCGGTAATCGCGAGTGGCGGCGCCGGCACCGCCGAACACGTGCGCGATGCGTTCCTGCTGGCCGGCGCCGACGCCGCACTGCTCGCCGGCATCCTGCACGACGGCACCACCACCGTAGGCGCGCTCAAGGCGTTCCTCGCAAGTGCCGGCGTGTCCGTTCGCGGTGGCCCGCTCGAGATGCCCCGGCCGTGACGCGCTCCGAGCTTCGCGACGATCTCGATTTTGCGGTCGAGGTCGCCTGGCGTGCCGGCCGCGCCTCCCTCGCCCACTATCAGACCGGCATTTCTGCGGAGGCCAAGCCGGACGAGTCACCGGTCACCGCTGCCGACCGCGCTGCCGAAGACATTGCGCGCCAGCTCATCGAGGCACGCTGCCCGGCCGACGCTATCCTGGGCGAGGAGGCGGGCGAAACGCGGGCGGGCGCGGACCGCCGGTGGATCCTCGACCCGATCGATGGCACGCGCACCTTCATTCGCGGCGTACCGTTTTTCGGCGTACTGGTCGCGCTCGAGATCGCCGACGACGCGATGCTAGGCGTCATGCACTTCCCCGCGCTGGATGAGACGGTGTGCGCGGCGCGCGGCCTCGGCTGCTGGTGGAACGGCCGCCGCGCGCTGGTCTCCGACCGCACCCGGCTCGACGATGCGCTGATCCTCACCACCGACGTCGAAAGCATCGAGCGACTGAACCGCGGCGACGGCTGGGACCGCCTGCGCGCGCGCGCCGGCCTGTGCCGCACGTGGGGCGATTGCTACGGCTACGCGCTCGTCGCGACCGGACGCGCGGAGGCCATGCTGGATGCGCAGCTCTCGATCTGGGACGCGGCCGCGCTCGCGCCCATCATCGACGAGGCCGGCGGCGTCTTCACCGACTGGGACGGCGGCGGCGGCCACGACGTCGGCAGCGCAGTCGCTACCAACACGGCGCTCGCCCGCGAGATCCGTGGCCTGCTGAAGGGTACTGCATGATCATCGCCGGAGCGACGCAGCTGGACCGGCTCGACTTCGACAAGCGCGACGGGCTGCTGCCGGTCGTGACGCAGCACGCGCATACGGGCGAAGTGCTGATGCTGGCCTACGCCAGCCGCAATGCACTCGAGCGCACGCTGGCGGACGGCGTGATGTGGTATTACTCGCGCAGCCGCGACGAGCTGTGGCGGAAGGGCGACACGAGCGGCAACATTCAGCGGCTCGTGTCCCTGCACGGCGACTGCGATGGTGATGCCGTCGTCGCGCGCGTGCTGCCGACCGGTCCGTCCTGCCACACCGGCGACTGGAGCTGCTTCGATGCAGCGCCGACACTCCCGGGCCTCGACGCTGTCGTCGCGGCGCGCGCAGCGGCGCCCGCGGCTGGCAGCTACACGAAGCGGCTGCTCGATGATTCGAATCTTCGCCTCAAGAAGCTGGGCGAGGAGGCCGTCGAGCTGGCCCTGGCGTGTGAGCGGGGCGACACCCGACGCGTCGCGGAGGAAGCGGCCGACCTGCTGTACCATGCGCTCGTCGCATGCAGGGCGGCCGGTGTGTCGCTCGATGATGTGCTGGCGGAGCTCGCCGCGCGGCGGAAGGTCAGCGCTGCGGACGTCGCTGCAGCAGCAGGCGGTACAGCACCAGCAGGATGACCGCGCCCAGGATCGCGATGCCGAACGAGCGCACGTTGAATCCCGTGACGGTACCGATGTCGAGCACGCGGTTGCCGACGTAGCCGCCAATCACCGCGCCGAGGATCCCGATCAGGATGGTGCCGATGCAGCCGCCGGGGTCCTTCCCTGGCATGATGAACTTGGCAATCGCGCCCGCGATCAGGCCGAACAGGATCCAGGAGAGGACGCCCACCGCTACACCTTGAACCCGGAGACGAGCTCCTTGAGCTTGTCTGCGGCCAGCAGCAGCTCGATGCTGGCGGCGCTCATCTCCTGCGTCGCAGCAGACTGCTGCTCCGCTGCCGCACTCACCTGCTGTGCGCTCGCCGCGTGCGACTCGGCGGCCGCGCCGACGTTGCGCACCGCATCATCGACCGTCTCGAACGCATTGCGATTGGTGTCGGCCGCCTGCGCCACGCGCTGTGCGGCGCCACTCACCTGATCGACCGCCGTAACGATCTCCTCGAACGCGGCCTCGACGCCCTTCGACGTCTCCTCGACGCCCGACACGCGCGCGAACCCGACTTCCATGGTCTTCACGAAGGAGTCGATCTGCTCGCGGATCTGGCTCACCGTCGTATCGACCTCGAACGCGGCGCGGGCGCTGCCGTCTGCGAGCTTCCGCACCTCATCGGCGACGACGGCGAAGCCGCGACCATGCTCGCCCGCACGAGCGGCCTCGATCGCGGCGTTCAGGGCGAGCAGGTTCGTCTGCCGCGCAATGCCCTGGATGGTGCCGACGAACGCGGAAATTTTCTCCGACGCCTGCTCCAGCGCGTGCGCCTCCTGTGCCGAGCTCGCCACTACCTCGCGCAGCTCGAGCAGCATCGACAGCGCACGGCTCACATCCTCGCGGCGGTTGCCGGCGAGCAGGCCGATACGCGTGCTCAGCTCGACGACCTGCTTCGACGCCTGCTCGATGTCGCCCGCGCCTTCGCGCATGCGCTCGAGCGCCTGATCCACGGTGCGCAGGCCGAACGCCTGTTCCTCGGCGCCGTTCGTGATGCCGACCATCGCAGTCGACACCTCGCCGCTCGACGCGGCGACCTCCTCGGAGATGCTCGACAGGTCCGACGCCGACTGGCCGACCTGGTTCGCCGTGCGCACGGTCTCGCCGACGATGATGCGGAACCGATCCGCCATGCCGGTGAACGCACCTGCCAGGACGCGGAACTCGTCGGGCATGTTGCCATTGATCGACACGTTCAGGTCGCCACCGCCGAACTGGTTCGCCGCAGCGACCAGCCGGTTCAGCGGGCGTTCGATCGCCTGCAGCGTGTAGTAGCCGAGCACGCCCGCAATCAACAGGCTGACTGCGAGTATCAGGCGGAGCAGGCCCTTCTGCCGCTCGGCGCGTTCCTCGAGCTCGGTCGCGCGCTGCTCGACCGCCCTCATCTCGGCCAGGTTGACCTGCCGGATCTGACCGCGGATCGAGCGCATCGCCGGTTCGAGACCGCTGACCCGCGCCACCGCCGCGCCGGTCGAGCCGGCGCGCGCTTCGGCCATGGCGGTTTCGATCTCGCGTCCGACCGCCGTATTCGCGCTCGACGCCGCCGTGAGCTGCTCGAGCGAGCGCCCCTCGAGCCCGAGCAGCTGCAGCAGCCCGGAGCGCGACTCGTGCGCGAGCGCGAGCGAACGCGCGAGCGACGCGGTGTCACCCGTGATCACGAAATGCTGCGCTTCGCTCGTCTGGTCCGCGACCTGTCCCTCCACACGCATGACCAGACCGATGCGGTTCTGAAGCACGGTCAGCTCGTTGCCCATTTCGACCGTGAAGTCCGTGAGCGTCCTGCTGCTGACCAGGTAGATGATCAGCATGCCGAGCGCGCCCAGCGCCAGGGCCGATAGCAGGAGACCCTGGATCCGGTCGAAATATGCGCGAATACGATTCATTTTGTCTGGTTCGATTACGACTCCGGGAGGACGTGGTAAATTGCCGGTGCCGCTTGCGGCTGTCAACTCCGGAGTGGAACTTGTAGCCATGGCCGACAGACCATTGCCACAGCAGAACCTGAAGCAGCAGCGGGAGCGCACCATCCAGCTGCTGTGCGACGGGTTCGCGCAGGACCGTCTGGAGCTGGCGGATTTCGAGGCGCGGCTGGATGTCGCCAATCGTGCAGCGACGGTGGCCGATCTGGACGCACTGACGAGTGATCTGCCGGCCGTCCGCACGGCGGCCCCCGCTGCAGCACGGGGCGCGGTCGAACGCGGCAGCCGCGCGGCCCGTAACGCCGTTCAGGACAGCCGCACACTCATCGCCGTCATGGGCGGCGTGGAGCGGCGCGGTCCCTGGAAGCCGTCACGGAAGACGTTCGCGCTCGCCGTGATGGGCGGCGTCTCGCTCGACTTCCGCGACGTGGAGATGCCCGCCGGCCAGACCGAGGTTCATCTGTTCTGCTTCATGGGCGGTGCGGAGATAATCGTGCCGCCCGGCCTCGCCGTGGACGCGACTGGCGTGGCCATCATGGGCGGCTTCGAGCACGCCTCCGCGCCCGGCTCACCCGGCCCCGATACTCCAGTCCTGCGGATCGACGGCCTCTGTATCATGGGTGGCGTCGAGATCGCAGTGCGCGAACGCGGCGAGTCCGAGCGCGACGCACGGCTGCGCCAGCGCCAGGAGAAGAAGACGCTGCGCGAACGCGCCCGCCAGCAGCGCCCGGGCGCGGAGTAGCCGGCCCCGTTGGCTGACTCGGCGGCACACACGGCGGAAGAGGAAGCGCTCGGCAAAGCCTACGACGGCCGGCTGATGCGACGGCTGCTGGGGTACATGCAGCCGTACCGCTGGCGCGTCGCGACGGCCATCCTGCTGCTGATTGCCGCGGCCGCCATGGAGCTGGCGGGCCCGCTGCTCACGAAGGTGGCACTCGACCGCGCAATCCCCACTGGCGACACGGGGCTGCTGCTCACGCTCTCGGCCGCACTGCTTGGGGCTCTCTTTGCCTCGTTCCTGCTCGAGGCCGGCCAGACGATCCTCACGACCTGGCTCGGGCAGCACGCGATGTACGACCTGCGCGCGCAGATCTTCGCGCACCTGCAGCGCCTGCCGCTCCCGTACTACGACCGCAACCCCGTCGGCCGTACGATGACGCGCGTCACGAGCGACGTCGAGGTGCTCAACGAGCTGTTCAGCTCAGGCGTCGTGACCATCTTCGGCGATGTGTTCACGCTCGTCTTCATCACGGGCGCAATGCTGCTGCTGGACTGGCGGCTCGCGCTCGTCACCCTCGCCGTCATGCCGTTCGTATTCGCCACGGCGATCATCTTCCGCAGCCGCATTCGCGAGGCCTACCGCGACGTCCGCGTGCGACTCGCCCGCATCAACGCGTTTCTGCAGGAGCACATCTCCGGCGTGACCGTCGTGCAGCTGTTCGGCCGCGAGCGCGCCGCGACGGCGCAGTTCCACGAGGTCAATCAGCATTACCTCGCCGCACACCTGCGCTCCATCACGTACTACGCGCTCTTCTTCCCCGTCATCGAGGTGCTCACCGCAATCGCACTCGCCGTCATCATCACCTACGGCGGTATCGAGATCATGGGCGGCGCCGTCAGCGTCGGAACGGTCGCCGCATTCCTCCAGTTCGCCCGGCGCTTCTTCCGCCCGATCCAGGACCTGTCGGAGAAGTACAACATGCTGCAGGGCGCGATGGCGTCGTCGGAGCGCATCTTCAATCTGCTCGACACGCCCGCCGCACGGAGCCCCGCGCCGGACCGGCTGGTACATCTGCCCGTGCCGGGACGCGGCGAGATCGAGTTCCGCAATGTCTGGTTCGCGTACATCGAGGAGGAGTGGGTGCTCCGCGATGTCAGCTTCCGCGCCGCGCCCGGCGAGCGCATCGCCGTTGTCGGTCACACCGGTGCCGGCAAGACGACCCTGATCAGCCTGCTGCTCGGCTTCTACGAGCCGCAGCGCGGCGAAATCCTGTTCGACGGCGTGCCGATCCGCGACGTTCCGGCCGGCGAGCTGCGCGACCGGATCGGACTGGTACTCCAGGACGTGTTCCTCTTCAGCCGCGACATTCAGTACAACATCAGGCTCGGCCGCAACGACATCGACGACGAACGCGTTCGCCGCGCCGCGCGGCGCGTCGGCGCGGACACCTTCATTGGGCGCCTGCCCCACGGGTACGATGAGCCGCTCGGCGAGCGCGGCGCTTCGCTCTCGGCTGGCGAGCGGCAGCTGCTGTCGTTCGCGCGCGCACTCGCGTATGATCCGCAGGTGCTGATTCTCGACGAGGCGACCAGCTCCGTGGACTCTGTGCTCGAGCAGCACATCGACGACGCGCTCGCGACGCTGATGGAGGGCCGGACATCGCTCGTCATCGCGCACCGGCTGTCCACGGTACAGAACGCAGACCGCATCGTGGTCCTGCACCATGGCGAGCTGCGCGAGGAGGGCACCCATGCGGAGCTGCTGCGCCGCGGCGGCCTGTACGCCCGTCTCTATGAGCTGCAGTTCGAGCGCCGGGCGCCTGCCGCAGCCGCTACCCCGGACGGCACCGGGGCACCCGTCCCGGGACCCACCCATGGCTCAGTTCTTGCCCCCAATCCACCTCACCAGCCCGCGGCGGAAGCCGCCGAGGAAGCCTCATGAGAGCCGGCCTGGCGCTGATCGTCTTCATCATTAACGTGGCCGCCATCGTATCGATCCTCGGCGCGCGTGACGCCACCCGCCGGAAACGGGCGTGGTGCGCGGCTGTCGTGCTGCTTCCGATCGTCGGTGCGGTCGGTTGGCTGACCCTGGGGAAACGGTGAGATCATGGCCGATATTTCGGTGCTGGTGGTGGACGACGATCCCAACGCGCTCGACATCGTGAAGACGTTTCTCGAGTCGAAGGGCTACCTGGTCGCGACCGCGAAGGACGGCAACGAGGCGCTGGCGCAGCTGGAGGATGTGAACCCGGCACTCGTGCTGCTCGACGTGATGATGCCCGGCATGGACGGCTGGGAAGTCGCGCGGGTGATCAAGAATCATCCCAGCTTCGGCAACACCCGGGTGGTCATGCTGACGGCGCGGAGCGATTTCGCGGACAAGCACGAGGGTCTGCGCGCCGGCGCTGACGACTACATTGTCAAGCCGATTCAGCTTACCGAGCTGGGTGAGCGTGTCGAGCGGAACCTGAAGGCGCGAGAGAAGACCGCGTGAGGATCGTGGCTCAGGTGCAGGACACCGCTCTGCGCGAGCTGATCGGTGAGCTCGGTGCTTCGTTGAGCGCCGAGGTTCTCGACGGTACGGACGCGCTGTCGGCCAACGGCACGGCGCCGTCGGAGACTCCGGACGTGATCGTGGTCGAGATCGGCCTGGATACGGACGTGCACCGGCTGCGCTCGCAGGCGCGGCGACTCAACGCCGCCTTGCTCTTCGTCTGCCAGAATGACGACGACTGTCCGAATCTTGCGCTCGCCGACGCCGACGACTGGCTGATGCTGCCGGCAACGGCCGATGAGCTGCGCATCCGCGTCAGCATTGCGCAGCGCCGCTCGCGCGGGGTCGAGTCGGTGCGCGACACCGCGGATGCGGCGGAGCTGATCCGCTACGAAGAGCTGCTCTACGACAAGCTGACCGGCTTCCCCACCCTGCCTGTCATGATCGACCGGGCGCGCGAGCTGCTCGAACGCCGCGGCGAGCTGACCGTGCTCTACATCCACTTCGTCTGGTACGAGAAGATCGAGGAGATCTACGGCTGGCAGAAGCTGGATGACGTGCTCGAGACCACCGCCCAGGCGGTTCGCCAGTTCTACGCCGACGAGCATGCTACCGGCGAGAACATGATGATGGTCTCCCACATTGCCGACGACGACTTCATCCTCTTCACGGAAGTCCCGTCCACGCCGCAGGCGGCCGAGCACCGGCTGCGCATGATCTCCGAGCGGCTCGAGGGCTTCCTCCGGAGCAACGTCGAGGACGGACACGGCGACGACATCGCGGCACTGTGCGGCATCTACGTGGGCGCGGCGACCGTATTCCGCAACCCGAAGATCCGGACCGAGCGGCTGCTGTACCGCGGAATCCGGGAGGCGGCGCAGGCCGCGCGTGGCGCCGAGGACTGGGAACGCTCGCGCAAGGTGACCGACCTGAAATCGACGATCCGGGACGGCGCAGTCTTCATCGAGTACCACCCGATCATCATCACCGACAGCGAGGAGATCTACGGCTTCGAAGCGCTGGCGCGCGGCGTCCGTCGCGAGCTGCGCTCGCCGGAAGTGCTGTTCGAGGTGGCCGAGGAGGCGAACATGGTGTGGGAGCTCAGCCGGCTGCTGCGCCGCCGCGCCGTGTCCGGCATCATCGAGGAGCTGAAGCACGGCCAGTTCCTCTTCCTCAACATCGACCCGCACGACTTCGACGACCCGACGTTCCGCAACCTGGATCCGGCTGACCTCGGCATCGCCGACCCGAGCCGGGTCGTGCTCGAGATCACCGAACGCACGGCGATCAAGGACTACCCGAAGTTCCAGGAGTACCTGAAGGCGTTCCGCGATCGCGGCTTCAAGTTCGCCGTGGACGACGCGGGCAGCGGCTACGCGGGACTCGGCTCGATCGCGAACCTCGAGCCCGACTACATCAAGCTCGACATCTCGCTGATCGCCAACATCGACACTAACTTCCTGAAGCAGAACCTCGTCGAGACCATGGTGACGTTCGCGAACGGCCAGGGCGCGATGGTCATTGCGGAGGGCGTCGAGCGGCGGGAAGAGTTCGAGACGGTCAAGCAGCTGGGCGTGCACCTCACGCAGGGCTTCCTGTTCCACCGCCCACGCTATGCAGGACTGCCCGCGGTGAAGAAGACATCGCACGTGTCGCACGCGTCCAACCGGCGCGACCACGAGACCAGCATGGGCGCCTCGGCGCTCGCCAGGGACGAGGCCGCTGCCAGGGGATCGACCGGCGGCGACTGATCGGCCGATTCAGCTATCGCAGGCTGAAATCGCAGATTGCGACCGTCCGGGGGAACCGCTCCCCGCGCGATCAGGCTCTGTTCGCAGGAATTGTGGATGGCCCGTGCGTCCATTCCTTCGCCCCACTCGACGTCACACACTTCCCTCATGCACACTCCACCGGTACCTGATGCCGAACTCGCCGTCATTCGCATCGTCCGCGACGGCCGCTTTGCGAGCGGCTTCGTCTGTCCGCGATGTGGCTGCGGCCGTGTCGTACGATGGGGCGGATTCTCCGGCCGGCAGCGGTACCGCTGCCGCGGCTGCCGCCGCACGTTCAGCGACCTGACGAGTACCGTCTTCGCGTATTCCAAGAGGCTTTCACGCTGGCCTCAGTACATGGCGGAGTTTCGCCAGTCCGCCACCTTGCGGGGATCGGCCGCAGAAACGCGGCTCCATCTCAGCACCGCGTTCCGCTGGCGACACGCACTGCTCGGCGCGATGGGAGTCCGCGAGCATATCAGCCTCGCGGGCACCATCGAGTACACGCAAATGGGCTTCTCATACTCCGAGAAGGGCGCTCGCGACGTCGACAATCCGCGACGTCGCGGCATGCGGGGGCGTGGCTGGGAATGGTATCAGACGGAGCGGGCCGACGCCGCCCTGCTGTACGGCCGTGCCGGCACGGCGTTCGGCTGCACGCTGCTGCCGTCGTGGCGAGCCAGCATCGACACGCTGGTGCTGCCGAAACTGGCGGAGCGGTGCACGATCATGAGCTCGGATCTGCCGCTGGGTCGCATGTCGATGGCGGCGCGGCGGGGTGGGCATCAACACGTGACAGTGTCGGGGCGCGGGCGCTATGCGCCGGACGGCGTACGGCACCTCGAGAACGTGAGCGCGTACGCCGGGCGACTGAGGCAATGGATCATGCGATTCCGCGGAGTGGCCACACGGTATCTGGACAACTACCTGCTGTGGCACAGAGCGGTTGATCCGGAGCTCGGGATGACCTGGGTGATGGCCCTGGTACGTGGCGTATCCCGCGCTCCGCCCTGACTGCCATCAACAGTCTCCGCGAACAGAGCCTGACGCCGTGAGGAGTCGTTGATGGGCGGCGGCGGCATGGGCGGCGGGGGCCGCAGCGCGACCGCTGCATTTCAGACCCGCTCAATTCTCAACCGGTCAAAGACTTGCGCCTCGAGCGGTCTCACCGCCCGGACTGCCGGAACCGGCTCGTATCAGCGCCAGTCCCGTCCACACGGACCGGGACACCGAGCAGCCCGTCAGACCGCTTCACCGGCCGCTCGACCGCCGGGACCTCCAGGCTGGCGAAATGCGGCACCACACCATCGGCCGTCGCGAGCGCCGCGACCGTGTAATTGCTGCCGGGGTGCCACAGCACCCATTCCTTCACACCCTCGGAGTGAACGGCGTCGATCTGCGCGCGCACATGTGCAGCGCCGTAGCGCGGCTGACCTAGCGTGAAGTCCTGCAGCCACGGGCGGATCAAGGCGGCGTTCTCAATGCCGGCGTTGCGGCGCACGGCATGCCGGATCGCCGTCGCCACGGTCTCGAACGGCTGCGCGTTCGGGTGCGCGATGCCGTAAGAGCCCTTCGCGTAGTGCGACGGGTACACCATCGGCAGCAGCACGTCCGTCGCGTCCGCCATCTTCTCCCAGTACTGGCCGATGCCCATGTCCGTGCCCGCCGACGTGGTCAGGCCGAACACGTCGGCCGTGACCGGCGCATCGTACTTCGCGAGCTGCTGCCGCGAGTAGAGCAGGAACGCCCGGATGCCATCGGCCTTCGTGCGCCCTTCCTGCGCCGGCCAGGCTGCAGTGCGCATGAGCGCCTGGGGCACGTCGGGGAAGCGGACGTAATCCCACTGCACTTCGGCGAAGCCGAGCTCCAGCGCCTCACGCGCCAGGGCGATGTTGTAGTCCCACACCTTGCGATTGAACGAGTCGACCCACCGATGCCCGTCCCGATCCTGCCACTCGCCGCCGTTCACGTGCTGCACCGACAGCTCGGAATAGGCATCGGCCAGGACGGCGTCCCGGAACACGACAATGCGCGCAATCGGATAGATGCCGGCTTCGCGCAGCTTGCGCAGCATGCCGCGCACGTCGCCGATGAATGCGCGATCGGCGCCGATCGCGCCCGCCAGCGGCACCCGCGAGCGGTAGCTGACTTCGCCGCCTTCCTTCACGTCGATGACGAACGAGTTGATTTCGGTCCGGTTCGCAATGTCTATCAGCTTCGCCAGCTTCGCCGTCGAGCCCGCCGCCCACGCGTTCAGGTACAGGCCCCGGACCGCGTCCGGCTTGCGCATGCGCGGCGCGCCATCGGTGATCGGCTGGAATGCGAACATCGCGTCCGTGATCGGCGGCAGCTGGGAACCGTCACCCGCAGCCGTCAGCGCTGCGGCATCAGCTGCCGCAGCAGCGGCAGCAACGGCTTCGCCCGATCCCGGCTCAGTGGACGCCGCCTCGGTCGCGGCGGCCGCATCAGCCGCGGTGTCCGGCGCGGGCGCAGTTCTGGAGAACGCAGCAAACGCGACGACCAGCACCGTCAACGCGCCGGCGGCGATGCCGGTTCGCTTATTACCTAACTCGTTGAAGTCAAACACTCTATGCCGCTCCTGCCTAGGTACACAACCTCTACCCCGGTGATGGGCCAGGGTTCAGTATGTCGGCATATTCGGGTCGACGGCGCTCGCCCAGCCGTTGATCCCGCCCTTCAGGTTCCAGACGCGTGCGTAGCCGCGCGCCCGCAGCTGGCGCAGGGCGCCCGCACTGCGGCTGCCAGACCGGCAGTACAGCACGATCTCTGCCGTCGGATCGATCTCGTCCGCCCGCTCGAGCACGTCGCCGAGCGGAATCAGGCGCGCACCGTACTCGCCGAGGTTGGCAATGTCCCACTCGAACGGCTCCCGCACGTCGACGAGGAGCAGCGGATCGCCGCGGTCGAGGCGTTGCTTGAGCTCGGTCGATGTGATCTCGGGCACACCCTGCTGAGGCTCGTTCATAGTCGCTCCGGTTCCGCAGAATTCGTCATAATCGATGAGACCCGTAATGGTCGGATGGTCGCCGCACACCGGGCAATCTGCGTTCCGGCGCAGCTTCAGCTCGCGCCAGCGGAAGGCGAGTGCGTCGAAGAGGGCGAGGCGGCCGATGAGCGTGTCGCCACGGCCGAGGATGAGCTTGATGGCCTCGAGTGCCTGGAGCGTGCCGATGATGCCGGGCATGACGCCGAGCACGCCGCCTTCGGCGCAGCTGGGCACGAGTCCGGGCGGCGGCGGCTCGCGGAACAGGCAGCGGTAGCACGGACCGGTGCGGCCTGTGAACACGGAGACCTGTCCCTCGAAGCGCAGGATCGAGCCGTAGACATACGGCTTGCCGAGGAGCACGCAGGCGTCGCTCGTGAGGTAGCGCGTCGGAAAGTTGTCAGTGCCGTCAATGACGATGTCGTACGGCTCGAGGATCGCGAGCGCGTTGTGCTGCGTCAGCCGTACCGCATGCTTCACGACGTCCACGTGCGGGTTCGTGTGCCGGATGCGGTCGGCGGCGACATCGAGCTTGCTGCGTCCGACGTCGCTCGTGCCGTACAGCACCTGGCGCTGCAGGTTGCTGAGATCGACTGTGTCGAAGTCGATGAGGCCGATCGTGCCGACACCGGCCGCAGCCAGGTACAGCGCGACCGGCGAGCCGAGGCCGCCTGCGCCGACGACCGCGACGCGCGCCGCTCGCAGTTTCCGCTGTCCTTCCAGGCCGACTTCCTTCAGCGACAGGTGCCGCGCGTAGCGGCTCAGCTCGGCCGGCGACAGCTCGGCCGGCGACAGCTCGTCGTGCGACCTCTCCTCCGCGTCCGTTGCGCCGCCGGCAATGCTCGGCACGATCAGGATGACGTCGCCGGGCTGCGTCGGCGTGCGGCCGCCAGCGGCGAGTGCGCGCACGTCGTCATCGTTCAGGTACACGCGCACGTAGCCGCGGAGCTCGCCCGCGTCGGTGTACAGGTGCCGGCGCAGGAGGGGGTGTCGGCTGGAGAGGAGCTGGAGCGCGCTGTCCACGTCGCCGGCGTCCAGCACGACCTCTTCGGCGCCTGCCGTGTAATCGCGCAGCGCCGTCGGGAGCTGCACGCGGACGGTCACGCGCTGCCCGCTACTGCCGTGACGGGGAGCTCGGAGAAGCCGCTGCGGTCATCGCGCAGCCTCCAGCCGCGCACGGTGCCGAGGTCCGACTGCACGATGAGGTAGAGGTATCCGGGAAAGGCGAGGTCGACGTCGGTGCGGGACGGAACCGCCGACTCGGTCGGATGCGAGTGGTAGAAGCCTACCACCTGGAGACCGGCACAGGACGCCTGCCGCTCGAGGCGGAGCACGGTGTCCGCATCGATGTGGTACTGCGTCGGCGCGGCCGCTTCGTTGTCCACCGGGATCAACGACCTGACGTCGATCAGGCGCTCGTCGATCGAGCCGATCAGCGCCCCGCAACACTCCGCCGGCGCCGCCGCGCCAGCCTGCCTGCGCAAGCCGGCAATGATGCGCGCCGGGATATTCACGGATTTCCTGCTCATGAGTTGTGAACGTAGCCGCGTCGCGCGCGCACTGTCAACGGGACAGCGGCACCCGAACGGCGCACTTCCTGCTCAATGGAGCGCGTGCACTTTCAATCGAACCATGGGGGCCTCGTGAGAGACAAGGATTCGGCCGACGACGTCAGCACGCGCAACGAACGCGCGACGCGCAACAAGGGACTGCAGCAGGAGCAGCAGCGACTGGAGGATCCGGACGGTCGCTCGCCGCACAGCGCCGCACAGCAGGATGCGCCGGTACCCGAGCGGCCGATCACCATCCTCGAGGAGGCGGACGAAGACATTGCGCACCTCGAGAATCCGCCACAGACGGACGGCCCCCGCGAGAAGAACAACGACGCCGTCTAGTGTCAGGACACTAGCGGGTCCTGACATGGTCGAGGATCACGGCGGCGCTGCCGGCCGCGCCGCCGAGGCCCGACTGCACGAACGCGCGCGCGGCGATGCCGGCTGCAGCGCGCGCTGCGTCATCCCCGGCGAAGCGCTGCAGGACCGCGGCGGCGTCCGCGACACCGCGGACCGTGAACCCGCCGCCGGCAGCATCGAGCCGCGCAGCCTCCTGCGCGTTGCCTAGGCGCGGCCCGTGCACCACGGGCACCCCAAGCGCCGCGGGCTCCACTACCGAATGCAGACCTGCCGAGCCGAAGCCGCCGCCGACGTATGCAACGCTCGCGATCGCGTACAGGTCCGCGAGCACGCCCACGCGATCCACGATGATTGCACCAGTCGGGGGAAGCGCGACGAGCGAGCCCGGCGGCGAGTCGCCGGTGGGGAGCCGGGCGTGCGCGATGCCCGCACCAGTGAGGCGCCGTTCGAGCGCTTCGATGTGCGCTGGCGTCGGCTCGTGCGGCGCGAACACGATGCGCCAGGGAGACGCCGCGAATGACGCCGCCGCCGGACTCGTGAGCGCGTCGACCAGCAACCCCTCGTCCGCCGGCCACGTGCTACCGGCAACCAGCCAGCGTACCGCGGTGTCGCGCAACAGCCGCAGCAGCGGGCGGTCGCGATCGAGCGCGTCGACCCGGCGCTGCACCTGGTCGAAGCGCGCATCGCCGGTGACCGTTATCCGCGCCGGATCGACGCCGAGCGCCGGAAACGTCGCGGCGTCGCCGGCGCCGACGACGCCGACCGCGTCCAGCCTCCGGTACGCGGGCCGGAGCAGCATCCGCGCTCCGGCTCGCAGCCGGCTCGATCCGGGCGCGAGCACGCCATTCACCAGTACGACCGGGATGTCGCGCGCGTGCGCCTCACGCACGAGCACGGGCCAGATCTCCGTGCGCACGAACGCGACGCAGTCGGGCGCGAGAGCGTCGAGCGCGGCGCGCGCATTCGCCGTCGTATCCCACGGCAGGTAGCCCGACCAGTCGGCGCCGACCCGCGCCGCCACGCGTTCGGCGGACGGCGAGAAGTGCGTGAACACCGACTGCACTGCTGGCTCGCGCTGCTTCAACTCCGTCAGGATCGCCTGTGCCATCAGTGCCTCGCCGACGGACGGCGCGTGCAGCCACACGAGCGGGCGCCGCGCGTCGCGCGCTGTTTCGGCCCACGCGACGAGGGCTGGCAATGATGCGCGCCGGCCCACGAGGCCGCGTCGGAGCTTCGGGCTGAACGGGGCGGCGAGGGCGGCTGCAGGCGCGGCGAGCCGCGCGGCCAGCTCGTAGACCAACTCAGCTGTCCACTGCGATGATCACACCGAGGTGCTCACCGTGCTGCGTTCGGAACGCGTACCGCACCGACCCGAGCAGGTCGTGCAGCGCGAGGAGGGAGTAGCGGTTCATCTGCATCATCGGCTCCGACACCGGCCGGCTCTGCAGCAGGTTCACCACTGCGTTCACGCCCGGCACGGTCGCACGCAGACGATGCACGATGTTCCGGATCGGAGGGCAGTCCCGCCCATACGTGACGTGCAGCAGCATGAGTCCGCCGGGGTTCACCATCTGCGACAACCGCGCGATCAGCTCCATGCCCGCCCTCACCGGGATATGCTGGAACACCGTGTAGGAGTGGATCAGGTCGTACGTCCCCTCCACCTCGTCGAGGCTGCCGCAGATCTCGGTGCCGGGGCAGAGGCGCCGTGCCGCAGCGCGCATCGTCGGTGACGCATCCACGCCGACCACGCGTGAGGCTCGATCGGAGAAGGCGCGCAGCATCCGGCCCACGCCACAGCCGAAGTCCAGCACGGACGCAGGTGTCCAGTCCGGCCGGACTCGCAGCACCGTCGCAACGTGCTGTTCTCCAGTGGAGAAGAACGCGTCCACGTTCCCGCACTCGCGCTCGTACGGCTCGTAGACGGCGTGGAACGGCTTTGTCCGGGCGAAGTGCTCCCATGCACGGGCGGGATCGGTCGACAGTGTGTCCGACAGGTTCATGTTCCCAACGTGGCGGGAACCCACGTGAAAATCAAGCAAATAGATGGACCTTCGCCGCACGCGGGCACATATTGCGTCCGGACCGCTCTGAACCGGTCACCCCCCCAACACCGCTGGGGCCGTGTATGCGCTACATAGGCAACAAGACGCGCCTGCTGGACTTCATCCGCCGCACGCTGCGCGCGCGCGGCATAGCGGGCGGGCGCGCACTCGACCCGTTCTGCGGCACTGCAAGCGTGGCGCGCGCGCTGAAGCGCTGGCATTTCGGCGTGACGGCGTCCGACATCATGGAGTACGGCTACGTGCTGGCGCGGGCGTACGTGCAGGTGGTCGAGCGCCCGTCGTTCGAGAGCGTTACGCACCACACGGGCAGTCCTGATCTCCGCAGGGTGCTCGCGCACCTGAATGCACTGCCGCCATCACCCGACTTCATCCATGAGCACTTCTCGCCGGACGGTACGGCCGGCGCCGAGCACGGCCGCATGTACTTCACGCCCGCGAATGCGGCGCGGATCGACGCGATCCGTGCGTGTATCGAAACCTGGCGCGCGAGCGGCCTGATCGATGGCGACCAGTTCCACACCCTGCTGGCGGCACTGATCGAGGCGGCCGATCGCGTGGCGAACACGACGGGCGTGTACGCGGCGTTCGTGAAGACGTGGCAGCCGAACGCGCGGCGGCCGCTGCAGCTGCGCGTCGCGCCGCACGTGCGAGGCAACGGCTGCCACGCGGTCTACGGCGACGCACTCGCGGTCGTACGCGATGCCGGCCCGTTCCAGCTGCTCTACCTCGACCCGCCCTACAACGCACGGCAGTACGCCGGCTACTACCACATCCCCGAGCTGCTCGCGCGCGGCTGGTTCGACGGGCCCGTCGTGCTGCGCGGCAAGACGGGCCTGATCGAGGACGATGCGATACGCAGCGACTGGTGCAGCAGTCGTCGCTGCGAGGCGGCATTCGAGGAGCTCGTCGCGACCGCGCAGTGCCGGCACATCGTCATGAGCTACAGCGCGGAAGGCCTGATTCCGGAAGCGACGATCGAGCGCGTGCTGAAAGCGCATGGCCGGGCCGCCACATACCGGCGCTACCGACGCGGGTACCGGCGCTATCGCTCCGATGCCGATGGCGCCGGCCGCCGCTACCGCGGCGATGTCGTGGACGAGTACCTGTACTGCGTCGACTGCTAGGCGGACCTGGCCCGGGTTCCGTGCGGGGGCGCCTCCGCCATGGCAGGCACCGACGGCTGGCGGGAGTGCACCGCGGCGGTTAACTACAGACAGTCCCTGATCACCACCCCCGGAGGCGGCTCATGACGAATCGATCGGCGGCGACGACGCGTCGCACACTCCACCTGCTGGCAGCGGCCGCGCTGGTCACCGCGCTCAGCGCGCTGCCCGCTGCAGCGCAGACGCCGGGCGCGCGAGCGCAAAGCGCGCCGCAGACGGCGAAGGCGGTCGCGGACGAGCTGCTCCGGCAGTTCGAGGCGTCGATGTCCAAGTTCATCGCGCTCGCGAACGCGATGCCGGCGGAGAAGTACACGTGGTCACCGGGCGAAGGCGTGATGGAGGTAGGTCACGTGTTCATGCACGTGGCGCACTACAACTACGCCTACCCCGACGGCAGCATGGGCGTCGCTGCGCCGGCCGGCCTGGACATGGACGCAATGGAGGCCGTGCGCGCGAAGGCCGATGTCGTGCGCGCGCTCGAGCAGTCGCGGTCGCACGTGCTGGATGCGGTGCGCGCGATGACGGCCGCCGAGCTGGCCGGGCCGACGCAGCTCTACGGCCGCGATATCGAGCGGTGGGCAGTGCTGGTTCAGCTGGTTGCACACATGAACGAGCATCTCGGACAGTCGATCGCGTACGCGCGCATGAACGACATCGTGCCGCCGTGGTCCCGCTGAGTCAGCTGCGCGCGACGCCGACCGCGAAAAGGACCCAGCCTGCGATCAGCAGTGTTCCGCCGATCGGCGTGATCGCGCCGAGCCAGCGCGGTCCGCCGAGCGCCAGCGCGTAGACCGTCCCGCCGAAGATCAGCGACCCGGCGACGAACAGCCAGCCGGCGCCGTTCAGCAGGGCGGACGGCCAGCGCGCGGCGACGAGTCCGAGCAGCACGAGCGCGAGCGCGTGGTACATCTGGTAGCGCGCGGCCGTCTCCCACGTCGCCAGCCGGTCGGGCGTAAGCCGCGCGGCCAGAGCGTGTGCGCCGAATGCGCCGGCGGCCACTGCCATGGCGGCGGACGCGGCACCGAGCACGATGAAGAGCTTCACGCGACCGCGCCCGGCTGCGCCTGGCCCGCGCCCACGGCATCGACTGCCTGTCGCAGGATCTCGGCAGTGGCGCGCGAACGGGACCGGCGCCCGCGCCCGAGCGAGTCGATCGACGCGCTCAACCGCGACATCTCCTCGTCCGCGAGCTCGCGGCTGACGAGCGCGACGACGCGTACGTTCTTCAGCGCGTTCTCGCCGCGCATGACCGCGATCGCCTCGATGCCATCCACGCCCGGCATCAGCAGATCGATGACCGCGACGTCCGGCGCAATGCGACGCGCCAGGTCGAGCGCCTCGCCGCCGCTAGCCGCCGCGCGCACGTCGCTGCCCGCCGCGGTCAGCGCCTCGCCGAGGATGCGGCGCACGTCCGGATCATCGTCGGCGATCAGGACCGTGAGGCCCGCGGCCGGTGCTTCGACGCCCGTGAGCGACGTCGTGACGACCTGTGCCGCGTGCTCGACCGCGAGCGGCTTCGACAGCACGGTCATGATGCCGAGATCGAGCGCGGTTTCGCCGAGCTCATCGGCGTGCGCGAAGAGGACTATCGGGATACCGGACGTCGCGGGATCGGACTGCAGCGAGGTGAGCGCCCGCCACGCGCCGTGCTCCGGGGAACGCGCATCGAGCGCGACGAGCTGCGGCCGCTCCTGGCGCGCGAGCACCACGAGCTGCGACGGATCCGTCGCGCCGAGCACGCGCACTGCCAGGCGCAGATCTTCAGCCACGCGCCGCAGCGCGCGCGCATCGTGCGCGAGCAGCACGATCGTCGTCGGCGTCCGCTCTTCCTGCTCGGGCGCGTGCTCATCGACGGCGGGCAGTGTGAGTGTGAACGTGGAGCCGTGCCCGACCTCGCTCTCGACCGAGATGTCGCCGTTCATGAGACGGGCGAACCGGCGCGCGATGGACAGCCCCAGTCCCGTGCCGCCGCTCGCGCGCGAGAGGCCGCCCTCTACCTGGTAGAACTCCTCGAAGATGCGCTCCGCCTGATCCTGCGGGATGCCGGGACCGGAGTCCGCCACGCGGATGGTGACGGCAACGGCGGTCTCGCAGTACGACACGGTGACGGCGCCATGAGCAGTGAACTTCACGGCATTCGACATCAGGTTCACGATGATCTGCGTGAGCCGCGTCACGTCGGCGCGAACGATGACCGGCCGCTCGACGGCGGGCTCCTCGACGGTGAGCGTGAGGCCCTTGGACGAAGCGAGCGGCAGGATCTGCTGCGCTGCGCGCTCGACGACGCTGCCGACCTCGATGTCCACAGCGACGAGATCCATCCGGCCGGCACCGATCTTCGCCAGATCCAGCACCTCGTTGATCAGGCCGAGCAGGTGCCCGGACGTCTCGCGGACCCGCGTCAGCATGCCGCGCTGGTCATCGTTCAGCGGGCCCTTCACGCCGAGATCGAGCAGGTCGGAATAGCCCATGATCGCGTTGATCGGCGTGCGCAGCTCGTGACTCATCACGGCGAGGAACTGGTCCTTGGCCTTCGTCGCCTCGCGCAGCTGCTGGTTGACCTGCTCCAGCACTTCCGCCTGGCGACGCAGCTCGCGGTTCGTGTGCCGCAGCATCTCCGCGTACTGATGCTCGTCCGTCACATCGCGCAGCACCATTGCGGCGCCGGCCGGCTCCCCGGTCGCGGTCTGGATCGGCCCCGCCGAGCACGACAGGTGGCGCTCCGTGCCCCAGTCCGGACGCACGATGAAGGTAGCCCGGCGGACACGCTCGCCGCGCATCGCGCGCACCAGCGGGAAGTCGCCCGGACCGAGGGGGCGTCCCTCGATCGATACGAGGTCGAACCGGCTCGGCCATTCATCGACGGGCGCCTGCGCCAGCTCCCTGCTCAGCAGCTCCTCGGCCGACTCGTTCGAGCGCTCGAGCCTGCCCTCGGCATCCACGACGATCACGCCATCCGCCATCTGGTCGAGCACGGCACCGAAGCGCAGCGCCTCGCGCGCCGAACGGCGCCGCTCCGTCTCGAGCGACAGGAACAGTTCCGCCGTGCGTAGCGCGGCGGATGCGGGCGCCGCGAGCGCCTGCGAGAACGCGATCATCGCGGGCGGGAAACGGCGCGGTCCGGAGAACACCTCCCACGACGCGACGCCGACCGTATGGCCGGCGACGAGCAGCGGCAACGTTACGGAGGCGACGGCTGAATCGGGACCGCCCGCGCGCGATGACAGCAGCGAGCCCGCGTCGTTCGCGTTCTCCACCACGTACGGCTCGCCGGTCGAGACCGCTTCGCCGAGCGACGGCAGCAGCGCGACGGGCGCGCGCACCTGGCGGATGTCTTCCTCGCGCAGCCGCTCCGTGATGCCTTCGACGTCGCGAAACACCATCCGCTTGCGGCCAACGAGGAGCTCGCCCTCCTCCTCGAACGTGTACAGCGATGCGATGTCGGCATCGAGGATCTCGGCGACACCGCCCAGAAACAGCTCGACGACGTCGTCCGGATCCAGCGACGTGGACAGCCGCTGCGCAGCCCGCTGCGCCGCTTCGAGCTGCGCGGCCAGGTCGCGCGCCTGCTTCGCCCGCTCGCGCGCCTCCGCCGCCGCCATGCGCGCCGCCTCCTCCGCCGCCTGCCGCCGCGCGATCTCCTCCTTCTGCGTGTGGATCGTGCGCCTGAGGAAATGCAGGATCACCGATACGGCGAGCGCCAGTGCGAGACCGGCGATCCACGTGGCCAGACGCTCCGCCCGGTAGCCTCGCAGGTCCGGCGGCGGATACGACAGAGTCACGATCCAATCGGTGTCCGCGACACGCACCGATCGCGTCACCGTCTGCCAGTCGGCGGGCACGATCTGCGTGCTCGACAGTCGGACACTGTCCGGACCGTACAGCGCGTGATTGCCGGCCCCGCCGCTGACCGAGTCGAGCGCGGCAGTGGTCGTAGCGGTGCGATAGATGGTGAACGGGTCCAGCTCGGCGACCAGCACCCCGATCACATCCATGCTGTCGGTGGCCGCCAGCACCGGGTCGAACACGAACACGCGCCGGTCGCGCACGCCCGTAGCGGCAGGTCGCCGCGTGGCGAGCGCGCGCAGGTACGGATGCCGCATCGCCGTATCCTGCAGCGCGCCCTCCCGCTCGAACGCGCTGCCCTGCTGCGTGAGCACTTCCTCGCTGCGCGTGTAGATGACGGAGACACTGCTCAACCCCGCCATGCCGGTGGTCACGCTGTCGAGCGACAGCACGAACGTCGGCAGCGCGGCCGAGTCTTCTGCCGCGACGAACGAGCTCTTCGCCGTGGACAGTGCGCCCATGCGCGCGGCGACTTCGTTGCCCAGGGCATCGGCCAGCATGCCCGCCCGCCGTTCGGCCGCACTTTCTGCCTGTGCCAGGTCCCGCGCCGAGCGGCTGCTGCGCTCGCGGTCGAAGAGGAAAACGATCCCTGTGACGACGACGAACGCCAGGACCGGGATCAGATCCGCATACCTGCTGAAGCGCATTCCGTGTCTTTCAGGTGGAGCGGGGTGTCGAGCGGCTGCGCCCGACGGCAGCTCACGTGCTGACAGCACAAAGTATACCCCGCACGGCGCCTCTGCCACGGGTTTCGCAACGGCGCGGCCTCCCTCATCTTCGGGCATGCCCGGCAATCATCGGACCCTGCTCTTCGCGCTCTGCCTCGCGCTGTCCGCCTGCTCGCCGCTGTACGTGGTGCGCGCTGGCATCGAGGAGGCGCGCATCCTCAGCCGGCGCCGGCCGATCACGAGCGTCATCGAGGACGCGGCGACGCCACCGGAAGCGCGGCGCAAGCTCGAGCTCGTGCTGCAGGCGCGTGACTTCGCGGAGCACGCGCTCGACCTGTCCACCGGCGAGAGCTACACGACCTACTCGTGGGTGGACAGCGACACGCTGCTGCTCGTGGTGTCCGGCTCGCGCAGGGACCGCTTCGAGGCGCACACCTGGTGGTTCCCGATCGTCGGGCGCGTGCCGTACAAGGGGTACTTCGAGTTCGACGACGCGCACCGCGAGGCGGAGCGCCTGGAGGGCGATGGCTACGACGCGTATGTGCGACCGAGCGCCGCGTTCAGCACGCTCGGCTGGTTCAACGACCCGCTGCTCAATACCATGCTACGCTACGACGACGTCTCGCTCGTCAACACGGTGATCCACGAGCTGCTGCACAATACCGTCTACATCCCGAGCCGCATCAGCTTCAATGAGAGCTTCGCCAACTTCGTGGGCGAGCGCGGTGCCATCGCATTCTTCTGCGGCCGCGACGGCGAGGACTCCGTGCGCTGCGGCCAGGCGCGGGACAGCTGGGCGGACAACCTGCTCTTCGCCGACTTCCTCTCCGGCCTGGTCGGCGAGCTGGAGACGCTCTACCGGCGGGACGACCTGTCATCGGCCGAAAAGATCGAGCTGCGCGAGCCGATCTTCGACAGCGCCCGCGCCCGCTTCTCGGACGAGGTCGCGCCGGCACTTCGCACGAATGCGTTCAACGGCTTCCTGCGACGGCCCCTGAACAATGCCACGCTCATCGGCACCCGGCTGTACTACGACCGGCTGCCACTGTTCGAGGCCGTGTACGATCAGCTCGGCGGCGACTACAAGGCTGCGCTGCACGCCATCCTCGAGGCGGCAGCAGACCGGCCGGATGAGCCCTACGCTGCGGTCGAGGCACTGCTGACGTCCCGCTGATCCGGTGGCTTGGAGATCGCGGCGCACTCCTTTTCACGCAGAGGCGCAGAGTCGCAGAGGCGCGGAGCGCGCAGGTTCGGCGTCCCCGGCCTGGGTCTCGCTTCCGGTTCAGCCAACATTCCTTCTGTTGTTGACAACAACATTCATCCTTGTCAGGCGTGGTGGCCTGCCGGCAGTGCCGCGAACACCGCTCTGCCCTCTGCGACTCTGCGACTCTGCGGCTCTGCGTGAGAATGAAAGCACCCGGCCGCTTTCCGGCCTCTACCCCCTGCCCGCGTTACCTTCTACATTCGGCAGTTCTCAACCGGAACCGGCACGAGCATGGACTACAGGCCCCAGGATATCGAAGAGAAGTGGCAGCGCCGCTGGGCGGAGCAGAACGTCAACTCGCTGAGTGACGAGCAGCTCCGTACGGCCAGCCGGCCGTTCTACAACCTCATGATGTTCCCGTACCCGTCGGCCGAAGGGCTGCACGTCGGCAACATGTATGCGTTCACGGGCGCGGACATCTACGGGCGGTGGAAGCGGCTGCTGGGCGAGACCGTCTTCGAGCCGATCGGCTTCGACGCGTTCGGCATCCATTCGGAGAACTTCGCGCTGAAGATCGGCACGCATCCGATGGAGCTGATCCCGCGCAACATCGCCAACTTCACGCGCCAGCTCACGCGCATCGGCGCGATGTACGACTGGAACCACGTTGTCGATACGACGGACCCGTCCTACTACCGGTGGACGCAGTGGCTCTTCCTCCAGCTCTACCGCGCCGGCCTCGCCGTGAAGAAGGAAGCGCCCGTCAACTGGTGCCCGGGCTGTCACACCGTCGTCGCGAACGAGCAGGTCATCGCCGGCGAGTGCGAGCGCTGCGGCAGCACGGTCGAGCAGCGGTTCCTGTCGCAGTGGTTCTTCGCCATCACGCAGTACGCGCAACGGCTGCTCGATAACCTGAAGTGGATCGACTGGTCGGGTACGACGAAGAAGGCGCAGGAGAACTGGATCGGCCGCAGTGAGGGCGCGACCGTGCACTTCCCCGTCGCGCGCGGCCGCGTCGCCGAAGACCGCCACGAGGCCGCGTCCGTGCAGCCGGACCGCAACCGCATCAGCGTGTTCACGACGCGGCCGGACACGATCTTCGGCGCGACGTTCATGGTGCTCGCGCCCGAGCATCCGTACGTCGAGCGCCTGACCAGCGATGAACAGCGCGCGGCGGTCGATGCCTACCGCGAAGCTGCGGCATCGCTCGACCTCGTGTCCCGACGCAAGACGGACGAGAAGGAGAAGACCGGCGTGTTCACGGGCGGCCACTGCGTGAACCCGGCGACCGGCCGGGAGATCCCCGTGTGGATCGCCGACTACGTGCTCATGGAGTACGGCACGGGCGCGGTCATGGCGGTGCCGGGGCATGACGAGCGCGATTTCGAGTTTGCCACGAAGTTCGGCCTGCCGATCGTTGAGGTGGTACAGCGGGCGACAACTGCGGGCGAGAGTACTGCGGGGGCTTACGCCGGGGAGGGGGTGCTGGTCAACTCGGGGGAGTTCGACGGGATGCCGTCGCACGAGGCGATCGGCGCGATCACGGCGTGGCTGGCGGAGCGGCGGGCGGCGGAGCCGAAGGTCAACTACCGGCTGCACGACTGGTGCATCTCGCGGCAGCGCTACTGGGGCCCGCCGATCCCGATCATCTACTGCGACGCGTGCGGCACCGTGCCCGTGCCTGAGGAGCAGCTGCCGGTGGTGCTGCCGAACATCGAGAACTACCGGCCGGACGAGAGCGGCGTGTCGCCGCTGGCACGGGTGGAGTCGTGGTACCGCGTGCCGTGCCCGTCGTGCGGCGGCGAGGGGCGTCGTGAGACGGACGTGAGCGACACGTTCCTCGACAGTGCGTGGTACTTCCTGCGGTACCCGTCGGCGAACCGCGACGACGTCGCGTTCGATGCGGAGATCACGAGGAAGTGGCTGCCGGTGGACATGTACATCGGCGGCGAGGAGCACGCGGTGCTGCACCTGCTGTACGCGCGCTTCATCACGATGGTGCTGAAGGACCTCGGCCACATCGCGTTCGAGGAGCCGTTCGCGCAGTTCCGCAAGCATGGCCTGCTGATCAAGGAAGGCTCGAAGATGTCGAAGAGCCGCGGCAACGTCGTGATACCGGACCGCTACATCGAGGAGTGGGGCGCGGACACGTTCCGCACCTACCTCATGTTCCTGGGCCCGTACCAGGAGGGCGGCGACTTCCGCGACCAGGGGCTGCAGGGTCCGTTCGGCTTCTTCAGCCGGCTGTGGGACACGATCGTTCCGGTCGCTGCCCTCGGCACCGATCAGCCGCGCGGCAGCATCGAGCAGAAGCTGCACGCGACGATCGCAAAGGTCACCGACGACATTGCAGGGCTGCGCTACAACACGGCGATCGCCGCGATGATGGAGTACCTGAACGCGCTGCGCGAGAGCAACCGTGCGGTCAATCGTGCGGAGGTCGAGCCGCTCGTGCCGCTGGTCGCGCCGTTCGCGCCGCACATCGCCGAAGAGCTGTGGGAGCTGCTCGGCCACACGGACTCCATCTTCACGGGCACGAGCTGGCCATCGTACGACGCGGCGAAGGCGGTCGCAGACACCGTCGAGTTCGTCGTACAGGTGAACGGCAAGCTGCGCGCGCGCATGCCGATGTCGCGCGGCATCACCGAGACTGCGGCGAAGGATGCGGCGCTCGCGGACGAGAACGTGCGCAGGTTCATCGACGGCGCACAGGTGCGGAAGATCATCTTCGTGCCGGACCGCCTGCTCAACATCGTCGTCGGATGACGTGGCGCGCGCCGGTAACGCGGGCGACGTAGCAGCCGCGCGGCCACTGCGCATTGCGGCGCACATCTCGGCAGCCGAGTGGGGCGGCGCCGAGCGGCGCAGCCTCGTGCTGCTCGCCGGCCTCGCCGGGCGCGGCCACGACGTCGTCGTGTACTGCGGCACGCGGCGCATCTACGACAGGATACGCGAGCATGGGCTCGCCGCGGTGCTCCGCCCGCTCAGCGGCGACGTCATGGTCGGTCACGCGTTCGCGTTCGCCGCGCACCTGCGCCGGCAGCAGCCCGACGTCCTGCTCCTCATCACGTTCCGCCGCCTGTGGCTCGGCGCGCTCGCGGGCCGGCTCGCCGGCGTGCCGCGCATAATCGCGCGCATCGGACTCGCCACCGATGTCGCTCGCAGCATGAAGTACCGGCTCGTGCTGAAGCACTGGGTCGACGACGTCGTAGTGAATGCGCACGCGCTGCACGCCCCGTTCGCGGCGAAGCTGGCGCCGCGATCGCGCGCTCGCGTGCACACCATACCGAACGGCGTCGAGCCGCGCGCCGGCGAGCTGTCGCGCACTGACGCGCGCCGCGCGCTCGACGTGCCGGAGCACGCGTTCGTCGTCGGCACGGTCACCCGCATCGTGAAGCAGAAGCGCATCGACCGCATGCTGCACGCAGTTGCGGCGGCACCGGAATCATTCGCGATCATCGCCGGCGACGGTGCGCTGCTGCCGGCGATGAAGACGCTGGCCGCGCAGCTCGGCATTGCGGAGCGCGTGCGCTTTCCCGGCTACCGCGAGGATGTCGGCAACGTGCTCGCGGCGCTCGACGCGTACCTGATCGCGTCCGACCAGGAGGGCATGTCCAGCGGGATGCTGGAGGCGCTCGCGGCGGGCGTGCCCGTGATCAGCACGGCAGTGAGCGGCGCGGACGAGGCACTCCGCGGCGAGCCCGCGTGCGGTGTGGTCGTGGGATTCGATGCGGACGCGATCGCTGCAGCCGTCACCGGACTGCGCGACCGGCCGGCCCTGCGCGCGCAGCTCGCCGCCGCTGCGCTGGAAGTCGCGCGAGCACGCTACGGCACTGCTGCAATGGTCGACGCGTGGGACGCGCTGCTCCGCGCCTGACGCGTCGTCATGCGACCCCGGCGGCGGACAGGATCCGCTGCGCGCGCAGGTCCGTGCCGTAGACCTCGACATCCTGCCGCGCCCGACGCGCGAGCCGCTCGCGCAGCTCCGGATCGTGGGCACGCTCCAGCGCAGCCCCCCATTCGGCCGCATCGTCGGGCTCGCACAGCAGCGCGCTGTCCGGACCGAGCACCTCCTCGATGCCCGGCAGACGGCTGCTGATGATCAGCCGGCCGGCCGCCATGTACTCGAACATCTTGAGCGGGTTCGCGAACGCCGCGGTCTCACCGCCGCCGCTCACGAACACGCGGCGCGCGTACGGCATCAGCAGAACGTCGCACGCCTGCAGGTACAGCGGCAGCCCGGCATTCGGCACGAAGCCGAGCACTGCGACGTTGCCGAGCCCGCGTCCGGCGACGACGTCGCGTGCCTCCTGCACCGCTGCCGCTTCGCCGCCCATCACGCGGAACATCACGCGCGGATACTGCGCGGCGAGCGTCAGGATCATGTCGAAGCCGCGGCCGGCATAGAGATGGCCAGCGTAGCCGGCTGTCAGTTCCGCTTCGTCCCAGCCGAGCGTGCGGCGCGCGTCCGCCGGCGACCGCGATGCGCGGAACCGGTCCAGATCCACGCCGTTCGGCTCCACCACGACGGTGCAGTCGCCGAAGCCAGGCACACGGTCGGTCAGGATGCGCCGCAGCGCATGCGACACGCAGACGAACGCGCGCAGGCCCGGCGCCCCGGGCAGCCGTCGCAGCGCCCAGGTGTCCAGCCGGCGCGGCGGTGGATCGTGCAGCTCCAGCACCGTCGGCCGGTTCAGCGCCGCGAGCGCCGCCGCTATGCGCATGTCGATCGTGAAGTACAGGTCGGCCTTCAGCCGCAGCGCGTGCGCGGTAGCCCGCGCCTCCCACGCCACCCGTCCCAGCGTGCGGTAGCCGCGCAGCCACTCGATGCGGAAATCGATCGGCACGCCGTAGAGCTGCTGCAGCTCGGCCGGCGACGGCAGCGTCTTCGTGTAGCGCGGCACCAGCATGGTCAATTCGTGGCCAGCCGCGACAAACCCGGCACAGATCTTCACGCTCTGCAGGCTGTTCGCCGTCTTCGACGGGATGCGCCCGTTGGTCAGATAGACGATGTGCATCGCCGCATTATACCGGCGGCTCCGACGGCTCGCACCTGCGTCGGCGCGCCGCCAGCGGCTCGGAGCGTTCCTTGCATTATTACCGGACCGGGTCGCGCAAATGGGCGCGGCAGCGCAGCAAACCAGAAGGAGGCAGCACATGGCAGATCGGGAAATCCGGCGCAAGGGCGTGGAGAACCAGGTCAAGGGCGCGGCGAAGGACCTCGAAGGCAAGGTCCGCGGCGACATCGGCGACGCGACCGACAACGAGAGCCAGCACCTGAAGGGCCGCGCGCAGCAGGCGAAGGGCAAGGCTCAGCGCAAGCTCGGCGAGATCCAGGAAGACATCGCCGACAAGTCCGATCGCACCACCCGCCGCGATCGCTGAACGCAGCGCGGGACGTCGCCGGAGGCTCGCGCGCCGGGCCTCCGGCGACGTCCGTTTTTCACAGGCGCACGACCTCATTTTCGACTGATTTCCTCGGTTGACACCCCCTGATCCTTCGGTTAGTTTACACGTCTGTCGCGGGGTGGAGCAGTCTGGTAGCTCGCCGGGCTCATAACCCGGAGGTCGCGGGTTCAAATCCCGCCCCCGCTATTGCTCGAACCGGAAGGGTTCCATGCCGAGAGAGTACGATTTTCGAACTCGATCGATCACCGGCGCCGTACGCGCCGGGCGGGACGCGGATTCCTGGCCGGCGAACGCGGAGTGGGCGTAACGCGGTAGCACTTTGCTCCGGTCTCTCGCCCGCCCGCGCCGCCGACAAGCAGCGCGGGCTTTTCGTCGGCAGGCATGGCCAGGTAGCTCAGTTGGTAGAGCACACGACTGAAAATCGTGGTGTCGGCAGTTCAATTCTGCCCCTGGCCACTGGTTTACGCCCGTAGTTCAATTGGTAGAGCACCGGTCTCCAAAACCGGGGGTTGCAGGTTCGAGTCCTGCCGGGCGTGCTCGGAGCAACCGGCGGGAATCGCGCCGGGGAAGAGCGGGTTTGACTGCCCCCATCGTCTAGTGGCCTAGGACATCGCGTTCTCAGCGCGAAAACCGGGGTTCGATTCCCCGTGGGGGTATGGAGGAGGGCGGAATCGCGGTTCCGCGGCAGGTGGTCTCCGCCGGGAGTGCGCAGGACGGCGAAGGGATCGCGAGGACAGAGCGCTCGCGTAGCTCAGTGGTAGAGCACTTCCTTGGTAAGGAAGAGGCCATGGGTTCGATACCCATCGCGAGCTCTGGGCCCCCATCGTCTAACGGTCAGGACGCCACTCTTTCAAGGTGGAGACCGGGGTTCGATTCCCCGTGGGGGCGTAGGACACGGGGGGAAAGTCAGAGCTTGAAAAATCGCGGGCGTAGCTCAGTTGGTAGAGCGTCACGTTGCCAACGTGAAGGTCGCCAGTTCGAATCTGGTCGCCCGCTTGAGAGGTCGAAGGGGCTGTAGCTCAGCTGGTTAGAGCGCCGCACTGTCACTGCGGAGGCCGTGGGTTCGAGTCCCATCAGTCCCGTACCATGCTGATTGAAAATCGGGGTCGTGCCTGACGGCCGGACGAGCGAGGTCCGGCCGTTGACGTGAAGAGGCTGGAGGCCGGAGGCCGGGGCTGTAGCTCAGTTGGGAGAGCGCCTGAATGGCATTCAGGAGGTCAGGGGTTCGATTCCCCTCAGCTCCACTCGCCGATCGCACGGCGGTCAATGGCGAGAACCCGGCTCGGATGGCGGAATTGGTAGACGCGCAGGATTCAGGATCCTGTGGGAGTAATCCTGTGAGGGTTCGAGTCCCTCTCCGAGCATTGTTTTCGCAACGCCCACGTGCTGAAATTGGTAGACAGGCTGGTTTGAGGGACCAGTGCCAGAAATGGCGTGCAGGTTCGAGTCCTGTCGTGGGCATCAGTCGGGGCGCTGCGAGCGCCAAAGGCGCCCGTAGCTCAATTGGATAGAGCACCTGACTACGGATCAGGAGGTTTCAGGTTCGAGTCCTGACGGGCGCATCTGCAGGTGGGGTACCGAAGCGGCTAAACGGGACAGACTGTAAATCTGTTGGCCCCTGGCCTTCGAAGGTTCGAATCCTTCCCCCACCACTTTGAACAGCGTGAAACGTGAAACGTGAAACGTAACAACGTGAAAATCGTGGTGGGTCGATGGACTCGTGCCGGGCGCGTAGCTCAGTTGGTTAGAGCGCTACGTTGACATCGTAGAGGTCACAGGTTCGAGTCCTGTCGCGCCCATTGTCCGCCGCCGCATCGAAGAACGTGGGTCGTTGGCCGAGCGATCGCGGGGCGCGGTGCAGGCGGCGGACATTTTGGGGCTGTAGCTCAGTCTGGGAGAGCGCTGCAATCGCACTGCAGAGGTCAGGGGTTCGAGCCCCCTCAGCTCCATTGAAGACGGATCGCACGGGCTGGTGAGCGTGCCCGCCACCGTAGCTCAGAGGTAGAGCACTCGATTCGTAATCGAGCGGTCGTGAGTTCAATTCTCACCGGTGGCTCTGTAAGGCGGGAGTAGCTCAGTTGGTAGAGCATCAGCTTCCCAAGCTGAGGGTCGCGGGTTCGAGCCCCGTCTCCCGCTCTGCGATGTGGATCGCAGGAGAACGAGCTGGAAACGCGGTATGGGTCCGCGACGCTGCCCCTTGGTGTAACTGGCAACACGCCTGATTCTGGATCAGGAGAGTCCTGGTTCGATCCCAGGAGGGGCAATTCGAGGGTGCGCCGGACGAGGCGCCGGTACGATGCGGCAGTCGCGCGTCGCTGTGGAGAGGTAGCCAAGTGGTTACGGCAACGGTTTGCTAAACCGTCGGGCCCGAAAGGCTCGCGTGGGTTCGAATCCCACCCTCTCCGTTCCGGGCCCGGGACATTGGACAGGTGTCCGAGAGGCTTAAGGAGCACGATTGGAAATCGTGTGGGGTTAATAGCCCTCGAGGGTTCGAATCCCTCCCTGTCCGTATCACACCGGGGTCGCTGCGGCGGCTCGAATAGTTCGGGGAGTAGCTCAGCCCGGTAGAGCACTGCGTTCGGGACGCAGGGGTCGCAGGTTCAAATCCTGTCTCCCCGACTGAAGCACCAGGCACGACACCGCACGAAGAGCCCGGTCGAGCATCCGCTCGGCCGGGCTTTCTGCGTTGGCGACGTCAGTCCGTCCGGCGGTGTCAGTCGTCGTAGCTCCTGGTCCGGCTCCAGAGCAGGGCTCCTCCCACGAGCAGGCCGCCGACGATCCAGACCGCGGTGCTCGCGCGGAAGGGACGTCGCGGAAGCATGACGACGCCGCGCGCGTCGGCGATCGCGGGGTAGTGCACGTACCGGCCGTTGTCCGGCACCGCGACGCGATCGAAGTTGTGGGCGAGCATGTCGAGCGAGCGTCGCATGCTGTCGCCGCGCAGCGGTACGCCGTGGCCGGTCGCGAGCAGCTCCGGCCGCAGCGAAGCGAGGTGGCGGACGGACTCGCCCGCGGCGTCCCAGTCGGCCGTGAAGTACGCTGGCGGACCGTGCATCGTGGGGCGCTGCGACAGCACGGCGAGCATCGACTCCTGCTTCACGGTGGTGACCGCGTCGCCGGCGATCAGGGAGCCGTCATCGTCGTGGAACAGCGACACATGCCCGTGGGTGTGGCCCGGCGTGTGGATCCAGCGCCAGCCCGGCATGCCCGGTACCGTTCCGTCGGGCGGCAGCGCCGTGACGTGCCCGCGCAGGTCGATCGGCCGCTTCGGGTAGAGGAACGAGAACATCGCCATCGCGCCGCCGCCGACGGTCGGGTCCGGCGGCGCATAGCAGGACCGGCCAGTCAGGTACGGCAGCTCGAGCGCGTGTGCATAGACGAGCACATCCCACCCCTGCGCCAGCTCGCGGACGGTGCCGACATGGTCGAAGTGCCCGTGCGTCAGGATTATGCAGAGCGGCCGGGCACCGGGCCCGAAACGCGCAGCGGCGGCAGCGCGGATGCGGCTCGCGGAGCCGGGCATGCCCGTGTCGATCAGCACCCACTGCCGGTCGCGGGCGCCCGGCCGCCCCCACAGGTACACATTGGCGAGGGACGTGCGCAGGTACGCCAGGTCGGGCGCGATCTCGCGCGCGGCGCTCACCGGCTCGCGCACGACGTCGACCCGGTTCGGCCCGGCTGCGGTGTCGATCCCCTGCTGCACGGGCATCTCCGTCTCCTTGATCCTGTGTGCGGGAGATCGGTGCACGACGCGGGCCGCACGACGCGGGCGAGGGCTCGGCGGCTTGAAAGGAAGGGCTGTCGCGGCTATATTTTACTGCTGCAGCGCGCGCGGATTCCGCGTCGGCGCCGCAGTGCCCGGAGGTGTAGTCTAACTGGTAAGGCAGCTGATTCGAAATCAGCCGGGTTTACGCCCTTGGGGGTTCGAGTCCCTCCACCTCCGCTGTCCTCGCATCCGCGTCCCGCTCGTCATTCCGCCGTGTCCGGAGCACTGCAAGCGGCAAGTGGTGGCGCCACCGCGGCCGCCCCTGTACCGTAGGACCATTGCCCTGCCCCACCGGCCGCACCGGTTCAGCCACGCTTTTTTCTGCTGCCGCCGTTCGGCCTGCCCGCCCGCTCAGCGTGCGCGCCCCTCGCGTGTGACTGAGGGGCACGGAGTGTGGACTGTCTTCCGATACGCACATGGCTCCGCCCGCCCTTCCCGGCAACGGCATCGGCACCGTGCAGGAGCTGTTCGGCCCTTCGAACGTGAAGACTACCATGATCCACACGCATGTGCCGACCGTGGCGTACGTAGCCAACTCGATACGCTCGACCGCTGACACGAGCCGGGATCAAGATCCTGATAGCCCGCAGATTCCGCAGCCCATCCACTTGGCGAATTGTCGCTCAACTGATTAGCGGACGCAGGTTTGACTAGGTCTGGTATGGTGCGGAACACGGCGTCGTGCGCGGCCTGACGCTTGGCCTCCCCGCAGCTTACTAGGCGTTATACCGCATCCGCGTGTTCAACCTTAGTCGTGATGAAACGCCTTCTTCGAATCATTGCCGCTCTGCTGGTCGCCGGCTGCAACAGTGGGTCGGAGGCCGGATCGACCGCTGACACTGACGGCGCGCGTTCCGCGTTCGGCGCCGAATCAGGCGTCGTATCTGATTCGTCCGCCGGTGCTGGTGACTCCGTGCACTTTGTTGCGCGCACAGATATGACCGCTGACGTAGAGATTCTCAGCGGCCATCCCGATTCAATAGGCCGACCGTTCGTCATTCGAATCCGCGAATTGCCCGGAACCATCGTGCCGCCCCACACGCACCCGGTCGACGAGCATATCACGGTTGTGCAGGGGACGTGGTTCTTCGGCACCGGCGTCGAATTCGATAGTACCGCGCTACGACCGCTTCCTACCGGATCCTATGCCTTTGCGCCGGCTGGGACGACCATGTTCGCGTACGCGCCGGAACTCACCGTTGTCCAAGTCCATGGCATTGGTCCGTTCCACATCGACTGGCGGGATGGTTCACAGGTCCTGGACGAACCCGGTGGTGCGGCCGCTTTCCGGTTCCGCAAAGGAGAGGTGGTCAGCACCCCTTATGGTGACGGAACCGTCCAGCAAGGCTACCGTTCCGGCTCCATCATCCAGTACGACGTCTTGTTCGCCGGCGGGGAAAGACGCATGGTGTCAGAACATGCAATCCGTGCCACTGCTGGACGTTGAGCAACCTGCGGCATAACGAAGGGATGCAGCAGTCGAGCAGGCGTTGCAGTCGTGAGGCCGCTTGATACAGATCGCAGTGACTGACGCGCGGGCGCTGGTGAGGCTCGCAGCTGATCCCCATGGCGTTATGCGGCCAGCAGTCGGGGAGCTCGCGTCAGCCATAATTGCGTCCTGGTTCGGTGGCTCTCCAGTCGCGAAGCGCCGACGAGGGGCAGTGTGGGGTCGGTCGAGCCTTCCCAGTACACAGGCTATGAATAAGACGGAGGCGGTCTGCGTGGAACACCCTGAGGCGTCCTTGCTGTCGCGCGTCGGACCGACCTACGTTGGAGTGATCCCGCAGCACAATTCCCGGCTCGGTTCCCGGAGGACCGCCATGCGTGCACTTGCCGTTGCAGCAACGTGTCTCACACTACTTGCCGCCTGTACTGCGGACGACGAACAGCCTGCGGCCGAGCCCGATGCGGAGGCCGCCGCTGAACGGCCTGGGCTGGCCGGCATGACAATGGCCGATTTCGCAGGCACCTGGCAGAACACGGCCCGGCTCGAGGGCGTGGATGAGCCCGTGACATCAACCATGAGTGGCAGCGCATCCGGCGACGACTGGACGATGACGCTCGAAGGCCGAAACCAGATCCCCTTGCAGGTCTCTGTCGTCGGCGACAGCCTGATCGGGCAGTCGGCGGAGTACGAAAGCATCTTGCGACCCGGCGTCATGGTAACTGTCCGCACCGCCAGCGTATTACACGGCGACATGCTGATGGGCAACATGGTCGCTACATATCGCACTCCCGAAGGCGAGCAGCGCGTTTCCGGCAGCATCGAAGGCCGGCGCATGCAGTGAACGCGCGGCGTGTCCATGGCGCTCATGGTTATCAGTCGTCCAGTACCTTTCGTGGAGCCGCATAACGAGAGCGTTGCAGCCGACGAGCAGGCAGTGCAGAGCAGTAGTCGCTGGGGAGAACTCGTATAGCAGTGCAGATGTCGCGGTCGCTGGTCGGGCTCGCAGCTGAGCTTGATGCGTTATGCAACATGCGAGCGCGTATGGCGACCTGGTGTTGCTACCCTCGAGATGACTTCTTCGGCTTCGCCGCACGACGCGGACGGCCGCCCTTCATTCCGTTGAGGCGAGCGGCGCGAGCCTTCGCTTCGCTACGAGCTTGACCCATGAGGCGCGGCGCCCACTCACGCAGGTTCAGCGCGTCGGCCATGAGCCCTGTCAGCGAGGCATCGACATTGAGATCATCCCAATGAAGTCCATCGCCGCTGGGTGATATACGCACAGTAGCAAGCTGTTTCGCTGTGGCGTCCTCGAGGCCGAAGACTCGCTCCGGCGGAAATCCGAACACGAACCCGCTACGAAGCTCCACGAGCAGCAGGCCCTGCTGCGCGTCGTATCGAACAGAGTTCGCTCGCGGCTCAATGCGATCAGCCTCGCGGGCCTCACGCACGGCCGTCTCGTTCTCCTGCTCGAAACCGTTGTTGTTCGACCGTGCTGGCTTAGCCATGGAGCCGCCTCCATTCCTCGAGGAACCGTAGCTGGTGCGCTTCGATTATCCTGAGCGCTTCGCGGGCATCGGCCGCGCTCATGTGGTGATTCTGCCAAAGGGAAGGCGCCGTCTCCTCGTCGCCGATCCGAATCAGCACCTCGCCACCTCGCGTGCTCTCCACATGCACGTGTGGAGGCTGGTGTTCACGCGACGGAGAATAGACGTAGACGCGGAACGGTCCTTCCTCGTGTACCTTGACCATGGCGGAAGCTATAACCCACCGTTGGGTTAGTCAAGGTGGGCGCTCCTGCAGAACATGTTGCATAACGGAGGGATGAAACTGGCAGGCGTGTCGTGCCGGCGTGAGGACGCTGGTAAGAGCTCGTATCGCGATGCGGATGTCGCGGGTGCTGGCTGGGCCTGCAGCTTATCCCAGGTGCGTTATGCACTTCTGAGGCGTGTTCATGAATCGTCTTATCAGACTCGGCATTCTAACCCTTCCAATCGCGTGTGCAGCTGACCGCCCTATCGCTGACTCTCGCTTCGTCATCGATACCGTGGCAGGAATCGAGCACCGGCGAAACAGTGGTGACCCCGCGCAGTGGAGTGCTGATCGACTCGTACGAATCGGTGCGTCGGATGAGGGGCCTGCGGCGGTCGGCCGGATCCGGTCCGTCATCGCAGACGAGGACGGCAACGTGTACGTCGCCGACAACATCGCCGGCGAGATCCGGGTCTTCGACGAAGCCGGAATGCACGTAAGTAGCTTTGGCCGGAAAGGCGAAGGGCCGGGTGAGTTCAAAGACCTGTACAGTCTTGCTTGGCTCGGATCCGAAATCGCGGCTATGGATCCTGGCAACGCTCGAATTGGCCTGTTTACAAGAGATGGTGTGTGGCTGGAAGGAATCCGCCACTATCCGCTCACCGGTCCGGGCACGCTCGTCCGCCTACACCCCTTGGGCGCGGATGGCTTCTACGCTCCAGTAATCGACTCGCGTCGCGCAGGCCTGCCGTTCGTTCGGATCACTCGAGAGGGTGCTGCGGATACGATAGGCGCCCCACGCGCCCCGGATGCAGCTCCGCGCTTCTGGTCTCGCTGTGACCGGCCCGATGGCGGGGTTCAAGGCATCAGCATACCCGATGCACCGACCGTAG
>JBBEBA010000078.1:0-28753 GCA_040882575.1 Gemmatimonadota bacterium
TCCTCCAGGTATCTCCGGCTCAGCGCGACGTAATGCGCTGCGCTCTCACGAACCCAGCGCGCGGATTCGCCCGCCAGCTCCTTGCGCACCTTTGCGGGAGCGCCGGCGACCAGCGTGCGTGCCGGTACGTGCATGTTCTCCGGCACGACACTCAGCGCGGCGACCAGGGCTTCCTCGTCAATGATGGCGCCCTGCAGGATCACGGCATTCATGCCGACCAGCGAGCCGCGACGGATTTCGCAGCTCTCGAAGACAGCGCCGTGCCCGATGGTGACGTCATCACCGATGACGGTCGGGCCGCGCGCGCTCACGTGGACCACCACGTTGTCCTGCACGCTGGTCCGGGCGCCGACGCGGATGCCGTGCGTCGGGTCGTCGCCGCGCAGCACCGCGCCGAACCAGATGCTCGACTCCGCGCCGACTTCCACGTCGCCGATCAGCACTGCCGTTGGTGCGATGAACGCCGTCGGATGCACGCGTGGCGTGTGACCGCCGCAGGTGATGATGTGAGCCACGATCTGCCGTCTCCCTGTATGGTCAGCCCGCGAGCACGGCCGCGAGCGTTGCTGAATCGATGTTGCCGCCGGTGACCAGCAGCACTGCCGGGCCGGTCAGAGAAATGCGGCCGGACAGGACAGCGGCCACCGCCACGGCGCCCGATCCCTCCGCTGTGACGCCCTCCTCCGCGTGCAGCATGCGGATCGCGCCGGCGATGTCGCGCTCCTCGACGAGCACGATCTCGTCGGTCACGGCCCGCACGCGCCGGTACGTCGCCTCGTCCGTGCAGCCGGCGAGACCGTCAGCCAGCGTTGGCGTGATCGCCGTCTGGACGGCCGCGCCGTGCCGGAACGCCTCGTACATGGCGCGCGTTTCGACGCTCTGCACACCGATCACGCGGGCGCCGGGGGCGAGCGCGCGCATGACCACACCGATGCCTGCGATCAGGCCGCCGCCGCCGACCGGCACCACGATCTCCCGGACGCCCGGCAGCTCATCCAGGATTTCCAGCGCTACGGTAGCCTGACCGGCGATGACCGCCGCGTCCGAGAACGCGTGCACGTACGTGGCGCCGGTCTCCGCCGCGTGCTGCCGGGCCATCGCGTCGGCTTCGTCGTACGACGCCGCGTTCGCGCGCAGGTCCGCGCCCAGCCGGCGAATGCGCGCCTGCTTCGTCTGCGGTGCGCTCGCCGGTACGAAGATCGTCGCGCGCGTGTCCTGCTCGAGCGCTGCCAGCGCGAGCGCCTGCCCGTGATTGCCCGCGGACGCCGTCACCAGCCCGCGCGCTCGCTCGGCCGGAGAGAGGCTCGCGACTGCGTTGAATGCGCCGCGCACCTTGAAGGAGCGGGTGCGCTGCCAGCATTCGAGCTTCAGGTGGATCGCAGCGCCCGCGGCTTCGCTCAGGAAGGAAGACGACTCGAGCGGTGTCCTGCGCACCGCATCCGCCACGCGCTGCTGCGCGCGATATACGTCATCGAGCGCCGGCATCCATCGTCCGCACCGCCTGCTCCGGGGAGGGCAGCTCGAGCGGCTGACCGACGCGGCGCAGCCGCGCTCGCGTGACCTGCGTCTCCGTCGCCTCCATCACCTCGATATGGATACCGTCCCGCTCCATGTGATGGCCCGGCTCTGGTACCCGGCCCAGCTCCTCGAGCAGGTACCCGTTCAGTGAGCGGTGCTCGAGCTGCGGCAGCGCGGCATTGAAGATGTGATTGATCTCGCGCAGGTCGGCATCGCCCGACGCCAGGATTTCATGTCTCGAGATGCGGGTGATTGCGTCCTCGGCGACGTCCGTCTCGTCCACGATCTCACCGACGAGCTCCTCCAGCACGTCCTCCAGCGTCACCACGCCATCCGTGCCGCCATACTCGTCCACGACGACGGCGAGGTGGATGCGCCGCGCCTGGAAGTCCCGCAGCAGGCGCGACAGCGACAGCGAGCCCGGCACCACTAGCGGCTCGCGCGCGAGCGAACCCAGCTGCACATCCCGCTGACCCGATACCAGCGCCTGGTATGCGTCGCGCAGGTACAGCACGCCAGTGATGTCGTCGATGGACTCGCCATACACCGGCACGCGCGAGTAGCGTACGGTCCCGAGCTCCGGTGCGATGTCGATCAGCCGCTTCGCGTCCGGCCACGCGAAGATGTCGACGCGCGGGATCATCACTTCCCATGTCTTTGTGTCATCCAGCCGGAACGCGCGCTCGATCAGCTCGCGCTCGTGTTCCTCGATTTCGCCTTCCGTATGCCCGAGCTCCGCGAGTTGTCGGATCTCCGTTTCCGTGATTGTCGAGACCGTCTCCCGCCGGTCCGGCCGCATGTTCGCCAGCCGCGACAGCACGACGAGCAGTGGCGACAGCACTCGCGTCAGCAGCAGCAGCGGCGGCGCGATGGCGAGCGCCATGCCAACACCGTGGTTCGCCGCGATGCCCATCGGGATCAGCTCACCGAAATAGAGCAGCAGCAGCGCTGCGGCACCGATCGCGAGCGCCAGCCCCAGCAGCTCCCAGTTGAGGAATGCGATGTAGGCAGCCAGCGCGCCGGCGCTCGCGTCCGACAGTGCATCCACGAGCCGGAGCAGTACGAGCGTGCGCTCCGGTCGTGCCCGCAGCTGTACCAGCGCTCCGGCGCCCCGCGCGTTCTGCTCGCTCAGCGCGCGGACCCGACCCTCGCTCGGCAGGAATATGGCAAGCTCTGCAGCACTGAATACCGCGGACAGCAGGACGGCCAGGCCGAGGCCGATCGCGAGGATCAGCATCGGCGGGCCCCCGGTCTTCGACTCACTTCCACTTCCTGCTCTGGTGAATCAGCTCCTCGACCAGGTCTCCCGCACTCCGCCCGTCCGCTTCCGCCTGGAAGCTCGGCACCACCCGGTGCCGCAGCACCGATGGCGCGACGGCGCGCACGTCCTCCAGGTCGGGCATGCCCCGCCCCGACAGCGCCGCCCTCGCCTTCGCACCCAGCACGAGATACTGCGACGCCCGCGGTCCTGCGCCCCACGATACATACCGGCGCGTGATATCGGGGGCCGCCTCATCGTCCGGCCGCGTGGACCGCACCAGCCCAACCGCATACGACACCAGCGACGGCGGCGCGGGAACACGCCGCACCAGACGCTGCAGCGACACCAGCTCCTTGCCACCAAGCACCGCTCGCACGACCGGCTCCGCCGTGCCCGTCGTCTGCATGGCGATCTGCTCTTCCTCGTCGCGCGTCGGATAATCGATCCGCAGCTCCAGCATGAACCGGTCGAGCTGCGCCTCCGGCAGCGGGTAGGTGCCCTCCTGCTCGATCGGGTTCTGCGTCGCCAGCACGAAGAACGGCCGGTCCAGCTTCATCGTGTCGCCTGCCGCTGTCACCGCCCGCTCCTGCATCGCCTGCAGCAGCGCGGCCTGCGTCTTCGGCGGCGTACGGTTGATCTCGTCCGCCAGCACCACGTTCGCGAACACGGGACCGCGTACGAACCTGAACAGCCGCCTCCCCGTCGAGCGGTCCTCCTCGAGAACCTCCGTGCCCGTGATGTCCGACGGCATCAGGTCAGGCGTGAACTGGATCCGGCTGAACTTCAGGTCCAGGGCGTCAGCCAGTGTCGAAATCAGAAGCGTCTTCGCCAGGCCCGGAACACCCACCAGCAGGGCATGACCATCCGCCAGCAGCGCGATGAGCAGCCCCTCGACGATTCCCTTCTGTCCGACGACCCTCCGGCCGATCTCCGTCTCCAGCGTGCGTCGCGCCTCCGAGAGCCGCTCCAGCAGCATGTCGTCCTGATCGTCCTCCGCGAGGACACTCCGCGCTTCCATCTATCGCCTTCGAGACGGGGAATTCCTCTGTCGCCATGGATGTGTCAGCCGTCCGGCAGACGGAACACCGTCCGCAATTCGACCGGGTAGTTCTGCGACGTCAGCCATGCCGTCGCCACGTAATCCGCTTGCCGCCCCGGCGCCGGCCACACCGCAGTGTATCGCCGCGACTCGCCCGGCTCAAGCCGCTCTGCCCCCAGCGCCTGCATGAACGATCGGTCCGCTGCCCACCGCCACACCACTTCACCAGCCGTCGTCGCCACCGCGAAGTCGTAACGTTGCGACGACGTGAACTCCAGCGCCATGGCTGCCGAGGTCACGTTCGTCACATGCAGCTCGAGGCGTACCGAATCCTCCCCTACGCTCACGTTGAAGCTCGATCCAAGCTCCGGCGGCGAGCCGCTCCCGGGCGCCACCTCCGCCAGCGGCACCACCGTGCTGCACCCGACCGCCAGCGCCACGGCCAGACCCGCCACCCGGCCCATCCAGCTGCTCCGCTCCATCGACCTCCTCATGCTCGCATGGCCACAGCCGCCGACCCGATCGTCGGATGATCTCGCCTTTCTGTGAAGCCGGGCTCCGCCCGCGCGTGCGCGCAGCAGTTTGCAAGATAGGTACCGGCCTCGGCACCGGCCAACGGCGGCCGCTTGCGAATTTTTTCACAATCATTACCTTTGCTCGGCTATCGTCCTTACGGCGGAGATTGTGCAGTGGTGGAGCCGCGGAAGATGGAGCCGAGCCAGGCGGCGCAGGCGTCGAAGTATCTGGGTGTCGGGCTGACGTGGGCGTTGAGCACGGGTCTGTTTCTGTACCTGGGCACGCTTGCGGACGAGCGGTTGGGGACGACGCCGTGGCTGACGCTGATCGGCGCGTTCGTAGGTGCGGCGGCGGGGTTCACGTACATGTACCGGCATCTGGTGGTGGAGCCGCAGCGGAACGCCCGTGAAGGCGGAGCGGGGAAGGCGGCGGACGACAGGTGAGGGCGTGGCTGACGTATGCCGCCGTGGGGATGGTGGTGGTGGTAGCGGGTGTAGTGGTTGCGATGCTGATGGTGACGCCGGCGTCGGCTCCGGCGATCTGGTTCGCGGCTGCGCTGGCCTATGTGCTGCAGCTGGCGGCGTTCGCGGCGCTGGTGGCGGTGCGGAGCCGTAACGAGATGTTTCTGGCGGCGTGGCTGGCGGGTCTGGTGCTGCGCTTTGCGGCGATCGGTGTGGTGGCGTTCTGGCTGTCGCGGTATCCGGTGTTCCCACAGGAGCCGGTGCTGATCGGGCTGGTCGCGTTCCTGTTTGTGCTGCTCCTGCTGGAGCCGCTGTTTCTGCGACGGGGTTTGCAGACGAGATGATTTCGAGAGTCCTGCCTCTGATCCGTGCCGCCGCGCCTGCCGAGGGCGGCGAGTTCGATATTCCCTCGATGATCCTGCATCACCTTGCGGACTCCCACGAGTGGGAGACGCCGTTTGGCGTGCTGCATCTGCCGACGTGGGCGCCGGTGCATCTGGGTCCATTGACGGTGGATTTCTCGATCACGAAGCACGTGCTGTTCATGATCATCGCGGCGGCGCTGGCTGCGCTGGTGCTGATCATTGCAGCGCGTGACGCGAAGCGTGAGCATGCCGCGGGCGCGGGCCGCGGGCCGAAGGGCGCGGCCAACGTGGTCGAGGCGCTGGTCCTGTTCATCCGGGACGAGATCGCGCTGAAGAACATAGGCCACGGTGGCGAGCGGTTCGTGCCGTACATCGTTTCCGTGTTCTTCTTCGTTCTCTTCTGCAATCTCCTCGGGCTGGTTCCGTGGGGAGCCTCCCCTACCGGCAACCTGTCCGTGACAGCGACGCTCGCGATCATCACGTTCGCGACCGTGGAGCTGGCAGGTATGCGCGAGCTCGGCACGAAGGGTTATCTGCGCACGATCTTCTACGCGCCGGATGGGATGCACTGGGGCATGAAGGTCCCGATGTACATCGTCATGACACCGGTCGAGTTTCTGGGTAAGCTGACCAAGCCATTCGCGCTGGCGATCCGGCTCTATGCGAACATGACGGCCGGGCATGCGGTCGTGCTGGCACTTACGGGCCTGCTGGTGGTGGCGACCCTCGGGAACGCGCTGTGGGTCGTGCCCGCGCCGCTGCTGATGGCTGTGGCGATCATGGTGCTCGAGATTTTCGTCGGATTCCTGCAGGCCTATATTTTCGCGATGTTGTCGTCCGTCTTCATCGGGCTGATCCGGCACGCGCACTAGGCAGAGCACGGGTGAGCGTGTCCACCCTTACGTGGCACGCCTTCGGCAGCGGGGCTTCACCGCCGCCGTCGTAACACGGCCGGGCGGGTGCCCGGCTGATATCCGCAGGCCGGCGGCAGGTACCGGCCAGGACGCGGTGACGCTGAGCGGTGCGGACGGGGACGCGCCGGCAGGCGACAGAGCAACACAACAGGCACCTCGACAGGAACGGAGTTTACACAATGGTATTTTGGGGCATGCTCCAGGACGCGATGGTCACGCCGGAAACCGCCGAGGCGGCTGCCAGTGGTCTGCGAGCGCTCGGCAAGGGCCTGGGCGCCGGTCTGACGACGCTCGGTGCTGGTCTGGGTGTCGGCCTGATCGGCTCACGGATGACGGAGAGCATGGCGCGTCAGCCGGAGATCGCGGGCACAATCCAGACAGCGGCGATCATTCTTGCGGCACTGGTCGAGGGTGTCGCGCTTTTCGGTCTGGTTATCGCGTTCCTGATTCCGAACTGACGCACATGCGCCGGGCGCGGCCGGAGCGCGCCCGGCACAGCGCAGACAACGAGACGGACAATCAATGAATTTTGCATATCTGTTGCTGGCACAGGCGGAAGAGGTCGCGCACGAGCCGTCCATCTTCGGTATCAATCCCGGCGTGTCCTTCTGGACGGTCGTCATCTTTCTCGTGCTGTCGGTCGTGCTCGCGAAGTACGCGTTCCCGCCGATTCTAGGGTACGCGGCGGCGCGCGAGCAGCGCATCCAGGACGCACTGGACGAGTCCGCGCGTCAGCGTGCGGAGGCGGAGCAACTGCTCGACCAGCAGCGCCAGGAGCTGGCGGCCGCACGGCTGCAGACGCAGGAGATGATCGCGGAAGGCAAGCAGGCGGCGGAGCGTGTGCGCGAGGACATGCTCGACCGTGCGCGCGTGGAGCAGGAGGAGCTGGTGACGCGCGCGAAGCGGGACATCGAGCGGGAGCGCGAGCTCGCGATCGAGTCTCTCCGGCGCGAGGCCGTAGACCTCGCCCTGGCCGCGGCCGGCAAGCTTGTCGGCCAGCGCGTGGACGCGGCGGCGGACCGCAAGCTCGTGACGGAATACCTGAAGTCCATGGACGGCGGATCCGCCGGCGCGGGAGTCGCGTAGATGCGGGCCGGCACGGTAGCACGCAGCTATGCCGAAGCGCTGTTCGAGCTCGGCGAGCGGCACGACGCGCACGACGATTTCGCGCAGGGCCTCAATACGGTCACCCTGCTGCTCGAATCCGACCCGCGCGTCCGGGCCTTCATCGAGTCTCCGAAGATCGACGTGAGGCTGAAGACCGACGCCCTGCGTGAGGCGATGGCCGGGCAGGTGTCTCCGCTGTTCATGAACTTCGTGGTGGTCGTGCTCGAGAAGCGGCGTCAGCGGCTGCTGCACCCGATGGCCGCCGCGTATCGCGAGCTGCTCGACGAGAAGCTCGGCCGCCTGCACGTGCAGGTCACGCTGGCCCACGAGCCTGACGACGCGACGGAGCAGTCGATCGTCGCGGAGCTGTCGCGCATCCTTGGCAGGATAGTGATCCCGCACATTGCCGTCGAGCCCGCACTGCTTGGCGGCATCGTCGTGCGTTATGCGGACCGCGTGCTGGACGCATCGTTGAGGCGGCGTCTGGTGTCTCTGCGGCACCGCTTGCTGGATGCGGCCCTGCCAGCGGCTTGAGGAGCGGGGGAGCGGGGGAGCGGGAGATGAAGAGACGGGGACGGAAACGGGCGCAAACGTGCGCCTTCGGGAATAGGCGTCAGCGGGCGCATCGAAGAATTTCTCTGAACGAGACGAGATAATGTCGAGCACGGAAACCCAGCTTCGGGCGAGCGAGATCAAGGATGTGCTGCTCCGCCAGATCGAGCAGTACAGCGAGGAGCTGAAGGTCGAGGAAGTCGGTGAGGTCCTGGAGGTGAAGGACGGCGTCGCCCGGATCTACGGTCTGACGAACGCGATGGCGAGCGAGATGCTCGAGATCGTCTCGTCCGAGTCAGGCGAGGCCATCACGGCGCTCGCGCTGAACCTGGAGGAAGACAACATCGGCGCCGTCATCATGGGCGACTGGACGCAGCTGCACGAGGGCGACGCAGTTCGCCGGACGGGCCGCGTGCTCGACATTCCGGTGGGCGATGCGTACCTCGGCCGCGTCGTCGACTCGCTCGGCAATCCTATCGACGGGCGCGGCGAGATCGCGTCGTCGGACCGCCGCTTCATCGACGTGGTCGCGCCGGGTATCGTGCAGCGGCAGCCGGTCAAGGAGCCGATGCAGACGGGCATCAAGGCGATCGACTCCATGATCCCGATCGGCCGCGGGCAGCGCGAGCTCATCATCGGCGACCGCGGCACCGGCAAGTCGGCCGTCGCGCTCGACGCGATCATCAACCAGAAGGACACGGGCGTCATCTGCGTCTACTGCGCAATCGGCCAGCGCGCGGGCAAGGTGGCCAGCGTCGTCGCGACGTTGCGCGAGCACGGTGCGCTCGATTACACGATCGTCGTCGCCGCGAACGCCTCCGATCCCGCGCCCATGCAGTACATTGCGCCGTACTCGGCGACGGCACTCGCCGAGTACTTCATGTGGCAGGGCAAACACGCGCTCGTGATCTACGACGACCTCTCGAAGCAGGCGGTTGCGTACCGCCAGATCTCGCTGGTGCTGCGTCGTCCGCCGGGCCGCGAGGCGTACCCCGGGGACGTGTTCTACCTCCACTCGCGCCTGCTCGAGCGGGCAGCGAAGCTGTCGGATCCGAACGGCGGCGGCTCGCTGACCGCGCTGCCGATCATCGAGACGCAGGCCGGCGACGTGTCAGCCTACATCCCGACGAACGTCATCTCGATCACGGACGGCCAGATCTTTCTCGAGGCCGATCTGTTCTACGGCGGACTGCGGCCTGCCGTGAACGTCGGTATCTCGGTGTCGCGCGTCGGCGGCTCGGCTCAGACGAAGGCGATGCGCTCGGTGGCCGGACGTCTGCGCCTGGACCTGGCGCAGTATCGCGAGCTCGAGGCGTTCGCCCAGTTCGGCTCGGAGCTGGATGCGGCGACGCAGCGTCAGCTCGCGCGCGGCGAGCGCATCGTCGAGATCCTGAAGCAGCCGCAGTACGATCCGATGCGGACGGAGCAGCAGGTCATGATCCTGTACGCCGTCACGAACGGGCTGATCGACGATGTGCCGACGAACAAGGTGCGTGCGTTCGAGCTCGGCTTCCAGGAGTATCTGCGGACGCAGAAGCCGCAGATCGGCGAAGCGATCCGCACGACGGGCAAGCTGGAGAAGGAAACGAGCGATGCGCTGGTCACGGCCGTGAAGGATTTCAAGCAGACGTTCCTGGCGCAGCAGCCCGCGGCAGCCGACCCGACCGGCGCGCCGCCGGCGGGCGCGCGGGCCACCAGGGATGCACCTGCCGCCGCCGACAGCACTGCCGCCAGCCCGCCGGCATAGGGCAGGATGTCGAAGACTCGCGAGCTGAAGCGGCGCATCCGATCGATCGGCAAGACGCGCCAGATCACGCGGACGATGGAGATGGTTTCCACGTCCAAGCTGAAGCGTGCCAGCGATCGCGTGCACGCGGCGCGGCCCTACGCGACGCGTCTCGCACAGGTGATCGGCAGCCTCATCGACCCCGAGCTGCGCGAGCGCTATGCACTGCTGCGCCAGCCGGAGACCGTGAAACGCGCGGCTGTCGTGCTGATCACTTCCAACCGCGGCCTGGCCGGCGCGTTCAATGCCAACCTGATACGCGAAGCGCGCACGCTGATCCGGCGCCTGCGTGACGGCGGCGCCGAGGTCGAGATCCATGCCGTCGGCAAGAAGGGGATCAGCTTCCTGCGATTCCAGCGGGAGACCCTCGCGAGCGCGCGCGCCGACATCACGGACAAGCCCACGATCGAAGATGCAACGAGCGTGATCGAGCCCCTGCGCGCCGATTTCGAGGCCGGCACGCTCGACGAGGTCTACGTCGTCCACGCGCAGTTCCGCTCCGCACTGTCGACGCCGCCGGCCACGATGAAGGTGCTGCCGGTGTCGGCCGCGACGTCGTCGGACGAGCCGGTTTCGGCGCGCACGCAGAACTACATACTCTCGCCGTCCGGCGATGAAATCCTGAACCGCCTGCTGCCGCTCTACGTCCGCAACAGCGTCTATCGCGCGCTGGTCGAGACGGCGGCTGCGGAGCACGGCGCGCGCCGTACCGCAATGAAGAACGCGACGGACAATGCAGGCGACATGCTGGACAGTCTGAATCGTACGTACAACCGGGCTCGCCAGGCGCAGATCACGCAGGAGATCGCGGAGATCGTCGGCGGCGCCGCGGCACTCGAATAGAAGAGGAAACGACAATGGTGCAGGGCAACGGCAGCGCAATGGGCCGGGTGGTGCAGGTGATCGGACCCGTGATCGACGTCGAGTTTGCCAACGACGCGATCCCCGAGATCTACAACGCGCTCGAGATCAAACAGGCGGGCACGGACGGCAGTCCCGACATCCGGGTGGTGGCCGAGGTGCAGCAGCACATCGGGCGCAACCAGGTGCGCGCCGTGGCGATGTCGTCCACGGACGGGCTGCAGCGCGGCATGGCGGTCCGCGACACCGGCAATGCAATCACGGTCCCGGTCGGCGAAGCGGCGCTGGGCCGCATCCTGAACGTGCTGGGCGAGCCCGTGGACGAGGCCGGCGACATCCCGGACACTGTCGAGCGCTGGCCGATCCATCGCGAGGCGCCGCCGTTCACGCAGCTCGAGCCGAAGACCGAGATCTTCGAGACTGGCATCAAGGTCATCGACCTGATCGCGCCGTACGTGAAGGGCGGCAAGACCGGCCTGTTCGGCGGCGCCGGCGTCGGCAAGACGGTCATCATCATGGAGCTGATCAACAACATCGCCATGGAGCACGGTGGCCGCTCCGTGTTCTGCGGCGTCGGCGAGCGCACGCGCGAGGGCAACGACCTGTTCCTCGAGATGAGCGAGTCCGGCGTCATCAAGTCGACCGCGCTCGTCTACGGCCAGATGAACGAGCCGCCCGGCGCCCGTCAGCGCGTCGGCCTGTCCGGCCTCACGATCGCCGAGTACTTCCGCGACGTCGAGAAGCAGGACGTGCTGCTCTTCATCGACAACATCTTCCGCTTCACGCAGGCGGGCTCCGAGGTGTCGGCGCTGCTCGGCCGCATGCCGTCCGCCGTCGGCTACCAGCCGACGCTCGGCACGGAGATGGGCGGCCTGCAGGAGCGCATCACGTCGACGCGCGACGGTTCGATCACGTCCGTGCAGGCGATCTACGTCCCCGCCGACGACCTCACGGACCCTGCGCCGGCCGCTGCTTTCGCACATCTGGATTCGACGACGGTGCTGACGCGCGCACTCACCGAGATCGGCATCTACCCCGCCGTCGATCCGCTCGACTCGAGCAGCCGTATCCTGGACGCGCAGTTCATCGGCGAGCGGCACTACAAGGTGGCGAGCGACGTGCAGCGAATTCTGCAGCGCTACAAGGAGCTGCAGGACATCATCGCGATCCTCGGCATGGACGAGCTGTCGGAGGAGGACAAGATCGTGGTCGGCCGCGCACGCCGCATCCAGCGGTTCCTGTCGCAGCCGTTCCACGTCGCCGAGGCGTTCACGGGCATCAAGGGCAAGTACGTAAAGCTGGAGGACACGATCGAGTCGTTCGAGCGCGTCGCCGCCGGCGAGTTCGACAACCTGCCCGAGCAGGCCTTCTACATGAAGGGCGGGATCGACGACGTGATCGCGTCCGCGAAGGAAATGGCAGCGGCCGATGCCTGATCAGCTGAAGGTCGCGATCATCAGCCCCGGGGCCACCGTCTACGAGGGGACGGCCGACATGGTGGTCGCGCCCGCGTGGGATGGCGAGGTCGGCGTCCTGCGCGGCCACGCGCCGATGCTCGTGCTGCTGGGCGCCGGCGATCTCCGCGTCACGAACGGCGGCAGCGAGCAGCGCTTCCGGGTCGAGGGCGGGTTCATGCAGGTCGTCGACAACGTCGTGACCGTGCTCAGCGAGAGCGCGGCGACGGCGTAACAGGGGAGGCATCATGGGTATGCGTATCTTCCTCACGGCCGCGGCATGGCTCGCGACGGCCGCTCCGCTCGCCGCACAGGCGTGGGATTCACCGACATTCTTTTCGCCGAGGCCGGGCGAGGACATCGGCGCCTATCTCATCATCCCCGATGGTGACGGCGCCACCGGCTTCGCCGGCATATGGCGCCAGAGCGGCAACATCAATCTCGGCGTCCGCGCCGGCCTCGCTGGTGACGACAACATCCAGGTCGGCGCCGAGTTCTACGGCCCCGTCATGCTCGCCGGTCCCGGCTCATCGCTCCTGTTCTCGTGGATCCTCGGCCTCGGCGCAGGCTTCGACAATGACGAGACCTGGCTGCGCGTGCCGGTCGGCCTCAGCGCGGGCGTGGCGCTCGGCGGGCCCGGCTCGATCGCGGTGATCATGCCGTACGTGCATCCGCGCCTGGCCATCGACTTCATTGCCGTCGAGACGAGCGACGGCGAAGTCACGGACACCGAGCTGAACTTCCCCATCGACATCGGTGCGGACGCCGCGATCGGTGAGTCGTTCGTGCTGCGCCTCGGCGCCACGTTCGGCGACGGGCAGAACACTTTCGGCGCCGGCATCGCGTATCGCATGCCCCGCCGCGTGGTCGTGCGCTGAGCTCGTTGCGCATCGATCTGCACGTCCACAGTACTGCGTCCGACGGCAGCTACGCGCCCGCCGCGGTCATTCAGGCCGCGCGGGCGGGTGGCCTGCACGTGCTGGCCCTGGCCGACCATGACACCGTCGGCGGCGTGGCCGCCGCGCAGGCGGCCGGCGCGGGTGCGCTTCACGTCATCCCTGCCATCGAGCTGTCCACCCACCATGCGGGCAACGAGCTGCACATGCTCGGCTACTACGTGGACCCACTCGAGGCCGGGCTCCTGCGCTACAGCGTACGCGCATCGGGTGCGCGGGAAGTGCGCATGCGCGAGATGCTGGATCGGCTGGCCGCGCTGAACATCACTGTCTCCTTCGACGACGTCCTCGTCGCGGCCGGGCCGAAGCCGGACAGCATCGGCAGGCCGCACCTCGCGCGGGCGCTGCTGCAGCGGGGGTACGTCCAGAGCATGAACGAGGCGTTCGATCGCTTCATTGGCGACGACGGGCCGGCTTTCGTGCCGACCAGGCTGATCACGGCCGATCAGGCGATCGAGATCATCCACCAGGCCGGCGGCGTCGCGGTGTGGGCACACCCGCGGCAGGATCGCATGGAAGCGGAGCTGCCCCGTCTTCAGGAGAGCGGGCTCGACGGCGTGGAATGCTTCCGGCCGCGCGTGCCGCCGCCGGACAGCGACCGCATAGCGGCGACCGCTCGCGCGCGGGGGCTGCTCGTGACAGGCGGCTCCGACTGGCATGGCGAATGGCATGGCCGCCTGGGCGACTTCTTCGTCGATCGCGACGACGTAGCCCAATTCCTCGATGTCGGCGGCATCTGAACACGCGGAGACGCTGAGGCGCTGAGTTGCGCATCGGCATTGACAGCGGCCAGTGATGAACTTCGCTTGCTGAGTGAGTTCCGAGCGCCGCGCGCCGCGCATTGCCGTGGGACCCGAATCGGACCGGGGGGCAGAGATGCCGAAGACTTCAGGGAGTTCCTGGCTGCTGAGTTGTCCGGCGGCCTCGACGTCGGGAACTGTCTCCTTTCCATCTGACATCTCACCGCTGGCGATCCACGATGATGAAGTACTGGCGCTCCGACGCGACGAGTTCGATGTCGAATCCTCCGTGGTCTACGAGTTGTCCGTACAGTAGCGCAGCATGATTCGGCATTTCAGAAACCAGGGGGCATCCATGGCCCGTACGAATTGCACAATGAGCCGCACGCGCCTGGGCCAGGGAACTGTAATCTGTGCGATTGTTACTGTCGCATGCCAAGATCCGAGCGGGGGCGATTCAACTCAGGTCGTGTTCGCTGACAGTGCGGGCGTTGTTGTGGTTGCTAATCCTTTGCTCTTCCGGGTACCGGGTGGGTAATCACGGTCAGGAATCCGCCTGCCCGCCAGGCGACGACGGCAAGTGATACCCACGCGGGCGTTTTGTGGGTCTGGGCCACACCTGACGTCGTAGAGCGACGGCGGAATGCACCCAGTCGATTGCCGCGCGTCGCGTGGGCAACGCTTGACGGCTCTTAGCGCAGGCAAACGTCCCCCACGCTGCGGATCTGTGAGGCTGGGGTCGCTTTGCCGTCGCGGTCGCGGTTTCGCAAAGCGGGAGGGTCGTCGCCGCCGGAAGCTTTCCTATCCGGGGTCGCCCGAGGTCTGCCGATAATGCGCCGTGACAGGATGCGGAATGCGGTGGCAGCCGTCGTTGCCCTCGCTGCCTCGTAGCATCCACCCATGCTAAACCCGGAAGAGCCTAATCCTTTACCAGACGTCGGCGCTGTTCCGGCGTGGACCATGGCGCCTGGGCCCACCATCACCATCGGTTCAGAAGGCGGCGAGACGCCCTACGTATTCTCGGGAGTCTCGGGTGCCGCTGTGCTCCTTGATCAAGGGGTGATCGTCATTGCCGACCGCGCATCGGCGGAGCTGCGGTTCTTCGGAACCAACGGTGTTCATTTGAGGACTGTCGGAGGCAGAGGCGCAGGTCCCGGCGAGTTTCAGCAGTTGTATCTTGCGGGTCGATTCGGCACAGACTCAGTGCTCGCTGTTGACGCATTATATATCTGGACGATGATCGGCAAGTCTGGATACGTGAGTTCAGCCGACCGAGAAGCGGTCAGACCATATGGCAGGTATTTGGGCCCGACGGCCGGTTGGAGGGGCGGGTCACATCGTCGCAGTCGATGGACCTGTTGGACGTGGGCGCGGACTACATTCTGGGTCTCGTGCGAACCGCCAATCAGGTTGAAACCGTGCACCTGTACAGCCTCAGTCGGAACGTACGCTCATCTATGTCGCGCGCGGCGCGGCGCTCGGATCATCTGCACTGTCGGCGGTCTTCCAGGCAGGATGGTGCCTGCCGGTGTGCGGGGATTGGGCAGACCGGCGACGGCTCGGTGGCCAGCTTCTACATGATTGCCACTCCTCCCGGCACCGGAACCGTGGAGACCAGAACCTACCTCTCCACGTTCGCTCACGATGGGCGGCTTCAGACGACTCAGCCCCTCCCGGAGGACGGCTTCGGCGGACCCCTTGTCGTCTCCAGGGCCGGCGATGCCATCTACGCGGTGATCGATGAACCGTATCCCTCGGTAGTGCGCTACCGGCTCCCGACGCGGTTCGCGCAGTCGCCATGAAAAACGCGCCGCATTCCCGTATCCGGCATGCGGCGCGTCCTCTCGTACGACTGCAGCCGGTTACTTCAATGACCGCAGCGTGCCGAGCATCATGTTGTAGTGGCCCGGATACAGACAGACGAACGTGTACTCGCCCGCAGCCGGCATCACGAACTCGATCTCAACGGTCGAGCCGGGGATGGCCAGCTCGCTGTGCGCCACCATCAGCGTCTCGAACTCCACCGGCACGTACCCCGTCTTGCTGGCCTTGAACGCTGCCAGACCGAGCTTGTCGATGTCGTTCTCGTCCTTCATGATCACGAGGTTGTGCGGGAACGTGCCCTCGTTGACGTAGCGGATGCGCACGCGCGTGCCCGCCTTCGCAGACACGCTCGACGGCTGGAACTCCAGATTCGTACCGCTCGACCGGATCGTGATGGTCGTGTCCACCGCCGCCTGTATCGCGACCGACGCAGCGGGCGCCGTCTGAGCCGACGCGCCGCCGGCGAGCGGCAGAACTGCTGCCGCCGCCGCGACCACGCCCGCTACAGCCGCAACGTTGCGCCAGCGGCCGTTCGTGTTCGTCAAACCTGCTATCCGCATCAATCCCCCTGCTCCCTGCAGTCGTCTCCGATTACCGTGACCCGAACAGGTCCGGCATGCCCCACCGGGCAGCGACGCGGGCAAAGCCATCTGCCAGCTCGGGTGCCGCGGCGTTCGCGGCCTGCACGAGCGCCGCACGCTGCTGGGCGGTGAGTGTCGGGGCGCTCTGCTCCGGCCATCCGCCCTCGCCGCCCTGCTGGACCTGACGCGGGCCATCGCGGCCCGGGACTTCGACCATCGGCCCACCAGCGATGCCAGTAAGTACACTGTTGGCAAGGGTTTGATCCGCCTGCGGCAAGGCCGATATCAGGGCTACCACAGCGGCGGTATTCTGGGCAGCTGCATAGTGTTCTGTCATCATCTGCAGCGCCCTGGCCAGGCCGCCGATATACGCCGAGTCCTGTGCCATGCGACCCTGGATCGGACGCTGCAGCAGGCTGATGGCGACACTGGTTCCCTGCTTGACGCCGGCAATGGCGACGGCCTCCGGGATCCAGCGGTCACGCGCATTATCCGGCACGGACAGCAGCTCCACGAGCGCGGCCGCTGCGCGGTCCGAAGCCGGCAGCTCGGAGACCGTGAGGATTGCCTGCAGGCGTACGTGCGCATCCGCATCCTGCAGCACGTTGCTAGGCACGGTGTAGTCCACGGCGTGCGGCGAAGAGCGGTCGGGCAGCATGCCGGCAGCGAAGATGTCGTCCAGCAGCCGGTTGTTGCGCGGCAGCACCTGCAGCGCCGCGCGGCGCAGCGAGGCAGCCGGGTGCGCGAGTGCGCGGCGCGCCGCCGCATCGGCCTGCGGGTTGCTCGCAATGGCACCGAGTCCTTCGAGCGTCCAGAGCGCGTGCAGCGCGCCGGGGTTCAGGCCCAGTCCGTCGATCGTGTGATCGTTCAGCAGCTCGATCAGGGCGGGCACCACGTCGGTCTGCGCGCGATCCACGAGCAACCGCTGCGCCGTCATGCGCCAGAACATGTTGTCGTTGCGCAGGGCGGCGACGAGCAGAGCCGGCGTCGCATTGTCGAGCCGTGTGATCTGCGGCTGCGGCTCATCCTCGTGGTAGATGCGGTAGATGCGCCCGTGGATCTTGTCGCGGTTCGGCGTCTCGTACGCGTTACCTTCACCCAGCTCGAAGCCTTCCGGCGTCGGGTTGTGCTGCGCAACGAGCGAGTAGAAGTCGGAGACCCAGACCGCGCCGTCCGGCCCCACCTTCACCTGCACCGGCGCCTGCCATTCATCGCGGCTGGCCATCAGCGTCCACGTGTTCTTGGCGACGAATCCGCTGCCCACCGGGTTGAGGTCGAGTTTGCCGATCAGGTGCGCGGTCGGCTCCGCCACGAACGCGACGTTGTTCCAGTACTCGCGGGGGAACGCCCGTGCGGTGTAGATCTCGTGCGCCGAGCCCGCGGTGTACATGTCGAACTGGTCCACCTGCAGGATGCGGCGGACGGGGTAGACGTCCTCGCGCGTCGCGATGCGCGGCAGCGTCGGGGTCCCCTGCGGGTTCGTGGCGCCCAGCAACTCGCGGTAGTAGCGGCCAGGGATGTGGACGAAGTTGCTGGCATTGCGGTTGGCCGTCGAGCCGAAGACGAAGCCGTCCTCGGTGAAGCCGACGCCCCACGTGTTGTTGTTGGTGCGCGCGACGTAATCCAGCATCGAGCCGTCCGCCGCGAAGCGGTAGTAGCCGGCACCCATCGAGATTGCGCCGCGGCCGAACTCGACGCCGCCCACGGTGCCGCGGAATCCGTTGTAGCCGACCGAGCCCCATACGTGGTTGTCGAAGCCGTAGCGCAGGTTGCTGATGGTGCCATGCGTGTCGCCGCGCGGCCAGCCGGTGAACAGGACTTTCTTCTCGTCGGCGACGTCATCGCCGTTGGTGTCGCGGAAGAAGAGCATGTCGGGCGCCTGTCCGACCACGAGCCCGCCGTTGGCGAACGCAAGCGACGTGGCGAGGTTCAGGCCATCGGCGAATACCTTCGCGTTGTCCGGCCTGCCGTCGCCGTTGGTGTCCTCGAGGATCAGGACCCGGTCATTACCGGGCGTGCCTTCGGGCAGCACGACGTTCGGGTAGTCCATCGTCTCGATCACCCACATGCGGCCGCGCTCATCCCACGCGAAGTCGATGATGTTGCGGATGAGCGGCTCCGACGCGTAGCCGTCGACGCGGAAGCCGGGGGGCAGCGTCATCAGCCGGTACGAATCGGCAGGATCCAGCGCAACCTGCGCGGTGTCGATGAGCGCGGCCAGCGTGTTCCACGGCGCCGGCGGGCGTTCGTAAACCGGCAGTGGTGCGGGCAGCTTGGCGGTCGGCGTATTCGGTTCAGCTAGCCTCTGGTTCAGCGCCCAGTCGCCCGCCGACCACTTGATCGCGCGGGACAGCAGCTGCTGGAAGCCGTCGTTGCCCCATGTGCGCTGGTCATGGCCCCATGCGGTGTAGAAGATGCGGCCGTCGCCGTAGTTGCGAACCCACGTCCACGGCTCCTCGTGGCTGCCCTCGCGACGCACCTCGAGCACCGTGCGGTCGGGGTTGTGCTTCGTGTGCACGTATGTCTCTTCCCACGACTCGAAGCTCGGCACACCCGCGACCACAGCATGATTCGGCTGCGTGCGCGTGACGCTGAACGTGCCCGTGCCGTGGCTCTTGAACGCCGCGCCGACGAGCCGGATGAACTCCTCGGAGTTCTGGAACGAAGCCGAGGCGCTGTGCAGCACCACCAGGCCGCCGCCGTTCTCGATGAAATCGGTGAGCGCGGCCAGCTCGTCATCCTCGATGCGCGGCTGGTTGTTGTAGAACACGAGCGCGTGATACTTCGCCAGCTCTGCCGTGTTCAGGTCCGCCGCGTCATCCGTGTAGAACAGGTCGATGCCGTTGTAGGCGAGGATCGGGCGCGCGTCCTTGGCTCGCTGCTCCGGCACGTGATGACCGTCGCCGCCGAGGAAGAGGACCTGAACCCGGCCGCTCTCCGCCGGCCGCTGCGACGGCATCTCCGTCAGCACCGGCGCGGGCGGCTGCACGCGCACTGTCTCGGATCCGGCCGACTGGCAGCTCGCCAGCGCGACGAGCGCGAGGACCGGCACGAGGGCACGCAGCGCGCGGACCGGGGGGCTCATTCTTTCGCTTTTCATCATGACCCGACTCGTTCAGATGGGTGGTAGCCAGCGTGGAAATCCCGTGTCGATGCAGCCGGAACGCGATCGTGGCGCATAGCCCGCCGTAACTTGACGCAGTGCGGGGAAGGGTTGAGAATATAATATCCATTCCTGGTGAAGACGCCAGTAGTCGCCCCGAGCGCGCACTCGCTCAACTGAAGGTATTTGATCCGTCATGCCCTCCCGATCTCCCGCGCTGATCGCCCGGCTCCGCGAAATCTACCCGGACGATCGCCTCCTCCTGGATGCCGCCCGGCTGGCCGCATTCGAGTCCGACGCGCTGACCGCCTTCGCCGTGGCGCCCCTGGCCGTGGTCCTGGCCGAGTCGGAAGATGAGGTCGTGCGTACCGTCCGCCTCTGTTACGAGCTGGGCGTACCGTTCGTTCCGCGCGGGAGCGGTACCAGCCTGTCGGGAGGCTCACTGCCCGTCGAGGACGGCATCGTCATCGCCCTGAACCGGCTCAACCGTATCCTGGAGCTGGACGCGGATCGCCGCATCGCCGTGGTGGAGCCGGGCGTGCTGAACGTGCAGGTCACGCGCGCCGCCGCGCTGCACCGCCTTCACTACGCGCCCGATCCGTCCAGCCAGCAGGTGTGCACGATCGGCGGCAACATCGCGTTCAACTCCGGCGGCGCGCACTGCCTGAAGTACGGCATGACGGCCAACCACGTGCTCGGGCTGAAGGCCGTGCTCGCCACGGGCGAGGTGGTCGAGCTCGGCGGCGACAGCCTGGAGTCGGTCGGACCGGACTGGACGGGCCTCTTCGTCGGCAGCGAGGGCCTGTTCGGCATCGCGCTGCAGATCACGCTGCGCCTGCTGCCGCCCGCCGAGGAGTTCCACACGGTTCTGGCCGGCTATTCCACCATTGAAGCGGCCGGCGACGCCGTGGCCCGAATTGTCGCGAGCGGATTGCTGCCCGGAGCGATGGAGATCATGGACGCGACGGCGATCGAGGCCGCAGTCGCCGCCGTCCAGAGCGAGTATCCGCCGGGCTCCGCGGCCGTCCTCATCGTTGAGCTCGAGGGTGCGCGCGACCTGATCGCCGCGGAACGGGTGCAGCTCGACGCGCTGATCACCGACTCCGGCTCGATCGGCATCCACATCGCGAAGTCCGCGTCCGAGCGTGCCATGATCTGGAAGGGCCGCAAGAGCGCGTTCTCGGCGGTCGGTCGGCTGAGTCCCGACTTCATCGTGCAGGACGGCGTCGTACCGCGTACGCGGCTCGGCCACGCGCTCAGGCTCATCGGCGAGATGGCCGACGAGGTCGGGCTGCGCGTCGCCAACGTGTTCCATGCCGGCGATGGCAACCTGCACCCGCTCATCCTCTACGATGGGCAGGTCCCGGGCGAGTTCGACCGCGCCGAGCACCTCGCCGGCCGCATCCTGAGGCTCTGCATCGATCTCGGCGGCTCGATCACAGGTGAGCACGGTGTCGGCATGGAGAAACGTGATTACCTGCCGCTGATGTTCTCCGCGGATGAGCTCGGCGCATTCCACCGCATACACGAGGCACTGGACCCGAAGCAGATCGCGAACCGCGGCAAGATGTTCCCGGCTTCCGATGACCACGGGCTCGCCACCGCTCACGCGCCAGCGGCCGCAGCGTCGTCATGAGCACGATCACGCCGCGCAGCGTCGGTGACGTCGTCGACGCCATGCGAGGCCACGCGCGCGTCGTGCCGCACGGGCGCATGACGAAAGCGCCGCTCATCGCCGAGTCCCGCGGACGCGGCGACGACGACGTCGCACTTCTCGACATGACCGCCCTGTCCGGTGTGAGCGAGTATCAGCCGGGCGAGTATACGTTCACGGCTCTGGCCGGGACGCCGCTCCGCGAGATCGCGGCACTGCTGGCCGCGCATCACCAGTACATGCCGTTCGACCCGCCGTTCGGCGAGGAGGGCGCCACGCTCGCGGGCACGGTCGCGGCCGGCATGAACGGGCCGGGTCGCCTGCGCTACGGCGGCTTGCGCGACTTCGTGATCGGCGTGCGCTTCGTGGACGGAACCGGCACACTCGTCGGCGGCGGCGGCAAGGTCGTCAAGAACGCGGCCGGCTTCGATCTTCCCAAGCTGATGGTCGGCAGCATGGGCCGCCTCGGCGTGATCACGGAGCTGAGCTTCAAGGTGTTCCCCGCGCCCCACGCGTGGCGCACACTGCGCGTCGCCTGCGCCGGTCTCGGAGAGGCAGCCGCGCTGATCGCGAGGCTCGGCCGGATTCCGATGGAGCTGGAAGCGCTCGAGCTGGAGCCGGACGGGGCGATGGTCATTCGCGTATCCGGCGACGAAGCTGCCGTCGATGCTCACGCGCAGCGCGTAGGCGCCGCGACGGGTCGTCCGTTCGACGTCGTCGCCGGCGAAGAGGAAGCGGCGCACTGGAGCGACGCGCGTGCATTCGCGTGGGTCGGCGCCGGTCACTGGCTCGTCAAGATCCCGGTCACGCCGGCTCGTATTGCCGGTCTCGATGCCGCACTGGACAGCCACGGCATCGCCAGGCGCTATGGCGTCGCCGGCAACGTCGCGTGGGCGGCCTGGCCGGTCGGCCGACCGCTCGCGCAGCTCGGCGCATCGCTCGCGCAGTGCACGCCCGCCCTGTCCGGGCTGGTCGTGCGCGGACCCGCGCTGAACGGCGCCGGGCCGTGGCTCGGTGCGGCCACGCAGATGGAAGGTCCATTCGCGCGGCACATCAAGAGGGCGCTCGATCCGGATCGCCGACTGCCGGCGCTGGCCGGCTGAGATACGCGCCACAGGGAGCAGAACGTAAGTGCAGCATCGCATTCCGATAGAGACGCTGGGTCCGCAGGGGCAGTCCATGGCCGACGCCGTGACGGCGTGCGTGCACTGCGGCTTCTGCCTCCCGTCGTGTCCGACATACCAGGTGCTCGGCGAGGAGATGGACTCGCCGCGCGGCCGCATCTACCTGATGAAGGGAGCGCTCGAGGGCGAGCTCGATCCGGCCCAGGTTCAGCCGCACATCGACCGGTGCCTCGGCTGCATGGCGTGCGAGAGCGCGTGCCCGTCCGGCGTCGAGTACCACAAGCTGCTGCTGCCGTACCGGGCGCGCGCCGAGTCCGCTGAAGAACGCCCGTTCGTCGAACGGATCCGGCACTGGCTCGTGATGCAGACGTTGCCGTATCCGAACAGGTTCAGGCTCGCGATCAGCACCGGGCCGCTCGCGCGACTGCTGCGGCCGCTCACGCCCGCCGCGATCCGCCCGATGATCGACCTCATGCCCGCCTCCCTGCCGCCAGCGCAGCGGCTGCCGCCGCGCATCCAGGCCCAGGGCACACGCCGCGCGCGCGTCGCGCTGCTCACCGGCTGCGTGCAGCAGGCGATGGAGCCGTCGATCAACCAGGCCACCGTCGATGTGCTCACACGCAACGGCGTCGACGTGCTCGTGCCGGAAGGACAGGGCTGCTGCGGCGCCCTCGCCTGGCACTCCGGCGAGATCGGCACGGCGCGGGAGTTCGGCCGCGGCATCATGCGTACATTCCCCGACGACGTCGACGCGATCATCGTCAATGCCGCCGGCTGCGGGTCCGGCATGAAGGAGTACCCGCTCGCTTTCGCCGGCGAGAAGGACCAGGAGGATGCTCGGAAAATCGCCGAGCGCGTGATGGACGTGTCGGTGTTCCTCGACCGGCTCGGCATCATCCCGCCGCCGCAGACGACGCGGCCCGTGCGCGTCGCATACCACGACGCATGCCACCTGTGCCACGCGCAGAAGATCCGACTCGAACCCCGCAGGCTGCTCGAAAGCATACCCGGCCTCGAGCTGGCCGAGCTCGACGACGGCGAGCGCTGCTGCGGATCCGCCGGGACCTACAACATCGATCAGCCGGAGATCGCGGCGCAGCTCGGACAGATGAAGGTCGCCGCCATCCGCCGCACGCAGTGCGACATGGTCGCCACCGGCAACATCGGCTGCATGGTGCAGATGCGCACGCACCTCCAGCCTGGCGCCCACGGCCCCATCCAGCCTGTGCTGCACACCATGGAGATCCTGTCGCGCGCGTATGCCGGCACGCTGGACCACGGGCTGCCGGAGCGGCAGGCCGGCGCAGCGGGCGCAGCGGCACTGTCGTGGTGATGCGCCGTTCCTTTTCGCGCAGAGCCGCAGAGGTGCAGAGCCGCAGAGGTGCAGAGGCGTCGCCGGTGGGGTCGGGTTGCCGGTCGATACGCCGTGTCCGCGCCTCCCCAGCCTGCGATGTCGTTGTTGTACATCAACAAATGGATTCCGGCACCGCCGCGGGCCGGCGGCCTTCGCCCGCGTCGTCTGCCTTGCGCCTCTGCGACTCCGCGCCTCTGCGCCTCTGCGCCTCTGCGTGACAAAGGAGCCGCCTGGACCCCTGCCTGCTCCCGGGCTGCCGGCTTGCGCCGCCGGCGGCTGGCTCCGGGGCGGATTTCCGCATATAGTATACGGTTCTGGTCATTTCAACGGGTACGAGGACAATGAGGATCATTGAAGCTGAGGACGTACAGAGGGTACTGGATTTTCCGGCCGTGATCGAAGCGCTGCGCAAGGCGTTCGGCTCGCCTGCCGGCACACCGCCGCGCACGATGTACAAGCTGGACAAGGATCCGGCGTCGTCGGATGTGTTCGCGCTGCTGCCGTCGTGGACGGAAGAAGCGATCGGAGTGAAGGCGTTCACGTATCTGCCGAGCAACGCGGCGAAGGGCCGCAAGATCCTGTACTCGAAGGTTCTGCTGTTCGACCGTGAGACGGGCGAGCCGCTGGCGCTGGTGGATGGCACGTTCGTGACATACTGGCGGACCGCGGCGGTTGGAGCGCTCGCGGCCGACTACCTGGCGCGGAAGGATGCGCGTCGCCTGGTCGTCTGCGGCACGGGCAACCTGGCGCCGTACATGACGCTCGCGCACGCATCCGTGCGGCCGATCACCGATGTCGGCATCTGGGGACGGACTCCCGGGAAGGCGGCGCAGACGATCGAGCGCATCAGGGAGAAGCGGCCGGACCTGAACTGTACGGTCGTGACGGACCTGGCAGCGGCAGTCGGTGAGGCCGACATCGTCAGCGTTGCCACCGCGTCGAAGACTCCGGTTGTGCTCGGCGCATGGGTGAAGAAGGGCACACATACGGATTTTTTCGGCAATCACGAGCGGCACGTGCAGGAATGCGACAGCGACCTGGTCGCGAAGTCGCGCCTCTACGCTGACAGCCGGGACAACGTGATGAACGAGGCGGGCGAGATCCTGATCCCGATCTCCGAAGGACTGATTCCGGCGAACCCGATCATCGGCGACCTGGCAGACCTGTGCTCGGGTCGTGTGAAGGGTCGGGGATCGGACGACGAGACCACGCTGTTCAAGTCCGTCGGCACCCCGCTCAGCGACCTGGCAACTGCGCAGCTGGTGGCAAAGCGCGTTTCGAAGTAGCAAGCAAATTATTTCCTGAACTGGTGAGGACCGATGTCGACTGACTGGCACGGCGTTTTTCCTGCAATCCCGACACAGCTCCACGAGGACCTGTCGGTGGACATCGAGTCGACGATGCGGCACCTCGATCAGATGATCGAGGCCGGCGTTCACGGCATGGTCGTGCTCGGCAGCATTGGCGAGAACACGGCGATGCTGCCCGAAGAGAAGCGGCAGATCCTGCGTGCATCAGTGGAGACCGCGCGCGGCCGCGTGCCGGTGCTCACGGGCATCTCGGAGTTCACGACTGCCGAAGCGGCCCGCTACGCGAAGGACGCGGCGGACATCGGCGCCGATGGCCTGATGGTGCTGCCCGCGATGGTCTACAAGGCCGACCCGCGCGAGGCCGTCGCTCATTACCGCGCCGTCGCGGCGGCGGGACCGCTGCCGATCCTGTGCTACAACAATCCGCTGGTCTATGGCGTCGACCTGACGCCGCAGGCGTTCGTCGAGCTGTCGGACGTGAAGAACATCGTCGCGATCAAGGAAGCGTCCGGCGACACGCGCCGCCTGACGGACCTGGTGAACGCCGTCGGCAACCGCTACACCCTGTTCGCCGGTCTCGATGATGTCGTGCTGGAGAGCGTCATGCTCGGCGCGACCGCAACCGTGTTCGGGCTGGTTTGCGGCTTCCCGGCCGAGACGCTGCGCATGTGGGACCTGGCGATAGAAGGGAAGTGGGACGCCGCGCGCGAGATCTACCGCTGGTTCATGCCGATGCTGCACCTGGACTCGCACCCGAAGCTGGTGCAGAACATGAAGCTGATCGTGCAGGAGACCGGCTACGGTCACGAGCGCAGCCGTCCGCCGCGCCTGCCGCTCATCGGCAAGGAGCGCGAGCACGTGCTCGGCCTGATCCACACCGCCATCAGAAACCGCCCCGACCTCAGCTCGGAGCCGCTGCTGGCCGCCGCCCGCTAGCGCTCAGAGGACCCCGGCGGAGGGGCGCCCCTCAACGCGCCTCCGCCCCCTCGTTCCCGCAGTTCCCGCCGTTCCCGCAGTCCCGCCACCGTTTCCCGCTCCCCGCCGTTCCTGCGTGGACTGCGGGAAACGGAGAAACGGTGGCGGGACTGCGGGAACCGCGGAACGGCCCTAGACGTCGCACACCCCGATCGCCTGCCTCAGCCCCTCCCTCGGATCCCTCGTCGGAATGAACTCCTGCCCCACATATCCCGTGTAGCCGATCTCGAGCAGCGCGTTCATGATGGGCGCGTACTGCAGCTCCTGCGTCTCGTCGAGCTCGCCACGGCCGGGTACGCCGGCCGTGTGGATATGGCCGATCAGGTCCGTGCCGTACTCGCGGATGCGCGCGATCACATCGCCGTCCATGACCTGCACGTGGTAGATGTCGAACAGCAGTTTCACATGCGAAGAGCCGACGGCCCGGATGATGTCGGCGCAGTAGTCGATGTCATCGCCCTGGTATCCGGGATGGCCCTTGTAGTCGTGGTCGGTGACGCGCGTGTTGAGGTGCTCCAGCACGACCGTGACGCCGTGACGCTCCGCATCGAGCGCGAGCTCCTTCAGGCCCCGGACCGTGTTTGCCGCACCTTCGTCGCGCGGGATCACGCCGCTCGACGGGTCCTCGGCATCGCGGTACTCGAAGCCGTTGAATGCGATGACGGCCGGCACCTCCGCCTGCGCGCACTCCTCGATGCGACGCCGCGTCAGCCCGATGACCTCCTCGTGGTAGCGCAGGTTGTTCAGCCCCTTCATGAACGGCGGATCCGGCATGCCGTTCACCGCGCACGCGCAGGTCAGACCGTACTCGCGCATGGTCGGCCACGCGTCCGGACCGGCCAGGTCGATGCCGTGGCAGCCGAAGTCGCGCGAGACGCGGCACAATGTCTCGAGGTCCCACTGCTCGCCGAAAGCCTGGTAGGGCCATGTCACGATCACCTGCTTTATGCGGTCGTTGCGCACCGCTGGACCGTCCGCGGTGGCCGCCTGGTCCTGTGCCGCGCCACCCTCGGGGCTGTCGCAGCCGAGCATGCCGGTCGCGGTCGCTACCGATGCGACGGCCGCGCCGCGCAGCATGTCGCGCCGTCCGATGCTCGCGGCTGCCGCTGCGTCCCACCAGCCGGATCCTGGTTGCATCCTCGCCTCGCCTCTCTGTCGATGTAATGGGGTTCGATGCTCATCCTATTCGCTGTCGCGGCAGGACGCCAGCCTGACGCTCTGGACAGCGCAGCCGCCGCCCGATAAGGTTGCACAACGCGCAGCACCGCGCGTCTCGTTCCTCGATCGGTGGATTCGCGCATGAACAGAGCAGCCGCTGCACTGGCGTTCGCGACCGCGCTCCTGACAGGCAACGCGGTCATGACGAATGGCCGCTCCGTCGCTATCCCGCTGCACCACACGGCTGCCGTCGCGCCGCTGCGCGTGCTGCTGGTCACTGGCGGCGGCTGGCATGACTATGACGCGCAGAAGACGATCCTCGCCGATGGCATACGAGCCCGCGTCGATGCGGAGATCACGATCGACCACGAGGCCGGGGACGACTCGGCTGCGCGCATCACGCGCCATCGGGATGCGGCGTGGGCGGAGGCGTTCGACCTCGTCGTGTACAACATCTGCTTCTCGGGCGTTCGCGATCTGGAGTGGACGGAATCCATCGTGCGTGCTCACGTCGCCCATCAGGTTCCGGCCGTCGTGATCCACTGCTCCGTGCACAGCTACAACTACGAAAGAGACAGTCCGATCTGGTCGATGTTCATTGGCGTGGAGAGTCACCGTCATCAGCGGCAGGTGCCCTTCACGGTCGAGGCGCTCGAGCCGCAGCACCCGATCATGCAGGCCGTGACGATGCCCTGGCGCACGCCGCAGGGTGAGCTGTACGAGATCGTCGACGTGCATCCGACGGCTACGCCGCTGGCGCACGCATTCGGCGAGGGCAGCGGTGAGAACCAGGTCACGATCTGGACGAACCGCTTCGCAGGCGTGCGCGTGTTCGGCACGACGATAGGACACCACAACGAGACGATGCAGACCGACACGTATCTGGACCTGATCGCGGCCGGAGTGCTGTGGGCTGCGAACAGGCTCGATGAGACCGGCCGACCCGCGGCCGGCAGCGAAGCACCGTAATGGCAGGAGGCGCATGTCCCACACGCACATCCGGCGGCCAGAGCCGCGAGCCGGCATCCGTACACTGCAGATGCTCGCATCCGCGTGCACGCTCATCGCGCTGCAGTCCGCGTGCGTCGCCGCGCAGTCGGCGGCGGTCGCCGGCGACGGCGCAGCGAACACGGACGGCATGAAGGTCAGTTTCATCGCCGGCGAGCGGAGCCACGGCTACGGTTCGCACGAGCACCGCGCCGGTTCGCTGCTGCTCGCACGGCTGCTGACGGAGCATGACGAAAACATCGAAGCCGTCGTGCACGAGAACGGCTGGCCGGAGGATGCCGCCGCGCTGAACGACACGGACGTCGTCGTCATCTTCGCTGATGGCGGCGGAAGACATCCGGCGCTGCCGCACCTCGATGAGCTCGACCGGCTCATGGACCAGGGAGTCGGACTGGTGCTGCTGCACTACGCGGTCGAAGTGCCGGACGAAGCCGGCCCCCGGTTCGTCGAGTGGGTCGGGGGCTTCTTCGATACCCACTGGTCCGTCAATCCTCATTGGCTCATGAAGAGCCTGCCGCTGCCCGAGCATCCGGTCAGCCGCGGTGTGGTGCCGTATGAGATCGACGACGAATGGTATTTCCATATGCGCTTCCGCGACGGCATGGCCGGCGTGCAGCCGATCCTGAGCGCGACCGCACCCCTCACCACGATGGAGCGGCCGGACGGCCCGCACAGCGGCAACCCGGACGTTCGCGCCGCCGTGCAGCGCGGCGAGCCGCAGCATCTCGCCTGGGCGACCGAGCGCACGGGCGGCGGACGCGGCTTCGGCTTCACCGGCGCCCACTGGCACTGGAACTGGGGCCATCCCATGCAGCGGCGGATCGTTCTCAACGCGATACTCTGGGCGGCGCGCGCCGAGGTGCCCGCCGGCGGCGTCGATGGCGGCACGGTCACGATGGCGGATCTCGAGGCCAACCAGGATTTCGAGCCGAATCAGCGGTTCGACAGGGAGAGGTGGGCCAGTCTGGTCGAGCAGTGGGAGCGGGACTTCTGAACTACGGCGGGAAGAGAACGGCCACAACAGCCGGGGCCGGGGGCCGGGCGTGTTGAGGCTTCATGGGTCAGGCGTGGAGGAGGGGTGGCGTTGAGGGAGCTGGGCAGAGGGGGTCGATCCCCTCCGCCGCCCCGTTAA
>JBBEBA010000078.1:28763-74267 GCA_040882575.1 Gemmatimonadota bacterium
CCCCCCCCCCCCCCCCCCCCCCCCCCCCCCCCCCCCCCCCCCCCTGACCCATGAAGCTTTAACAGCACCCCACCTCTCGCCCCGTCCGTTCTATTCCGCCCACCCGCGCTCCAGCTCGGTCACTCCGGGCACCGCCACAGGCGGCACGTCGAGCGGCCCGAACGCGATCGTTGCCGGCCCGAGCGACTGCTCCGCATTGAGCATTTCCTCCCACGCGATCTCGCGCCCGGTGTACGCCGCCTCGCGGCCCATGATCGCCGTGAGGCACGATTCCGCGACCTGCTTCAGCTCGTTCAGCGGCTTTCCAGCCCTGATGCTGGCGACGAGGTCCAGATGCTCCTGCACGTACGGATTCACGTCCTCGCCGGTATGCGTGTACGCGTTCGGCCCCTCGATGGTGGATTCCGGGTTGGCGCGGCCATTAGTGCCGAAGAAGCGCTCGCCGATGAACCGGGATGCGCCGCGCATCTGCCGGGCCATGCTCAGGATGTGCACGCCGTTCGGGTATTCGTAGTCAACCGCGAAGTGGTCGTAGATGTGCCCGAACTCGGGTCCGGTCCGCTGCTGCCGGCCGCCCATGGCGACCGCCTTTACCGGGTGCGCGTTCATGACCCAGTTCGCGATGTCGATGTTGTGCACGTGCTGCTCGACAATGTGATCGCCGGACAGCCACGTGAAGTAGAGCCAGTTCCGGATCTGCCACTCGGCGTCCGACCATTCCGGGTTGGGATCGCGGTGCCAGAGTGTGCCCTGGTTCCAGTAGACCTGCCCGCCGACCACATCGCCGATCGCGCCGTCGTGGATGCGCTTGATGATGTCGATGTAGCCGGCATCATGTCTGCGCTGCGTGCCCGCCACAATGCCGAGTCCCTTCTGCAGGCCGACCTCGTAGGACGCGAGCACGGACCGGATCCCGTTGGCATCCACGGCCACCGGCTTCTCGGTGAAAATGTGCTTGCCTGCCGCGACCGCGGCGGCGAGGTGGAGCGGGCGGAACCCGGGCGGCGTGGCGAAAATGACTAGGTCGATGCCGCTGTTCAGTACCTGCTTGTAGGCGTCGAGACCGGTGAAGCAGCGGTCGTCGGTGACCTTGTACTTCGCCGCGAACGATGCGTCCTCCGCGGCCAGTTCGGCCAGATTCTTCCGGCAGCTGGCCAGCCGGTCGGGCATGACGTCGCCGAGCGCGACGATCTCGACGTCCGCGTTCTGCGCATGCTGCCGGATCGCTCCGGTGCCGCGGCCGCCGCAGCCGACGACACCGACGCGGATCACGTCCGCGCGCGAACCGCGGCGCGCGCCGAAGGTATCCGTCGCGGTCAACCCGCTGGCGGCGAGCCCCGCACTGGCTGCCGCCGTCGTGCGCATGAATGCCCTGCGAGACAGAGAATCCTTCGATGATTCCTTCATGATCCGGCCTTTCGGTCGAGGGGGTCGCGGACGATACGGAAACCGGCGAACGGTGCGTCGGACAGCCACCACCGGCTTTTCGGGAATTGCGGGTCGCGTTCGTTCCAGGATGCATCCTGCAACCTGAGCGGGACTTTGGCAACCTCTGCGGCCGGATCCCGGTAGGATCCACCGCGCGCGACGAGGCGGGCGTCGTCGGTCAGCACCCATTCCTGGACGTTGCCGAACAGGTCGTACAACCCGAGCGCGTCCGGCTGCCGTGCCGCGACGGCGTGTGTCGTGCCGCCGGAATTGCCGGCGTGCCAGGCACGCTCCGCAATCGCAGCGGCTGAGAGGTCGGCGGCCGCGAGCTCCGCGGCGCGCAGCCACTCTGCCTCCGTCGGCAGGCGGTAGTGCCGACCCGTCTTTTCGGACAGCCACGCGCAGAACGCCACGGCCGCAGCATGCGTTACGCTCATGACCGGGTAGCCGGCGTGGCCCCAGCCGTAGTCGGGCGCGCCGTACGGCGGTGAAGGCCGTGCGACCGCGTCGGACCCGATCTCCGCGGCTAGTGCATCCCGCTCGAGTGTGTACGCGTCGTACGCGTCCCACGTCACCTCCGTGCGCCCGATCCAGACCTGCTCCACGTCGACCGTGCGCGCGCCGGCGCCGGCCGGTACCTCGACCGTGCCGCCCGGCAGCGGTATCATCTCGAACGTGATCAGACTGCCCGGAACGGTATCAGTGTACGGCTGCAGCGAGACGACGGGCGCGACTGTCCGGTCCGCCGGGGCTGTCTCGACGGACGCGGCGGTCGCGCAGCCGGAGACTGCCACGGCCACTGTCAGCGGGAATGATGCGACGACGGATCTCACTGCTCTGCTCCCTCTTCTTGTCTGCTGTGTTCGCGGCGCGGCCTGCACACGGACAGGAGCGCCACGAGTTCGTCCAGGTGCACATGGGCGTCCGCGTGCACGTGGTCCTCTATGCGCCGGACACCGCGACGGCCCGTGCCGCGGCGCGCGCGGCGTACACGCGGATCGTGTCGCTCGAAGACGTCATGAGCGACTACCGGCCGTCGAGCGAGCTGCGACGCCTCTCCCTCCAGTCTGAGGAGTGGGTCGCGGTCGGTCCGGATCTGTTCGCCGTGCTGGAGCGCGCCCTGTTCATCGCGCGCGCGACCGATGGTGCGTATGACCCGACGCTCGGCCCGCTCACCGCTCTGTGGCGGGACGCCCGCAGCACCGGCGTTGTTCCACCCCGGACCGCCATCGATGCCGCACGTGCGCGCACCGGTCCCGACAAGATAAGGCTTGACCGGGCGCGGCGCTCCGTCCGGCTCGGTCAGGGAGTCGTGCTCGACCTCGGCGGCATTGCGAAAGGCTTCATCCTGCAGCAGGCGATGGCCGTGCTGCAGTCGCATGGGATTGCGTCAGCGCTCCTCGAGGCGGGCGGTGATGTTGTAGTCGGCGCCGCTCCGCCGGGCCGCGACGGGTGGCGCATCGAAGCTCCCACCGCGAGCCCGGAGGTCGCAGCGCGCGCGGCGAGCCTCGCTCACAGCGCCATCGCGACATCCGGACCGTCCGAGCAGTTCCTCCTGAGCGAAGGTGTACGCTACTCGCACGTAGTCGATCCGCGCACCGGCCTCGGCGTCACCGGCAGCTCGCATGCGACGGTGATCGCCGCTGATGCAGCCACGGCCGATGCGCTCGCGACGGCGCTCACGGTGTTGTCGCCGGCTCGCGCTGCGATAGTGCTGGCGAGTTATCCGGACGTGCTCGCGAGCGTCGATTCCACCACCATTCGACAACCAGCGCGCACGGACCGACGATGAACAGTGCGTAGAATGGCGCGTAGACCACTTCCGCGAGCCGGAGCAGCATCTCGACAGCGGCCACGAGGATGACGACGGCAATGCCCGCGCGCGGCGACGCGACAGTCGTCTTCGGGTCCGTTACCATGAACAGAGCGAAGAGCTGGTACATCGGACCGGTCAGCGGCGCGATCTCGGCGAGGAACGTGCGTCCGGTGAGCGGTGCGCGGATCGCAGCGAAGATGACGAATGCTGCCAGGTACGCGAGCGTGATGTGGGCGCGGCCGGCGCGCCACACCGCGACGATGCCGACCAGCCAGATCACGAGCATCGGCCAGAGATCGTTGCCCCAGTGCACGCTCAGGGGTGCGACAGCGGACGGGGCGAGGAAGAGCAGCACGCAGATGCCGAAGTTCGACGGGTTCCACAGGTGCCGGCCATCCAGGCGCAGCACGTACTTGGACAGGATGGAGAGCAGTGCGCCCATCGCGTACGGCCAGAGCACGGGTGAGCGCACGAGGATGCCGACGCTGATGCCCGAGATGTACGCGCTGCTGAGCGGCCGCTTCTCGCGCATGAGCCAGCGGCCCACCGCCGCGTCCGCAACGAGGCTGCACCCGATCGCGAGCGCGACCGCCTCGTAGCCGCGCAGCACGCCCGCACTCCAGTGCGCGCCGATCAGGATCAGCGTGATCAGCAGCGGCGGTCCGTACCTGCGGTCGACCTTCATCGCGCCTCCGTCACGGCATGCATGCGATCGGCGGCGGGTGCTCCGATCGTCTGACGGCCGCCGGACGGCCACCTGATCACGACGCTGTCCACGCGCGCCGTTGTGCCGAGCCCGAAGTGCAGGCGCCGGTCTCGCTGCGAGGCAAAACCGCTGCCGCCCTCCACCTGCTGCAGCTGCACGATGTCGTCCCGGTACAGCCGTACCTCGGCGCCGATCGCGCTGCGGTTGCTCTCCGTCCCGCGAAGGTCGAAACCGATCCAGTGGCGTCCGGCTGCAACCTCGTTGCGAAAGATCTGCAGTGGCCCGCGCTGGTTTGCGATCACGACATCCAGCACGCCGCGGTTCCACAGGTCCGCGACGACGACGGCGCGGCCGTCGTAGGTACTGTCCGCATCGACCGCGGCACTCGCATCGGCCAGTCCGCCGGCGCCATCGCCGGTGCGGAACAGGTCCGCCTGGTGACCGGACAGGCTGCGGCCGTCCAGCGCCGGCCAGTTGCGCGCGTCCGCGATAATGCTGCGGAATCCCGTTGCGACGCTCGAGTAGTCGTACCAGTAGCTGTCACGGCGCTCGCCCGACACGAAACCGTTGACGACGATGAGGTCGAGCCAGCCGTCGTTGTTCAGATCGGCGAACTGCGAGCCATACGTCCAGCCGCCGAGATCGACGTTCAATGCAGTCGCCACATTGCGATAGACGGGCGCAACGCCGTCGGATGCCACCGGCGTCCAGAGGTCATTGCCGTGCATGAGAATGCCGCGCTCGGCAATGTTGCTGACGAACAGGTTCCATTCGCCGCGGTTGAAGACGTCGCCGAACGACGCGCTCATGCCACTCTTCGGCGAGCGTCCGATGTTCGAGTCGCGGCCCACCTCGCGGAACGTGCGGCCACCCTCGTTGATGTACAGCTCGCTCACGCCGAAGTCGTTCGCGACGAGCAGGTCCGGGTAGCCGTCGGCGTTCACGTCGCCGGCACTCGCGGCGAGCGTCCAGCGCGTGCTCGAGAGACCCGCCTCTTCGCTCACATCTTCGAACGTGCCGTTGCCGCGGTTGCGCAGCAGGAAGTTGCGGCCGCCGTTGCTCGCGTACTCGAAGCTCTCCGGCAGGAACTGCAGCGACTCGAGCTGCCACAGGTTCACGTCCTCGGGATAGAACGTGCCCACGAACAGGTCGAGCCAGCCGTCGGCGTCGTAGTCGAGCCAGACCGCCGTGTTCACGTTCAGCCACGGCGGCAGGTCGAGCGCGGCGGAGACCGGCGTGAAGCCGCGGCCGCCATCGTTGCGGAACAGCTCCTGCCGGCCCCAGCGATAGAGGAACAGGTCCTCGAAGCCGTCGTTGTCGTAGTCGCCCCAGACGGAGCCCATCGATGCGCCGACGCCCGCCGCGTTGACGTCAGCCACGGCGACCTCCTCCGCGACGTCGACGAACGTGCCGTCGCCGAGATTCCTGTAGAGCGCATTCGAAGCGCCGGCGGCGCTGCTCGTCGCGTACAGGTCCGGCCAGCCGTCGCGGTCGTAGTCGGCGACGGACACGGCCGCGCCGACGGATGCGATCAGCGGCATGATCGGCTCGAGACGCGCATCGAGAACGGGTGCCTGGTGCACGAAGTCGATGCCCGCCTCCACCGCGACATTGCGCAGGTAGAAGTCGTGCCGCTCGAGCGCGGCCTCCTCGTCGAAGTCCTCTTCGCCCGTGCCCCCGCCCGCCGGCGCGGTGCGGCCGAGCACCAGCGTTGCTGCGATGGATGCGGCGAGCAGCACGGCGGCCACCGCCTGCCGCGCGCGTTTCGAGTCGTCGCCGCCGCTCGTGCGGCCGTCAGAGCGATGCCGCGCGCTCATCGGGAGAGCGCCCGTGTGAAAGCGCGCGGCGAGACGTAGCGCGTGTGGTAGTCGCGCCAGTCCTCCGGATGCATGCGGAACGCAGGATCGTCCTGCAACCGGCCCGGCGCCTTCGAGTAGTCCGTCAGGCCGTGGTACGGCAGCGGCAGCAGCGTGCTCGAGAAGCCGTTGTTGTAGTCGCCGTCCTTGGCCCAGCCGTCGGAGACGAAGACATAGTCGCGTACCCAGCCGTCGGCGGGTGGCGGCGGGGCGGCGAAGCGGAGCACGATCTCGTCGCCCGCGTTCATGATCACGTAGCGGTCGTCGACGTGCTGGAGCAGTGGGAGCACGTCGCCGAAGCGGGTGTGGTGGCCCTCCAGGTCCTGCCAGATGGGGGCGGCATGCGCGATGGTGTAGTCCGGCAGCTCGGGCGCGCGCCGGCCTGCCTGACGCGTCTCCGAGAAGCCGCGGTACCGCAGGTCCGCACGTTCCGGCAGCAGCCGCGCGACGCGCATATCCGTGTCAGGTTCTGCTTCCGTCCAGCCGATGTGGTCCCAGTAGATTTCCATGCTCGTATGGAGTCGCACGCGCCGTGGCGTGCCGGGCTCGAACGCACCGGCCAGATCTATCAGCACTGTCTTCGTCTTGCCCGCGGGCATGCCCAGGTCCGGGTGCAGCACGGACCAGCCGCCGCGACCGTCCGGGACCTCTACCCGTACGCCGGCCGGGCGGTCCGCTGCGCCCTGACCGATCGCGAAGTTTATGGAGCCGTCCGTCGGGTAGAGCCATCCATGCGCGATCAGCAGCAGCGGCACATTGGCCGGCGTCGCATCGACGGGCCCGAGGTCCACCTCGACGAAATGCTTCGGCGCCACGCCCTGGTAGCGGCCCAGCTCGAACGTGTCGGCGTAGCGTTCGTCACGCGCGGCGACGAGCGCGGTGATGTCGTTGCCGGCGTCGTCATGCGCGGAAGCGAGCGGGCGCAGCGCGCCCGTCGCATGCAGCTCCAGCGGCGGGTCCTCCATGGCGAACCGCTCGTCCACGAACACTTCCGTACCCACCGGATGATCGACCACCATGAGCGAGACGTGGTCGAAGAAGTGCGATTCCCAGAGCTCCGCCGTGATGCTGAGCTCGTAGGCGCCGTCGCGCGGCGCGAGCTGGTCACCTCGTATGCGCACCCAGTCCTCGCTGTGGATCACGGAGCTCGCGCCGTACGTGTTGATGCGCAGCCCGAGAGCGGTCCGCCAGATGACGTCGGTGACGAAGCTCATTCGCTCGCCGTCGAACGAGAATAGCCACGGGCAGGATCCCTTCAGCCGCTGCGGCGCCACGATCGGCTGCCCGCCCTGCGTCGCGAGCAGGTCGAACTCCGCCTGCGCGGTGCCGTTCGGCCAGATGATGCGCGCGACGTTCACGCCGGTGCGCGCGCCGATCCCGAAATGGACGACCGGCGCCAGGATCGGCTGCTTCTGATAGAGCGTGCCCGCCCGGATCTCGGCCGTGCCGCCGATGCCGAATGTGTTCACACGACGATCGCCGGGCTGGTCCGCGGCACGGGGGCTGAGCGTGATCGCGTTGTACCCGAGCGTCGGCCGGCCGAGCAGACGCACGGGATTGCCGTCGGCACCGATGCCGAGCAGGTCGATGGTACCGCGACCGCCGATATCCGCCGCCGCCGTCACGGCGACGTCGAGCGTGGCGTGCGCCACCAGCTCGTCGTCCGCGCCGGCCAGCCAGCTCCGTGTGGTTCCGCCTCCCGACACGACGACGTCGAGTGCACCGTTGTTGTCCAGGTCCGCGAGCATGAGCCGCGCGTCCGGTCCGGCCGGCGCTTCGCCGGGCCCGATCCTGTCCGCCACGCGCCACTCGCCGGCTTCCGCCCAGGCATGCACCACGGAGCCGTCGCGACGCAGGACGATCAGCCCGAACGTGCCGTCGGCATCGAGGTCTCCGACCGCGAAAGCGCGCGCACGACCGACCGCTGACGGCAGTGTCGCCCGAACGAAGCGCGGGCGGTCCTGGCGCGGGTTCACGAGCACGTGCACGCCGCCCTCACTGTCCAGGAAGGCGGCATCCCCGACACCGTCACCGCTGAGGTCCGCCCACGCGAACGCGACAGCGTTCGGAACCGACGAATCGAACGCGGGCACCTCCGCGAACGTGCCGTTGCCGAGGTTTCGCAGCAGGACCGGCGTCGCGTTCAGTGGCGCGAGCACGAGGTCCATGTCCCCATCGACGTCTGCGTCGGCGGCCCACACGCCCGTGTACTCGCGCTCTCGCGTCTGAGCAGAGAAGGCGTTTCGCTCCACGGCGGAGTAACCGTCGTCAGCCTCCTGCTGAAGGAGCACGAGCCCGTGACGACCGGCGATGGCGATGTCCATCCGGAAATCGTGGTCGTAATCGAGGGATGCGACCGGTCCGGCGGCGGCCGTGAGCTGTCGCGCGTCCCCGGATCCGCCGATCCAGAGGCCGTCCGCGCGCGAGAGGAGGAAGCGGGCGGCACTTTCGGACCCGAACCAGACGGGCTGCACGTCCGTCCACACACCCGCAGGCGCTGCGATTCCGGCAGCATCCCAGGCCAGCGCGAGGTCCGGCTCGGACGGTCCGCCGCCCGGCATTGGCAGACGCAGGAAGCGCGCGACGACGAGATCAGGTTGGCCGGGCGCCACAGTGAACGCTTCACGGTCAGCCGCGTACGATGGCAGCGCGTCGAGAGCGCCGGCGAGGAACGTCAGCTCGGTTCCGGCGCCCTCGGGGGCGCCCAGCGTGGCACGTACCCGCTCCAGTTGGATGCGCTCGGGCTCCGGCCAGAGGACCGCGTGGCGCTCGAGTGCAGCGACGTCGCGCTGCAGCATCGCGGCAGTGCCCCGCCGCGCCGCCATGCGTGCTGATGCGACGCGCAGGAAGCTGCTGGACGTGTCCCGCTCGATGGCCGCGTCGATCAGCGCGCGGGCTTCGCGAAGATCGTCGGGGCCGCCGCGCTCCTCCAGCAGCTCCGCCAGCAGGAAGCGGCCGCGCAACGCAATCGCGCCGTCCTGCGTTGCACCGGAGTAGCTCTCCAGTCCGAAGGCTTCCCGGAGCAGCGCGATGGCCTCGTCCGGCTGATCCCGCTCACGCGCGATCAATCCTGCGAGGAAGCGGACGTGCGGATCGTCGCCGGCGTGCGAGCGGGCCCGCGCGATCCACTCCGCCGCGTCGTCGAGCCGTCGTTGCTGCAGCGCCAGCAGCGCGAGGTTCGCGGCCGCGGCAGGCTCTTCCGGGGCGAGCTCCGCGACGCGGGTCAGTGACCGCTGCGCGCGCTCGTGCTCGCCGACCTGGATGGCTGCCACACCCGTGTGGAACGCGGACAGCGTCTCCTCGTACTCTGCCGATCCCGGCGCCGGCCCCGGAGCCGGACGGTCGCATCCCGGAGCGGTGATGGCGACCATTCCCGCGAGGAGTGCCGATCGAAGGCGTTGAAGTTTCACCACGTTGCGCTTTCCGGCGACGCTACGCGTACCCGCGCTTCAGCAGGCCGCTCGCGCCGCGCCTGAACTCGTCGGCCGGCGGTACATGGAACTCGAAGGAGTCGGCGATCCGATCGACCACGTTGAACGCGGCGCACACGTGAATCGCATCGGCGATCGCCTCATCGGCCAGTCCCGCGGCCCGCAACGGCCCCATGTCGGCCGTGGTGACCGTCTGCGGGTCCAGTGTCAGCTTCTCGAGAAAACCGAGCATGGCGCGCAGCTCTTCCCGCACCGGCGCGGTTCGCCAGTCGGCGAGCACCGCCTCGGTTACCCCTTCACCGTCCATCGCCAGCGACGCGACCGCGCCGTGTGACGACGTTCAGTAGCGGCACTCGTTCAGGTCCGATGTAAACGCGGCCATCAACTCGCGTTCACCGACCGACCAGTACGATGCGCCGCGCAGGATCTCGTGGACCCAGGCGCGGAACGGAGTGCCGAAGAACTGCGGACGATAGAGCAGCGTGCGCACGATATCGTGCACGCGCGCGCCGCTGAGCACACGGATGAGCGCGATCTTCAGCTTCTGCGGCAGGCGGTGTCCCCGCTCGACGTTCGGCAGGCGCATCAGATTTCTCCCTTCAGTGCGGCGAGTCCACGATCGAGCCGGGCGAGTCCCGCGCCCGCTGCCGCCGCAATCGTGAGCTCGAAGATGTCGTCGTCGGAGTAGCCGGCGACCCGCAGCGCAGTCGTGTCGTCATCCGTGATGCGCCAGGCGTGCAGCGCGACCTTGTCCACGTACGCGACAAGGGGCTCCGGTAGCGCGGGCAGCCTGGCGCCGGTGGCGTGCGCCGCCGCGCGCGCGTTGACCGACCGGCGCAACCCGGCATCCGTATCGCCGGGTCCGTCCAGCGTCGCGGCGCTCAGCTGAGCGGGGAGGGAAGCTTTCGTGCTCAACGGGCCTCCTCTTCGTATCGGATGACGTGCGTCTGCGTGCCCGCGCCGGGGCCTGTACCGGGAGTCACGGCCGCAGCGGCGGCGCGGCCGTCGAACCAGACGATCTCGACGCCGGTGACGCGCCTCGCGGCCGGTGCGCCTAGTACCAGTGTGCTGCTGCTCTGCGACCAGTATCCGGAGCCGGCCTGCACCTCACGCCGCGGACCCCGCGAGTCGTCGTCGTACACGAGCCGCACGCTCGAGCCGATCGCGGCCGGGTTGGCCGGCGGCCCCTGCAGCCGCACGCGGACGCCGCTCGCCGGGGACTGGTTCCTGAACAGTCGAGTTGCCGCATTGTTCTGTGTCACGACGAGGTCGACGCGACCATCGTTGTCGAAGTCGCTCAGCGCCGCGCCCCGCTGCGCTCCATACACTCTAACACCGCTGACGTGGCCCGGTACAGCCGTGAAGCGGCCGCTGCCATCCCCACGAAGCCAGAGGCCGCGCCCCGCATCCATGCGCGGCAGGTTCGGGCGGCCGGTGAAGAGATTCTGGCTGATGAAAATGTCCTCCGCGCCGTCGCTGTCGTAGTCGCCGACGACCGCCGCGAACGCGGGCGCCAGCTGCGCCTCACGGGGCAGCGGCCTGAGCGCGAAGCCATCGCCCGTGTTTATGAACACCGCGCTCTCGAGCACGGCCGCTTCGCGATACGGCGTGCTGCCGGCACGGTGCGTGAGAATATCGTCGACGCCCGCCTGCGCGAAGGCGCTGTGGCTGGTCACCTGCGCGAGCATCACCGCGGCGATCGACTCGTACTCGTGCAGCTGCCGGCGTGGCACGTACGACTCGGATTCATCGTCGAAGTATGCCTCGATGATGTCTACGCGGCCGTCCCAGTTGAAGTCGTCGTGGTACATGCGCGGCGGGTGCCCGTCCACCACTCGGTATGGCGTGTTCAGGCCGACGTTCGTGACCACGAAATCCATCCGGCCGTCATTGTTGAAGTCGCCCGTGGCGATGCCGTTCCACCAGCCGGTGTGCTCTGCGAGCCCGGCCACGTCCGTGTCATCGCGGAAGCGTCCGCCTTCGTTGCGGAACAGTCGGATCGTGCCCCACTCGGTGCTCAGCAGCAGGTCCGGATCTCCGTCGCCGTCGACGTCGCTGAACACCGCACCCGTGACGAGCCCGACTGCAGCGAGCGCCGCGTTGCCCGCGCCGTCGGCCACGAAAGTGCCCTGCTCGTTGCGGAACAGTCGCGACGTCGCATACTCCGGATACCGTACAGGCACGAACCGACCACCCACGAACAGATCGACGTCGCCGTCGCCGTCGTAGTCCGCCGCCGCCATCGGTCCCGTCGTGGACACGTTGTCCGGTATCGTGAATCCGGTTCCGACGTCGGCGTTGCCGAGGCGGTGCACGTGCGCAGCCGGCGCCCCGACGTTGCCCTGCTCGAGGTTCGCGTTGCCGACCACGAGCGTGAGCCCGCCGCGCTCAGGCCAGCCCAGGATCGTCGTCTGGTCACCCGCTGCGCTGTCGGTCACGCCGGGGATCCGGATTTCGGCAAAGCCCGCAGCGCCGCGGTTCTCGAACACGCCCATCCGCCCGCCGCGACCTGACGCGATGAACAGGTCGTCGCCGTCGGCGTCATGGTCGATCCATGATACGCCGGGCCCCTGCTGGCTCAGGGGCAGCGGAAGCAGCGGCTGAATGCGCGTGTCGTCCCACACCTGCTCGCGATGCCGGTGCTCCAGCCGTCCCGACACGTCGCTGAACGCCGTGCGGTGCGGAGCCTGATCGGAGCGAGTCGCGCGGTAGCCGGTCGCAGGCTGTCGCTCGCTCGAGGACTGGTCGATCTCGTAGATGCGATTCTTCAGCACGCCTGCGATCGATGTCACGTGTCCATCCGCCCAGGTCACGCGGATCGTGTGCGCGGTGTCGCCGGCGGCGAACACGACGAGCGGGTCCGAACCGGAGACGTATCCGCCGCCCGACACGATCTGCTTGTCCTGCGGCACCGGGCCGCCGAGGACCTCGATGCGCGCGCCGATGGCCTGCGTGTTCGGCGGCGCGCCGCGGAGCCGCACGGCGATGCGTTGGCCCGTGCCTGTATTCTCGTACACTGACGCGACGTCGTTCAGCCGGTTGATCACGATGTCGAGGTCGCCGTCATTGTCGAAATCCGCTGTCGCCAGGCCATGTGAGATGTCCTCGTCTTCAAACCCCCAGTCGCCGCTCACGTCGGCGAAGGTGAGGTCCCCGTTGTTGCGGAACGCGCGGTTCGTCAGGGGCTGCGCGGGATAGTCGGTGTGGCTGCCGATCGACCTGCGCGCGCCCTGCTCGACGTCGCGGGCGATCCGCAGCTGCGTGTCCAGATCCTGGAGATCGTAGGAGAAGCCGGTCGTAATGACGAGGTCCTCGTAGCCATCAAGGTCGACGTCCACGAACTGTGCCGCCCACGACCACTCGCTCGCTTCGACGCCGGCGAAGTACGAGACCTCGGCGAACGTGCCGTCGCCGCGATTGGCCTGAAGGGAGTTGCGGTTGTACAGCGGCTGCCCCTCGATCTCGAACGGCAGGTCAGGATACGGACCGCGCGGGATGTAGTGGCGCGCGCGGTTCCGGTGCAGCGGGCTCAGCATCTCGGTCGTGAAGATGTCGACCGCACCGTTCCGGTCGACGTCGGCGAAGTCCACGGCCATCGAGGAGAAGCTGAAGTTCCTGATCGCGAGCGGATCGATGGCCCGGAACACGCCAGCGCCCTGGTTGATCCAGACGCGGTCGGTCGTCCAGAAATCGTTGGCGACGTACAGATCCGGCAGCCGGTCGCCGTTCAGGTCCTGGAACCGCGCCGTGAGACCCCAGTCGGGATGCAGGCCGCCTTGCGTGCCGTCCGCGGACAGGAACCTGTCCGTGTCCGTCGCCTCGCTGAAGCGGCCACCGCCCTCGTTGATGAACAGTTGGTCGCGTTCTCCGACTTCGCGCCGCTCCGGCACCAGCGTGTCGCGCTCGAGGATCGTGTAGTACTCGTCGAAGGGCGGCAACAGAGTGTAGTCGTCGATCTCGGGGCTGTAGCGCTCGTCGATCGTCCGATCCCACGAGAGCTCGAGGGTCTCCATCAGGTCCGAGATGGCGCGCTCGCGGTAGTTCGTGACGTACAGATCGAGGTCGCCGTCCGCATCGATGTCGGCCAGCGCGAGCGTCGTGCTGCCTTTTCCCTTCGTGCTCGACAGCCCGGCGTCCGCGACGGGCCGGAACCGGCCGGAGCCGTCGTTCTCGTAGAGCGCGACATTCTCGTGGACGGATGAGACCAGCAGATCCAGGTCGGCGTCGCCATCCACGTCCACGAGCACCGCCCCGGTGGAGTAGCGGCCGCCGTGCGCGACGCCCGCCGCTTCCGTGATGTCGGTGAAGCGGAGTCCGCCATCGTTGCGGTAGAGACGGTTGGCGCCGGTGAGACTCGCGAAGTAGACGTCCACCCGGCCATCCCCGTCCACATCGCCGGTCGCGACCCCGGACCCGCTCATGTAATGGCGGTTCTCCGCGATCTGCGCCTCGCTGACGCGGTTCGCGAAATGTATCCCGGTACGCGAAGCGTCGAGCGGTCGGAACCCGGTACGGTTCCAGAACCCGGGCGACAGCTCGGCCCATCGATGACCGGGCTCGTCGTGCCATACCGGCTCCGCAGCACGGTCACAGGCCGGGAGCGCCCCGGCGCAGAGCGCCGCCAGCAGCGCTGTACGCGCGATGCCCATGAAGGTCAGGCAGGGTGTCCGGGACGAAGAGGCTCGACCACCGCTGCGATGTCGCGTCCGCCGAGCCCGTTCCGACTCGCCTCCACGAAGCGCTGCAGCGCAGCAGCCGCCGTGACCAGCACCACGTGATGACGCGTGCCCTCTTCCATCGCGTAGGACAGGTCCTTGCCCATGAGGTCCACCCGGAAATGGACGTCGTAGTCCTGTGCCAGCATGCGCGCCGTCACCCCCTTCACCAGCGGGCTGCCCGGCGCGCCGTCGAGCAGCACCGCGAGCGCCTTGTCACGGTCCACGCCGCTCGCCTCGATCAGCGCGACCGCCTCCGCAATCGCGGCAACCTGCACGCCGCACACAAAATTGTTCACCAGTTTCACGAACGCGCCGCTGCCCGCCGGTCCAATGTGCGTCACGGCGCGGCCCATCGCCATGAGCACCTCATTCGCACGCTCGATGTCCGCTGCTTCGCCGCCCGCCAGAAACAGGAGCTGACCGCTCGCCGCCTGTGTCCTGCTGCCCGTCACGGGCGCGTCCACCAGCACGCAGCCTCGCTCGCTCGCCGCCGCGCCCAGCTCACGTATCCAGCCGGGCGAGACCGTGCTGCACTCGATCAGCAGCGTCCCGCTGCGCGTACCCGCAAGCGCGCCGTCGTCCCCCAGCCAGACGTCGCGCGACACCGCGTCGTCCGCCAGCATGCTGACGACGACGTCCGCGCCCGCCGCCGCGGCTCGCGGCGTGTCCGCGACACCCGCACCGGCCGCGGCCAGCGGACGCGTCCGCTCCACCGACCTGTTCCATACCGTGAGCGGAAAGCCGGCACCGAGCAGCCGCTCGCCCATGCCGGCGCCCATCGTTCCGAGTCCGAGTAACGTGACCGACTGCATCCCTGTTCTCCATCCATGGTGCGGTTGCCGCCTCACCCATAATATGCAGCGCCCGACGCGCGGCCAATCGGCTTGCGGCCGATTCGCGTCGCATGGTAAGATGCCGCCACTTCTGCCACAGGGAATGATCGTGAAGATCACCGAGATCCGGACCCGCGTCGTCGAGTGGCGCGGCCCCACGGTGCCGCCGGCGCCGCACTTCTGCACCAATCCGATGGACCTTCTCGGCTCCGCTGCCGATTCGATGGCCTCGTTCCGCTTCCACGGCTGGCTCGTCGTCGAGGTGATGACCGACAACGGTCTCGTCGGCATCGGCAACGCCGCGCTCGCGCCGCGCCTGTCGAAGCAGGCGATCGACACCTACCTCGCGCCGCTGCTGATCGGGCGCGATCCCTGGGACATCGAGTTCCTGTGGCAGCTGATGTACCGCCAGACCATGGCGTGGGGCCGCAAAGGCATCGGCATGACCGCCATCAGTGCCATCGACATCGCGCTCTGGGACCTGCTCGGCAAAGCCGTCAACCAGCCCGTGTTCCGACTCCTCGGCGGCCGCACCAAGACGAAGATCCCCGTCTACGCCAGCAGGCTCTACAGCCAGGATATCGAGCCGCTCGCCGCCGAGGCCTCGGCCTATCACGATCAGGGATTCCGCGCCATGAAACTCCGCTTCGGCTGGGGACCCGCCGACGGCGCCGCAGGCATGCATCACAACGTCGATCTCGTCCGCACCGTGCGCGAAGCGACGGGCGACGACACCGACATCATGGCCGACGCCTACATGGGCTGGACGCTCGACTACGCGCGCCGCATGATCCCGCTGCTCGAGCCGTACAACCTGCGCTGGCTCGAGGAGCCCGTCATCCCCGACGACATCCAGGGCTACGCGGAGCTCAATGCCATGAGCTCGATCCCGATCGCCGGCGGTGAGCACGAGTTCACGCTCTACGGGTTCCGCGAGCTGCTCGAGGCCCGCGCCGTCGCATACATCCAGTTCGACACGAACCGCGTCGGCGGCATCACCCAGGCGCACAAGATCGCAGCGCTCGCGGAGGCGCACTCCATTCCCGTCGTGCCGCACGCCGGTCAGATGCACAATTATCACATCGTCATGTCCAGCTTCAATTCGCCGATGGCCGAATTCTTCCCCCGCGTCGATGTGGAAGTCGGCAACGAGCTGTTCTGGTACGTGTTCGAGGGCGAGCCGGAGCCGGAGAACGGCATGATCGACCTGCGCGACGATGTGCCCGGCCTCGGCCTTACGATCCGCGAGGACGAGCTCTCGCAGTTCACCGTCATCGAATGAGCGGGTCCTCACGTCTGGTGCAGCTCGCGGCGGATGGCCGCCGCGCTGTCGCCATCGTCGATGAGCCCTTGCTCCGCATCATCGAGCCGCACACGTCCGCCTACGACCTCGCGATCGATGCCCTGTCCGCCGGCGAGCCCCTCGCCGCTTTCATACGCGCGCGCGTCGGCTCTCATTCCATCGCATACGACGACGTCTACCACGGCCGTACCAACTGGCGCTTCCTGCCCGCATTCGATCACCCGGCCGATCCCGGCCGCTGCACTGTCAGCGGCACCGGGCTCACCCACAGACGCAGCGTGGACACGCGGCAATCGATGCACGGCGCCGCCGCCGACGTGACCGACAGCATGCGCATGTACCAGCTCGGCCTCGAGGGCGGACGTCCAGCTGCCGGCGCGATTGGCGCAACGCCCGAATGGTTCTACAAGGGGAATGGCCTCGCACTCCACGGCCATGGCGAGCCCCTCGTGGCGCCAGCCTGGGCAGAGGACGCCGGCGAGGAGCCCGAGATCGCAGGCGCCTACGTCATCGATTCGAAGGGCACGCCGCGACGCGTCGGCATGGCCATCGGCAACGAGTTCGCCGATCATCGCCTCGAGCGCCGCAACTACCTCTACCTCGCCCACTCCAAGCTGCGCGTCTGCGCGCTCGGGCCCGAGCTCGTGCTCGATCCGGACTTCAGCGACGTGCACGGCGAGGTCGCAATCGAACGGGACGGCGACGTGCTGTGGTCGCATCCGATCCGCTCCGGCGATGCCGCGATGTGCCACAGCCTGCAGAATCTGGAGCACCACCACTTCAAGTATGAGATGCATCGCCGGCCCGGCGATGTGCACATCCACTTCCTCGGCGCCGATGCCTTCAGCTTCGGCGCAGGCATCGAGCTCGGCGACGGCGACATCATGCGGATCCGCTTCGACGGCTTCGGCCGGCCGCTGCAGAATCCGGTCAGCTTCCGCACCGGTCCGGATACCCTCGCACAGGTTCAGCCGCTGTAGACTTGCGCAGTGCAGGATGCGTAGCGCAGGACGCGTCCTTGCAGCGCCTGTCGCCCGTATACAATATACGGGGCCGCCGACCCACGGTCCCGCAACTCGATCGAGGAGCGCAGCTATGCGACGTTCAGCCCTGCACCGGATCGGACTCTGTTCGTGCCTGATCTGGTCGGCACTCACCGCACAGCGACTGGACGCGCAGCTCGTCGTTGCAGGTCAGCCCGTGGAGTGGACGGTCGGCTGGGTGGGTTCGCCGGAGCACGGCCTCATCCGGACGCAGGTGGAGCCGATCGTCGGAGGCACGCCGCAGCGGCTGGCGGATGACGCATTCGTGCTGCCGCAGACGTGGGATGGCGAGCCGCTGCGTATGCGCGAGTCCGGCGCGGCACGCACGCTGTCCCGCGGCGTGCTGGTGCTGACGGCGGACCCGTCGGAGCTCACGGTCGAGGTGCGCAATGCGGGCGGTGACCTGATCGTTTCGGTCGCGGTGGACACGGCGACGGGCGAGCTGAGCTTCCCGATCGGCGACGCGCCGCTGATGGGTCTGGGGCAGGGAGGCCAGCCGTACGATCGGCGCGGCGCGGTGGACCCGATGCAGACGCACACCGGACCGCCGTGGCCGATGTGGTACTTTGGCGGACGCGTCGCCATTCCGTGGCTGGTGAGTGCCGAGGGCTGGGGTATCTACTTCCACGCACCGCACTACGAGCTCGATCTGCGAGGCGAGAACGGGGCGGCGCGGCTCGGTGCGGACGCAGACGGGCCGGTGCCGCTCGACGTGTTCATCGCCGCACCCACCAAGCCGGCCGGGCTGGGCGGCGCGCTCGCGCAGATCCTCGGGCCGCCGTCGTTGCCGCCGCTGTGGTCGCTGGGCTACCAGCAGTCGCATCGCACGCTCGAGACGACGGATCTGATGATGAGCGTTCCGCGCACGCTCCGCGAGCGGCGCCTGCCGGCCGATGTGCTGATCTACCTCGGCGAAGGGTACGTGCCCACCGGCTGGAACACCGGCCATGGTTCGCTGGAGTTCAGCGAGGAGATCTTCCCGGATCCGGAGCCGCTGCTCGACGAGATGCACGAACTGAATTTCAAGGTGATCGCCCACGTCAACCGGGCGCCCGGGCGCTTGCTCGGCACCGTCAGGGATCCGCTTCCGGCATCAGGCGAAGGGACGCAGAACAGCGTCTCCGCCTACTGGGCGCGTCACGTGCCGGTCATGGAGGCCGGCATGGACGGCTTCTGGCCGGACGAGGGGGATCGGGTGCCTGCGGAGTCGAAGCTCGCGCGCATCCGCATGTACTTCGAGGGCCCGCAGCTGCTCGAGCCGGGACAGCGCTCTTACGCGCTCTTCCGCTCGGGCTTCCCTGGCATGCAGCGCTACGGCGGCTGGCTCTGGTCCGGTGACACGTGGTCCAACTGGGACCTGCTCCGCAAGCACGTGTCGATGGGTCTGAACACCTCCCTCAGCGGCGTGACGTTCTGGGGCAGCGACACCGGCGGTTTCTGGACGACGCGCGAGCTCTCCGGCGAGCTCTACGTCCGCTGGTTCCAGTTCAGCGCGTTCAACCCCATGTTCCGCTCGCATGGCCGCACCTGGATGCTCCGCCTGCCGTACGGCTGGAACCGCGGCGAAACCGGGCCGGGTGAGATCGACCCCGAACGCCACGAGCTGATGAAGCTCCCGCCCGACAGCGTGCTGAGCGACCCGCGCGTCGAGCCGATCGCGCGCCAGTACCTGAATCTGCGGTATCGACTCATGCCGTACCTGTACTCGCTCGTGTGGGAGGCGCACGAGCACGGCACGCCGATCATGCGTCCAGTGTGGATGCATTCGCCCGATGATGCGAGGGCGCGTCGCAGCCTGAACGAGTACCTCTGGGGCCGCGACATTCTCGTTGCACCGGTCATGGAGCAGGGCGCCGCAACGCGCACGCTGTACCTGCCGCAGGGCACGTGGTACGACTTCTGGACCAGCGAACGCATCGCTGGCGGGCGCGAGATCACGCGGGCGGTGGACCTCGCGACGATGCCGCTCTATGTTCGCGCCGGCGCCATCCTGCCGATGGGGCCGCTCGAGCAGTATACGGCCGAGCAGCCGAATGATCCGCTGACTATCACGGTATTTCCCGGCGCCAATGGCAGCTTCACGATGGTCGAGGATGATGGCACGGGCACCGAGCCCGCAGCTTTGGAGCGGATGACGCTGCTGTTCGACTGGGATGATTCGGCGCGTGTGCTGTCGGTGTCGCTCGCCGGGGGCAGTCGCATGATCGCGCCACTCACACGCACGCTCCGCGTGCTCCTCGCCGGCGAGGAAGAGGCGCGGGCGCGCAGCGTGACGTTCTCGGGCCCGACCATTCAGGTGAGACTGTGATGCGACGACGCGTGATCACCGCCGCGCTCCTGTGCGCGGCCTGCGGCACCGACGCGCCGGTCGAGACCGGCACAGGCACCGAGCCCGGGCTCGTGTTCCGCCTCGCGAACGAGCTTACGCCGGACAGCAAGATCGGCGACGTCTCGTTCCTGTTCAAGGAACGGCTCGAGCAGGCCTCTCCCGACGGCTCGATCCGGGCCGGCGAGATCGAAGTCGTGCTGTACGACCAGGGCATGGTCGGCACCGAACGGCAGCTGCTCGAGAACGCGTACTTCGGCGTGATGGAGGTCGTACAGATCAACTCGTCCGTTGTCAGCACGATCGATCACGCGTTCAACCTGTTCGATCTGCCGTACATCTTCGTGAGCCAGGCACATCACCGTGAAATCCTGCAGGGTGAGGTGGGTCAGGTCTTCCTGGACCGGCTGCAGGATTTCAGGCTGCGTGGTCTGGGCTTCTATGGCCTCGGCTTTCGCGCGCTGTTCTACAAGGCGCCCGCCGACGGCTGCATCGAGCGGCCGGAGGATCTGCGCGGTCTCAAGCTGCGCGTCATCGAGAGCCCCATCATGATCAACTCGATCAATGCGATGGGTGCGAGCGCGACACCCGTCCCGTTCTCCGAGCAGTTCCAGGCGCTCAAGACCGGCGTCATCGATGGGGCCGACAATGCGGCGCGCGTGTTCATCTCGCACAGATTCTACGAAACCGGCACGAACTGCTTCACGCAGACCGAGCATTTCACGAACCAGCACGTCCTGGTCGCCAACAATGACTGGTTCCAGTCGCTGGAGCCGAAGTATCAGCGCCGGATCCTGGACGTATCGCGTCAGATCATCCCGGAGTTCCGCGCTGTCTGGGACGCGGCGACACAGGAGGCGCTCGACCAGATGGAAGGGGTCGGCGTGACTGTGAACGCGATCGAGAACAAACAGCCCTTCATGGACCGCACTGAGAACGTCTCCACCCAGTTCCTGCGTGACTACCCGTCCGTGCCGCGCGAGCTGTATGATCGAATCCGCGCCGCGTCCGGGGAGGTGCAGTGATGTTCCGGATACTCGATCGCATCCTCGACAGCGTGCTGCTCGCAGTCCTGGGGCTCATGGCCGCAATCGTCGCGGCGAACGTGTTCTGCAGGTTCGTGCTGCAGTTCTCGATCTACTGGGGCGACGAGGCGGCACAGGCGCTGCTGGTCTGGCTCACATTCCTCGGCGCTGCCGTTGCTGTGCGCGACCGCGCCCACTACGCCTTCGACTACCTCGGCCAGTATTCGCGCGGCAACCTGCAGTTCGCTGCTGCCATCGTGAGCCGGATGATCACGCTCATCGCTCTGATTGGCCTGTTCTACTGGGGCCTGCGCGTCACGCTCGGCATCCGCCCGTGGATCATGCCCGCGATGGAGATCAGCCGCGCCTGGGTGTACGCTGCCGGGCCTATCGGCTGCGGTCTGATGATCATCTACATCATCCGGGATCTCGGGCTGCTGGTGCACGAGCGTCGCGTCGCCGCAAAGACAGTCGTCGCCGCCACCTGATCGATCATATCAGATCCCGTGTCTCAGACTCCGCTGAAATGGGGCCCGCGTAAATGACCGCCATACTGCTCGGCTCGTTCCTGGTGCTGCTGCTGCTCGGCGTGCCCATTGCTTTCTGCATGGTGCTCGCATCGCTCGCAGCAATCCTCTATGTCGGCATCGATCCGATCATTGTCGGGCTCGAGACGACGCGCTCACTCTCCTCCTTCTACGCGTTCCTCGCCGTGCCGTTCTTCATCCTCGCCGGCGAGATCATGAGTCAGGGTGGACTCTCGGAGCGCCTCATCAATTTCGTGAAGTCGCTCGTCGGACACAGGCGCGCCGGCCTGCCGTTCGTCACCGTCCTGTCGTCACAGCTCTTCGGTTCCGTCTCCGGCGCGTCGGCCGCGACGTGCGCTGCCATCGGCCGGATGATGATCCCGGAGCTCGAGAAGAACGGCTATCCGCGTCCCTTCGCGACAGCACTCTCCGCATGTGCCGGCACGACGGGCGCACTCATTCCGCCGAGCATAGCGCTGATCATCTATGGCACCGTCGCCAACGTCTCGATCGAGCAACTGTTCATGGGTGGCGTGCTGCCCGGCGTCCTGATCGGCGTCGGCCTGATGCTCGTCAGCAGCTGGATGTCGAAGCGCTACGACGTGAAGCTCGAGCCGCGCGCCAGCATGGCGGAAGTGCTGCACCATACGAAGCAGTCGCTCGGCGTGCTGCTGCTCGCGATCATCATTCTCGCCGGCATCATGGCCGGCGTGTTCACGGCGACGGAAGCCTCCTCAGTGGCTGTCGTGTACGCTCTGTTCGTCAGCCTCGTCGTCTATCGCAGGCTGCGGCTCGGCGACCTGCCTGCTCTCTTCGTGTCCGCGGCGAAGACGACGGCGGCGCTTAGCTTCGTGCTCGCGTGCGCCAGCCTCTTCGCGTGGACCATGGGCATCGGCAAGGTGCCCGAGGTCGTGACCGCCGCGTTGCTGAACGGCACGGACTCGCTGCTCGCCACGTTCGGCGGCGGCTTGAGCCCCGAGAGTCTCGCCATCGTGCACCGCGTGCTCATCCTGCTCGTGATCAATGTCGCATTGCTGCTGATCGGCACCATGCTGGATGCGGCGCCGGCACTGCTGATCGTCGTGCCCGTTCTGCTGCCCGTCGCCGATGCGATCGGCATGGGCGAAGGCCTCGCCGCGGTGCACTTCGGCGTGCTCGTCGTCTCCAACCTGGTTATCGGGCTGATCACGCCGCCCGTGGGTACGACGCTCTTCGTTGCCGCGGGCGTCGGGGGAGTCGAGGTGTCTCAACTCGTCCCCCACGTCCTCCGGTTTCTGGTCTCAATGGTGATCGTTCAGATCCTGATCACTTTCGTCCCGTTCGTCACGACTGCGCTGCCGTCGCTGATGAACTGATACGCCGCAGTGCGGGCGACCTTCAGTCGAAGGTCACCTGCACGCGGCGGCCGGTGTAGTCCACGGTCCGCTCCAGCCGCTCACCCATGATCTGCACGCTGAACCGCCTCGCGACCGGCGAGCCTTCACCCGGCTCGATCGTCAGTACCTGGGCAGCATCGTCCCAGCTCAGGTTCGTCCACGCCGCTTCGCCATTCTGGAAATCGAGGCTGCGGCCGAGCGCAAGCTCGGCACGGGCCGCGCCGGCGCCCGAACCCGGACAATTGCACACTCGACGGTCCGGAACCGCCGGGTTGTGCAGTTCACCCGTCTCGGAAGCGGAAAACTCCACGCGTGACGCGCCGCGCCGGCGCGCTTGTGCAGTTTTCCGCCTCGTAGCCGGTCAACGCCCCAAGCCGCGCAGTCGCAGCGTCGAGTGTGCAGGTAGCCCGCCTCCGCGCCCGCCCGCCGCCGCGTGCAGTCAGCCCATCGCCGCGCCCCGCCTCGATCCGCAACGCGATCGGCGTCAAACGGTACGTCGAGCTCATTTCATCCGTGTCACCCACTCGAAACAGTGAAGAGCCGAAGTAATTGACAGCCGCCATCTCGCAGCCTAATCTGAGCGAATCTTCACCGCACAAATCCAGCAGCAGCGAGTATCGTGGTAATGCCCCTGCCGACTTCCGAACGCGCCAGCACATTCACGCGCGGCGCGGCCGTCCTGTGCCTGGCGCTCGCATTCGCGAGCTGTGCGGATGGCGGCGGTGCCGACCTCGCGACCGGCGATACCGACAACGTCGCTACTGTCTATACCGCCGCCTTCGGCGCGCTGCCCACCGGTGAAACGGTCACTGCGTATACGCTCACCAATCGCGGCGGAACGCAGGTCCGGATTCTCGACTACGGTGCAATCATCCAGAGCATCCGTGTACCTGATCGCGATGGCGGCATCGCCGATGTCGCGCTCGGCTACGATTCCATCGGCGGCTATCTCCAGGACACGTTCTTCTTCGGCGTCGTTGCCGGACGCTATGCCAACCGCATTGCCGGCGGCCGCTTCGACATCGACGGCACCGCCTACCAGCTTGCGCGCAACAGCGGGCCCAACCATCTGCATGGTGGCGACCGCGGCTTCGACAATGTGCTCTGGCAGGCGCAGCCGTTTCAGCACGCCGACAGCGTCGGCGTCGTTCTGCGCTACACCAGCGTCGCCGGCGAGGAGGGCTATCCCGGAACGCTCGATGCCTCCGTCACGTACACCCTCACGCCCGGTGACCGGCTGATCGTCGACTACGCTGCCACGACCGACGCGCCCACGCACGTCAATCTCACACAGCACACCTACTTCAACCTCGCCGGCGCCGACGCCGGTGATGTGCTCGGCCACCGCATTTCGCTCAATGCCAGCCGCTTCACACCCGTCGACTCGACCGCCATTCCCACCGGTGAGCTCGCACCCGTCGACCACTCGCCGTTCGACCTGCGGGCGCCGGTCGCCATCGGCGACAGCATAGACGACGACCACGATCAGATCCGCCTCGGCGGCGGCTTCAACCACAACTTCGTCCTCGACCGCGACGGGACCGGCCTGGTGCGGGCCGCCCGCGTCGTCGAGCCTCGCTCCGGCCGCACCCTCGAAGTCTTCACGACGGAGCCCGGCATTCAGTTCTACACGGGCAACCGCCTCGACGGCAGCGCCGTCGGCAAGGGCGGCCGCCCCTACGCATCACGCTCAGGGTTCTGCCTCGAGACCCAGCATTTCCCAGATTCACCCAATCGTCCGGAGTTTCCCTCTACGCTCCTCCGCCCCGGCGAGACGTACCGGTCCACTACGGTCTTCGCGTTCGGCCACAACGGCTGACGCTCGTTCCCGCTCGCCACAACATACTTGCGACGGCAAAAACCGCGGAATACTTTATACAATTGGCAACCCGTCTCGAACGGGCGCCTTCGCGCGTTTTATATCCACCTCCGATCCCAGCGGCCACAGCCGTGCCATTCCCGTATTCAGGGAGTCCTGAAATGAGAGCAAAGGTCATTTGTTGTGCGGTTCTCCTGAGCATCCTGCTGCCCGCCTCACTGTTGGCGCAGGCGGGGCAGGTTACAGGCGTCGTCACCACGGGCGCCGGCGAGCCGCTCGTGGGCGTGACGGTTGCAGTGCAGGGAACTGCGTTGGGGGCGATCACCGGCCCGACGGGCAGGTATTCGATCGCGGACGTCCCCGCGGGCGAGCGCACACTGACGGCCAGCTACATCGGTTACGGGACTCTCGAGCAGGCCACCACGGTGGCTGCGGGCTCGACCGTGGTGTTGAACTTCCGGATGGTGGCCGGCGCGATCAACCTCGAGGAGATCGTCGTCGTAGGCTACGGCACGCAGCGGCGTGAGGAGATTACCGGCGCTGTGGTCAGTGTGAACTCGGACGAGTTCGTGCAGGGACCGGCTCGTGACGCCGCATCTCTGATCGCGGGCAAGATGGCGGGCCTTGCGGTCGTGACGCCGACTGGTGACCCGACGGCGGGGACGCAGATCAATCTGCGCGGCCGCACCACGCTGCAGGGGCCGTCGAACCCGCTGATCCTGGTGGACGGCATTCCGGGCACACTGGAGACCGTTCCCACGCAGGACATCGAGTCGATCAGCGTGCTGAAGGACGGCTCGGCCGCTGCGGTGTACGGCTCGCGCGCGTCCAACGGCGTGATCCTGATCACCACCAAGCGCCACCAGGGCGGTGCACCGACGATCCGCTACGACGGCTACGTCAGCCAGCAGACGATCTCCAACCGGCCGGACTTCATGGATGCGTCGGATTACCGGCGGCTCATCGACGATGGCGTCAATTTCCAGGATTTCGGCTACGACACGAACTGGCAGGATGAGGTGCTGCGCTCACCGCTGAGCCACCGGCACAGCGTGACGCTGAGCGGCGGCGCCCAGAACACGAACTACACGGCGTCCATCAACTACGAGAACGCCCAGGGCATCTTCCTCCGTTCGGACAATCAGGAGGTGACCGGCCGCGCGAACATCCGCCACAGCATGTTCGACGGCAAGCTCGAGGCTGAGGGCAACATGGTCAGCCGCACCCAGTCCAACTTCGACGGCCCGGACTACGAGTGGATCTGGCAGATGGCGGTGCAGCGCAACCCCACCGATCGCGTGATGGACGATGAAGGCAACTGGCTGGAGACGTCCACGGGCGCGCTCCGCTACCAGAACCCCGTGTCGCTGATCATGGAAGAGAACGGCAAGGAGGAGAACCGCTCCACGCGCATGCATGGCACACTCACCTACACGCCGATCGATCGCCTGCGTTTCTCGCTGATGGGCGGCACGACGCGGACCAATGGTCTGTCGGGATCCGCCACGACGTTCAGGCACCAGGATCACACGCAGACGAACAACTTCGGCCGCGCGGAACGCAGTACGGATTCGGGCTACGACAGGATCCTCGGTCTGACGGGCACGTATACCGGCGAGATCGCCGACCACAATTTCACGCTGCTCGGCGGCTACGAGTACCAGGACTTCCTGGACGAAGGCTTTGACGCGAGCAACGAGCGGTTCCCGACCGACCTGTTCGGCTACGATCAGCTCCAGCGCGGCAGCGGCATCATCGAAGGCGACGGCGGCGTCTCGAGCGGCCGCTCGAGTTACAAGCTGATCGGCTTTTTCAGCCGCCTGAACTACGACTGGCAGAACAAGTACCTCCTGACGGGCAGCGTCCGTTACGAGGGTAACTCGCGCTTCGGCGCAGACCACAAGTGGGGCATGTTCCCGTCGATCTCCGCGGGCTGGAGGATCAGCGAGGAGAGCTTCATGGATGGCGTCGACTTCATCGATGACCTGCGGCTCCGCGCGGGCTACGGCGTCACGGGCATTGCGCCCAACCAGTCGTACCTCTCGCTGACCAGCTACGGCTACGGCGCGCGCATCCCGTACGGCGACCAGTGGGTCCAGACCATCGCGCCCACCCGCAACCCGAATCCCGATCTGCGCTGGGAAGAGAAGGATGAGATCAACGTCGGGCTCAACTTCGCGCTGCTGGATTTCCGACTGAACGGCGCAGTGGACGTGTATCGCCGCGACACGCGCGACATGCTCTACAACTACTCGGTGCCCGTGCCGCCGAACCTGTTCGGCAGCATTCTCGCCAATGTCGGCCACATGCAGAACAGCGGCGTCGAGGTCGAGCTCGGCTATGACCTCATCGACCGGCCCGGCCTGCGCTGGAATTCCAGTGCGAACTGGTCGTACAACACGAACAAGCTGGTGAGCCTGTCCAACGACGTGTACAACACCAACGACTGCTTCACGAATGGCAACACGGGCGCGCCGATCCAGCAGTCCACGCACCGCGTCTGCGTTGGTGAGCCGATCGGCAACTTCTACGGCTTCAAGTCGATCGACATCGACGATGATGGCGTCTGGATCGTGGAGCGGCCGGACGAGTTTGACGACGACGGCAACCTGGTCCAGGCGGCGCACCCGATCTCGATCGAGGACATCACGGAGGCCGATCGCCAGTTCCTCGGCAACGGTCTGCCGAAGTACTACTTCGGCTGGAACAACACGGCGCAGGTCGGCAACTTCGACCTGAGCGTGAACATGCGCGGTGCCGCCGGCTTCCAGATCCTGAACTTCGAGCGCATGTTCTACGAGAACCCGAATCTGACCGCGTACAACATGCTGCGGACGGCTTTCGATCCGATCTACGGCAAGCGCACGCTGGACTACGACCTCGCCTACGTCAGCTACTACGTCGAGGACGGCGACTACGTCAAGCTCGACAATGCCACGATCGGTTACACCATCGGTGAGACTGCGCTTGGGGGACTGTCGAGCGTGCTGACCAACGCACGAGTCTACATTTCCGGTCGCAATCTGCTGACCCTGACGGATTACAAGGGCATCGATCCCGAAGTCTCGACCGGCGGTCTGACGCCCGGGATCGACAACCGCGCCAATTATCCGACCACCCGCATGTTCACGCTCGGCGCGTCGTTCGGATTCTGATCATGACTGCAGATCTGCGACTCAACGCGCTCGAGGGAGCGCCCAAAGGGAATCGGACCCATATGAGATACTACCTGTCGAAGTGCGTGCCCGTCCTCGCCCTGGCGGGGACGGTGCTCGGCACTGCGTCGTGCACGGACCTGACGGAGACCGTGTTCACCGAGATCACGGACGCGAACTTCAGCCCGACCGCCGCTGACCTGGTCGCACTCGTGGGTCCGGTCTACACGCCGCAGCGCAGCCTCTGGATGAGCTGGTACGGCATGGTCGACCATCAGTCGGAAACGGCCGACGATCTGATCTCGCCGGTGCGGCCCAACGGCTGGTATGACGGCGGCACCTACATCCGTCTCCACGAGCACCGCTGGGACGCGAACCAGGGGCAGCCGGCGGGCATCTGGACGCAGTCGTACAACGGCATCAACGCGGCCAATCGCGTGATCTACCAGATCGAGTCAGGCGTCATCCCGCTGGATGCGGCGACGACGACGCGTACGATCGCGGAGCTCCGCGGCATGCGCGCGTGGTACTACAGGCTGCTGCTCGACAACTTCGGCCGCGTGCCGATCGTGACCGACTTCACGGACACGGAGCTGCCGCAGCAGGCGACACGCCAGCAGGTTTACGACTTCGTCGTGAGCGAGCTCAACGCCGTGATCCCCGACCTGCCGGAGGAATCGGACGGGATCATGTATGGTCGGCTGAATCGCTGGGCGGCGAAGGCGACCCTCGGGCGAGCCTATCTGAACGCCGAGGTCTATACGGGCACGCCGCGCTGGGAAGAAGTGATCGCGGAGATGGACGACATCATCGATTCCGGCCAGTTCGCGCTCGAAGATGACTACCGTGCGCCGTTCGCCCGCAACAACAACACGTCGGATGAGATCCTGTTCCACGTGCCGTACAGCCAGCAGTACGGCGGCAGCAACTTCCACATGAAGACGCTGAAGGCTGACCTGCGGTTCGTCCTCCAGATCAATGCGCAGCCGTGGGGCGGCATCTCGTCGGCGCCGCAGTTCATCGACTCGTACGACTTCGATGACGGCCGCCTCGCCGATTCGTGGCTGAGGGGCGCAGTATATGATGATCAGGGCCGCGGCTACACCTTCGTGAAGCACGTCAACTCCATCCAGGAGTCCGGCTGCTACTGCGCAGGCTTCCCGGTCTGGAAGTACGAGGTCTATCCCGGCATCACCGGCGCCTCGGACGTCGATTACCCAGCCATCCGCTATGCGGAGGTGCTGATGATGAAGGCGGAGGCGCTCATGCGTCTCGGCCAGCCGGGTGCAGGCGCGCTGGTCACACAGGTGCGTCAGCGCAACTTCACGGGTGCGGCAGCGGGCGAGGCGACGGTGACCGATGCCGAGCTTCTCGGAGGCAGCAACTTCAACTACGGCTGGTACGATACGGACGGCGTGGTGAAGGACGGGCCGGGCGGGGCACAGGTTATCGGCGGCGGCGATGACATCATGTACGGCCGCTTCCTCGATGAGCTCGGCTGGGAGTTCGTCGCCGAAGGGCACCGGCGTGTTCAGCTCATCCGGTTCGGCGTATACACGACAAAGACATGGTTCAACCATGAGCCGAACGGCGACTACCGGACCATGTTTGCCATTCCGCAGAGCCGGCTGAACACGAACTCCAACCTGACGCAGAACCCGGGCTACTAGCCCGTCACGAAGGATCGGCAGTAAACTCTTCAGGTGCCCTCGGGAGCAGTTCCCGGGGGCACCTGAAGCCGCATCCGGCCCGTCACAGTCTTTTTCCCGTTCCCGGTTCTGGAAACGATGAAAAATTGCCGCCGCGCTCGACACCTGCTCACGCTGGCGATCGCCGGCGCGCTGCTGCCCCAGCCCCTGCTCGGCCAGGACTCGTCGCGGTGGATTCACGTCCTGTTCCTGGGCCACGCCAGCACGCACCACAATTCTTCGGAGCTGGCACCGCTCCTCGCCCGCTCCCTCGCCGCGGACGGCGTGCGCATGGACTACACCGAGGATGCCGGTGACCTGGCACCGGAAACGCTCGCGCCCTATAACGTGCTGATGGTCTACACGAACCACGCCGCCATCACGCCCGCGCAGGAATCGGCGGTCCTTGACTTCGTGCGGGACGGCGGCGGGCTCGTAGCGATCCATGCCGGAGGCGGCGCGTTCAAGAACTCGGATGCCTATGGCAGCCTCGTAGGCTCCCGCTTCCTGTCGCACGGGACGGGCACGTTCACGGCCGATGTTCTGGTCGCCGACCATCCAGTCATGCGCGGCATCGAGCCGTTCGCGACGTGGGACGAGACCTATGTGCACCATCAGCACAATCCGGACAGGATCGTGCTGATGGAGCGAGTGGACTCGACGGGCGCCGAGCCCTGGACCTGGGTCAGGACGCACGGCGACGGTCGCGTCTTCTACACGGCGTACGGGCACGACGCGCGGACGTGGGATCAGCCGATGTTTCAGCGTCTGGTCGCCAACGCGGTGGCGTGGACGGCAGGAGACGCTGTACTCGCGCGCATTCAGGCGAACCCCGTGCCTCCGATCGTGTACTCTGACGATTCGCCGACCATGCTGATCCCGGGATACGTGCCGCCGCCCGGGGCGCAGAAGAAGCAGGTGCCGCTCGCACCCGAGGCGTCGCTGCTCCACTGGCAGGTGCCGCCGGGCTTCGAGCTGCGGCTCTTCGCCGCGGAGCCCGACATCATCAATCCGATCGCGATGGCGTGGGACGAGCGCGGCAGGCTGTGGGTGCTCGAGACCGTCGACTACCCGAACGACAAGCAGCCGGACGGGCAGGGCAACGACGTGCTCAGCATCCTCGAGGATACGGATGGCGACGGGCGCGCGGACCGCAGCACGACCTTCGCGGACCGGCTGAGCATCCCGACCGCGCTCGTCCTCGTGGATGGCGGCGTGATCGTCGCGCAGGCGCCGGACTTCATATTCCTCGCCGACACGAATGGCGACGATGTTGCAGATGTGCGCCGGACCGTCATGACGGGCTGGGGCACGCGCGACACGCATGCCGGTCCGTCCAACCTGCAGTACGGCCCGGACAACTGGATATGGGGCGCCGTGGGCTACTCCGGGTTCGAGGGCCGCGTTGGCGGCGAGGACCTGCGCTTCGGCGCGGGCGTGTACCGGTTCAGGCCGGACGGCTCGAAGCTCGAGTTCGTCGCGAGCTTCACGAACAACACGTTCGGCCTCGGATTTTCCGAGAACTTCGACGTGTTCGGATCCACGGCGAACAACGAGCACAGCGTGTTCGTCGCCATCCCCGAGCGCTACTACGTGGATGCGGGCAGTCTCGACGCCGAAGGCCGGAAGAAGATCGATGGCCACTACGCGCTGCATCCGATCGCGGCGAACACGCGACAGGTGGACTCGCAGGGCGGCTTCACGGCCGGCTCGGGGCACAACCTATATACCGCACGCAGCTTCCCGCGCGAGTACTGGAACCGAATCGCCTTCGTCGGCGAGCCCACGGGCAATCTGATTCATCGTGCGGTGCTCGAAGTGGACGGCTCCGGTTTCCGGGAGGTCGATGGCTGGAACATCATGGCGAGCCGCGACGAGTGGGCGTCGCCGATCGACGCGCGCGTCGGCCCCGACGGCGCCGTCTGGATCCTCGACTGGTACTCCTTCATCAAGCAGCACAACACGCCGTGGCCGCGTCCGCCGGGCGGCATGCGCTGGGAGACCGGCAAGGGCAATTCCTACATCACGCCGTTCCGCGACCGGGAGAACGGCCGCGTCTACCGGCTGGTATGGACCGGCGCCGACGAAGCCGCAGCGGATGCTGCGCCGCTCTCGCTGTCCTTCGATCGACCGGACGAGCTGGTCGCCGCGCTGCGTCACTCGAACATGTTCTGGCGCACGACGGCGCAGCGCCTGCTGGTGCAGCGCGGCAGTCTCGATGTAGCGGCCGCGCTCTACGACATCATCGCCGACACCGGCGTCGACGAGATCGGACTCAATGCGCCGGCCGTGCACGCGATATGGACGCTCCACGGCCTCGGCGCGCTCGACGGCGGCAACACCGGGGCGGAGACCGTGGTGCGTCGCGCGTTGCGGCATCCGGCCGCCGGTGTGCGCCAGAATGCCGTCCGCGCACTGCCGCCGACGCCCGCTACGTTCCGGGCGGTGCTCGACGCAGGCACGCTTTCCGATGCCGACGCCGGCGTGCGGCGGCACGCATTCCTCGCGCTCGCTGATCAACCGGCCGCTGGCGATGTCGGACGCGCGCTGTACGAGCTCGGCAGGGATACATCGATTCTCGACGACGAATGGCTGCCGACCGCCCTCTTCGTCGCTGCACGACGACATCACGAAGGCTTCCTCGGCGCGTACGCGGAGGAGGTGGGCGCACTCGAGTTCGCGCGCATTGCAGGACGCGCATTCCGCGGCGATCTCGGCGACGCCGTGAATCTGTCGGGGCCGGCACTGAACGACGCGGACTGGGACGAGCTGCGCGTTCCCGCACCGTGGAGCGAGACGCCGCTCGGCAGCTTTACCGGCGTCGTCTGGCTGCGCCATCAGTTCGAGGTGCCGGAGACCGCGAGCCTCGACTCCGCGCTGCTCAGCATGCCCGCGCTGCGCGGCACCGACGTCACATATCTGAACGGCGTGCGCATCGGAGCGACCCAGGATGGCCCCGGCGGCGTGCGGAAGTACATCGTGCCGCGCGGTGCGCTCCGCGCGGGCCGCAACGTGCTCGCCGTCCAGGTCAGCCACGCCCGGGGTCAGGGTGGCATCATCGGTGAGGCGGACTCGCTCTTCATCGCGGGTGCGGACTTCAGTGCACCGCTCGCGGGCGGGTGGAAGTACCGCGTCGAAGCGGAGTGGGAGGGCGGCAGACGGCGTGATTTCACGCCGGGGCTTCCCTTTGCACAGCAGTTCCTGCGGTTCTACAACCCGGTCGCGGGCGAGAATGGTGTGGCCGCAGATGCTTCCCGGCGCAGCGGTCCGGGTGAGCAGCCGGACGTGACGATCGCGCTCGCCGCGGTGCTCGGGCAGAACCGGTACGATCGCAGCCTGATCACGGTCCAGCCAGGCCAGCGGGTCGCCATCGCGTTCGACAACACGGATGACATGCTGCACAACGTCGTCATCCTCGAGCGCGGGTCGAGCGTTGACGAAGCCGGCGCATCACTGAACGCGTTCCTCACGCAGCCGGCCGCCGCAGACGCGGACTACATTCCACCAGCTCTGCCCGTCGTTGCGGCGTCCCGCATGGTCGGTCCGCGTGAGTCCGTCACCCTCACTTTCACCGCGCCGACAGAGCCGGGTGACTATCCGTTCGTCTGCACTTTCCCGGGACACTGGATCACGATGCGCGGCATTCTGCGCGTGGGGAACTGACGGTCGTGCGCGCGATCGGCGCATGGACAGCCGTTGCGAGCACACTCGCGGGCCTGCTGTGCGGCGGCTGCGCGGGCCGCGGTGACGTCGCCGTTGAGGCAGCGAGCCGACCGAACGTGCTCTTCATTGCCGTGGACGACCTGAACGACTGGGTCGGTCATCTGGGCGGCCGCGACGGCATACAGACGCCGAACCTCGACCGACTCGCGGATCGGGGCGTCTCGTTCACGCGCGCGTACGCACCGGCGATGTCGTGCACGCCATCGCGCCATAGTGTGCTTACCGGGATGATGCCGGCGACGACGGGCGTGTATGGCCTGATCCACCACCACTGGCGATCGGATCCCGCGCTGAGTGACGTCGTCACGCTGCCGGAGCAGTTCCGCAACGCCGGCTACAGGACGGTCGGCGGCGGCAAGATCTTCCACGCGCTCTCGTGGATCGACGTCGAGTACGGCCGCAACCAGAACGACGCACGCGCGTGGGACTCGTATTTCCCGTCGCTGGAAAAGGCGATGCCCGACGAAGTGCGGCCGGTAGCGGCAACGCTGAACGAGAACGGTGCGCAGATCTGGTCGCCCGTCGCTGCCGGTGGCTCCGACAGGCGGGTGCCGGCGTGGTATTTCGATTTCGGTCCGCTCGAGGTGCCGGACTCCGCGATGGCCGACCACAAGGTCGTGGACTGGGCCATCGAGCAGCTCGGCCGCACCGGCGACGGGCCTTTCTTCATCGGCGTCGGCATCTACCGGCCGCACATACCGTGGTTCGTGCCTGCCTCCTGGTTCGCCCGGTACCCGACATCCGACATTGCGCTTCCCATCGTTCCGCCCGACGACCTCGAGGACCTGCCGCCTGAGGGGCTGCGTACGGGCGCCGAGCGCCGGCGCTGGCACCAGTGGCTCGTGCAGAACGATCTCTGGGAAGAAGCAGTGCAGGCCTACCAGGCGAGCGTCACCTTCACGGACGCTCAGGTCGGCCGACTGCTCGACGCCCTCGCCGCGAGTCCCCATGCCGACAACACCATCGTCGTGCTCTGGAGCGACCACGGCTTCCATCTCGGTGAGAAGCAGACGTGGGAGAAGTTCACGCTCTGGGAGGAATCGGCGCGGGTGCCGTTCATCATCGCCGCTCCCGGCATGGAGGGGTCCGGACGACGTGCCACCGCGCCCGTCAGTCTCATCGATATCTTTCCCACGCTGAGTGAGCTCACGGGCATTCCAGCGCCGCCCGGTCTCGAGGGACGGAGCCTCGTAGCGCAGCTGCACGACCCGGGCCTGCAGACCGGCCGCGCCGTGGTATCGACGCTGGCGCGCGGCAGTCACGCCGTGCGTTCCGACCGCTGGCGCTACATACGCTACGCCACCGGCGACGAGGAGCTGTATGACCACGACGCGGACCCAGGCGAGCACACCAACCTCGCCGCCGATCCGCGCTTCCGCCCGACGATGGATTCGCTGGCGACGTGGTTGCCGGCTTCAGACGCACCGGTGTCCCGCCCCCGCTGAGACGGACGGAGGGGAGAGGGGGAGGGTGGAACAGCCATCACGCAGAGACGCAGAGTCGCGGAGGCATTGTCGTGTTGGGCGAAAGCCGGCGGCACTCGCATCGTCCCTGCTGTTGTTTACAAACTACATCGCGGACGAAGAGGGCGCCCGCGCACGTGATCGGGAGGGTGCCGCGAGGCAGCTCTCTGCGTCTCCGCGCCTCTGCGTGAAAAAACCCTACCGCGCCGGTAGTCGCAGCGCCTTGAACCGCCGGGCCTGTGTCTCGATCGCCGTCTCCGTCGCGAGACGCTCGATGCTCGACGCACCGAAGAAGCCGGCGACGCCGTGCGTGCGTTCCAGCACGTACGCGGCGTCGGCAGGCGTCGCAATGGGGCCGCCGTGGCACAGCACGATCACGTCCGGGTTCACGCTCTTTGCGGCGTCGTGCATGGCCTGCACGCGATCCACCGCCTCGTCCAGCGAAACCACGGCGCTCTCGCGGATGCCTGTGCTGCCGCCGACCGTCGTGGACAGGTGCGGCACGATGACGTCCGCGCCCGCCTGCGTGAAGCGGATCGCCGATTCCTCATCGAAGACGTACGGGCAGGTCAGCATCTCGAGCGCGTGCGCCTGCGCGATGAGCGCCACCTCCCGCTCGAGACCCATCTCCGATTCTTCGAGCGTCTGACGGAACGACCCCTCGTACAGACCGACCGTGGGGAAGTTCTGCACGCCGTCGAAGCCCATGCGTTTCAGCTCCGGCAGGAACACCCGCATCATGCGGAACGGGTCGGTACCGCACACGCCTGCCAGCACCGGAGTGTCGCGTACGACCGGCAGCACCTCGCGCGCCATGTCCACGACGATCGCATTCGCGTCGCCGAACGGCATGCGCCCGGACGTGCTCGCACGGCCCGCCATGCGGAACCTGCCCGAGCTGTAGATGATGATGATGTCGGCGCCGCCGCGCTCGGCGAACTTCGCCGATATGCCGGTACCCGCACCCACGCCGATGATCGCGTGCCCTTCCCGCGTCTGGGCGTTGAGGCGGCGGACGCATTCGTGGTATCCGATGAACGGCATGCGTGATCAGTCCTTCATGAGCTGGAGGAAGCGCGAAGCCACGGCCTCGGCGAACGCCGGATCGTTGATGTGGAAGTCGAGCTCGACCAGGGTGACGCCGGGACCTGCGTGCCGGCGCACTGCATCGAACAGCGCACGGTCCGCAGCGGGATCGTGGAACGGGCCGCCTTCGCAGTCGATCATGCTCAGACCGCGCAGCGGGATCATCAGCACGGTGGGGCCGGTGGCGGCGTTCAGACGCTCGGCGATGCGCCGTCCGATCTCCGTGCACTCGGCCGCGGTCGTGCGCATCAGCGTCGCGTTCGGATTGTGCCTGTAAAGCGTGCGGTCCCGCCATTGCAGCGGCACCGTGTCTGCCGCCGCGAAGTTGACGATGTCGAGCGCGCCCAGGGAGACGACCTGCGGCAGTCCTCTGCGACCCGCTGCACCGAGCCGGTCCGGACCCGCGGACCGCATGCCGCCCACGACCTCATCGGCCCATTCCGTGGTCGTCACGTCCACGACTCCCGCGAACCAGCCATCGTCGATCAGACCCTCCATCGCACGGCCGCCCGTCCCCGTTGCATGGAACACGAGCACATCGTAGCCGGCCGCTTCGAGCCGCTCCCTCACTGCTGTGACGCACGGCGTCGTCACACCGAACATGGTGGCCGCCACCCACGGCGCTGTCCCCTCGTCAACAGGCGGGTCCTGCTCGACCATGCCGCAGACCGCGCCCACCGCGTTGGCCAGGACGCGCCGCGAGATGCGGTTCAGCGTCGCCGTGTCCACGACGGGCTGCATCATTGTGACGTCCCTGAGACCCACGTGCACACCGACGTTGCCGGCGGCCAGCGGCGAAAGCAGGAGTTTCGGCACGCCGATCGGCAGTTCTCGCAGCACGCGTGCGGCCGTCGCGCCGTCGGCGGCGTCCCCTATGGCGAGCACGCCATGGAACTGCCCGCCAGCGTGCAGTGCGGCGATGTCGTTCACGCGATCATCTTCCAGCTCCAGCTGCAATACTGCGTGACCGCGCCCCGCAATCAGCTCGCGTACCCACGAGAGCGCTTCGCCGGTCCGCCCGCGTGCGCCGAGCAGCAGCACGGTGCGCTGCGTCACCGCGCGCGCGGCCGCAGCGAGAGCCACGGCTCCGCCGCCGACACGTCGATCGTGCCCGGACCGGTGCTCGTCGCAGGCGACAGCATGGCGAGGAAGATGAGCGGCTCACCGCCGGTGTTGTACGTGGCGTGCACTACGCCCGCAGGAACGTGTGCCGTGTCGCCAGGTTCGAGCATGCGCGATGCCCGGTCGACCCACTGCTCCGCACGCCCCGAGATCACGTATATGATCTCTTCCATCTCCGGATGCGTGTGAAACGCGTGTCCGCCGCCTGGTGGCGTTACGACGCGCACCAGGATGAGGCGCTGCGTCTCGGTCAGACCGGGACCGGACAGCCGCTCGCGCGTACCCCACGGTGCCGGCTCCGGGGCAGTGCTGCCCGTCTTCAGAAAGCGCAGGAGTGTCTCGTTCATCTTCCGGTTCGTGCAGGGTTGACGTATATATGCGCATCCCACAACAGGAGGGCCAGTGCCGCGGGAAGATTCGAACGCCATCGATCGCAGGAAACTGTTCGCCGCCATCTGTCTGACGCTAGTTCCGTCCGGCGCATCCTTCGGGCTCATCAGCAACGTCGTGCTGCAGCTGAAGGAGCAGTTCATCCTCACCAACTACCAGGTCGGACTCATCACCGGCGCAGCCATCTGGGGCACCGCCATCTCGCTCGTGGTGCTCGGCTCGCTGCTCGAAACGTACGGGCTGAAGAACGGCTTTCGCCTTGGCTTTGCGGCACACCTGACCGGCCTGACCGTCATGCTCTCGGCAATCTTCGTCGGCGCCGGCGACGCGGCGTTCTGGATGCTGCTCGGCGGCGCTGCAACGCTGTCCGTCGGCAACGGCATGATGGTTACCGCTGGCGACCCGCTCGTGGTCGCACTGTATCCGGAGGAGAAGACGACGCGGCTGAATCTGTACCACGCGTTCTTCCCCATTGGCATCATGTTCGGCGGCATCACCGGTTTCCTGCTCGCGAACTATGGCGGCACGTTCCGCTACTGGCCATTCCAGCTCGCGGTGATCTACCTGCCGATCCTCGCCTACGGCGCGCTCGTGCTGCCCCAGAAATTTCCGAAGACCGAGAACGCGCAGGCCGGGCTGCCCATACGCGAAATGTTCCGCTACACGCTGACACGGCCGCTCTTCATGCTGATGCTCGTCATGATGGGCATCGGCTCCTGCATGGAGCTCGCCTCCATGCGCTGGGTACCGTCCGTGCTCCAGGCGGCAGGCATCCACGGCATCCTCGTGCTCGTCTGGATCAGCGGTCTCATGATGCTGCTCCGCATGTCGGCCGGTCAGTTCGTGAAGCGCTTCGCACCGAATGGCATGCTCGTGCTCGCTTCGGCGGCGATGGGGCTCGGCCTCTTCCTGCTCAGTCATGCGAGCGGAATCTGGACTGCCCTCGGCGCCGCCACCGTCTACGCGATGGGGCCCGCCTTCTTCTTCCCGACCATGGTCGGCTCCGTCAGCGAACGCATGCCGAGAACGGGGTCGCTCGGCATCGTGCTGACCGCCGGCATCGGCCTCGGCTCCGCCGGCGCCATTGGTGTGCCGGTCATGGGCAACATTGCCGACCGCTACCTGGTCGAGGTGCTGGACCCGACGGAGACCGTCGCGCTCCTGAATGGCGTCGCGGCGCGCTTTCCACTGCACGTCGGCTCCGCTGATGTGCCGCAGGTCGCGGTCTCCGAAGCACTCGCCACGACGAGCGCGGCGCTCGGCGCCTATCGCGCTACGGGAGAGATCGAAGGCGACGCGACGGCGAACGCGCTGCGCGCCATCGTGAAGAGCCGGCTCGCCGCCGAGCAGCCCCTCGTGGATGAGGCCCGCGCGATCCTGCTCCCCGCCGAAGCGCACGGCGGCCAGATCGCGTTCAGACGCTTCGCGCCGCTGTCGCTGATTCTCGTCGCCGTTTTCGGCACGATGTATCTCATCGACCGGCGACGCGGCGGTTACCGCGCCACACGCCTGGAGGCCGCGACCGCGCCGGGAGGTCCGCCCGCACAGACGCACCCGGCCACCGCCGCGGCCGATCGCCCTGCATGAGGAGCGGTGGCTCTCGGCGGCGATGGCTGTGCGCCGCGTCGCTGTGCGGGGTGATCTCCAGTGGAGTAGAGGCCATACGGATGGAGGTTTTCCGCCGGAGGTCGCGAGGGCTCGTGACTGCCGTCTGCGCCGCGGTCGTCGTCAGCGCCTGCGACGAGAGCTTCGAGCCGCTGGCGCCGAGCCATCTGCAATTCTCGGTCTTCGGCTACCTCGACGCCGCTGCGGATACCCAGTGGATCCGCGTCATGCCTATCCGCCCGCTGCTGGTGACCTCGCCATCCGACTCGTTCTCGGCCGTGGTCACACTCGAAGAGCTCGGTACCGGCCGGATCATCGAAATGCGGGACTCCGTCTTCAGGTTCTCCAGTCACCACAATCCCGAGCTGGGCTCCGAGGGCGCGTATGTCCACAACTTCTGGACGACGGAGAGGATCGAGCCGGGAGCTACCTACCGCTTCACCGCTACGCGGAACGGAGGACCACCGGCGGAGGGGCTCGTGGAGGTTCCCGACGAATTCGAGGTGGCATTCCTGCTGAAGACGACAACGAGACCGCAGGATCGGGACTTTCTCCGCGTGACCGGCTTGAAGCACGTCGCGTTTCTCACGGTGACCACGGAATTCTGGGACCGATGCGGGCCAGGCGTCTCGATGAGTACCTTTCTGCCCCCCGGTCCGGATGGCGAAGACCATCAGATCGAGTTGTTCCACCCCGAGATCATTCCCCGGCAGGGATGCGGTGAGCCGATCGCCGCGAACCGGGACGTGTCGGTCGTCGGCTCTACCGCCGCATGGCCAGCCGGCGCGGGCCATTCCCCGCAGGATCTGGTCCCCGCGGAAGCGTCCAACCTCACGAATTCACTCGGATTCCTGGGCGGCATCCTGACCCGCGCAGTGCCCTACGAATCCTGTACGTTCAAGGCAAGCAGCGTCTACTGCGAAGTTCAGTACGACAGCGAGTCCGCCAGCCTCACAGGTTTTGTCGAAGAGACATTTTGCGGCAACGGTCCCATCGATTCGGTCCTCGTCAGGCTCGAGGAGCTGGATGGAGAACCGGACGCGCTGCGCAAGATCAGAACGGCCATCACCGACCTGTCCGGAGAGTTCGAGATCGATGGGCTGGAGCCGGGAATGCGCTACGATGTGCTGGTCCGCGCCAGGATGGTCATCGTCCCGTTTGTCGGGTTGCTCGACACGCACACCCGCCAGACCGACACTATCGTGTTCGTGCCTGGCGAGCACCGGAACTACAACGCCGCCCTCAGTTACAACATCAACCCATGCGGCTTCCCCGTAGCTGGCGAAACCCCGTAACCTTCGCGTCTTCCGCATTTCCGCACCGAGCAGTCCTTCCCCTCTCCCTACCCCCCACGCGCGTGGCCCGCTCCCCCGCTCCCCCGCTCCCCTCGCTCCCCCGCTCCCCATGCAACTAGAGCTGAACCGTCAGTGGACTCCCATCGAACGACACGACCCGTCCACTTGCCTGACCCGCCAGCCGCACCTCGAGCGGGCGCGGTGCGGGCGGCAGCATGCGCGAGCCCGGCTCGAGCTCGATCGTCAGGCGTCGGCCCGCATCATCCCACGCCAGCGACAGCCGCATGAACTCACCGTTCCTGTGGTCGAAGCTGATGCCGTCGTCCTCGTACAGGTGCGACGTGTCGCTCGCGCCGGGGAACACGACCAGGCTGAGCGGCGCGTTCACCTGCTCCTCGACGTACTGCTTCACCGGCCCGATCGGCAGCACTGCGCCAGCGCGCACGTACAGCGGCATGATCGACAGGTCCACCGCGCGGTCGATCTCGCGACCGCCCTCGACGCGCTCCTCCGTCCAGAAGTCGTACCAGCCGCCCCGGGGCAGGTACAGCCGCCGGTTCGTGGCGCCCTGCTCGACCACCGGTGCGACCAGGATATCGCGGCCGTAGAGGTACTCGTCGCCGCGCGCGCTGGCGACACGGTCCTCGGGGTAGTGAAGCCACAGTGCACGGATGATCGGCAGCCCCGTCTCGTGCGCCTCGCGCACTGCCGTGTACAGGTATGGCATGAGGCGATAGCGGACTTCCAGGAACTTCTTCTGGATCTGCTCGATCTCCGGCCGGCGCAGATCCGCCGGATCGGCGCGCCAGTCGCCCGCCTCGAACGGGCCGCCTTCGCCCTGCGGTCCGCCGCCCCAGCCCCACGGCAGCTTCAGGTGCCAGTTGCGGCCGTGCGCGCGGAAGCTCGGGCAGAATGCGCCGAACTGGAACCAGCGCGTGTGCAGCTCCGCCGTGTACTCCTCCGTCGGATTGAAGCCGCCGATGTCGCTGCCCCAGTACGGGAAGCCCGACAGGCCGGTGTTGATGCCCACCGGCACGTGGTTCTGGAGAGTTACCCAGAACGCGCGCGGATCGCCGGTCCAGATGAACCCGCCGAACCGCTGAATGCCCGGCGAAGCATTCCGGTGCAGCGCGAACGGCCGCACGTTCGGCCGGTACAGCTGCGTGCCTTCCCAGTACATGCGGTGACGGTTGAACCGTGACGGACCATCGAAGCCGTCGCCCTGGTCCGGCCACCAGCCGTCCACGCCCACGTCCATCACCTGCTTGTGCACCGGCCAGTAGCACGCTACCTGGCGGTCCGGCGGCCACCGGTTGTCCTCCGTCCGACCCGACGGCAGGGGCTCCGCCGTGCACGCGTCGTGGACCGAGCCGGTCAGCGTCCGACCTTCGATGACGATGTGCACTACGACCTTGAAGTTGAGCGCGTGCAGCTCGTCGATCATCGCCTTCGGGTCGGGGAAGTTACCCTCGTGCCACGTGAACTCGCCGTTGCGCGTGTTCCAGCCCGACGGCGCGAAGTCCGTCCCGAGATACACCAGCGTGTCGCACGGCAGCTCCTTATCGCGGAACGTGCGCGCGATGCCGAGGATCTCCTCCGGCCCCGCGAGCGTGCGCGACGACTGCACGTAGCCGAACGTCCAGAGCGCCGGCATCTCCGGCAGACCCGTGATCTTCGCCCACTCGCCCATGATCGCCTTCGGATCGTTCGAGCTGATCACGAACACGTCCAGTGGCAGCGGCGTACCTTCCGCGGGGGTGAACGTGCCACGCTCGCCCGTCAGGTCGAACGCGCCGTACGGCTGGTGTATGAACATCGCCCACCCGTTCTGCGTCGCGATCAGCCACTGCACCGGCGCGCGCGTGCCGTGTGTCGACAGACTGTACGGCCCCGCACCCTCGCTCCGTGCGCCCTGACCGTTCCGCATGTTGTCCACGGCACCCCGCCGATCGAACTGCGAGCCGCCCTCGCCGAAGCCCAGCAGCGGACCGTCGCCCAGCAGGAACGACATCCCCGGATTCATCGCGGACAGCACCAGTGTCTGTACCACGGCCCCCTGCGATGTCTCCACGTGCAGCGTCGGCGGGCCTTCGCTGTACCGGACCACCAGGTCGCCGGCAGTCACCCGCTGCACCGCGGTCGAATCAGGACCGCGCGCCATCAGCGTGCCCGGCCGGTCCTCCGCCAGAGCGCCCGTCGTCGAAACCGCCTGCAGCTCACCGTTCACCAGCGGCCGCACGGTCAGACGCACCGTCCCCGGGCTCAGGGACCAGACTTCGATCTCCACGGGCATGCCGGCAACCATGATCGGGGCGGAGCTCTGTCCGCGGATCGTGCCGGCGAACATCAGACCGGCGCCGGCTATGCCGAGCTGCCGCAATGCGTCACGACGCGTAATGGGCGAAGCCATCGGGGAACACCTCGCTGAATGTCGGGAAGGTGGAATGTCATGATTGTATACAATCCTGCCGGCAGATTAGCAGGGTGACGATGACCGCCGCAAGACTGCCCGGCTCCTGCGAGGGACGGAGGGGCACTGACGGGGGCACGTTTACGTTTACGGATAGCGGGTGAGGCCCATGCGCACGTTTACGTGAATGGCCACGGGCAGGAGCACGTTGCTCGACAGCTACCTGTCCCTGCTCGTACTCATCCCCGTAAACGTGCGCATGGGCCTCGCCCTCTCGCCGTAAACGTAAACCTGCCCTTGTCCCGTCGTTCATTCCCGCTCGATCGACAGAATCTCATAATCAAAAATCAGCGTGGCGTGCGGTGGTATGTCCCGATTCCCCCGCTCCCCGTACCCCAGCTCCGGCGACATCGTGATCTCCACCCGATCGCCGACGCGCACATGGCGCATGCCTTCCTCGAAGCCGCGGATGACGCGGTCGGTCAGGAAGCGATACCGGTACGGCCGGCCCTCCGTTCGCGTGTTCCAGAATTCGGTGCCATCCACGAGCCGGCCGATGCCGTGGATCACCATGCGATCGCCAGGCTGTGGCCGCTCGCCCGCACCGCGTTGCAGGAACACGTAGCGCAGGCCCGATGCAGTCGTGATGGTGTCCCCTGCAACCCGGGGCGCGGCCGGGGCGAAGGACAGCGTGCGGGAGAAGAAGGGCAGCACGTTCTTCTCGACGCGTTCCATGACGCCGCTCAGGTGGTCGCCGGGATAGATCTCGAACTCGTGCGCAACATTGTACTTCTCGAGGATGCGATGCAGCTCCCTCGTCGCCTCGGTGATCGCGCCGTCGTCGTCGCCGCTGTCGAGGGCGAGGCCGCGCAGACCGCGAAGATGTGCAATGTGCTGGTCGACCATCGCGAGCGGCGCGTTGGCCGCCATGCGCGCCAGCACGTCGGGCTGCGGTTCGCCGCCTTTCGTCGGCAGGTCCAGGAAGAACGGCGGGTTCTCCGGATTCGGCGCCCAGGCCGCGGCTGACGCAAAGAGCGCGCGGGTACCGAAGTCGGCGCGCGCGAACTGCGCCATGTCGGTCACCGCCTCCGCGCGCGCCATGGCTTCGACCGCGGCCGGGCTCGCCGTGCGCGCCGGCATGCAGCACGGGCTCATCGCGTACACGCTGCCGAACGTGTCGGTGTTCCTCATGCCGATCCGGACCGCGCCGTAGCCGCCCATGGAATGGCCGGCCAGCCCGCGGCTGTCGCGCTGCGGGATCGTTCGGTAGTGCGCGTCGATGTACGAGACCAGGTCACGCGCGACGAAATCCTCCCAGTTGCCGGTCGTCACGGAGTTCGCGTACATGCTGCCCTGAAAGCGTGTGTACGCGTTGGGCATGACCACGATCAGCTCGCGAGCGCCGCCGCTCGCGTGCGCCGCGTCCGCCGCCGCCGGCACATTCACGAAGTGCTGCTCGAATCCCATCCAGTGCAGGTCGTCATCCGTGTACCCGTGCAGCAGGTAGACCACCGGGAAGCGGCGGAGCGGGTCTTCTCCGTAGGCAGGCGGCAGGTAGACCGTCACGTGACGCGTCGCGGAATCCCCGGACAGGTTGCCGGCCAGACCGGGCCCGTATACCTGGATCCGCTCGACCGTCCCCGCCCGCACGCGCTCCGCCTGCTGCGCCTCGGACGCACGAGTGCCCCAGGTGCCGAGCAGCCCGGTCAGCAGCAGGGCGCGCATGACCCGATTCGTCGTCTGCAGACAGTTTCGCATCTCTCGTCCCGTTTCCGGAGGGTTCCCTCCCATAAGCGTTTCAGGGCGGATCGACCACTGTCACACTACGCAGCAGCGACGCGTTCCTTACTGAATGCCCAGATCGACCGCCGGCGACTACCCCGGCGGACAGGGACCGGAAAGGGTCAGCACCGGAACATGCAGCTTTCAGACGACGCTTCTCCCTTGCGCCACGCCCATCGCGGATATAATATTCCCCGTTGCCCTGCGCACAACGCGGGGCCGCTGTTCCGTGCCCCGTCGCCACCAGAATCTGCGGTATCGTCGCCCTTGCTCGATTTCACCGGCCGGTAGGCCAGTCGCTGTTCACGCACCACGGAGTTTCTGACATGAGAGCAAAGACAATATGTTGCGCCCTCCTCCTGGCTCTGCTGGTTCCCCTGTCGCTGCAGGCGCAGGCTACCGGTCAGATCACGGGCATGGTCCAGTCCGGCGACGGTGAGCCGCTGTCCGGCGTGGCCGTTACCGTCACCGGCACGCAGCTGTCCGGCGTTACCGGCACGAGCGGGCGCTACACGATCACGAACGTGCCTGCGGGCACGCACACCGTGCAGGCAGAGTACCTCGGGTACAGCCCCGTACAGCTGGCGGTCAACGTCACGGCCGGCGGCACAGCCGTCGTCAACTTCCAGCTTCAGTCCCGCGCGATCGGCCTCGATGAGATCGTCGTCATCGGCTACGGCACGCAGCGCGCCGAGAACATCACGGGCGCCATCGAGACCGTGAGCGAGGACGAGTTCGTCGAGGGTCCGGCGCGCGACGCGGCCGAGATGCTGGCGGGCAAGGTCGCCGGCCTGTCGGTGCAGATGCCGAGCGGCAACCCCCGCGCCGGCAGCGAGATCAACATCCGCGGCATCACCAGCGTTCAGGGCAGCAATAACCCGCTGATCCTTATCGACGGCATTCCCGGCGGCCTGGAAACGGTTGCGGCCGAGGACATCCAGTCGGTCAGTGTCCTGAAGGACGGTTCCGCGGCCGCCATTTACGGCACGCGCGGCTCCGGCGGCGTGATCCTGATCACGACGAAGCGCCATGAGGGCGGCACGCCGACGCTTCGCTACGACGGCTACATCAGCCAGTCGACCCTGTACAACTCGCCGGACTTCCTGACCGCAGCCGACTACCGCGCCCTCCTCGCCGACGGCACCGTCGCCGCCTGCACGGAGACGCTGATCAACGACTGCTACACGGACTTCGGCTACACGACGGACTGGCGCGACGAGCTGCTGCGCAGCCCGATCAGCATGCGTCACAACCTGACCATGTCGGGCGGCGCGCCGAGCACGAACTATACGGCCTCGCTCACGTACGAGGACGCGCAGGGCATCTTCGAGCGCTCCGAGAACGAGGAGATCACGGCGCGCGCGAACATCCGCCATTCAATGTTCGACGGCAAGTTCGAGGCGGAGGCCAACGTCGTCAGCCGCACGGAAGTCGGCTTCATCGGACCGAGCTTCAACGGCGCCTGGCGCCAGGCCCTGATCCGGAACCCCACCGACCAGATCATGGACGCTGCGGGCAACTGGCAGGAGCGCGGCGGCTACGTCTACACGAACCCGGTCGGCCTCATCATGGAGGAGA